>NZ_JAQITE010000014.1 GCF_028618595.1 Bartonella sp. AU18XJBT | reverse complement strand
TCTCCTAGAAAATTCGTATTGAATGGTGTGTCTTCCGGAATGCGAGTTTCCATGTTTTATCTCCTTGAATATGCTGGAGATACAATGTCTTTTTGCCAATTATGTTCCAAAAGGGATAAAGAGCCGCTAAAAAGGGATAGGAAAAATCTAAAGTTAAGATCGAGATCATCATGGCAAGGCATTTTCTTTTAAAACTCTTGTTTAAAGCGCGTTCATAGAGAGTTTTTGTTGATCATAAAAAAGGGGCGTGGAAACGACAAGGCACACATATATGGCTTTATGAGGTCATTATAATATGGATGCTTTTTTGTTTATATTCTTTCATAAATTTGAATTTTTGTCTCATGATAACGTCTTGGTCGATAAACATGTGATAAGTGTTACGAATGGGAATATGTTTATGTTTCATAAATAAAAGTACACTTTGCATAGAGAGCCCTTTCTCTATGTTTTCGCTATTGTATTCTTTTGACAAATGCTTTTCTTTTTGATTGTATCAAAAAGTTTAAAGAGAGACCTTGTTAGGATATAAAATGTTTTGTTCAACTTTTTTTAAAAATCGTGAAATCTATGGACCACTTTGTATTGGTTTTGATCCGAGCCATAAAGTTTTGCAATCATGGAATTTAAGCTGTGATTATAAAGGTCTAAAAGATTTTTGCGATATCCTCTTAACAGCGGTTGTGGGTAAAGTGGGGATGATAAAGCCTCAAGCAGCATTTTTTGAGCTATATGGAGTGGAAGGGCTTCAAATTCTCAAAGAACTTATTGAAAATGCGCAGGCACAAGGTTTGTTGGTTCTCGTTGATACGAAAAGAGGGGATATTGGCTCTACTGCTGAGGCTTATGGTAAAGCTTGGCTGGGTCAAAGTAGTGCGTTCAAAGCTGATGCCATAACTGTCAATCCCTTTTTAGGATTTGATGCTCTTATTCCTCTGATAAAAGTTGCAGAAGAAACAGGAGCAGGGGTTTTTGTGGTTGTTCAGTCTTCTAATCCAGAGGGGAAACAAATACGAAATGCGCTTATTGGTGATCAAACGGTTTCTGCTCATTTGGCGCAGCGTATTTTTGAATATAATAGCCAATCTTCAAGTCAATATCATCATATTGGTCCTATT
Organism: Bartonella sp. AU18XJBT; assembly: GCF_028618595.1. GTDB lineage: Bacteria > Pseudomonadota > Alphaproteobacteria > Rhizobiales > Rhizobiaceae > Bartonella. Next base: position 55,911 of record NZ_JAQITE010000014.1, on the reverse strand, counting down.
GGGGCAGTGATTGGAGCAACATTAGGATCTGAATCAAAAGATACAATCGAGCAGTTAAAAAATAGTCTGTTTCTCGTTCCTGGCATTGGGGCTCAAGGGGGAACAATAACACAATTGACTCAGCAGTTTCCACAAAGATTTTGGCAGAATGTTATTCCCTCTGTATCACGCTCTATTACAGATGCTGGACGAAATAGTGTTGATTTAAAAAATGTTATCAATCATTTTGCAGAACAAGCGCAAAGCACACTAATATCTTGAGGATTTTTGCATCTGTAATAAATCTGAAAAGTTCTGAGAAAGAAGGCTTTTTAGGAGAGTGCTTCCAGTTTATCCAGAATCAGCAGTTGCTTTGTGATTTCTTTCAAAAAGCACGGATGTCTTTTCATTGAATGTTAACGGGCATTTCATGTTGAGCAAGAGGCTATGCTCTTATTGAAAGTGCAAATATTTTCAGAAGATTGCCTTAAGGGTAAAGGTTTACATCTTTTAAAAGCAAAAGCTTATGCATATTGTTACCAGTTTCCAGTTGATAAAGTTATTGCAGCGTTTGTTTCTATAAGATAGACAAACATTATCTGTGAATACATATTGTTGTTAGAGAAAAACATGTCATCAAAACAAGAAAAAACCAAAGCCCGTTTACCCCGTGGTTTTGTTGATCGTACAAGTGCACAGTTGTATGCCGCTGAAACTATGATTGCGCAAATTCGTGAAGTTTATGAACTTTACGGCTTCGAAGCATTGGAAACACCGATTTTTGAATATACGGATGTGTTGGGCAAGTTTTTACCGGATGAAGATCGTCCCAATGCGGGCGTTTTTTCGCTACAAGATGATGATGAGCAATGGATGTCTTTGCGCTATGATCTAACGGCGCCTCTTGCTCGTTATTTTGCTGAGAATTTTGAAACGTTACCAAAGCCTTATCGCAGTTATCGTCTTGGGTTTGTTTTTCGCAATGAAAAACCAGGTCCAGGGCGGTTTCGGCAATTTATGCAGTTTGATGCGGATATTGTTGGAACACCAACCGTTGCAGCTGATGCCGAAATTTGTATGATGGCAGCGGATAGTTTGGAAAAATTAGGCATTCACCAGCATGATTATGCCATTCGCTTGAATAACCGAAAAATTCTGGAAAGTGTTTTAGAGTTGATTGGTTTGGGGGAAAGGGAGCAGATTGAAAGACGCTTAACTGTTCTTCGGGCAATGGATAAACTGGATAAATTGGGTCCTGAAGGCGTGCGTTTGCTCTTGAGCAAGGGGCGTTTGGATGAAAGTGGTGACTTTACAAAAGGGGCAGAGCTTAAGGATAAAGAGATTGAGTGTATTCTTTCCTTACTGACTGTAAACGCGAAAACGGCAGAAGAAACGCTTGAGGCTCTCAGACAAGTCGTTGGTCAGAGTGCTCAGGGGCTTGAAGGCGTTCGCGATCTTGAAGAAATGCAAGCAATTTTTGTCGCTAATGGTTATCACAATCGCATTAAAATTGACCCTTCGGTGGTTCGTGGATTAGAGTATTATACGGGACCTGTTTTTGAGGCGGCATTGCTTTTTGATGTTCTCAATGATGATGGGCAAAAAGTTGTTTTTGGTTCTGTTGGTGGTGGGGGGCGCTATGACGGATTGGTGGCACGCTTTCGTGGTGAAAATATTCCGGCAACAGGTTTTTCAATCGGGGTTTCACGTTTGATTGCTGCTTTGCAAAATCTTGGAAAGTTGCCTATGAAGGAGACAACAGGACCCGTTGTGGTGTTGATGATGGATAAAGAACCAGAGGCAGTTGCGCGCTATCAAAAAATGGTGATGCAGTTGCGTGATGCGGGAATTCGTGCTGAGCTCTATTTGGGGGCATCGGGGATAAAAGCGCAGATGAAATATGCAGATCGACGTCAAGCGCCTTGTGTGGTGATCCAAGGTTCACAAGAACGTGAGAGTGGAAAAATACAGATTAAAGATTTGATTGAAGGGGCGCGTTTATCTCATGAGATCAAAGATAATCAAACATGGCGTGAAAGTCGACCAGCACAAGTGACGGTCGATGAAGAGCAATTGGTTCAAACAGTACAAGATATTTTAGCAGCCCAAAAACGATAATGATAAAAGTTTTATAGAAGCGATTGCTTGAAGTATTCGGGAAATTTGAGATTCAATTTTTAAAGTCTGTACTTTTCTCGTTTAGGCGGACTTACGTATGCGTTTAAAATCGAGTTTTTTGAGCTGGTATGGCATAAAGAGAATTTTTTTAAGAGGTAAATAAGCTCCATTTACTAAAAACGTGTCCTTCTGAGGATGCGATGATAACATCTTGGTGAACAAAAAAATTGAGGAACTCAAGGGGGGGTAGGGAATACTTTCCCAAAAGTTTATAAAAATATTGACAGTTCATATTGGCTTCATCTTTGAATTCTCATCTATTAGCATCAAATTCTTTGATGTTCTCTTCTTGGACATTACAAAATCTAGCATTATTGCAAAATAAGGGAGAACGAGAGCGTTTTATCCTAAAAGACTTTTTAAACTTCAAAAAACAATGGAATGACTTAAATCGAACAATTTTTTACAGGAGCATGTTTGGATGAATTGTAAGCTGCCATAATGGTAACTGACTGATAATGTGCATTATTTCAATAAAATCAATTCTTTAATGGAGAAATGAAAATGTCCCAATATGATTTTACCGTGCTCTATGAACGAAATCCCTTTATTTTGAAAAAACCTGAAGATATTGGAAAATCATTTAAACTTCCTCTCTCAAACTTCGAGTGTGAAGATCTTCCGCAAATTACATTTTCAGGCGCCTCGTCGTGTCGGCGTATGATTTTTGGGTTATCATTTAGTGGGTTGAAAGCTTTTTTTGTGATGTTGTGGCAAGTAGGGAAAATGCTCGATGAGGGGGATGATGTGGATTTATGGTTTGATCAGATAACGTTGGATCGTGATATTCTGGAGGATTTTTTGATTTGTGATCTTTCAAGTGAAGAACCAGAATATCTTAATTTTGAAAGTTTTAAAGAAGGTATCAAGGAATTAGAAACAAATAAAATTGTAGCGAAGGGAACAAGAGAAGGTTGCTATTTCATTAATCCTGATATTTTTGGTCTTCCTGAATGTGATGAAACTTTTGAGTTCGATGAAGAAGAAACAAAAGCATACTTTACAGAAGAACACCCCAATAAACGCCTTCTTTAACCGTTTCTCTCTTAGAGAAAAATAAAAGCGTAGAATAAATGGCTATGAGAATAGCAAGGTTGATGTTGTGTGAATTGGAATATTTGCGGGATCTGTTTTGATTCAACCCTTTTCATCAACAGTTAGTGGTGCGTATTTATGCAGGGCAGTTTTTATGCCATATTTTATTATCTTTTCATGAGATAAATTTGACGCGTGCGCTTCTTCAAACAGATCGTTGATCTGTATTTTTCTTCTTGATGTTTTGTGAACCTTGGATGATCAATTCCCTTGGAACTTAAGAGCGTTTAGACAAGGCATATTTCGTTTTTTTAGTGTTTTACCCCATGGGGACCTGCGCTTAAGATGTGCAAAAAAGTGATTTTGATTGATGCAACAGGAAACAGATTTGAAATGGAAAATATCGCGATATTTCAGTATCTTACTCAAGTTGAGGTACGCTTAAAGGATCATTATCAATCAAGATGTTGTCACGAATAGATGTTTTTAAAAAATACAAAAAGCATAAATTCCTTCTTGCGAAGGAATTTATGTTAGAAAGTTTACATTTGACAAATGTATAATTAGTCTTGAAATTAGCTTTTCAAGGCTTTTAAAACATTTTGTGGTGAAGAAACTTCATAAGGATCTGTTGCACAATTATCTGAAAAACCTGCTTCTTCAAACCATTTCTCAACCACACCATCATTAATAACGGCAGCATAGCGCCATGATCGCATGCCGAAACCAACATTGTCTTTTGCAACCAGCATACCCATTTTGCGTGTGAATTCACCAGAGCCATCGGGAATTAATTTCACGTTTTTGATATTTTGTTCTTTTCCCCAAGCATTCATGACAAAAGCATCATTGACGGAAAGGCAATAAATTTCATCAATACCCGCTTGTTTAAATTCATCATAGAGTTTTTCAAAGTCAGGCAGCTGAAAGTTTGAGCAAGTAGGCGTAAAAGCGCCAGGAAGAGAAAAAAGAATAACACGCTTTCCTTTAAAGTAAGCATCGCTGTTAACTTCTTGCCACCGATAAGGATTGTTTCCATCCATTGATTCATCGCGTACACGTGTATGAAATGTGACATTGGGAACTGTTTTTTTTACCATAAGGATGCTCCTGTATTTTTAACGAAAATTTTGTTTTAAAACAACCTTTGTATTTAAAACATATGGGAAAGATCATTTTAAATAAAAGGGCTTCTTAAAAAAATATTACTTTTAACAAGTGTGCAAATATTTCACACTTGCGTCAAGTAGAATTAACGGTCGACTTTGAATACTCTTCATCTTAAAATTAAATGAAAGAATATGAAGGTATTACCATGACCATAAAGACAGTTTTGACCACGACTTTTGAGGGGCAAAAACCGGGAACATCTGGTTTGCGCAAAAAAGTGTCTGTTTTTCAACAACCCCATTATGTGGAAAATTTTATACAGTCTCTTTTTGAGAATATTGGACCTCTTGAAGGGAAAATGTTAATTCTTGGGGGGGATGGTCGCACTTTTAATCGCACTCTTCTTCAGATTGTGTTGAAGATGGCGGCGGCGCATGGTGTTTCTTGTGTTAAAATGGGAAGGGGGGGTATTCTTTCTACACCTGCTGTTTCGCATCTTATTCGTAAAACTCATGCCCATGGTGGACTTATTCTTTCTGCAAGCCATAATCCTGGTGGTCTAGAGGGAGACTGTGGTATTAAATACAATGTTTCCAATGGTGGACCCGCTCCTAATTCTTTATGTGATGCTATTTTTGCAACATCGCAACGTCTTTCCTTTTATAAAATTCTTGAAGCACCAGATATTGATTTAGATAGGCAAGGTACGATCTTTATGGGAGCTATGCGGATTGATATTATTGATCCTGTCGCTGATTATGTTGCTTTGATGCAGGAGCTTTTTGATTTTGACTGTATTGCCAATGCCGTTGCTCGAGGTCTTACTTTACGGTTTGATGCTATGCATGCGGTAACAGGGCCGTATGCTCATGAAATTTTTGAAAAATGCTTAGGATTTTCTGAAGGGACGCTGGTTAATGGTATTCCCTTGCCAGATTTTGGAGGTGGTCATCCAGATCCAAATTTGGTTTATGCCAAGGCACTTTATGATTTATTGATGTCAGAGCAAGGACCAGATCTTGGTGCAGCCTCTGATGGTGATGGAGATCGTAACCTCATTATTGGGCGTGGGCAATTTGTCTCGCCTTCGGATTCTTTGGCTATTATGGCTGAACATGCACACCTCATTAAAGGATATCGAAAAGGTGTTGTGGGGATAGCGCGTTCTATGCCGACGGGGCGTGCTGCTGATCTGGTTGCGGAAAAACACGGATTAAACTTTTTTGAAACGCCAACGGGATGGAAGTTTTTTGGAACTCTTTTAGATGCTGGGAAAATAACATTTTGTGGTGAAGAAAGCTTTGGAACCGGCTCTCATCACATCCGCGAAAAAGATGGTTTATGGGCTGTCTTATTTTGGTTAAATCTTTTAGCGGTAACAGGGAAAACGGTTGCACAAATTGTTCAACAGCATTGGCACAGCTATGGGCGTTTTTACACGTTACGGCATGATTATGAAGAAGTCGAAGCAGATAAAGCTTTGGAACTTATAGAACATTTGCGTACGCACTTACCACATGCAGGAACTGAAATTGCTGGCTTTTCCGTCAAAAAAGCAGATGATTTTACGTATCATGATCCTGTTGATCAGAGCGTTAGTACACGACAAGGTATCCGTATTTTTTTTGAAAATGGTGCACGGTTGGTGGTTCGTTTATCGGGAACAGGGACGTGTGGTGCTACTTTACGACTTTATTTTGAACAGTATGAAAGTGATCCGCGCAAACACAATTTTAATCCGCAAGAAGTTCTCCAACCTTTGCAACAGGTGGCACTAAAACTATTAAACATACAACAAGCATTGGGACGAGATCGCCCTGATATTATCACCTAAGATCATTGGAATGTTTTTTGTAAAGCTATGATGATTGATCACATGGGGTATGATTTTAGGGGCGTGATTTCTTTGCTATAAGAGAGAGGCTCCATTTTCAAGCTCGCTTTGTTTTGTTCTCTTTTACATGTCAATTGGATTCCTAAAACTGCGTTTTTTTTAAAACCGAATGCTCTAGGTAATTATAATCAGGCATAATCGGGAATTTATGTCCAATGATTTCTAATGGTTTGATAGCAATGTTTGTTTAATAGGGGGATATTCCTCATGCAAAAAAAATACGATCATTGTTGCACCTTTCATATGGTTGTCTTAAAGAAAGCTTCTCTCTCAAAACACTAAAAAACGCATCTTATGCGTGTTGCTTTTGAAAGGGATAAGCGGACATCCATTGAGCAGCACCATTTTTACGCTTATGAGAGAGTGAGCCGGCATCATCATTCACTTTGCCTGCTTTCAATGTTGGCTCTTATATTTGAGAGTATTTAGTCTTTTGAATAATCGTTTTACACGGCTCTTCCTATTTGTAACATGCAAGTAAAAGGCTTTTGGTTTATTCAATGTAAAAGGGGTTGAGAGAATCTCATCTTATTTATTGGCTCTCATTCAATATACAAAATCATTAACTATGATTATAAAGCAGTCTGTTCTCTAACATTATGACTGTTATCTTTACTTAAATAAAAGGTTAAGTTGAGGGCATCGTTTGCTTGTTTCTCAGTTTTTAGCTCTTTGAGAGCGTTTTATTCAGAGATGTTCCTTTTCTAATTGTTTTTTATCCATTCGTTAATTGCATTGGTGATTTGTAAGACAATGATTTTGATTCATTTATGAGAGAATGAAGTGAGTAAATTTTATGATATGCGGGGGGCTCATTTAAGTTATATAATGATCAATCATTTTTATAAACTCATGTATGGTATGTGATGATAGCATTCATGAACACAGTTGGCAGATGAGGGTTGAAACAAAGAGAAATGTTTTTCTAAAATATGGACAATAAGCACTTCTTGCTTTATGACCAGTCATAATGAATGATTGTTCTTTTAAAAGGGGAATTTATGACCCAATATCCCAAATGTCTTCGTTGTGATTGTCTTTATACTTATGAAGATGGTGAAAAATTTGTGTGTCCTGAGTGCGCACATGAATGGCCACAAAAAAACGATGATACGGTTCTTTCCGATACTGTTTATGATGCCAATGGTCAGATTTTAACAAACGGAGATACCGTTATGGTGATAAAAGATCTGAAGGTAAAAGGCGCTTCATCTGTTTTAAAAGGTGGTACTAAGGTAAAGAATATTCGCTTGGTGGATGGGGATCATAATATTGATTGCAAAATTCCAGGGATTGGTCAGATGAGCTTAAAGTCAGAGTTTGTGAAAAAAGTTTAAGCCTTTATCCTCTTGCAATTGTTTTTGGATTTTATTGGTTTTCTGTTTTTACATTCTTCTCTAATTGGGCATATTTTTCTCCAATGGCTTCTTTTCTTGTTTTATAGATTACACCAATCAGATAGAGGCAATATGTTTTCTTTTATTGTATTGCAAAGCCGTGTATTGCGGAGAAATAGAGACTCGATCTTTTCTTTTAATATGCGGTTATGGATGGCGTTGGATGTTGACTTGCATGCAATAGTAAAAGTATGCGCTTTATGAGAAGAACCACGCGGTAAAGTAGATAAACTTATTCTTGTTTGAATTGAAGAAATATTCTCATTTTTTTATCAGATAAGTTCTCAAATAACTATAATAGATTTGGCTTCAATGTATTTATTTTTTATGGAGAGTTACACCGTTTGCATCATGTTTATGGAAATGAGATTGAAAATGATAGAGGCGGAATTCTTGATTTTAAGAATGGAAAAAGGACGGTATGATCTTGATAAGGTCGTATTGCCATGCATTTTCCAGCTATTAGAACAGCCTCTTATAAAAGTGTGCATGAGAGCTATTAGAAATATTTTTTTTATTATCCATTTTGTGCTGTGTAAGCGGATGGTTTTTATTGATGCAATAAAAACAGAATTGAAATAAGAAGAATGTCAGAATTCTCATTCAAGTTGCAAAATGTAATCTTTGTCGATTATATGATATAACATATTGATTTATAATGATAAAGTTGCGTATTCATATTGAATTAGAACTCCGAATAACGTGGGATTTACTCATTTCAAATCTCTCCCATGTTGAATCAATTAAAATCACTTTCTTGCACACCACAAGCGGGGCTGGCGTGTGGGTAAAAACTGTACAAGAAAGGATTAAAAATGGCTCTTATGAACCGTCTTAAGTGCCAAGGGCTGTCGTAACATTGGGGACTGGCAAATATAATTGATGGTGCCGACTTGCTACAAAAAGTATTTTGCGTGATTTTATCGTTGGGGAAGCTGAAAAATATGGAGAAAATGGGTACTCTATTTTGCAATGTTTTTTTGGGGTTTTCTTTTTTGGGTTTTCTTTTTTGGGTTTTCTTTTTTGGGTTTTCTTTTTTGGGTTTTCTTTTTTTGTAACCGGTCGTGTTTTCTTGCATGAAAATAAATTTAAAGTGCATGCCCATGCCTTGTAATTCTGTGGATGTCATTATTGTTTTGTTGAAACAACTTATGCTTTTTAAAGGGGGTTTTGAAATCTTTTTAAGGCATACGTGGAGGTGAAAGGTGAATGAAGGTATCATTATTGGACAGATTGTTTTAACAGTACTGTATTTTTATGGCTGCATAGTTTACTTCTAAAATTTCAGGAATAAAATGATGTAAGATTTTTGCATTCCATGTTTGAGTGCTGTTGAAGAGGGGCAATCGGTGGGTTATCTTACCTATTGAGACTAATATTTATTGTGGCATGGCTTCAACGCCTAAAACTTCAGGGATAAAATGGCGTAGAAGATTTTCAATACCATGTTTGAGGGTTGCCGTTGAAGAGGGACATCCAGCGCAGGAGCCCCGCATATTGAGATAAACAATACCATTTTCAAATCCGCGAAAAGTAATGTCTCCACCATCATTGGCAACGGCTGGGCGGATACGCGTTTCGAGCAGCTCTTTAATGGTTAAGACAATATCGGCATCTTTTTCGTCATAAAATTCTTCGTTAAGGGCATGGGTTTGTGCTTGTGTTGTAGCGTTGGTGGTGATCACTGGCTCATTGGATAGAAAATGTTCCATGATTGTGCCTAAAATGACAGGCTTGAGATGTTGCCATTCCCCTTCTTTTTTGCTTACGGTGATAAAATCATAGCCTAAAAAGACACCATTGATATTAGGAATATTAAACAGTTTAGCTGCCAAAGGTGAGTTTTTAGCTGCTTCTTCAGGGTCACGAAATTCTAATACACCCTCAGAAAGAACCACGCGTCCTGGCAGAAATTTAAGTGTTGCAGGGTTTGGGGTGGTTTCAGTTTGAATAAACATAAACTCTCCTTTTTAATGAAGGATTGGGAAGATCTTACATTGTAGAATATTATATTTTTTAGGCAATAGATCTAATATCTTCATCGGCAAGATTGCTAGGAATAACAATGACAGGAATTGAAAAAGCTGTCCCTTTATTCCCGATTAATTGAACAAGGGGGCCTGGTCCTTCTGTATGTCCACTGGCGGCTAAAACAATGAGTGCAATCCTTTTATCTTCGTCGATCAGCTTGGAAATCTCATCAATTTTTTTTCCTTCACGCACCACTATTTCTGTTTCAAGCGCATGGGTGGTGCGGACTTCACTGGCAATGCCTCCTAATATTTTATGAGCACTTTGCGTTGATTCTGTGCGCATAACGTTGTTTACACCCAGAAAGTGTTGAAACTCCACACTATCAACGACACAAAGTAATACCAATGTTCTATTGGTATTTTGGGCATGCTGTGCGGCAAACGCAACGGCACGCCGACACTCTGGTGTTTCATCAATAATGACTAAGTTCTTTTTCTTGGGTTCTTTTTTCGGATTTTTGGGTTTGGAAATCATGCACTTTCTCTATTTTGTACAAACGACTTTTTGCTCTCTACAGTTTTTAGTTTTATTATTTTTTATGTATCGTGCAAAAATCCAATAATTTCACGAATTTTTTTCATATTTTCTTCTGCGAGCATACTAGCACGTTTAGCGCCATCATGCAAAACAGAGTCGATATAATCGCTTTCTTGATGCAGTCGACGTAATTCTTCTGTTATAGGGGCAAGCTTATGGACAGCAAGGTCGGCTAGAGCTGTTTTAAAATGCGAAAATTGTTGACCAGAAAATTCTAAGAGAATCTTTTCTTTGCTAACGTTAGCAAAGGCGGCATAAATACCAAGCAGGTTATCCACTTCTGGTCGTTCTTTTAAAGCGGTAAGGGTATCGGGAAGAGGAGCCGAATCCGTTTTGGCTTTGCGTATTTTTTTGGCGATAAGATCAGCATCATCGGTCAAATTAATGCGTGAAAAATCTGAAGGATCTGATTTTGACATTTTTTTCGTCCCATCGCGCAAAGACATAACGCGTGTGGCTGTTGTTCCAATAAGCGCCTCTGGGAGGGGAAAAAAGCCTTGTCTTTTTTCTTCATCCGTTTGCATAGAGATACCAAAATTTAATTCGGCAATACGCTGTGCATAGTCGTTGTTAAATTTTTGTGCAATATCGCGTGTGAGTTCAACATGCTGTTTTTGATCTTCGCCTACTGGAACATGCGTTGCACGATAGACTAAAATATCAGCAGCCATCAAAGTGGGATAGGCAAAAAGCCCGAGAGATGCTTTTTCGCGATCTTTACCTGCTTTATCTTTAAATTGTGTCATGCGTTGAAGCCAGCCGATACGGGCAACACAATTAAAAATCCAGGCGAGTTCAGCATGTTGAAAAACACGTGATTGGTTAAAAATAATGTGTTTTTGAGGATCAATACCGCAGGCTAAAAAGGCTGCTGTTACTGTTCTGATGGATTCGCGCAAAGTAAGGGGATCTGGGTTGACTGTGAGCGCATGCATATCCACAACACAATAGAGGCAGTGATGAGAGTTTTGCAGTTCAACCCAACGCTGAATGGCTCCAAGATAATTGCCAAGATGTAAATGACCACTCGGTTGTACGCCGGAAAAGACAAGTGGTGTGAAGGTATCCATAGGAGTGCTCTTTCTTCAATTAAGGTTATTCGTTTTATTGTTTTTGACAAAGTATGATACTATGGGCGTTTTTTCAAATTTTTAAGCGTGTGAAAAAAAGAACGAGTGTTGAATAAAAAATAGGCACTAAAATAGATCAAGTATACGCCAAGCATGATCCCAGCTAAGGTGCTGGCGCGCAAGAAAAAGGATGCTTGTGAGGATAAAGGAAAAGACAAAAACCCAAATACATTCAATCCATAATAGAGGGCTAGTGCACTCAAAAGGGTTGCCATTATGAGACATAATATTCGCTTTATCAGTTGGAAGTCGTATTTCCAATAACCGCGTTTAATAAGGACACCCCAAAGCAACAGGGTGTTGACCCATCCAGAGGTAATTTCAGCAATAACAATGCCTCGTGCAGAAAAAGAAGGAAATAATGTTAAGGCGAGACTGATATTGATGAAAACGCAAATACCTGTAAAAATCATCGGTGTTTTGGTATCTTCATGGGCAAAAAAATTAGGAATAAAGATCTTAATGAGAACAAAAGCTGGAAGTCCTAGTCCATAAAGTTCCAATAATTGTGCAACATGGTGTGTTGATTGACTGGTAAATTGTCCTCGCTCAAAGAGCAAACTGACAATGGGGGTGGAGAGCAGCAAAAAAGCGATGGATGCTGGAAGTGTTAACAATAGCGTTAATTCAATAGAGCGGTTTTGTAAATGGTGGGTTTCTTCATGCTTTTTGCTTCGCAAAGCGCGTGTTAATTCTGGTAAAAGAACGGTTGCAACGGCAATGGCGATTACGCCTAGAGGCAATTGATAAAGACGATCAGCGTACATTAAAGAAGAGACAGCACCCGATTGACTAGAAGCAATGTTGGTATTAATGAGCAAATTAATTTGTGTGATGCCGCCCGTTATGGCCGCTGGGAATGCTAAAGTTAATAGCTTGCGAACATTAGGTGTTAAGTTGGGACGGCGGAAGAAAATTTTCATGCCACTTTGACGCAAAGCAAGGGCAATTAAGGTGAGTTGAAGAAGCCCTGCAGCCAATACACCCCAAGAGAGATTTAAGCCGATATGCCAAGCGTCAAGTTTATAGATCCAAGCATAGGCAAGCACACCAATCAGTATAATATTTAAAAAGAGTGGGGCAATGGCGGCAATAAAATAGCGTCGCAGAGCATTAAGCATGCCTCCCATCATGGCAGCAAGCGACATACAGGTTAAATAGGGAAACATGATTGCAGTAAAGTGAATTGTAGCGTTAAACTTTGTTGCATCTTCTGTAAAACCTGGGGCAATAATGGTTCGTACTAAAAAAGGCATACTCAGTTCCATTGCAATCGTTAACAGTAAGAGCAGCGAAAAGAGAACGCCAAAGACTTCCTCTGCAAATTTGCATGCCGTTTCTTGACCGTCTTCAGTGATTTTTTTTGCAAAAAGAGGAATGAAAGCAGCGTTAAAGGCACCTTCAGCAAAAAAACGACGAAATGTGTTGGGAAAACGAAAAGCAGCGTTAAAGGCATCAGAAACAGGACCGGTCCCTAGGGCTGCTGCCATAAGCATTTCGCGTACGAAGCCAAAAATACGGCTCATAAGGGTTCCGGAAGCAACTGTTGCAATTTTTTTTATCAATGTCATAAAGATATATCGGTTTTGTTGTAAAAGAGGAGTGATGACAGGAGAAATAAACCGTTCTAAATCGTAAAAATCTAATCTGTATCCCAATCAAGGATACTTTTTGTAAGCGTTGTACGACGGTGTTTATCGTTCTGTCAACAATGCTGTTTAAAGACTTTTTTATGCTCCTTGTTTACTGTTGCATTACAATTTTTATTGTTGCCATAAAATAATTAAATTTTCTTTTTCAAACTGAAATATAGAAGCGATATCATAACAGTTTGAAGGGACATATGGGGATCTATGATGATAATTCCTCTTTATGGTGTGATGTTGTGAATAGTGCAACCCAATACCGTTCTGTTTTATGTAAGGGGCGTGACCCTATTAAAGAACGCAAATAAAATAAAGCGTGAAGCAATGTGCAATCTCCATTATTTATCCATTATTTAAAAGACAGTACTTTGAGATGTTTTTAAAAGTCGTAAGGCTGAGCTAAAAGGTGATGGCAAAGCTCGTAATTGGTTTTTACCTTTACGGCTTTATATTCTCCAAAAATTAAGATATTCCCCAAATTAGGTTGCTTTCCGTTTTGGAGATTACATAAACAAGAAAATAGGAAGATATAATCGTTCAACAGCGCTTTGTCTGTTTTTAACACGACAAGTAATGAAAGTGATTAATTATCATTTTCAAAAATGATTGATCCTTTCATTTTGTCTGTTCGGGTTTCTATTCACAGTTGATGAGGATAAAATCTGAGAAAATAAGATAAATCTGCTCTCTCATGGTTTCTATTCACAGTTGAGGTGCAACTCATTTGCCGATGAAGGCAGGCGGGTAAAGGCTATCATTTTTACCAGATGGGGAAAAAGTTAAAGTTTATGAACCCTTTAGATATTCATTGCCATTGCTTTTGTGTGCTTTGTTTTGTGAGGTTGAATATTTTTTGTCTTTTAGGATTCTGATTGACGTTTTCTGTCATTTTTTGCACTTTAATTGCCTCTTGATCAAGAGTGTTGGAACATTTTTTTTCATTATTTTTCTTTATAGATTGATGCTGGTTTGGTGCTAAGTGCTCATCGAGTTTATGGTTATAAAAATACATGGGGTGTATATGCTGTCCTATCTCTTTTATCTGCTTGACTATTTCCATAATCTCTTTTGCTTTAACGGTTGATGTGCCAAGACTCTTCGCAAGTCTTTCAGGATTATTTTCCTTTATAGCTTCATGCTCGCTTGAGGATAAGCGCTCATTGATTTTTTTGATATAAGTTCTTATCTCCCCTCTTAATTCAGGAGAGCTTGATAACGTTTCTTGCTGTTGTGCTTTTGACACGGAAAAGAGATTTGTCATCCAAGCTTGAGGAATTTTTACCGACTGTTCACACCGCCTTTGTTTTACATGATGGGTATGGAGAATGTCTCTTTCTGTTTGTTTAAAAATATTGATATAGCGGTCAATGGCTCTACAGAGGGGCAAAATATTTTCTTCAGCATGGGCGCGCGCGTTGTTTTTTATGCCAAATACATTGCTACCAGAAAGCTTAGAAATAGATTGCGGAGAGGTGGCAATTTGATAGGTGAGCTGTTCTCCTTCAGTATGATTTTCATGGATCATCTCAATTCTTTCTCGCAAAATATGACGATTGCCATAAATGATTTGGCACAAAGTTTCGATTTCTTTTCTTCTTGCTTGAATGGATGCGTTGTTTTTTATCTTTGTGGCAATTTCATTGTTGGTAAGGGGGGCTATTGTTTCTGCGGGGATAAGCACTTCTTGCTGATTTTGAACTTTTGGTGCTGTAAAGGAGAGTGCGTCACCGATTTTTAATGTCTGTATTTGCTCTGGGGTGAGATCTTTTTTATTTCCCAAGATGAAAATCCCGTTGGCATCAAGCATGAAGCCATTGGGACCACTGCCTCTGTAGAAGCCTTTATAGGTATGACCTTCTTTCGCTGTTGTAATAAGATGATGATGAATATTTTCAAACCCAATATGTTTCATATTGTCCATGAATTCTTTTAAAATAAGTATTTTTTCTGGATTTGAGATATCCTCAAGCAGATGTTTCATCTCTTCCTTATCGTTATGTTTTAGCGATGCAATGCTGGCAAGATTCATGCGTTTTTCTGTTACAAGAGAAAAGTCGAGTGGGTGGCCTGCAACTTGCCCAAGTTTTTCAAAAAACATTCGTTGTGTACGCCCATTACCTTCTCTGAAGGGGTGCGTATAGTTGAGTTGTATCATCATTTCAGTAACATGTTCCACAAATGTTTCGCGGGTTAAGCCTTTTAAACTATTCGTTTCAGCAAGTATTTTATCTAAATTTTCTAGTCCCTCTTGTATTTGTTGTGCTGAAGCAAAAGAAATACCGGCTTTTTTCATCATTGGCATATAAGCAACGGTACCATCTTCAAATGTAAAAGGTTTTTCGCGTGTTTGTCCGGCCCATTCAAAAGTATTTTTAAATAGGGTGTGATGAATATATTGGAGATATGTAAAGGTTAGTTTTTGTGGTGGGGCTTCTTGGCGTAGATGAATGATTTCTTTTGTTGTATCATGGGCACACTGCTCTTTTAATTTTTTATAGTCTTTTATTCCATATTTATTTTTTAAGGTGATACTATTAGGGTAAAAGAAATTACGGTACATCGTCTTATTTTTTTCGGCTTCAGGCGATGAGGGTAATTTCTCTTGCAAGGTGAGAGGGACGGTGTTCGTTTTTTTTGTACCAGTGTCCCAGTATGCCATTGCTTTTTTTGGGGGCTGTTTTGTTCTTTCTTGATGATCGGAACGTTTTTCCTTTGTTATTTGGACAGATATTGGATCATTTGTCGCTGTATTGCTGGTCTGTAAAATGTTTTTTGGGAAATCTTTTTGCATTTGCCTCATGGAGGAAGCAGATTGAGCCATTGGTTTGGCCTTTTGTTCTTGTTTTTGCAAACTTTGGGGCATAACTTCAATGCTGTCATGTAAAGCATGAGGGGCAATCCATGGTGAAAAATGGGCTTTTTTCTTTTTCTTTGTTTGAATGGATGCGGTATCTTTTCTCTTTTCAGTTATTTCAGCGTTTGTGAGAACAGCTCTTTTTTTTTCTGGAAGAAATGTTTTTTGCTGGGTTTTTTCTGAGTTTTGAGCTTTTGGTGCTGTAAAGGAGAGGGCGTCACCGATTTTTAATGTTTGTATTTGCTCTGGGGTGAGATCTCTTTTATTTCCCAAGATGAAAATCCCATTGGCATCAAGCATGAAGCCATTGGGACCACTGCCTCTATAGGTACCATGATAGGTTTCTCCTTCTTTTGCGACGACAGCGAGATAATAATTTTTTTCACCCAATCCAAGCTCTCTCATAGAGTTGGTGAATTCTTGTAAAATGAGCAATTTTTCTGGATTTGAGATATCCTCAAGCAGATGCCTCATAGGTTCTGGATCGCCATGTTCCATGGCAGCAGTGCGGACAAAGTCTTTACGTTTTTTGCTGACAAGAGAAAAGTCTAGCTCATGTCCTGCTGCTTGAGCTAGTTTTTCAACAAACAGTCTCTTTGTGCGCCTATTGCCCTCTCTGAAAGGATGCAAGTGGTGCAAATCTATCATTATCCCAGCGGCTTGTTCAACAAATTCTTCGCGAGTTAAGCCTTGTAAATTATTCTTTTCAGAAAGCGTTTTATCTAACTTTTCTAATCCCTCTTGTATTTTTCTGCCAATCGCAAAAGGTTTTGTAAATTCTTTTCTTTTCAAAATGGGCATAGAAGCAACAGTGCCATCTTCAAATGTAAAAGGTGCTTGGCGGGTTTGTCCGGCCCATTCAAATGCACGGGAAAAGAGGCGTTGATGAAGATATTTTAGATAGGAGGAATTAAACTGCTCTGGTGGTGGCTCTTGGCGCAGTTTTATCATTTCTTTTTTTACATCATCACAACATCGTTCTTTTAATATTTCTTTATCTTTAATGCGGTATTTATTTTTAAGCACTTTGCTATTGGGACAAAAGAAATTTTGCGATGCTTTATTGATTTGCTTTGAAATGGCGGCATTAATTGCAAGATGTTGTTCTTGCAATTCTTCCTGTGTGGAAGAGGCACAATGTTTAGTGTTTTCTTTCATGTATATTTCCTTTCAAAGGATAACATTATTTTTTGAAAGCTTTTTTACATTTTTTGCCTTTTATTATTTTCATAGCGTTTTCTTCAAAGAAGAATGTCCATTTGAATGATTGAAAAAATTGACTTTATTCGTATGGGGCTAAGTTAATCCTAGAACAAAGTTAAAGATTGTAATTTTTATGAAGTCTTGTCGTAAAATTTTATCAATGAATTCTGTAAAATAATGGGGTGTCTTATTCAAAGTTTGCTGTATTTTACACACTGTCTTTGATGCAATTATCTTGCCAAGATAATTGCATCAAAGTTTTGTATGAAAAGCTAACAATTAGGAGATTGATCACGACAAAGCCATTGCTTTTGATGTTTCGGCTCTGCGCGGTCGAATATGTGGCTGGTCTTCTTGTCTAGGAGTTTCTGCAACCTCTTGACGCCGCTTTGCTGTTGAGCGTTCAGGTAACTTTGGCGGTTGCGATAAGCTTTGCTGCTTTTGTAATTTTTTATCGGGATCGTTAAGCGGTTGATGATATTTTTGTTGCTCTTCCTGATGGTTTTGCACAATAGTTTCTCTTAACTGTTTTACAGTTTCAGCATAATCCTTAATGGCAGTACAAAGGGTAGGAAGATTTTCTTCAGCAGCTTTGCGTGCTCCGTTTTTTATGCCAAGGGTTTTTCTACCAGCAAGTGGCGCAAAAGATGAAGAATCCTTTTCAATTTGAAATACCAGCTCTTCTCCTATCTCTGGAATTTTTTGCATATCTTCTAGTCTATATTGCAAAATAAATGGATTATTATAAACAATTTGGCACCAATATTGGACTTCTCTTTGACCATATTGAACCGATGGATCTTGTTGAACTCTGCGGGCAATTTCCTGATTTGAGAGAGGCTTTATTTTCTTTTCTGAATTGAGTGGATTTTGCAAACGTTGATTTATGGACTCTTTCTCTTGTGTTTGTCGCTGGTGTTGTTGCTCTGTGTGAGAATCTTGTGAAATATTTTCACTTTTTGTATATTTTGAAGTATACACATAACCATTAATGGCAGCATATAGGGTAGGAAGAGTTTCTTCAGCTTGTTTGCGCGCATGATTTTTTATGCCAAGAACTTTTCTACCAGCAAGCTTAGAAATAGATTTAGGCTGTTCTGTAACATCCCATAAGAGCTGATCTCCCATATCGGGGTTTTCTTTGATTGCTTCTATTCTTTCATTTAAAATAAGTCGGTCGCCATAAACCTTTTCGGACAAAAAGCGTATTTCTTCTTGATAGGCTACGAGCAATAGCTCTCTTTCCATTGTATTAATAGATGTCTTTTGTCCGTGAGACGGTTTTGGTTGTTCAATTGCTGTGTGTGGAGAGGCAGTTTTTTGGACGACAGTATCGCTTTGTTTTCTGTTTTCCATACGGTGCGGTTTTCGTGAAGGAGGTATCGCATATGTTCCACTGTCTTGTGATGATGAACTGCTTTGTTGTCTGACTTTTATATGTGAGGGTGTTTTGGGTCTAACACTTGGGTCGTGTGTTTCCGGATTTTGGATTTTTGCACCGTTTTGCACTCTGTCTCTCATGCGTGGAGGCATTTGCGGAGTAGGCGTTGCATAGAGGTGTTCTTCCTCTTGAGCGACTGTTTTATTTTGTTCTCTATCTTTTGCACGCGGTGGTCTTTGTGGAGCCGCTTTTGTATGCGGAGAAGAGCTTTCTTGGTTTTTTGTGCTGTATTGTAGATTCTCTTTTACACGTGGTGGTTTGGGCGGAGCTACTTTTGTCTGTAGAGGAGGCATCTCTTGGGTTTTTGTGCTGGTTTGTGCTTTTTCTCTCATGCGTGGAGGCGTTTGCGCAGTAGGCGTTGCATAGAGGTGTTCTCCTTCTTGAGCGACTGTTTTATTTTGTTCTCTATCTTTTGCACGTGGTGGTCTTTGTGGAGCCACTTTTGTCTGTAGAGGAGGCGTCTCTTGGGTTTCAGGCTTTTGGATTTTAGCACTGGGGAGTATTGTGCTGGTTTGTACTGGGTTTTTCATGCGTGGGGGTGGTGGTGGAGCAACCTTTGAGTGATGTGACAAATTTTCTGGGTGTTTTGGTACAGATAGTTTTTGCGGTTTTTGAGAAACTTGGGGAGGGGGTGTTCTGGTGGGGGGGTGTTCTGCCTGTTGTTGAAATTTTTCCATCATTTCGCTGATAAAAGGGGAGGGGGTTCTTTTTTTCATGCATGTTCCTTTCAAACTCTTCCAATATTGTTTTTAAATATTATTTAAAAATGTATGTTGGTGTTTATGGTATTTTATGCTTTTTATTCGGCCTTTACGAGAGCGGATATGAAGCTGAATGGTCTCGCACGATTTGACTCTCTTGGTTCAGATCATAATCATTCTCTAAAGACTGTTTTCTCCAGTGTTTGTGGTAAGGGATGGGAAAATGAATTTTGTTTCAATTTTCTCTCTTTCTTGGCGCAAACACCTCTGTCCTCGTGTTACGCCAAGAGATTGGATTCACCATGAAAACTTATGTCTGTTTAGCTGGTAAAAGCCATTGCTTTTGGCGCGACAGTTTTGCGAGGACAAAAATCTATTTCTCTTTGTTGTTCAAGGGGTGTTGTTTCTTCATGCGTTATTGTTGAAGGGGCAAGGCGTTGAGCAGACTGTGAGATGCTTTGTTGTTGCTGCAAGTTTTGCGCTCTCTCAGAGGATTCATGGCGTTCTTGTTTTGTCTGCTGAGTTTTTAAAAGGCTCTCTCTTACTTGTGTTACAGCTGTTGCATAGTTGTCAGCGGCATCAATGAGGTGAGAAAGACCAGCTTCAGCATGTCTGCGCGCTTGATTTCTGAAGCCACATATATTGGTACCAGCGTACTTGTGAAAAGATTGAGGATTTCCGACAAGTTGCTCTGCGAGCTGTTCTATTGTTTCAGGATTTTGGAAAAGCGCTTCCACTTGTGATTGCAAAATGTTTGTGTTACCAAAAACAACTTTGCACCAATATTGGATTTGGGCATGGTGTCTTTTGACTGTTGAATGTTGGTGAATTTGGGTGGAAATTTCTGCTTCTGAAAGACTTTCTTTTTCCCTTTGAGAATGAGCTGGTTTTTGCAAAAGTTCAGTGACGGCTGCCTTTCCCATTAAACGTTCATAGTTTTTGAGTTCTTGCTCTGGAGATTGTAAGAGACTTTCTCTTGCCTGTTTTACAGCTTCTGTATAACAATCAAGGGTGACACAAAGGGTGGAGAAACTTTCTTCTGCTTGTCTGCGTGTTTGATTTTTGATGCCCAACAGGCTGGTGCCGGAAAGTTTAGCGATACTTTCAGGATATGCTGTCATGCGCCATGAGAGTTCTTCTCCTGCAGCAGGATTTCTTTGAATTTCCTGCATTTTTTCTTGCAAAATGTCGGGGTTGCCATAGGCATTTGCAGATAAACGCTGAATTTCTTCTTGATAGGTTCGAACCAATGAATGGTGTGGAAGCAATAGAATGATTTCTTCCTCTGAGAGAACTCTTATTGCCCTTTGTAGAGAAACTTGTGAAGTAACTGTTGTGTGTGTCGTTTCAGGTTGTTGCTGCCTTTTAGTAGAGCCGCTTCTTGTTAGAGGCGTTGTTGGATTTGTTGATGTATGTACAGTTTCTTCTCTTAAAAGAGAGAGTCTTTCCTCATCTTTTTCCGGTATCGTTGATAGTCTTTTGCGTTTGTTTTTTGAAGACGTTTCTTTAGGGAGAGGGGCTGCGCCTGATACTTCTGCTGCTGCTTTTTCATAGAGCTCTATAAGTTCTTGTATTGAAGGAGATGGAAAAGGGTGAGGGTGGTCTTTTTTCATGCATGTTTCCTTTCAAGAATTGTTTTAGAAAACCTCTTTGGTGCACACTCTCGCCCTTTATACTTTTATGGTTTTTATAAGAAGATATTAAAATTGAGTGGTCTCCAAAGATCTACGCTATTTATGATCATCGTAATGGAGCTTTGTGTCTTTTATACAGTTTTTTTGTGAAATTTTATCAATAAGTTATAGTAAATTACAGGATCCATTTTTAGGACTCTTTTTTGTAACATCTTAAAACAATTTTTGGCGCAACCGTAATGAAACGATTTGCGCCAAGAAACTCACTGAAAAAGAGATTAAACGAAAAATAACAACTATCGTCTTTATGCTTATATCCCCTTACATGGCATAAGCCATACCGTGTTTTTGTCGTTGTGGGCTGTGCTCTGGACTCTCCTGGTTTTGTCCTCTTGTGTGATGATGACGATGATGGTGTCTTTCAACTTGCTGAGAATTTTCTTGACGGCGTCTTTGCTCCGCTTGAGGGGTTTGGGATAACTTCTCTGTTGCGTTTTCTACAGCCTTTGTATAACCATCAATGGCATCAACGAGTGGTTTAAAACCTTCTTCAGCTGCTTTGCGTGCTTGATTTTTTAAGCCAAGTGCTTGGCGGCCAGCGAGTTTCCCAACGCTTTCCGGATTTTCAGCAAGTTGATCTGAAAGCTCTTTTCCTTTACTGGGATCTGTAAGTATTCCTTGCAAATGCGTCTGGAAAATATTGTCATTGCCATAAACGACCTTACCCCAGTGCACGATCTCTTCTGCATATGCTTGGACATGTGGATTTTTTAAAAGTATGACAGTTATTTGCTCAGATGTGAGGGAAGATGAAGGTCTTCCTCTTTGTTGTGAAGCAACCTCTGTATAGTTTGTTTCAGGATCTTCTCTTCTTTGATGATGGTGTCTACCTCTTGAAGGAGAAGCGCTGCTCACGGATGCGTATGTAACTTCAGCTTCGCGTTTTGGGGGAGCAACCTCTGTATAGTCTGTTTCAGGATCTTCTCTCCTTTGATGTTGGTGTCTAGCTCTTGGGGCAGCAGTGCTACTCACAGATGCATATAGAACTTCCTCTTCTGGGGTTGGTGTGCGCTGGTTTCCTCTGGTTGGTTTATTAACTGTTGCATAGAGGACTTCTGGATTTGCAGAAGGGTGTGGATGATGTTTTTTCATGCATGTTTCCTTTCAATATTTTTAGAAAACCTCTTTGGTGCATTCCCCACTTTTAGTTTTGATAACTTTTGTACAAAGGAAGATATCCAACTGAATGACCTCCAAAGATTTTGCGCTATTCAGGGGCAGTGTAATGGACCTTTATGTCTTTTATACAGTTTTTTTATGAAATTTTATCAATAAGTTATAATAAATTACAGGGCCCACTTTTAGAACTATTTTTTGTAATATTTTAAAACAACTCTTGGCGCAATCGCAATGAAACGATTTGCGCCAAGAAATTCAATGAAAAAGAAAAATTTATGTACTTTTATGGGGGCTTACTTACATGGCAAAAGCCATTCTTTTTTCGGCATGTCTTGGTCGTTGTGGACTGTGCTCTGGACTATTTTGTTCTTGTCCTCTTGTGTGATGACGACGATGATGGTGATGTCTGTGTTCTGGATCTCTTTCTGGACTTTCGTACTTTTGACCTCTTTCATGTTCATGTGTAAACTGTTTATGGAGCTTTTGTGTATTATGTATATGTCTCTCAAGAGCTGAGCAAAGGTGGGTAAACTCCTCTTCAGCTTCTCTGCGGCTTGGAGATTTTACACCAAGTATTTTGTGACCTGCAAGTTTACCAGCGCTTTGAGGATTTTCTGCAAGGTTCCATAAGATTTGTTCTGCATTTTGAGGATCATCAAGGATCTTCGCAAGTGGTCCATTCAAAGCATGCTCGTTACCATAAACAACTTTGCATCGCTCTTGGATTTCTCTTACACCATATTGAAAGCTTGTATTTTGTAAAAGCCTTGTTGTAACCACATCTTTTGTGGTTCTAGGAGGCGAGATTCTGCTTCCGCCAACGCCTTGGTAGATAGGATTTTCTAGCCGTTCGGACTCTTGTCCGCCTTCAGCCCCCATGCCAACCGTTGCATAGACAGATTCGAGTGATCTTTGGGGAAAGCGCCCACCACTTTCACTAACTTCAAGCTCTGCATAGATATGTTCTGGTTCATGGGGATGTCGTCCACCCTGTGCACCTCCACCAACTGTGTCGTAGGGGGACGTTTGCCAACCTTGCGCTTCCAGATCTGTTATTTTATAGGGATCTACGAGTCTGTTAGTCCGTCGCCCATCACTTGGTATCCCACCAAGTCTGTCATAGGGATTTCCTAGTGGTCTTTGGGGAGCATAGATTGTTTCTTCTGGTTGTTGAAGTGTATATTGTTGTGGGTTGCGCTGTTCTTTGGGTGGTTTATTAACCTTTGCGTAGAGCTCTTCTACACCAGAAGCTCCTAGATTTTGTTGGTCAAGTGGCTTTTGGGGAGCATAGACCGTTTCTGGTGGTTGTTGAAGTGTATATTGTTGTGGGTTGCGCTGTTCTTTAGGTTGTTTATTAACCTTTGCGTAGAGGTCTTCTACATTAGGAGCTCCTAGGTTTTGTTGGTCGACTTGTCGACTTAGTCTCTCTACATTGGTAGAAGCGGTTGGGTGACTTTTTTTCATGGCTGTTTCCTTTCAATATTTTTAGAAAACCTCTTTGGCTTTGGCGCATTCCTCACTTTTTGATAACTTCAAGACATAAGGAAGATATCGAATTGAATGACCTCCAAAGATTTCGCGCTATTCACATTGACATATAGTGGACATTTATGTCTTTTATACAGTTTTTTTATGAAATATTATCAATAAGTTATAGTAAATTACAGGATTCATTTTTAGGACTGTTTTTTGTAACATTTTAAAACAATTGGTGAGCGCAATGGAGGTAAAATGATTTGCGCCAAGAGTCTGCTGGAAGGCAAAAGTTCACGCGTTTTTAGCCGGTAAGAGCAAGCGATGAAGAGCGACTAACTTTCAAGCTGCGGGCTTGATATTGTGCTTCTTTTGTGTTCTCTACAGTATTTGCAATTTCTTTTGCTTTGCTTTCCGATGTTCCAAGGAGGCAAGCTAGTCTGGTATAATCTTTTTCTTGTATGGCTTTACGATCTTCTGAGGAGAGACGATTGTGTAGTTGGCGCGAAAAGTGATGGAGTTCTTGTCGCAATGAATGAGAATGCAATAAAGCTTCCTTTTGTTGTTCTCTTGGTAAGGCAAACAGGTTTTGTAAATTTTTTTTAGGTGTTTCGACAGTGTGGCTCAGACGATTTTGTTCTCTTTGATGTTGCTCTAAAATTTCTTCTTTTGTTTGTTGTGTTATTATGGCATAATTTTTAAGGGCTTGGCTGAGTTGTGGAGCAGTTTGTTCTGCTTGTCTGCGATTTGGACTTTTCATGCCAAGTATTTTTCTTCCTGAAAGTTTAGAAATGGATTGAGGGTTTTGTAAAATCTCATCGGCAAACTGATTTCCTAAGCTTGGATCTGCCATTAAGATATCCATTTTTGTCTTTAAGGCGCGGGCTTTACCATAAACGAGTTTTGATAAATTTTCGATTTGTTTTCGGCATGCTTCAACATAAGGATCATTTAAAGTTCTCGTGAATAACTTCTCATGGGTGAGAGGTGCTAATGTCTCTTTTGGGATCAGTGTTTCTTTTAAGCTTTGAACGTTGGTTTTTTGAAAGCAGAGGCGGGCACCGTTTTGTAATGTTTTGACGCGTTCTGGGGGGAGATCATCTTTGTGGCCAACGACGAAAGCACCTTCTACTTCCATAACAAAACCTTCTGCTGAAAAACCTCTAAAGATGCCGTCATAGGGGATCCCTTCTTTTGCGGCAACAACAATACGATTGTTAATTTCATCCAGTCCAGCATTTCTCATTTGGGAGATGAATTCTTTTAAAACAAGAGACTTTTGCGGATGCGTGATGTCTTCAAAAAGATCTTTCATCGGTTGGGGATTGCTATATTGCATGGCTTCAATACAAGCTGCTGTCATGCGTTCTTTTGTGATGAAAGAAAAGTCAATGGTATGTCCTGCTGCTTGTCCAAGTTTTTCCATAAACATTCGATTTACGCGCCCATTCCCTTTTCTGAAAGGATGCGCGTGCTCGAGCGCCATAAAAACTTCAGCGGCATTTTCAGCAAATTCTTGGCGTGATAAACCTCTTAAATTGTTCTTCTCGCTCAGTGTTTTTTCGAGTTGTTTTAGTTCTTTTTTTATTTGTGGACCAATAGCAAAAGGAACTTCATAACCTTTGGGACGCATTGCCGGCATATGTGCAGAGGTGCCGTCTTCAAATGTAAAGAATGTATCGCGGGTTTGTCCTGCCCATTCAAAAGTTTTGTGGAAGAGGCTCCAGTGGATTAATTTTAAATAAGTGGAATCAAATTTTTGTGGAAGTGGTTCATGGCGAAAATTGACGGCTTCTCTGGCGGTATCATGAGCACAGCGCTCATACAGTTTTTGGGAGTCTTTTATGCCATATTTATTTTTAAGTGTTAGGGTACCTTTATATAGATAATTTTGCTCTAACATATAATCTCTCCTAGGTAGGGTGGTGGTTGATAAGCGTCTTAAACGCTACATGTGAAAAATTCCCCTTCGCGTATTCTTTTGAGATTTTTGGTGTTATGATTGGTCGTATTTTTCCCTCAAGTGTATGAATGGTTGTATCAATCGTTTTGTGATACTTTTGAAATGTTTTTGGTGTGAGAAATGCTAAATGTTCTGTTGTGATTGTTTTCATGTATATTTTCTTTTTTCATTTACTTTTGGAAAGCTTTTCTGATGTTTCCTTATGTTTGTTATCTTGTACTGTAAAATACAGGTATTGAGGGCGCTGATATGAATCCCATGAGTGGCCAGAAAATGAATTTTCTACAAATTGACTTTGGATAAAACCTTTATTCTTTGAGGTGTAAGGAAGAGGTCAAAAAGAAAAATGCTGCTTAAAATTGTTGTTTTTTCCTTTAACAAAGTTGTTTGCAAGAGCGCTTTGATAAAGATCGTGGATACGGTGGATGCAATCGCCCTTGGTTTGCGAATGGTGTTGGTCCTTTTCATACACAGTACTCAGAGTGGTGAATTTATAGGCAAAAGCAGTTATCAAGTTTTTCTTCATGATGTTTTTCTTATTGCTTCATAAGAATATCTTGCCATACGGACATCTTGTTTATGTATGTTTAAAACAAAATGTTTTTTATTCTGTATTGTTGCTCTTATTGTATTGCGCTGCTGTAAGCTTCATAAGAGAGGAAACTCTTTCTTTGCTTAGGGAGAAAACTTTTTTCAGCGCTTTATCTTTAAAATAGAACACTTTATGATATCGTAAAGGGGGAAGCTTGTATAAGAATGATTTATTCATTTTGATGTATATCTTAAATGTTTTTGCGAAAAAACGATGTTCTTGAGTGTGGGTATTTTGAGAGTTCTTGTCTCAAAGATCAAATTTTTGTTTTTCTTGAGTCTTGATATTGGTGATTAGCTGTGTGAAATGTTTTGGTTGTTTGTAGGGAATAAATTATACACAAAAAGGCTTTGTAGGAATGTATTTACAGCCTTTCCCAAGTGGAGATGTTGGTTTAGTTATCGGTGGTTTGAGGAGAGGGTATTTTTATAAGACGATGGGCGCTGGTAAAACGATACACAAAATACAAAAAGAAAAAAACACAGATTTTTCTATCATGTTTTTCTTATGTGTGAGGAAGCGGTCAAAAACTTTTTGTTAACGGGCTTTTAAAAAACAGAAATGTATGTTGTTTCTGTGGTTGTTCTTTTCATAGTCAAGATCTCATAAGAGGAGGTTAGTTTTTCTTTTGTGGGGCAAAGCGGTTTTTTGCAGCTGCGGCTAACATTTCTTTTCTTCTGAAATAGATGGCGCGACCACATCGCAAAGGGGGGTGACCTTGCATAAGAATAATTTGTTCATCTTGACGCATTTCTTGAATTACCTCATGAGGTAAAATCAGAGCTCTTTGTTGGTAATTGACGTTGTATGAACTCTTTCCTAAAGATAAGCCTCTTGATTTGCTTGTTCCGGTTACTTCAACAGTCATTTGTCCACAGCGTTCTGAAATGTCTTTGGCAGTTTGGAAGTCTTTAATGGCAGCATAGCTGACAAAGGAGCAGCTTTCAAACCATGAACGTGCTCCAGCTTCTCCAAAGTGATTGACCAACTGACCAGAGGATTGATAAAAAAGCATTAAGGATATACCGTATTTACGCCCACGATCGCGCGCTTCTTCTAAAATATTCATATAGCCTAGAAGATCAACTTCATCTAGGACAAATAAAACACGCTTTTTATAGTTACCGTCTGCTGTAACCATGGCATTGAGAAAGGCGCCAATAATCACACGTCCAATAGCTGGATAACTGTTTAAAATACTTGCGGGGAGATTGAGAAAAACATCTGTATTGCCATTTGCAATATCTGAGGAAAAAAAATCATCTCCGCAGACGAGATCTGCGTAATTGGACAAAGAAAGCCATTGAGTGTCTTTGGATGCGGTTGTATAGACTCCTGAAAACGTTTGCTCTGCCATTTCTGTAAAAATACCAACCATTTCACGAATAAAAGGAGAAGGTGTTGTTTCTTGAATCATACGTAATTGATTAACAACAGCTGTTTCTGATTGAGAGAGAATGCCACGCAATGTTTTTAAATTGCGCTCGCTGTCTTCATATTCGTCAGAAAATATAACATGAGCAAGAAGAGCTGTTAACAGATTGTGAGCTTGTGTCGAGAAATATTCCGCTGAAGAATTGTCTGATTTTTTATCTGTAAGAAGCAACTTGGAAAAGCTTACAATATTCGCTTCGCGTTGTGTGCGTGGTACACTATCATCTAAAAGCCAATCGATGACATTAAAATTTTTTGTCAAAAATGAATTGGGATCGAGAACAATGACATTTCTATTTTCCATCTTTTGACGCGCAAATTTGACCATTGGGGCAACTTCTGTTGAAGGATCAAGACAAATAATAGACCCAGGATAGGTTAAACACGTGGGAACTACTGTACTTGTGGTTTTATAGCCACCAGAACCAGCAAAAAAGATCATATGGGTTGAACCAAAATCAAGATTAAAAGTTAGCAAAGGGGCTATCCCACCCTTTCCCCATGTTGTTTTATCGCCAGGTGCAAAGGGAATTTTGCACACATTGTCTTGATCAACACGGTATCTTTCACCCACAACAATTTGCCCATTGGCAGGAAAGATTTTTGCTGCCTCCCTTAAATTCATCCATGCGGATTCACCAAAAACACCTTTTTTTGCACGCTTGACCTTATTTTTAGGTGGAGAGGTTGTTACGAATTGAATGATGGAAAGAAAACCACCAATGATGATGCCAAAGACAATCATGGGGTCCATGAATTGAAGCGCATAGCTCCACGTTATTCCTTGTTGGCCAACATAGGGACTTAAACGTTTTATTTCACCACCAATGTAGTAAAGAGCGGTTGTTCCAAAAAAGACAACGGAGACAAAAGCGATTATTTTACGTAAGTGCAGTTTTTGCGAGAGACTATACAACAATGAAACAGCAGCCGTTAGTGCTAAGACTAATAAAGGCTCAGAACGAAGAGTCCAATAAATTTGATTGCTCTTTAGTCCATTTGTTATAAACAACAAAAAATGAGGAACAAGGAATATCGTTAAAGCACCTAAAGCGATCGGTGTTAAAATAAGCACCATTTGTGTTTTGGTATATTTCATTATATTCTACTTTCAATTCTATCAGAACATGCTGCGAAAAGCTCTTTTTTGAAAAAGCACCGATAACGCCAAACAGTTTTCATTTCTTCCTCCTTTTCAATGAAGGTGGAAGGTTTTATCTATTCTTAGCAGGCCATAGCGAATGCTTTGGAACGGTGCATTGTGCATACTTGTGCGTGCTGGTGTACTTCTTTGGTTTGCTTAATAATTTGTGTAATTTGTTTGGCTTTATTTTCTGATACACCAATGCTTTGAGCCAATGTTTTATACTCATTATTTTGGACTGCTTTATGTTCAGTTGCTGAGAGACGGCTATTAATGCTTTTTGCAAAGTTGGTAAGCTCTTTTTGAAGTAAAGGATTTTTTGCTAAAGCTTCTTGCTGTAATCCTTTTGGCAAGGCGAAGAGGTCTTGCAAGCTTTGACTGGGCGTTTCTACCGTTTTTGCACGGCGACTTTGTTCTGTTGCATGTTCTTGAGTAATTTCCTTCTCCGCATATTTTACAGCGTGCGTGAAATTTGCAACGGCAGTACAGAGCATCTCAAGATGATTTTTAGCGTTCGCACGTGCCTGATTTTGTAGTCCACATAAACTGAAACCTGCAAGATGAGAAATAGAGTGCGGTGTTCTTTCAATCTGGTTGGCGAGCTGTTGGCCTAAGCCTGGATTTTTGATGATCTCTACCATCTGTTTATCTAATGTTTTTGCACTACCATAAACAATTTTTGCCAATTGTTGGACCTGTTTTAGGCTTGTGTGGACGCAAGAATCTTCTGCAACCAGTTTGGCTTTTTCATTTTTTGTCAAAGGGGCTAATCTCTCTTCTGGAATGAGAATGCTTTCAAGCTCTTTTGTTTTGGGAACGCTAAAGGTAAATTTATCACCGGGTTTTAATGTTTTGAGTTGTTCTGGTGTGAGCTGTTCTTTATTGCCGATGATGTAAGCTCCTTTTACATTGCAGGCAAAGCTGTTAAGACCAGCACCTCTATAGGTGCCCGTGTAAGTTTTACCTTCCTTTGTTATCATCACAGGACGATCATTCACATTGCGTCCAAGTTCTTTCATGCTGCTCATGAATTCTTTTAAAAGAAGTATTTTATTGGGATTGGAGATATCCTCAAACAGATGTTGCATAGGTTCTAGATCACCATTTTCTGCTACAGCAACACTGGCGAGCATCATGCGTTCTTTTGTAACAAGTGAAAAATCAAGCTGATGCCCTGCTGCTTGAGCAAGATTTTCAAAAAAGACCCGTTGTGTGCGTCCATTGCCTTCTCTGAAAGGATGAAGTTGGTTAAGGGCGTTAAATAAGCTTATCGCTTCAGCGTTAAATTTCTCGCGCGTTAAGCCTTGCAAATTATCTTTTTCGGCAAGCGTTTGATCTAATTTTTGTAAACCGTCTTGGATTTCATCACCGAGTGCAAAAGGATTTTCCCATCCTGTTCTTTTCATTTCGGGCATGGCGGCTGTAGTGCCATCTTCAAATGTAAAGGGGAGGTGGCGAAGATGACCAGCCCATTCAAAGGTATTTTTAAACAACTGATAATGAATAGAGCATAGATAGGAGCTATCAAATTTTTCTGGTAGGGGGTCTTCACGCAGATTCACCATTGCTTTTGCTGTATCATGCGAGCATTTTTCCAGAAAGGATTTTAAGTTTTTTATTCCATATTTATTTTTGAGTGTTGTGGTGTTTGGATAGACATAATGATGGGGAGAAATTGTCTGCATATTTTTTGTTTTTGCTTTGGCTTTTGGCATTGTGTCCTCCTTATAATGTCGTGTTGTCCATCAGAGTGTTAAATTCCTCTAGTGAAATATTCCCCTTTGCGTATTCCTCTAAAATTTTCAGCGTTTTGGAATGTAGCGTTATGCCTTCTATTGCATGGGTGCTAATGGCTGCTTCAACGGCTTCACGGCGTTGTTTTAATTCTTCCACTGTCATCGATAAAAGATTTTCTCTGTTCTCTGTTGCTGTGGTTTTCATGCATTTTTCCTTTTATGTGCAATCGTTGCTTGAAAAGAGCCTTTGGCAGCCGGTGTGATCTTCTTTTAGTCTCCTCCAAAGATGTTTCGTTGTTTAAAGGGATCGTAATAAATTTCTGTGACCTTAAATTTTCCTTCAACTCGTTTGCATTGGATGATGATATCAATCATTGAAATCAACAGTCCTCGAATATCATCACGCTCTAAATCACCACCGCCTTCACTTTCCTTGACCAAAAGGGTCATTTGCTCAAAGGCTGCAAGGGCTGTTGAGGCATGAACTGTTGTAATGGAACCTGGATGACCTGAATTGACATTGCGGATATAATAAAAGGCTGTACCATCTCGAAGTTCTTGCAAAAGAATACGATCAGGACGCATGCGTAAAGATGATTCAAGCAATTCTTTGGGTCCAACAGTGGCTAAGCCCTGTCCATCTTTTGAATAGAACATCGAGACATGGTTCGGGTGTGGTATCACCAATTCTTGTGTATCTTCAATGGTGATAATACGCTCTTCTTGAGGAATTTTGGCGATTAATGCTTTTGATAATGTTGTTTTACCCGAACCAGTTTTTCCTGCAATTAAAATATTTTTTTGGCATTTTACAGCTTGATTTAAAAAGGAGACAAAGTCTTTATTACAGTAGGCATGAGCTAAGTTATGCTCGATAATTTTGAGTTCGTTAAAACGAGAAGGATAATCATTTAATGGCGTGAAAGATATCTGTTCACAGAGCGAGAAGAGGCCTTTATTTGCAAGCTCTTCGAGAGAAAAACTCTGCGATGATGGTTTACGAATTGTCATACTAATCGTGTCTTTTTCAACAGCTGGCGGAATGACAATTTGAATACGCTCATTACCTGGCAGAGTAGCTGATAATATTGGGTTTTTATCCGATATGTTTTGCTTGGAATAGGACGCGACAACTTTCGCAATCCCCATAAGCTCATTAAAAGAGAGAGCTGGTGCTTCTATAGTTTTCCATCCATCAAACCCTTCCGTCATTACTTTATAGGGACGATTGATAACAATTTCAAAAAGACTATCATCTTTCAAAAAAGCACTAATAGGTTCAAGTTTTGTGAGAACAATCGCAACTGTTTCATCATTCATGGTATGTAAATTTGAGTTCATTCTAAAGTTACCGCCGAATTTTTGTAAAAGTTTCTTGAAACAGCTCGATTGATAATTTGTTTTTTGTTTTCAATGACTTTCAATTTATAAACACTGGAAAAATCTAAATCGCGGGCAACAAAGATATTCACCATTTCCCCTTGGTTTTTGGATAATGTTGGAGGAATATTGGCGTAATTTTCTACGAGAATGTTTGCGACGTTTTGTCCTGAAGAGATTGTTTCAGTTTCTTCTTTTTCCTGGTTTTTTGATAAACGTTTATTGGCATAGTTTGTCGCATCTTTTATCAGTGATACAAGAAGTGCAGCCCCAATCCTCTCGAGCCAATGGTTATCAATATCTCCATCTATACCAGAACGTCCTAAACTGTCTGTTGCAGGTGAAGCTAAGGATATAATGATACCATTGGGGGTTTTTGCTCTATTCCATAGCACGAAGAGACGTGTTTGACCTTTTTTCAATCCGGCGCGATATTCACCAACAATTTGGGTGCCTTTATCAAGAAGGACAACACGACCATTGTCTGATAAGATATCTCTGGAGACAATACAACTGGCAAAACCTTGTTGATCACTGTTGATGGCTGTTTCTAAAATACAAGGGATAGAAGTTCCCATCGCGATGATGTAGTTTCGATTGCCGAGGGTTGAAGCACGAATACCTTCAAGCACTGTGGGTTTGAGAAGATGATTAAAACGTTGCGTCGTTTCATCAGGTTTGCTTTCAAGTTGGTGAGGCAAAGCAGCATTATTTGTTTGTGAATCTATTTTGCCTTGTTGTGTACTGGCATAAGCTAATACAGGAGCACGTTGTGCTGCTTCCAGCAGTGAGTTATCAGAATTTAATTGATTGATGTTTGGTGTTGGTAGCTCGACTTTTGGCAATAGAGCGTTATTTCGTTGGGGTTGTTCAAAGGGGGGAGGGGTAGGCTTTGCAGGGCGAAAAAGCTCTGTTTGTTTTATAACTGTTCCTTCTTTTGAAGATTCAATTGGTTGTTTTTTGTCTGTAACAAGTGTTGAATAGGCTAAATAAAGACAGACACTGAAAAGAATAATAAGAGCAATAGCTTTCCCCACATTATTCTGTTGACTTTTCCCTTGAGCATTTTTTATGGTATTGCGATCATTAATGCTTTTTTCATCCACGGTGTTATTCATGGCTGCTTCCTAGGTTCATTTTACGTTGTACAGATGGTGATGTCGTACCTGTTTCAGGGTTAATTCCTTCTGGTACGAACCTTTTATTAAAGATGCACAATACTTCATTCCCACGCCGTAGCGTGAATTGTGCAGCTGTTGCGTGAACAATAACCTTGTTGCCTTTAATCGATTTGGGAATAAGCGCTTCTTGCCCATCAGGCGATACAATGTAAATGGCAGGGATTTCAATGTTGCCTAAAAAAGTAAAGGTTGTTGTTTTCCCATTATCATAGACAGAAGCAGGTTCAATGAGGGATGAGCCTTGGGCTTCATAAGCCCAATTGCGTGGTCCAAAATCTTCATGGATATTTAAAATATCATTGACAAAGTTTTCTTCACGTTGTTTTGCTTTCTCTATTTCGGCTAATTTTTTACGCAAGGCTTCATCTTCTGGATAACGAAACTTTACCAAGAAATACGTCTCATTGCCGGCTGAAACATCGCCTTCACGGACTTGCAGCTCGAATTGATAAGAGCGTTGTGTGCCATCTTGGCGGCTTGTGACAATTTGTAAATTGGTCACAGGTTGGACTTCACGTGGCTTGAGAAAAACAAAGTGACCAGCCGGCGCAACTTGCCAAGCAACGGAATTTCCAATTCCTACATAGGTCACGTTTTCATCATCGGCAAATTCCAGCTGAACTGAAGAGCGAATGGAGCCAATGATTTGTACAACGTTGTAAGGGTCATAATTGACAAATCTGATGCGGTTATCTTTACGTGCACTGACAGGCGCTGTTTCCGCAAATGAGAGGACTGTGTGAAAGCTGAGAGTGATCGTAAAAATTAAAAAGATTGTTTGTAAAAGTCTGATCATTTTATCACCTCTGGATCAGATCTATATTCCGATACTTGAAAACCAAGTGGGTTGATAAGACGGTCAGACGTTGAAATATGTGCGTTTACGTAGGAAAAATTTAAGATTGAAACCCAATGGGAAATATTTTCTTTTTCATTAAAGTCTCTGACCGTTTTATAGTAACGAACTTGGATAAGATCTTTGCTTATAAAAGAGATTGATTTGATTGTGACCGTAGCAATCATATTATGATAAATATTTTGCGGACTTTCTGGATTATTGCCCGCATACCATTTTGCAAAACGGTTTTGTTCTTTTGGAGAAGATAAAAGAGAAACTAAGCGAAAATTGTTTTCTGCTTCTGATGCTTGAAAACCTTCACGCGCACGAACATATTGGCTGGCAAAATAACGCGTTATCGCTTCATCATAGTCGTTAGGGGATTCTTTTAGGGCGCTTACAGTATCAATAATGCCTGTTGAGTTATCCACGCGGATAACAAAAGGCTCTACCGTTTTCAAAGGCGTTAAAGCTGCGACAGCTAAAGCCAGCGCAATCGTCATCAATCCAAAAAGCACTGTTAAAGCCATGGAAACTTTCATCCGCACGCGCATGCTATGCATGCGATCAATGTCAAATGACCGCGCTTCTTTTATGTATTCTTCAAGGGCATCACTTTTCACGCATAACCTCCACAGTTTTATCAGATAGTGCTTCATGAATAACCGGCTTTAATAAAGCTGTATTGAGTGCCAAATTGGCTGATGCTTTTTCATTTTCCAAAGTATTGAGAATGATGGGAATGGTAACAGGCTTTATGCTATTTTCTGGGTGGACAACGTTTTTATTGTCCCAATTCCACTTATCTTTATTTAAAGCACGTGTATGTTTGCCATTACAGCGTGGTGGTTTTTTAGGGCCACTCAAAGAGGCGCAACCAGTAAGAGCGATTGTTAGGACCATAACAAAAGTTATTTTTCGTTTCATTTTTTGAACTCACAAATATCTTGGAATACAATGCATGAGAGCCTTTATTCGGAACACTTTTACAAGTTTATGTGATGCAAGATTTTGATTGTTTTGTTGTAAGACCCAAGATGTTAGGTCTTATCTGGAACAGGATCATGGTGCATGCGCCAAAGGGCGCACGCAAGGAAAAAACAAAAATGCTTATTCTTTTAAAGAGGTGCTTTATCTTAAAACCGACCACGACTACCTCCAGATCTTCCTGCTTTTGCCGCCGCACCTGCCGCACCTTTAGAAGCGTTACCGGCAGCTCCTGCGATTTGTAAAGTGGCACTTTTTATTGCGTTACCACTCGTTCTTGCACTATTGGCAAGCATTGTGAAAACCTGTCCTCCTGAAGAAACACCAGCATTAAAGTATGGTCCGCCAGAGGACAGCGCTGTTGCAATACCTGGAAGCGCACGGAAGATAATAACCCCTATGATCGAAATGACGATGACAGGGGGGAAAAGAACGTAAATTGATTCATATGAAACTTTGAGAACCTGTAGGATAACTTGACATATAATTGTTCCAAGCATGATCACGAGAACTTGTAAAATGGTAAAATTGATCAAAGTTGTAATCCATGCATCGGTGTATTTTCGTGTGGCATTGAACAAATACAAACTAATGAATAGAGGCCCAAGACCTATAATCATGACGAGTGCAACTTGTGCAAACATTTGCACAATAAAACCACCTATACAAAAAAGAATAACGGCTAAAAGCATGATAGAACCAAGAAGACCCACAATGATCTTTTCAAAAAACCAAGCATTGTATAAGACCTCTTGATAGCGCGAACTTGCTTTTAACAAAATATAATCAAAAACATTGGAGCTTGCAGGATTGCTGTTAAGCGCATTCCCAATAGCATTGGATAAATCATTGAAGAAAATATCCTTGACATAAGTATTAAATGTATCTGCATTCGTTGCCATTGTTGTTACAACAACGATTTTAACAACATTATTGAGAAGACTATGCATAGAAAGTGCAACGCGACCCGTCATAACATTATAGCCATAAAGAAAGATAAAAATGATTGCGGCGAGATTTAAGGGCGCTGAAATAGCAGAAGATAGCCCACTCACCGTTGTGTCCATCACATTATCTAAGGGGTTTAAAATATACCCAGAAACGCTTTCAAAGGGAGAAAAACTAAAGTCTGACATTTGTACGCGTACTTTCAAGTTTTTCTTTTAATTGTTTTTCTTTTTCTTTTAATTGTGCTTCAAGATGTTTATGCTTTTGTTGTTCCTTTTCTTCACGCATTTCGTCTTTTGTTTTCGTATCTCTTGCCTGAATCATATCAAGAGACTGAAGTTTTAAAGAAGCCACTTGAATATCCGCTTGAAGAAGAGAAAGTTTTACTTGAAGCTCTTGTCGAAGGACTTGCAATTCTTCGGGTTTTGTGTCTGATTTTGATTTAATATTTTCAAGTTGTTGACTTATTGCTTTAATTTTTTTTGCAGTATCTGTTGCAGTCTTATAAACGGTTTCAGCTGTTTCTGATTTTGCAGCATCTAATTTTTGTGTATTCTCGAGTGCTTGTTTATAATATTCATCGGCATCGGGTGTCGTTTGTGATATTGCATGAGAAATAAAAGAAAAAGATAACAGTGTAACTAAGCCATATTTTTTCATTGATTTTTTCTCCTTTGATAAAATATGGGCAGCCATTTGTTTGGGGCAGCTCCATATTCGTTGATAATTTCATTCATGAGTTCAATGTTTTTTGTTGTGCCGCTTAAAACGGCGATCTCATCATTCATTCCACGTAAGTTAAGTTCTGCAACGACGGAACTTTGTCCTTGTTTGATGAGAAAACGGCGAGATTCTCTGCTTAACTCTGACTGTATCAGTTCAAATTCACGCTCAGTAAGTTTGAAAGCTTCGACATAATCATTGTAATTTGCTTTTTGATTTGGAAAAAATATTTGGGTAGGGCATTGCTCAATAATTGTGTGCGCGATTGTTGAGTTCAAAGCATCTTTAGGGCTTTGTGTTGCAAAGAGCATCATGCCATTTTGTTTACGGATTGTTTTTAGCCGATCTTGCGCAAAAGCTTTGAATGAATCATCTTCCAAAGCTTTCCAGAATTCATCAATGACAATAATGATGCGTCGCCCATCAATCAAATCAAGAATACGGTGAAAGAGATACATCATTAAGGGGCGCCGAATTTCTTCATTGTCTAAGAAATCGGTCATGTCATATCCAATGAACTGGGCATTTAAATTGAGATCATCTTGATCATTATCAAAAACCCACCCTAAATCATTGCCTCTAATCCAGCGTTGTAGCCGTATGGCAATCCCTTCTTTGGATGTGTTGTCAAAAAACAGTTGAAGGGCACCAAGAGAGCGCTGTGTTGGGGGTAAGTTTTCTAAGGCATCGATGGCTTTGGCGATATCTTGTCGCTCTTCTTCTGTTACGATTTGCCCTTCAGCGGTCACCAGCTTTAAGATCCAATTACGAAGAAAGATCTTATTTTTTTCAGTGTATTCCATGCCCTTTAAGGGAGCAATACCCGTTGGTTGCCCATTTTTTAAAGGTTTATATTTCCCTCCTCCAGCTCGTACAAAGATCTCTGCTCCTTGATCTTTGTCAAAAAAAACCATTGTTGGATTGTGCTTTTGTAATTGTGCAAGAAGAAAATTGACAATCACTGTTTTACCAGATCCCGATGGACCACAAACAAACGTGTTGCCAAGATCGCCATAATGAAAATTAAAATAGTAAGGTGAACCAGCCTGTGTTTTTAGTAATGCGACAGCAGCGCCCCAAACATTATCATTCAGTTTGCCAACGGGGAAAGAATGGAAGGGCGATAAAGCGGCAAAATTTCTGCTGGTAATGGCGCCTGAACGCGCACGATAGCTAAAGTTTCCAGGAAGCTGTGCCCACCATGCTGCCTCCAATCCTAGATCTTCTCTGGCAATCACGGCTCCGCCATTGGTTAAATGGGCCCGTGCTTTTGATAAGTTCTCAGTCAATATTTTGGGATGATCAGCAAAAACAGCTAAAGAAATGTGATGTTCACCCAAAACAAAACGGTTTGATTCTAAATCATCTAACGCTTCATCTAGTGCATCAATTTGTGAGCTAGCACGATCAGCCGCATTGATCATTTGATTTTGTTTGCGGCTCATAATCACACTGGCGGCCGCCTTACTTTTAAAGACAAAGGATTGTGTTAAAATGAATTCAAATGGTACTGTAAGCAGACCATCGGTCATACCAGGGCGTGTTTTAGAAGGGTATTCTTTCCATCCAAACATACCAGCAAAGCGTTCATTGCTTTCATGGCGAATTTCGATAATTTCTTTCCCAAAAATAACACGATCCGAGTAAATCGTTGAAGCAATAGTTCCAAAGGTGAGAGGAATACGTTCACGTCTTCCCCCCACTAGCTGGTGGAGAAATTCACTTTGTTCGGAAAATAAGATACCTTCATGTTCATAGATTGATAGCAGACGGACTTCATATTCTTCCAAACCTTGCATAAGATCTTGACTTAACTCTTCGAGTTTACGAATAGCTTCCTCATCGGGTTCAGATTGTGTTTTCTTCGCTTTGCTCAAGCGCTGAAAAAATGAAACCAGCTTTTCTGTTTTATCCGCTGCCGGATTCCAAAGCAGTGAAATAAATAGATCATTTCTATACAGTTCTTGCGAAACCATTTTCTTTTTATATTTTTCATCTAATGTTGTTGCAAAAGATGAAAGAAAATGACCTTCTGGGTATATCGTTTCACGGCGGCGGATGATGTGGGAATATAAAGCAACCCGTTCATCTGCGATATTTTTTAAAAGGGTGTTTAATTGGTTGTGTAAAGAATTTAATTGATCAATATCCGCAGTGTCAAAATTTATACCCTCAAGAGCCATCACAACCATTAAACAGCGTGAATTTAAAGCAATGACATGTTGGTTGATGTAGCGTATATAGGGAATATATTCTTCAGGTAAAGTTTCCCGTTTCATTATTGACATCTGTTTCACCAGCTTCGTTCCTTCAGCTTAGTTCCTTATAAGTGCGGATAAGGCGCAGGGGGGAGGTTGAACCTCCTCCCCATCGGTTGAGGTTTTTTTGTTTTCCTCGGGTATTGAGCCATGCAAATAATACGCGAAATTGGTTGTGGTCATACTTTGTCACCTCTCGCAAAATAAAGTGTATACCGATCCCAAGACCAAACATGGTAAAATCACTCGTTAAAATGAAAAGAATGGATGTCGCCATAACATTGAGCGCCATCGCTTCCATTGTAACACCAGCAAACATGGCTGGGCGCGTACAGGCAAGGAAAAGAGTATCTTCGTTCATTTATGCTGTGCTCGCTAATTTACCGACAAGAGCGGGAGCACCAAAAACAATAGCAATCCCCAGAACACAGTAAGCTGCTTTGCGTAAATCAATAAAGCCGTACATCCAGCCAATACCCACAGCAGCAACACATATAATTGCAATAAGCTTTGCCGTTGGACCCGTCATCATTGCGACAATGTTACCTAAAACACCATCAAGATTTCCGAAACCACCTCCACTAGCAGCAGGAGCAGCATAAGAAAGATCAGATACAAAAACTGCCGTAAAAAGCAGCATGGTTACGATAAAAATGATGTTTTGGAATCTATTATCTGTCATTTTACCTCTCTTTAACAAATAATATTTGTTCATATGTCGACATTCCATTGCCTCTAAGAAACTGAAGAATGCTGTCATTTGATGACAGTTAAATTTTCCTCATTTATTTGTTTTAAAAGCCTTGATAGTGGATCTGCTCACTCTCAAACTCTTTTTCTTAAAGAGACAGAAGTCTTTTCAAACTGCGATTGTGTTACATGAAAATGGCAATTTTAAGTTGTACTCATTTGTAAAGACAACAATATTAAAACAATGCAAGAAGGAATGTTATTCTTTACAAAATGTAGTTAATATGCAACACAGATATTTGAATTTTTTCTTTAAAAACAAGGGGATTGCTGATAAATAATATGAAAGGATAGAAAAACAATGAACTTTTTGAGCGAGCGTATTAAGAAATGCTATTTAAATTGATTGTTATTGTTTACATTATGGGTTCCATAGTGTGGGGATTAAGTCAATATAAAGATAAAATGGATTTTAGCATTCTTAAAACATTTGAGATGCAAGATATCCAAGATATTGTCCATCTTTATGGAGAAGAAAAGAAGTTGGGCAAATCTACCACCAAACAGCAATTAGAAAAAAATGAACCAGCTCTCGATTTGCAGAAGAATGTTTCATTAAATGATGTTGCAAATAATGCTGTTGTTTTTCATGGTAAGGCCTCTGTTACAAGTGGGGTTACATTTAAATTACTGACGCCTGCTGCACAATCTTGGCGCTCATATATCACCCGTGATATTCATCTTTATGGTGTAGACACATGTGCACCACGTCAAAAAGCACGATTAAATGATCAAGAATGGCCCTGTGGTGCGGTTACAACGGCTTGGCTTGTCACCAAAACACTTGGGCAGGATTTATCCTGTAAACAGGCTCTGATGCACAATGGTGTTTATTATGCGCAATGTTTTGTTCAAGGGGTTGATTTAGCTGAGGCAGGTCTTACAGAAGGTATGTTGGTACTCTCAAAAGAGGGGAAAAATCCTATTCCAACCCAGTACCATTATGCAGAAGAAAAAGCACGCAACAACAAGATCGGTCTTTGGTCAAGTGATTTCACTGAACCTTTAAAATGGCGGCGAGATAATGGGTCTTACAATCCCTTTGCAAATCCGTGATTGGTTTTAACGAACATATTTACTTAAATCTTTTATAGAGAAAACTTTATCAATAAAATTGCACCAGAGCATAGGGCAAAAGACTATGGGGCAAATTTGAATAAACCGTGAGATTATTTTCGTTTGTGAAGTAAATGGATGATACTTCCCTTTTCAAGGAGGGATGCTCTCAAAATCTCTCTTTTGTTTTTACTTATGTGTTTTATAAAAGCAGGAAAATTTCATTGTTGGTGGCAAAGCGTTTTTGAGTACTTGTGTTTGAA
This sequence comes from Bartonella sp. AU18XJBT, assembly GCF_028618595.1. GTDB lineage: Bacteria > Pseudomonadota > Alphaproteobacteria > Rhizobiales > Rhizobiaceae > Bartonella. The sequence continues at coordinate 15,233 of NZ_JAQITE010000014.1, read as the reverse complement.
GAAAAAAGTGAGACGATAAAAAACGCTCAAGAAACGGATTTCTAGAGCGGAGTTAATAAAAGTGAAAAATGAACAGATCCCAAAATGGCGTAACATTTGATATAACGGATAACATATTTTACAATGCCTTAAAAGAATTCATAACAAAAGTTTTTTCGTCAGAATTTTGTCTTCAAGATTGGATCACGTTTTTTTTTACTTCTTTAAAAGTGATCAACCTGTTGCATTCCTTGAAAAGCTTTCATAATTATCTGCTTCTAAATTCAGACTTCTAAAAGATGGATTTCAAACAGACTCTACACGAAGAAATCTTCGTAAAAATGATTTGCATTGTTGATTGTTTTCTATATATTACAAGATGTTTTCATTTAAGCATTCAATGGGGGAAACAATAATCAACATACGAATAGGTAAAAAGAGCTCATACTTTTTTGTAATGGCTTTGTAGTCTATTGATCGTGATACTAAGCGTTATAATGCTCATAGGCTTTCTATAGGGTGAGGGGCGCGGTTCCTATCGCAATGTCACTATTTGAAATCAGTTGGAAAAAAACATTAGTGAGTCTTCTAATTTTGTCATTTTTACTCAGTTTGGGCTTTTTCCTTCTCATTATATTTTATGACAAACTCATACGATGGCTGTTGTGAGTTCTTCTTACGTTATTTTACTCAGAGTGCTCACTTTGAAAGCAAGTAAGTGATAGTAAGGCTGTCTTCTCATACAGTATGAAAACTTAACACCAATTTGGGGGATGATGTTAACAGATAAGGTATTTAAAGAGGGGTAAAATGAAAAAAATTATTTTATTATGCATGGCTCTATTATTCGCTGTGGGGTTGTGAAAAAAACTATAGCGTAGAAGATTTTAAGAAAGATGCAAAATTAAGGGAAGAATGGGGAAAGAAGTGTTTTCTTTCAGGACAAGTTGTTAAGGAATCTAAAAATTGTCAAAATGTCTTACAAGCAGATACTGAAATGTTTTTCTCGCCAAAGCTTGATTCTACAGACCGTGATCATGCGTTTTAACGATCATGAATCTCAATAGTAAAGTATGATATAAAAATTCTCAAATAAAGAAATTACGGCTCAACGAATAGTTGCTTCTTTAATTTTTATAACGGAAATTTTTGTCATTTTTGATCTTTCAGATGAGCTTCCAAAATTATATTTGCAATCCTATTGTTTGTTTCAACGTTGTTAGATTGAGGATTATGATCACGAGAAAACTGGATAGCACTGTCTTATAGAAACATCCCTTAAGGAACCCAAGCCTATTTCATGGCGGTGTTTGTGAGTGGTATAATGGTAAAGCCTCATAATATAAAATCTATTGTGCTCCATCATCTTTACACTTTTAAAGTAAAAGGGGCACCATCATTCACTTTGCCAGTTTTCAATATTGTGTTAACAGCGCTTGATAGTTAAAATATCTCATAAGTCAGATTTTCCTTCCTTCAAGTGTGTTTACACACATACATCGATTTCGTTTGTGATTTGCAAGCGAATGATTTTGATTGTTTCACTATGAACAAAGCTGAAAATAAGAGAAACTTACGAGACTGGATGTTTTTTTGATATATAGAGAATTAATATTTTGGTTTCATTGGGCAATTAATTTTAAAAACTTTGCAATAGATTCTTTTTTATCAATTTATGGGGAAAGGCTAAGTTTTTGTATTTTGAGTGAAAGCTAATTCCATAAAACAGTCCATCCACTTGTCTATTTTGAGATTTCTGTGAATGTGCGATGTCTATGACCATTCTATGTGATTGATTGTTGTAAAATCTTTCGTAAAAGCCCCTCAATTTTCTAAAATGATGATTTTTATCAATTTATTTCTTTAAAGAGTTTTTATGTGTAAATGTATTTATAGCGGGAGCCAAGAGCTGTTAGAATTTCATTGGGAAGGGTACCGGCATCTGTAGATACTTTTTCAAGTGTTTGATGGGGGCCAATGAGTTCTACCCAGTCACCTGTTTGAGGTTTTTGATCAAGATCGGTCGTATCTACAATAATGGAATCCATAGAAACCCGCCCAACCATGGGAAGTTTGTGCCCTTTGAAATAAACTGTTCCTTTATTCGAAAGAGTACGGAGCCAGCCGTCTGCATAGCCTACAGAAATGGTTGCAAGAGTGCTTGGTCTGTTGGTTATAAAGCTTTCTCCATAACCAACAGGTTTTCCTGCATCAACAACGCGGTTTTGAATGACTCGGGCTTCAAGTTTTAAAACAGGTTTCAAAGGTGATGGGTGTTTTCCTCGCGGATCAACTCCGTAAAGTGCAATGCCTGGACGAACAAGATCAAAATAAAAATCTGGGACTAGAAAGATACCTCCAGAATTAGCAAAGGAAACTTTGCAAGCAGGCAATTGCGCAAGGATGGTCTTTAAAGTAGCCAATTGTGTATAATTGGATGAATGTGTTTTGTCTTCTCCATTCGCGAGGTGACTGAGAATATATTTTATTTCTGCTTTTTCGAAAATTGTAGGGTGTTTGATGAGTTTTTGTAATTCTTTTTGATCTAGTCCTAATCGGTTCATATGGGTATCGATTTGAACAATTGCTGGAAATTTTTTATTTTTTTTTTGACAAATTTTTTGCCAATTTTCAATGGCATTCCAAGAGTTTAGAACAGGAACAATACCAGATTGTGCGACAAACTCTTCCGCTAAGTGTGGAAGTCCATTCAGAAGAGCAATCGTGACATTTGATGGTAAAATGCTTTTTAATTGGAGTGCTTCTATGATTTGGGCGACAAAAAAAGTGCGACAACCAGCTTGATAAAGGGCAGGAGCAATTTTGTGAGCTCCTAATCCATAGGCGTTTGCCTTTACAACTGCTGAACATTGTGTTGGAGCTACACGTTTGGCTAAAGTGATATAATTGGCAACAATGGCACTGACATCGATGGTTGCAACAGCGGCATAGAGTGATGTATTGATTTCATTATTAACGGATTTTTTCATTTTAAAAGCTTATCTGTGTTCGTGAAATACGGAGTTTTTGGTGATTTCATTGAGGTTCTTTGATGATAAAGGGAAAGGCACTATTTACTATAGTCAAAATCATAAGGCGTTTATACTGAATTATGCACCATTAAAGTCGTTTTTTTATGTAAAATGGCACTCGAATATAAGAGATATTTTAGTTTTATTTGTGTTGTTATCAACACGGTATCTTCTAATAATTTGTAAAACATAGTTTATTGTATTGTATCATTTTGAAGACTGCAAGATTAGGCTGTTGTTGCAGGGGCGATTGTTTTGATTAAATTTGATTAAATGTTGACTTGGCTGCTTATTTCAGAGAAGGTGAAATGATTAAATTACCCACGCTAAATCAATGCATTACAAGTTTTTTACCATGAGGGGGAAGGTCATTCATCTGTGCAATTTTGGATGTCGTCTCATACACTTAAAGTTATTTTGTTAAATGGAAAACAGTGTGTAAGCACTTTATGATACATTAAACCTGTTGATTTGGATATCGTTTGATTGGTTTTTAGTGAAATCAATTTTATCGCTTATAGAGCGCGTTAGACTCATTTATTTATGGATATCTATGGAAAGAGCAGTGTAAAAAGGTCTGTAAGGAAAACAATAGATGTCATGCCGAAAATCTTGTTGAAGATTCGTCTGGTTATCGTTCAATCAACAAAAATTTTATTTCTCTTATTTGAAGGTTTTGGGTCATAAGTTTTGTTAAGTGAGAAAGTGTTATAGCGTTACAATGGAAATATGCATTATGTGTTAGAGGGGAAAAGAATCCCATGATTGTTTAATACTCAATGTTTTTGTTTTTCTTTGAATGTTATTTGTATTCGTATTTTCCTCATTCGTTTAATAAAGTGTTAATCTTGAGGTTTTTGTTTTAAGAAAATTGTTGGCAGATGGTTATGCAAGTACTATATCACATCAAGGATTCGAAATTTAGCGTTCAATAAAGATATGGGGAAGAGTATGAATACGTCTGCTACCAATGTTCCATCAAACATCAGCAGCGTTGCAAATTTTCCGATTCCTGAGAATGTGTTTGCTCTTACTGTCCAAGAGGTTTGTCACTATACAGATCGGTTATTTAAATTCCGTTTGAATCGTCCGGACAGTTTTCGTTTTCGTTCGGGTGAGTTTGTTATGATCGGTTTGCCAAATGCAGAAAAGCCGGTTTATCGCGCGTATTCGATTGCAAGTCCTTTTTGGGATGAACAGCTTGAATTTTTTTCGATAAAAGTTCCAGGGGGGCCTTTAACTGAGCATCTCCAAAGAATTAAAATTGGTGATACAGTTCTCATGCGTAAAAAATCTACAGGAACACTGGTTCTTGATGCTCTTATTCCTGGAAAACGTCTTTATCTTCTTTCAACTGGGACGGGGGTTGCTCCTTTTGCAAGTCTTATTCGTGATCCTGAAACTTATGAAAAATTTTCAGAAGTTGTCCTTATTCAAACAACACGCGAAAAGAATGAGTTAGTTTATGCAAAAGATCTTGTTTCCTCTTTGCAGCAAGATCCTCTCATTGGTGCATATGTACAACAGTTGAGATTTTATCCTATGACTACTCGTGAACCTTCTGAGCATATGGGGCGTATTACGACTGTTATGGAGAGCGGGTCCTTTTTTGAAACAACAGGCCTTCCTAAAATTCATCCTGATGAAGATCGGGTGATGATTTGTGGTTCCATGGCAATGTTAAAAGATTGTGCGAGGATGTGTGAAAGTTTTGGTCTTGTTGAAGGGGCCAATAATGCTCCTGCTACTTATGTTGTAGAGCGCGCTTTTGTGGAGTAATGAGTGGGAAAGTTGATGCTTTATCTTCTTTCAAAGTGGTACGGGGGTTGCTCCTTTTGCAAGCCTTATTCGTGATCCTGAAACTTAGGAAAAATTTTCAGAAGTTGTGCTTATTTAAATAACGCGCGAAAAGAGTGAGTTAGTTTATGCAAAAGATCTTGTTTCCTCTTTGCAACAAGATCCTCTCATTGGGGCATATGTACAACAGTTGAAATTTTATTTTATGACTACTCGTGAAGCTTCTGAGCCTATGGGGCGTATTACAACTGTTATGGAGAGCGGGTGCTTTTTTGAAACAAGCGGCTTTGAAACAATAGCACTCCCCCAATTTCATCTCGCTGAAGATCGGGTGATGATTTGTAGTTTTATGACAATGTTAAAAGATTGAGCAAGGATGTGTGAAAGCTTTTATTTTGTTGAAGGGGTGATGTTCTTGCACTTTACATTATATTGTAGAAAGAGGAGAGGGAAGTTGTGATGCAGTATATGCTAATGCAGTAATCGAATCCCAATCACTTATTGCAATGAGTTGTTGGGGCGCTATCCAAGAACCACCAACGCAGAAGACGTTAGGCAGTTGGAGCCATTGTGTTGCACTTTTTTGTGTAATACCGCCTGTTGGGCAAAACCGGATATCAGAGAAGGGAGATGCTAAAGCTTCGATGAAGGAAATACCTCCAGCGGCTTCAGCTGGGAAAAATTTAAGATATGAATAGCCTTTGTTTAATGCTTGCATGAGCTCACTTGGGGTCATTGCAGCGGGAAGAAGGGGAATTTCACTATTTTTTGCACAATTGATTAATTCATTGGATAATCCGGGGCTTACAATAAACTTGGCTCCAGCTTGTTCGGCTTTTTCGTAATGTGTTGTGTTGAGAATTGTTCCGGCTCCAACAATTGCTTCAGGGACCTCTTGTGTAATTTTCTGAATTGCTTTGAGGGCATTTGGTGTTCGCAAGGTGATCTCAATTGTTTTTAATCCGCCTTTGACAAGAGCGCGTGTTAAGGGTACAGCACTTTGTAGATTGTTAATGAGCAAAACAGGTATAACAGTTTGTCCTTGGAGATATAATAAAAGCTTTTCTCTTTTTTGGCACATGATATTTTTTCTTCTTGAAGATGATATTATTTATATCGTTTGATTAAGCACAATATGTTAAAGAGTACATGAATAAATCTTGAAATTGAATGAAACGCACGTTATGGCAAAACACATGGAAAAGAATTTTAAAGTTGCTGCACTTTATTGCTTTGCAGATTTGAAGCATTATCATCAATTACAAAAACCTTTGCAGGATTTATGTCAAGCAAAGGATATCAAAGGCACTCTGCTTTTAGCACAAGAGGGCATTAATGGAACAGTTGCTGGTTCTTGTGCTGCGATTGAGGCATTGGTGGACTTTATTACGGCTGAGCCAGCGTTTCAAACGCCGGAGATTAAATATTCATGGGCATCAAAAATGCCTTTTCATCGCATGAAAGTGCGGTTGAAAAAAGAGATTGTGACAATGGGGGTTGAAGGGGTTGATCCGCTAAAAGTTGTTGGTACTTATGTGGATCCTGAAGATTGGAATGCTCTTATTCAAGATGAAGAGACAATTTTGATCGATACACGTAATGATTATGAATATGCGATTGGAAGTTTTCAAGGAGCCATTGATCCGCAGATTAAAACATTTCGCGAATTTCCTGAATGGGTGCGTCAACACGAAGCTGATTTAAAGAAGAAAAAGAAGATTGCTATGTTTTGCACAGGCGGTATTCGGTGTGAAAAATCAACAGCTTATGTTCGTGAGCTTGGTTATGAGCAAGTATACCATCTAAAAGGAGGTATTCTAAAATATTTAGAAAAAATTCCAAAAGAGGAAAGTTTATGGTGGGGTGAGTGTTTTGTTTTTGATGAGCGTGTTTCTGTTCAACATGGTCTTGAAGAATGTGGACGCGAATTATGTCGCGCGTGTCGCTCTCCTCTTAATGCTGAAAGCAAATTATCGCCTCATTATGAGGAAGGTGTTTCCTGTGATGCTTGTTATAACACGCGTAGTGAAGCTGATAGAGAGCGCTTTCGTGAGCGCCATAGGCAGTTTCAATTGTTGAAGTTGCGTGCAATTGATGCTCATCAAGGGACATAAGAATATCGTAGTGTAGGGCTTTGAATTGTGACCTTTTTCTCTTAAATTTAAAAGAAAAGCGTTTTTTGATATTGGTAAAAAATATTTTATAAGACCGGATATTATTCGGTCTTTTTGTTTATGTTAAATTATTTGATTTATAAATGATCATTATAGATCGTTCGCTCTCCTTGACTTTATAGGATTGAGTTTTCAAATACTTTTCATTTTAAAATAGAAAAGCCGTTTACCAACAGCGCAGGGAAGGGAGATTTATAGCTTAAGAGAAATGCGTATGAATAAGATATGATTAATAAGAGGCGATGAAAACGCAGATGCTAGGTGAGAAAAACAAAATGATAGTAGGATTTTGTGATTTCAGAATTTAATATAATACATTAATTTATAATGATAATTTATTTTGATTTGAATAAAAAAGTTAAATATTGTGGACTTTATTGCTTCCAGATTAGATGAGAACAAATCGCGTAAAACTCATTCACTTGTACGTTGCAAATGGGAGCAACGTGTGGACAAAAATCATTTTAGATAAGGTGTTATGAAACATTTCAATATAGGAGTTTTTTCAATATTGGGAGTTGGCAGATAGAATGGGGATACTGGTTTTTACTTTCATAAGTATAACGAGGGTGAGATGTCGTTGATCTATATCATGCAAGCGGCATTATACGGGTTATATTAATACGGGAAATTCTTCATGATATTTTACTTAAGCGATGCTGTGAAATGGATGTGGAAGCGAGGATGTTTTTTCTTAGGCTGAAAATGAGAAGGATAACGGTATTTGTTGGGGAAGGACATCGTTACCTTTAAAGATGATGGTGCTTCAGTCGTTACTATCGCCAGTTTTCAATGTTAGTCATCTTTGCATTTGAGAGGATGTATAAGAGGTATCCCTTTTTTCAATTGTTTTTTATTTGTGATGTGCAAAAGAATGATTTTCATTGATTCATGGTAAGAGGAGGTGAAATAAGAGGATTTTATGGTGAGATTTTTGTTTAAGGGCACAATAATAAATTATCATTATAAATTAATGTGTTGAGTAATTTATTTTGCGTTATTTTCTGCTGTGGATATTAGGAGATAGAATAGGGCAAAGAAATGAGGTGCTTTAAAAGCAAGACAGTGATTTATGTTGCACGGATGATGTAAGGGGTGTCATCTCATGAAAGCGGAGGGATAGCTTTGTCTGGTAGAGGAGAGTGTTGTTTTTTCGCATCATTTTATCTTTAAGAATTAAAAAATGTTTAAAATTAAAAAAATGATTGAAATGAGCAAGAATTCGTTTTATAGGATGCATTGCCCAAAGTCGCACGTGCCTGTGGGTGTCCGCTGGTTCTCAAATGGTGAGATTAACCGGTACGGTACCTGGAACTAACCGCTCCAGTCATTCTTGCAGCCAATTGCAAGAATGAGGACATCTTGAAGCAACGACGGTGCGGGCCTTTCTGGTGTCTTCCAGTTTTAAATACTGGGATAACTATAGAGGCACACCTCATTGCCTTCAGTGCGGAAGTGGTTTTCTCAACTCCAATCAAAAAGGCAGATAAAATAGAATAACGCGGCTTCGCGCTGTTCTTTCGCTGCATGCAATGCTAATTTCTGGTTTTTTGTAATCAGAATGGGGATAGTTGTTGTGTGTTTTTGTCCTTTAGCTTTTGGCAGCTTTGGCTGTCCAAGCATAGAGTGGGGGAGCTTTCCCTCAAGGAGAATTGCAGATGGCAACGCAACGTATTCGCGATTTTCTTGCAACACATCGTTCTGAAGGTCCATGCTTAATTGTTGACCTTGATGTTGTTCGTGACAACTATTTAAATTTTGAAAAAGCTCTGCCGCAGTCGCGTATTTTTTACGCAATAAAGGCCAATCCAGCTCCTGAAATCTTGCGTTTGCTGAGTTCTTTAGGATCTTCTTTTGATGCGGCTTCTGTTGCAGAAATTGAAATGGCTTTAAAAGCAGGAGCAACGTCAGAGCGTATTTCTTTTGGGAATACGATTAAAAAAGAGCGTGATATTGCACGAGCATATGCATTGGGTGTTTCACTTTATGCCGTTGATTGTGTTGAAGAAGTGGAAAAAATTGCGCGTGTTGCTCCAGGAGCACGTGTTTTTTGCCGTGTTCTGACCGATGGCAAAGGTGCAGAGTGGCCGTTGTCACGCAAATTCGGTTGTGTCCCTGCTATGGCGGTTGATGTTCTAAGACGCGCACACCAATTGGGTTTGCAAGCCTATGGTGTTTCTTTTCATGTTGGGTCTCAGCAGGTTGATCTGAGTGCGTGGGATCGTGCTTTATCGGATGCTGCTACAGTTTTTAAGCGTTTGGAACAAGAAAGTATTTCGCTGAGGTTGGTGAATATGGGGGGCGGTTTTCCAACGCGTTATTTGAAAGATGTCCCTACAGAACAAGCTTATGGTACAGCAGTTTTTGATTCATTGAAAAAGCATTTTGGTAATCGTATTCCTGAGACGATTATTGAGCCTGGGCGTGCGATGGTTGGCAATGCTGGTGTTATTCGTACAGAAGTGGTTCTGATATCCAAAAAAGCTGATAATGATAATGTACGATGGGTTTATCTTGATATTGGAAAATTTAATGGTCTTGCTGAGACTATGGATGAAGCCATTCGTTATCCTATTGAGACACCTCATGATGATAAGGTTATGGAGCCTTGTATTTTGGCTGGACCAACATGCGATTCGGCAGATGTTCTCTATGAAAAAACACCTTATCCGCTTCCTCTATCCCTAACGATAGGAGATGAAATATTGATTCATGGAACTGGTGCTTACACAACAACTTACGCATCGGTTGCTTTTAATGGTTTTGAGCCTTTACGATCATATGTGATCTGAGGTTTCCTTTTAACTATAGGTTTTTTAGACTTTTTGCTATGCTCGTCATGGCGCTATAAGAGGGCGGTCATTGAGATGAACATGATGAATTTTCAAACAAAAGATGGGGCATGTTTTTCACTTTTATTGGAGCAAGAAGCCGATAAGCCTTATCGAGAAATTTTGCTTGATTCAACGATGGGGTATGGACGTAAACGTAAATCATCAGAGGCTTTACGTCGTGGTCGGTTAGCTGCTCAAGGACTTTCTTTTGTGGTTAAAAATGCGCTTGGAGAGCTTGTGGGAAGTGTCCGTCTTTGGCATGTTTCTTTTTCTAAAGGAAAAAATAAAACACAACATGCTTTACTTTTGGGCCCTTTGGCTGTTGCATCTGAATGTGCTGGTATGGGAATAGGATCAATCTTAGTCCGCCATGCAATTGAAACAGCAAAAAAATTAGGATATGGCGCCATTTTGCTGGTAGGGGATTTTGAATTTTATCAACGTTTTGGCTTTTCAAATAGTTTAACAGAAAATTTGGCAATGCCTGGTCCTTATGAAAAGCATCGCTTTCAAGCGTTGGAACTGATACCACATTATCTTTCTGGGTGTTATGGCACTTTAGTTCCTAGTGGAGAACGAGAAGTTTCAAATGGTTTTCAGCATCATAAAGTGGCTTGAGGATAGTGTTTATTTTGTTTTTCAACAGCTGGCATTGAGGAGAGCATACTGTTTTGGCGAGTGCCAAAGTATTTAGCGGTACAAAGTTTTTTGAGAGTTGTATTGCGATTTTACTATATGACTTTTTCTTTATGTGGCTGATTTCTTATTTTTGATAACTTCAGTTAAGTGAGTAGGAATATATTTAAAGCTCATTTTTTTGGAATAGCGTGCTATTTATAAATATTAAAGGAACCGGATTTTGAGTGGTCTTGTATTCTTTTAAAGCCGGTATCATCATACAGTTTTCAATATCGTTGGTAGATCTAGCATCGAAACGGTTGGATATTTTACTTTTTTCTTAAACAGTCTTTATCTCTTTGCTTTTATGTGCAAGGCAATGGTTTTGATTGATGCAATAGAGAGGCATTTTGAAAAATTGTATACAATTTTAGCGCTTGTTGAAAGAGAAGGGGGGGAAGAAAGAAAAATATGCAGCAGTAGAATCAAAATTGTAAGTATCAGCTTTTTTAAAAGAGTGTAAAAAAATAAAATGACATGTTTAAAAGTAGCTTTTTTAAAAAATATATCATTACTTTTTTGCTATAAGGCTGAATCGTTTTGCAATTGGCATGAGAGTATCAAATACAAAATTATTTTCTCATGTAATCATTCAGAATCAAAAAAACGTTATCTTACACATGATAAGGGAAATAGATGCGTGAATAAAAATCACAAGAATCATCAATCTTTTATGAATATTCTTGTAAGAATCAAAAGAGTGAAGGGCAAAGAATCTTACAGAATAGTTTTTATGAGGATAGTAGCGTAAAAAAGGGGGGAGAGAGATGAGAGATTTAATGACAGGCGCAAATATTTTTTAATGTTTTTTGCCCTATGGTGATAAATTAAAAATCTTATAGAAATAGCTGCTTTATCTTTATGGTGTGGAGCACTTTAGATAAGCTCTTTGTTTATTATCATCTAAAATAATTTTTGTATGCGAGAAGTTATTTTTAAGTTATTTTTAAATGTGTAAAGAGCTCGCATTGAAAAGAATTTTCATCAGAAGAATCATTTAGAATCACATGTCGATTTATACTGTCTCTTGAGAAGAGATAAAGTGCGTAGGAAGCGAGGAAAGTGATAAGGATAAAAACTATTTCTCAAATTTAATTAAGCTTAGTGGCTTGGTGGTGAATCCATGAGAGGTGGTATTTTTTTTAGAAACATAGTCATAAATGCCAAAACACCAAAGATGATGGTTATGATAAAGAAAATATCACTAAAAGCTATAATCGTTGCTTGTATGCGTACCATACCAAACAATTGAGAAAGAGCCAGAGTATGCGAATCAAAGGTTTCTGTTTTGAAAAGTAAAGTAAACTTTGAAAGTATTTCAGTTGCTTGTCTGTTTGCGTGGTTAATCGTTTCAGCTATTCGTTCGTAATGGAAGTCTGTACGTTTTGTCATGAGAGTGCTGATAATGGCAAGCCCTACAGCTCCCCCTAGATTCCGGGTGAGATTAAAGAGTCCAGAAGCATTTTGCATTCGTTCTGGCGGGAGTGTTCCCAAGGCAATATTATTAACAGGAACCATACATAACATTACAGAAGCACCACGGAAAACTTGTGGCCAAAAGAGTTGCCAAAAATCCCAGTCATCTGTAATAGAGCTCGCCATCCAAGTGCCTATTGCAAAACCAAAAAGTCCTATTGCCATCATTAAACGCGCATCCATTCGTGCTGAAAGGAATCCAGCAAGCGGAGCCGTTAATAACATGACGAATCCTGAAAGAAACAATGTTTCTCCAATCATGAGGGCATCATAATGGCGGATTTGGCTTAAATAGACAGGATAAAGGTATGTGAGTCCATAAAGACCTATTCCCAGTGCAAAGGAAAAAATGGATGCAGCTGAAAAATTAAAATTAGAAAAAGTAGAGAGATCTACAATGGGTTCTTTTGCTGTAAAAGCACGCCAGAAGAATAAGATTGCAGCAAGAATCATGATAATAAACAAATTCCGAACCAGCCTATCACTCAGCCAATCATGACGTGCTCCTTCTTCTAGAACATACTCCAAAGTTCCCAAGAAAGTAGCCATAGAAAAGAGGCCTAACCAATCAAATTTCTTCATTAAAGAGGGATCAGCTTTATCAAAATCAATTAATTTCCAAGCGAGAATTGAGATAATAATACCGCAGGGTACATTGATGAGAAAGAGCCAATGCCATGATGAGAGATGACAAATATAGCCTCCTACGGTTGGACCAATGGTGGGGGCTAATGTTGCGACTAGTCCGACGATAGGGGTAACAATGGGACGTTTGGAAGGAGGAAAAAGGACATAGGAGGCAACAAAAACACTAGGGATAATGCCACCACCAATAAAACCTTGCAATGCACGGTAGATAATCATCTCTCCAATAGATGTTGCTGTTGCACAAAGAATAGAAGTAATCGTAAAACCGATCGCTGATAAGGTAAAGAAAACACGTGTTGAAAGCAATCGTCCTAAAAATCCAGAAAGCGGCAACATGATGACTTCAGCGATGAGATAGGAAGTTTGAACCCATGAAATTTCTTCAGAGCTTGCTGTAAGCCCCGCTTGAATTTCAGCTAAAGAAGAAGAAACGATTTGGATATCCAAGATTGCCATAAACATGCCAAAGGACATAGCAATAAAAACCACAATTTTGTGCATTCCTATGCGTTCTTGAGATTGTATGGGCTCTGGTATGGAAGATGTCATCGTAAGATCTTCTACTTTTTTGTTATAAGAGACTTTAATCTTGTGGCTTTGTACGTGTATCAACTTTCACTGAAACACTCATTCCTGCTCGGATATGTCCGGTTTTTAAGACTTCCTCTGGAATAGAAATACGTACGGGAATGCGTTGGACAATTTTTGTAAAGTTACCAGTAGCATTTTGTGGAGGCAAAAGAGAAAAAACAGCACCTGTTGCGGGCGAAATAGAAAGCACTGTTCCTGTAAAAACCTCATTTTTGAAGGCATCAACAGAAATATAAGCTTTTTGTCCGGCATGAATGTCTTGTAATTGTGTTTCTTTATAGTTTGCTTCAATATAAAGTGCATGTATGGGAACTAACGCTGCAAGATGTTGGCCATTTACAACAAAATCCCCCATTTTTGCTGTTAAATTCCCTATAATTCCATCAAATGGCGCTCGTATAATGGTCGAATCAAGATCACGTTGTGCTTTTTCACGCGTGAGTTCTAAACTCTTTGTTTGGCTTTCTATTTCACTTCGTTGCGCTTCTAGCACTCGGATATTTGCACGTGCTGCAGCGATTTGTGCATCTGCTCTGTTAATATTCGCGATAGCTTGTTCATAAGCTGATTTGGCATCATCAACCTCAGATTGAGGAGCATAACGATTGGCTTTCAGTTCTGTTACACGTTTTAAGGTGAGTTGTGCATTGGTTGCTATGGCTGAAGCGGCTGCTTTTTGCGCTTTTGCATCATCTAAAGCACTATGAGCGGCTGTGATTTGGGCATCAATGCGTAGAAGTGTTTTTTTCTGTGTGTTAAGATGCGCTTCTGTTTGATTCAAGGCTATTTGATAATCACCATTGTCTAGGTAAAATAAAACATCGTCCTTTTTTACAACTTGGTTGGCTTTAATGGCAATTTTTTCAATATATCCATTTAATTTAGTCGCAATGGCGGCTATATCTCCTTGCACGTAGGCATCTTCAGTGGAGAGTATGTAACGCCATTGCGTTATATACTTATAGCTAAACCAAAGCACAAAAAGTGCAAAGACAATAAGAAGAGCCTTGATTACTTTCTTTTGTTGCGTTTTATTGAAATTTTTGGTTGAAAAAATTGCCTCAGCTATGGACATGATTTTATACTTTCAATATTTATATTCCAATGAGTATAATAGACCAGATCAGTAAGATCGGGTGATATACATGCAAGGACGATAAGAGCTTTTCAAACAATAAGATAATTTCGAAACATAATGCTAAATATATCAACTTGCAAGTTAGAGATCTTATTTTCAAGTTAGAGGTATTATTTTATTGCGCATTTTTTGCAAAGACCCCGTACTTCTAGGGTGCTTTTGTGGGCTTGGAAGTCAACAGCTTGAACCATCTGTTTTAAACTCGATATAATCGTCTGATTTTGTATTTCGTTCACTGTGCCACAGTTTTCGCAAATTATAAACGTTGTAAGTTCATGTTGACAGTTTTCAGGGTGTAAACAGACCATAAAGGCATTTACACTTTCAAGACGATGAATACACTTTAACTGTACGAGTTTTTCTAACGCACGATAAACTTGGAGAGGTGCACGAAAACCTTCTTCGCGTAAGTGATTGAGAATCGCATAAGCACTTAAAGGCCCTTTTGCATTTTTTAAAGTGTTTAAAACCAATGTTTGGTTGCGCGTCAGTTTAGATGACATTGACATCTTCCTTTTGCTCTCATGGAAAAGCATAAAACGTGTAAGATGTTTATGCAATGGTGATTATAGAATATGTACTCTATCTTTAGCTTTTTACATGACATCATTGCGATATGTAAGAAAAGTTGCAATCGTTGTAAGGGCAGGGGTATTATAATCTGAAAGCCGCGGCTATCCAGCAAGGAATTTTTATAGGCTTCTTATTTCGACAGTAACGTCTTGAAATAGAAATTTTTGTTACAATATTTTATTAGTATTGTTTATGTTATTTTATTTTTAAAAAAAGTAAAAAATGATATTGACTCTTTGGTTGAAAGAGTACTATATACGGGGAGTAACGAGAGCGGTTTCTGCTTGCGATGGTTGGTTTTGCTCTTGTTTTA
>NZ_JAQITE010000139.1 GCF_028618595.1 Bartonella sp. AU18XJBT | reverse complement strand
AGAAAATTTCACAAAAAAGCTGCACTATGCATGCAGCTTTTTATGTGTTTGCTTTAGAGGTAGAGGTTTTAAAGTATGAAAGTATCCTTACGGCTTCTGTAACCATAATATCCAAACACACTGGAAATAATGGCGCCTATCAGACTGCCTAAAAAGCCCCACCATCCCATATTGGAGGCTGTTTTTGTGGCTTTAGTCGCAGTGTTTTGGGCAGCTTTGATTGTATCTTCAAGATTATCCGAGAGTGTTTCTGCCCGTTCTTCAAGCGCTTTTATCGCCTTTTCCGTTTTTTCCTCTGCACTTTGATAGAGTTGGACGGCACGGTTTACTGCTGTTTGTGCATCAGCACGGGACATGCCATCGGTCATGAGGGCTTTGATGATATCACTTCGATCAAATTTTTCCGTGAGATCTTCTACGCGATCAGACAGGCGCTCACCAAGATTTTTTAAAGTGGTGCGATAGTGAGAAGGATCATTTTTGAAAGCTGTTATTGCTGAACCAATATCGTTGAGTGCAGCTTGATAGGTTTGTTTTAAACGATCAGGGTTGAGAGCAGGAATGTCGCTTTTATTAAGAAGGGTGCGCAATTCACTCGAAAGTTGATCAAAATTGATGCCATTGTCACTGTTTTTTGCAAAAAACTTTTCAACACTTTCGCTGTTTAATTTTGCAAGTATGGGGGAAATATTTGTTTTGAGGCTGTCTACGGTTTGTTGGATCGTGGAGCTGTTTTCTAGAGCCGTTTTAGCTCCTATCTTTGCTGTACTAGAAACCACGTGGATGGCTTGAAGGGTCATCAGCAATGTTATGAGAGCCCAAGTGAGAAAGCCATGAAGCGTCCCTGAGGTTTCAGCAAAACGTCCAGCAACAAAGCCTCCTAAGGCTAGGCTAATCAGTGTAACGATAACAGAACCCACGCCAAAGGAGAGGAAAGAGCCTTCCAATGGGGTTGAAGAGGTGAAATCCATTTGGCTTAAGCCTAACGCTGCTACCAGAAAAGAGAGGCAGATTGAGGTGGCAAGGGCTGTCACCAGTCCCGCAAAGATTGCGGACCATGAAATGGGTGTGTGAAAGAATGGATACTTTTCTTCTAGAGATGTTTCTCCTAGAAAATTCGTATTGAATGGTGTGTCTTCCGGAATGCGAGTTTCCATGTTTTATCTCCTTGAATATGCTGGAGATACAATGTCTTTTTGCCAATTATGTTCCAAAAGGGATAAAGAGCCGC
>NZ_JAQITE010000138.1 GCF_028618595.1 Bartonella sp. AU18XJBT | reverse complement strand
GATTGGCTTAAAGGAAATGCTGAAAATAATGTTTGTCGGATCTTAAGCAATGTCCGGTGTCTTTCAGAAGGAATTGATGTTCCTGCTCTTGATGCCATCATGTTTTTACACCCGCGTAATAGCCAAGTAGATGTGATACAGGCGGTAGGACGTGTGATGCGTCGTGCTCCAAATAAGAAAACGGGCTATATCATTTTACCCATTATCATTCCTTCACACTTAGAAGCCAAAAAAGCTTTAAAAAACAATAAGAGATACCGTGTTGTTTGGCAAGTTTTGCATGCTTTACATTCTCATGATGAAAGGCTTGCTCGGACAATTAATCAAATGTCTTTAGGACAAGATAGCAGTCATACGATTGAGGTTATAGAGATTAAGCGTGACGATGAATTAAAAGAGCTTACCACAACAGTTGATGAGGTCTCGATCCAATCAAAAGCAGAAAGTTCTGGACGTGTGATTGGAACAGCAGCAAGCCAATCTCAATCGGTATCTGGAGGACAAGGAGACTTATTCCGCCGTTCTGAATTTTTTGATTTTGTCAAAGCCATTTTTCTGGATAGTTTTAAAATCACGGATTATTGGGGCATATGGGCGAACAATGTTGCTGAGATTGCTCAAAACCATATTACGCATCTTCAAAACCTGCTTGCTGATGAAACCAGTGAAGCCTTTCATGCCTTTGATGCATTCCATAAGGAATTAAAGAACAACGTCAACAGTGAAATAAAAAAAGAAGAAGCGATTGAGATGTTAGCCCAACATCTTGTCACGCGTCCCGTGTTTGAAGCTTTGTTTGAGGGCAATGAATTTGTCCACAACAATGCCATTTCGCAAGCCATGGATAAGATCTTAACGGAACTGGATAAAACCAATATCGAAGAAAAAACCAAAGATCTTGATAAATTTTACAAAAGTGTCACGTTCTGTACAGCAGGGATTACCGAAACTCATGCAAAACAGAATCTTATTATCAACCTTTATGAAAGTTTTTTTGCCAAGGCATTTAAAAAAACCACGGATAGGCTTGGAATTGTTTATACGCCCGTTGAGGTTGTTGATTTTATCATTCATTCTGTTGATGATGTGTTGCGCAATGAATTTGGAAAAAGCCTTGGTTCACGGGGTGTTTCTATTCTTGACCCTTTCACTGGAACGGGTACCTTTATCACACGGTTATTACAATCGAATCTCATCAAACCAGAGGATATGGAATATAAGTTCCGTCATGATATCCACGCCAATGAGATTGTCTTA
>NZ_JAQITE010000137.1 GCF_028618595.1 Bartonella sp. AU18XJBT | reverse complement strand
ATCAAGTTACGGGTTTATCGCCCGAGTTTATTGGAACGAGAGAAGTTTCACAAGCAGGGATTTTAGAGGCACAACGGCGTCAATCCAGTCTTAATCTGCTTGCTTGTTTGTTTGATGGCTTGCGTTTGTATCGCAAAAGGCAGGGTAAGATTATTTTACATCTTATACAGAATTATTTGTCTGATGGTCGTTTGGTACGGATATCGGGAGAGGAGAATGCACAATATATTCCTTTAACCCGTGAAGCGGTAATGAGTGTTGATTATGACATTGTGGTTGATGATGCGCCAACCAGCCCGAATGAGAAAGAACGGACCTTTGGCATTATCACGCAGCTGTTACCGTTGCTTCAAAATGCCGTTACACCGGATATCATGCTTGATCTGCTTCGTTATTCACCATTGCCAGCGTCCTTACTCAATCGCGTGAGTGAGAAGATGCAACAGCAGCAAATGGCACAACAAGCCCAACAACAGCAAATGAATCCGGAACAAGAAATGAAGTTGCAAGAAAAGCAACAAGATATTGCGACCAAAAGCCAGATGCAACAGATGGATTTACAACAAAAGCAGATTGAATTGTTCATGCGTCAAAAGAGAGCAGAATTGGAAGCGGAGATTATGCAACAACGCCATGAGCTTGAAAGGCAACGCATTTACAATGAACAAATGCAAAATCAAATCATGCGTGAAAGAGCGGCAACATACAGAGGAAGAAGCATTTGAGAGAGGTTAGAGAATGAATGCAGAAATGAACGAAGCTATGAATGAAGATTACAGGGTTGGAGCACCAGTTTTTGATGATGAGAGTTCTTTTGAGAATGATTATGAGGTAGAAAGCGTTGAGAGCCATGATGGTACACCTCCAGAGCCGGTTGCAGAGCCCGTTGACAAGCCTTCAGAAATCGTTCCTATAGATCGGCAATATGCAGAACAACAAGCTCAACAAGCCCGTGAAGCGCTTGCTAAGTTTTACGAGCCCCAAGCTCAGACAGCAATGGTTGAAGGTGAAGGCGGACCTCCAGACCCTGCACAAGATATTATTGGTTATATGGGGTGGATTGGCAAAAAGCTACAAGAGCAAGATGCGTATATTCGTGCACAACAGGATGTTCAAAGGCAAGCTATTGAATCCCAGGAATTTAATGGACATTTGAACCAGTTTTTAGAAAGTTCTGTTACATCAATCAAAGATAAATACAGTGATTTTGATGCAGCAGCAGATTTTCTTTATGAGACGCGTGCGAAGCAATTAAGTGCTTGGTCT
>NZ_JAQITE010000136.1 GCF_028618595.1 Bartonella sp. AU18XJBT | reverse complement strand
CTTATGGAAATGCTCATGTTTTTGATAAAGCTATAGTTTATGATGGTAGCAATATTTATGACAATGCCAAGGTTTATGGCTCGGCGCGTGTTGGTCCCTGTGCAAAAATTCACGATAATGCTCATGTAAGTGGCACTGCCCGCATTTTTGCTGATGCTCATATTTATGACCATGCGCATATTTCTTATGATGCTACGGTTTTTAGTTATGCAAGGGTCTATGGTCATGCCAAGGTTTCTGGCTCGGCTTGCATTTATAGCCATGGAAAGGTTTATAATTATGCTGTTATTAATGGTCGTGCAAAAATTTATGGCAAGGTCTATGGCTCTGCTAGCGTGGGGGGCTCTTGTGAGGTTTATGGCTCTGTCTATGGCAATGCGGAGGTCTATGGAAGGGCTTTTATCTCTCAATATGCAAAAATTTATGACCATGCTTTTGTCTATGGCAATGCGCATGTTTATGGGAATATTTATGGCAATGCTCATATAAGTGGCACTGCCCGCGTTTTTGCTGATGCTCATATTTATGACCATGCGCATGTTTCTTATGATGCTGCGGTTTTTAGTTATGCAAGGGTCTATGGTCATGCCAAGGTTTCTGGCTCGGCTTGCATTTATAGCCATGGAAAGGTTTATAATTATGCTGTTATTAATGGTCGTGCAAAAATTTATGGCAAGGTCTATGGCTCTGCTAGCGTGGGGGGCTCTTGTGAGATTTATGGCTCTGTCTATGGCAATGCTAAAATCTCATATTGTGCCAAGGTCTGGGGGCGTGCTTATGGCAATGCAAAAATCAATAAAAAAAGCAAAGTAAGGTTGGTTCCCAAAAATTGTGAGGTGTATGAAAGCGATAAGCTTGTCAATATAACTGATCAAACAGAATAAAAATACGCATGGGGGGCGTGCCTTCTTTATGGCTATAAACGCATATAAAATGCATTGCTAATAAACATATCATAAAAGAGAGAGTTTAAAAAAGAAAGCCGTGCCAAGAGATATGACGCGGCTTTCAAATGTTTATCCTTATGAATCAACCCTAATCAAGGTAATGAGGGTATATATACAAAACGTATCATATTGCAAGCGCTCTATGGGAGATATAAAAACTTATCAAAAGAAACGTAAACGATGCGTATGATCTTAATCACTCATTTGAATAAAAGAGCCTATAAACGCTTTTTGTTAATCTCAAACGTATCAATCATAACACCCTCCTTTGTGAGGGGGGCTTTTAAAACAAAGCCCATGATCACAATGCTTCTTTTAAAACAAGCTCTCATAAAGACAATA
>NZ_JAQITE010000135.1 GCF_028618595.1 Bartonella sp. AU18XJBT | reverse complement strand
GATCCGCAGATTCAGATTGTTTATCAACATCTTCAGTTTAATCCGGCATGTGATGTTGATAATCTTGATGTTGATTTAGGAAAATTTCATCAATGGGTGGGGCGTGTTGGTGGGCGTTTAAGCAAGACACTTAATGTTTCTGAAGAGGGACGTGTCGTTTCTTTTTATAGTAAGCTTTCTTATTTGCATAGTTTTGAAGATAAGCAATTTGTTTCTTTTAAAAACGATTTTCAGTTAGGTTTTTTTGGTTCTTTTTTGGAAGCAGGTCTTGGGTTTAATGCGCGTCTTTCTTCAAAACTTTCTCTTTATGGAGATGTAACTTATCAGCATAAATTTAAGAAAGTTGGTTTTTCTGGAGCGAGTTTCTCTGCTGGATTGCGCCATCTTTTTTAAAAGAGGTACAATATGTATTTTTATATGAAAGGAAGAATATTTTTCTGCCGTTCAATGTATTAAAATTTGTTTTACTTTAATTAATATGGTTATTGTTGATATCAAAGATTATAATATATACTTTCTTCTATGCGATGAGTAATTTTTCTAAAATTTTTGATGTTAAGATATGGGGATAGATTTCATTGTGAATGTGAGAAGCTTGAATGCTGAATACTTGTGGCATAATCTTTCAGAAAAGACGATATTGATGGTTATTTTTGTCCATTTCTTTATTAATTTGTATAGATTACAAGTTTAGTCTTTATGAGCTTTATGCATTGTTTTGAATTTTGTTTTAGAAATTTATGCACGTTTATATCATTTAATATGCTATTTGTTCCCTTTTTTAGGATATTTACTTAAGAATTTTGGATAAATAATTGTTTTTAGAACAAACAGAGGGAGTTTGAAGTCAAGTTATAATAAAAAGTAAAGTATGCTTATTGTGTTTTTACGGTTGTTTTTTTGTATATGATAGGTTCCAGAGAAATTTTGATAAGATACAGTGTATTATTTTCATTACTGTAATAAATGGATGTCATCATTCTTTTTTCAGCATTCAATACTTTACACATTTTAGCGCTAGAGAATGTTCATAAGAAGCAATCCCACTTTTTTCAAAAGTCCTTCTTTACATGCCAGCTTCGTTTGTGATGGACAAGGAATTAATTGATGAAATATAAACAGGTTTGAAATGAAAGAAATTTATAATATTCAGTTTTTATTCAATATGTAGAATGATGAGTGAATATTCTAAATCATTGATGAAATTTTCCTAAATCAACATCAAGATTATCAACATCACATGCCGGATTAAACTGAAGATGTTGATAAACAATCTGAATCTGCGGATC
>NZ_JAQITE010000134.1 GCF_028618595.1 Bartonella sp. AU18XJBT | reverse complement strand
CTTATGGAAATGCTCATGTTTTTGATAAAGCTATAGTTTATGATGGTAGCAATATTTATGACAATGCCAAGGTTTATGGCTCGGCGCGTGTTGGTCCCTGTGCAAAAATTCACGATAATGCTCATGTGAGTGGCAAGGCACAAATTTGCCAATTTACAACGATTTATGGCAATGCGGTGCTTAAAGAAAATAAGAAATTTTCTGAAGATGTCTGTGGTGTTGATAAAGCAGCGTAAATAAAATAACGGCGGCGCGGGGGGCGCACCTCTTTTAAATTTCCCATTCCAAATTTTATCAAACGTTTATCACATTAGATTGTGAGGGTATCTTTATGTGCAAAAAATATGAATTAACTAGTGAAATTAAACAAATTAAAGATAGGATTACTAAACAGATTACAACTCTTTATCGCATTCGTGCTTTAAAAGATTTTGATGATATCAAAGCTGGCGATCTAGGCGGCTTTATTGAAAGTGAAAGCAACCTCTCTCATGATGGCAATTGCTGGGTCTATGATAATGCTCTTGTTTTAAGTCCAGCCCATATTTACGAAAATGCCAAGGTTTTTAATAACGCTATTATAATGGGCTTTGTTTATGGCAATGCTCATGTATGTGACAGTGCCCGCGTTTATGCAAATGCTCATGTTTATGACAATGCGCATCTTTCTTATAATGCTTGGGTCTGTGGGCGGGTTTATGGCAATGCAAAATTATCAGGAAATGCGCGTATTTATGGCAATGCCGTGGTTTATGATAATGCGCATATTTCTTATAATGCTTGGGTTTATAATTATGCAAGGGTTTATGGGCATGCTCAGGTTTCTGGCTCTGTCTGTGTTTACAGCCATGCCAAGATTTATAACCATGCTATTGTCAAAGGTCATGCTAAAATTTATGGCAAGGTTTATGGCAATGTTATTGTAAGTGGCTATGCTGAGGTTTATGGCTCTGTTTATGGCAATGCCAAGGTTTCCTATCATGCCAAGGTCTGGGGTAAAGCCTATGGCAATGCAAAATTAAACAGTCAAAGTAAAGTAAGTGTCGTTCCTAAAAAATGTGAGGTTTATGAAAATGATAATATTATCAAAATTACGGATACAGACAAATAAATGACAAGCATGGGGGGCGTGCATTCTTTAATGGCTATAAACGCATATAAAATGCATTGCTAATAACATATCATAAAAGAGAGAGTAAAATAAAAGAAAGCCGTGCCAATTGATATGACGCGGCTTTCAAATGTCTATTCTAATGATTAAAATTAATCACCTACATGGAGTAATGAATGCATATATACAAAACGTATCATATTGCAAGCGCTCTATGAGAGATATGAAAACTTATCAAAAGAAACGTAAACGATGCGTATGAT
>NZ_JAQITE010000133.1 GCF_028618595.1 Bartonella sp. AU18XJBT | reverse complement strand
GGGATCACGCGCGCCATTGACATGTACTGTGACATTTTGATTGTGGGTGATAGGGGAGCGCTCTTTGCCTTTTGCTTCTGTGAAAGGGGAACGCCCCGCCCCCGCAAATTGTGCAATCGGTTGAATGGTTGTTTTGCCTCCCAAAAAACTTGGCAAAAAACCTCTTACATCAATGGACCCAATCCACCCCTTAATGCGGTGAGATAAAGATTTACAATAATCCATCAATTGTGAGATAGACGACATAAAGCCATCGACAATCGAATTAGCCAGATCTTCGCCCGCTTGTTCCATACCAGCCTTGGCACTCTCCGAGAGCTTTTCCTGTGTAAAAAAACTCTTCAACCATTGCCAAAAGTTGGAAAGGCTTTGTTTAAAGCCCTCCCACACGTTGCCAAACCACCTGCCAACAGCGCTAAGCCCTTGTTTGAACTTTTGCCAAGCTTGAGACAAATCAAAAGCAGCAGCAATGATATTTTTCCAACGCGTAATGGTGGTGGTATCAGCACCAAAAAAGCGCATAACGGCTTCAAAGGCTTGCCCCCAAGCCCGTATTACCCCCCGTGCAAAGCCTTTGACAAAAGAAGAGAAACGATCCCAATATTTCCACAAAGCAAAACCAGCCGCCAGTATGACCGCCACAACAGCAGCAACCGCAGCCCCTATTGGAGTAAAAATACCCCCCACAACAGAGGCAATACCCGCCCCAACCACTTCGATCACGGTTCCTATCCAACCAAAGCTACTCGCAAATGCCGCCCCTGAAACAGCAATCCCCCGCAAAGCGCCCATCAATAAGGTCATGGGGCGCAAAAGTCGTAGTGAACTTGCCCCAAGACCCGCGGTTAGCAAGCCCAGTGAGCGCCCTGAAGCCAATAGTCCTCGCCAACTTGCTTTCAGCGTGCGGCTCACAGCCCTCATCTTGATAAAAGAGGCAATCAATTGCAGGACCCCAAGGCGGGTTCCCGCCATGGTAAAGCGCAACACGCGCAGAGCAATATTAAAAGCCATCAGGGCAGCAATGGTTTTGATGATGGCGCTTGTTAAAGTGGGATGGGCATTTGCCCATGCCATAAGCCCATTGGTAAAATTGCCAACTGTTTCCATCAAACTGTTGAGGGGGGGCAGAAGCACTTCACCAATGGTAATCCCTAAAGCCACAATGCGGTTTTGCAAAAGTTCAAATTGTCGCATGGCGCCGGTTGCTTGTTTGTCTGCTTCTTGTTCTACCGAACCTTTAA
Source organism: Bartonella sp. AU18XJBT (assembly GCF_028618595.1). Lineage (GTDB taxonomy): Bacteria > Pseudomonadota > Alphaproteobacteria > Rhizobiales > Rhizobiaceae > Bartonella. The sequence goes on along the minus strand of NZ_JAQITE010000133.1, from coordinate 139 downwards.
AGACTTTTGGGTCTTTCACATAATCTAAAGCTTGCCCTAACAATTCGGGATTGCCTACCAATTTAGCAAAATCGCCCGTGAAGTCCCGTCCAGCAATGGCAATCAGCGAGCGCATGCCCTGTTCTGATTTCGCTAAAAC
>NZ_JAQITE010000132.1 GCF_028618595.1 Bartonella sp. AU18XJBT | reverse complement strand
ATAAAAAAACTAAAACTATCGTTTTAGCAAAAAAAGAAATTGGTTCTGAAAGTTTAGAAACAAACGAACAGGTTGACGAGTCAACAGAGGTTGCTGTTGAAAGCCAATCAGAGCAAATCGAAACGTTAGAAATAAACCAACCTCCTATTCACGAGCAAGAGAATGTTCCCCAAAAAGCAAAACGAGCGAAAGCTAATCGCGGTTGTCGATTGCCTGCGGATTTTGAACCCGATTACGATTTTGCACTTGCAGAGGGTTTGCCTCCAGAGCGTGTCAAAGTCGAAATCGCAAAGTTTCGAGATTATTGGCGTTCAAAAGCTGGAGCAAATGCAACCAAAATCGATTGGCAAGCAACATGGCGTAACTGGGTACGCAAGGCGATTGATGATTTAGAAAAAACAAAAAACACAAACAATAATGGTGGAAACAATGGAAACTTTTCAAAAGATCAAAGAACTCGCGCTGGTACCGGAGAGACAATCCGTAATCTTATCGGTGCAACACAGCTTAGTGACGCCTCTACAAGATACCGTGCAACAGATAGAGAAATGTGTAACTCTGGAGTTACCATGGACCTTGATCAATGGCAGTCAATTGACAAAAACCCTAGAGAAACAAGCTTTAGAAGCTTATCAGACTGTTCAAAACTTACTTACCTTGAAAGCATCTGTTGAAGACATAGCAGAGGCTCTTGATGTGCTTGAAGGTGGTTTGACAATGCAAAAAGTTTCGAATGTAGAAGCGCGTGCAAAGGCTTATATCGCTGCTCTTAACGGCATTTCACTCTGGTCTTTATTGCAAGCCGTTAAAAATCTTATACGTGGTGAGGCAAAAGGCATGTCCACAACATTTGTTCCCTCTTGTGCTGATCTTGCGCAGTATTGTCGCGATTTAGAAAGCAGGCTTTATGGTGCTGCTGAGAAAGTTTTTATCGCTGTTGAAAATACGCGGAACAAAGCACTGGGTGGTAAACGTATTTCATTCATGAGAATAGGCAAGCCTAGTGAAGAGTGTCATAACAGTAGCAGTTCCAAAGCAGCCTAAAAACAGCAAAATAGTGAAAAGTGCTGATCATTTTACGATTAGACATGCGTTTAAATCGACAAAAAGGTACCTTACAAAGCGATTTAAAGATTTTATGATAAATCAACATCTACAATATAAAACGCTCTGTATGATCAAATTTAAGACAAATAGACCAATTGGTAAAATTAGGATTAAAGCATGTTCATTTTTAAACATTTATTCTTAACAATCCGTAAACAACCCATGCGAAAAAAGTGGGTTGCAACAGCTGTTGGTTATGTTCCTTGGGGGGACGGAGCAGAGGAGTATTTTTACAACCTCTACGAATATGAAGACGGTACAAGAGAGTGTGAAAAGTTTGATGGTGGTCAGTATTA
>NZ_JAQITE010000131.1 GCF_028618595.1 Bartonella sp. AU18XJBT | reverse complement strand
CCTAAAACAAAACGATTGGATTCAAGATCATCAAGCGCATCATCAAGTTCCATAATTTGTGAGCCCGCACGGTCTCCTGCATTGACCATTTGGTTTTGTTTGCGCCCCATAATCTGCTTGGCAATGTTTTTGCTCTTGAAAACAAAAGATTGGGTGAAAATAAATTCAAAGGGAAGGGTGAGCAAACCATCCGCCATGCCTACCCTGGTTTTTGCTGGATATTCTTTCCAACCAAACATGCCCGCAAAACGCTGTCCCGCCTCGGTGCGTATTTCTATGATCTCTTTCCCAAAAATGAGACGGTCTGAATAAACAGTCGACGCTATCGTCCCCCATGTCAACGGTATGCGTTCACGACGACCTCCTACCAATTGGTGGATAAATTCACTTTGCTGCGAATAAATATTGCCTTCATGTTCATAAAGGCTCAGTCTTTTTGCACCATAACGCTCTAAATTTTGAATAAGATCTGTCGTAATATCTTCAAGCTTGCGAACGGACTCTGCGTCAGCTTCTGTCTTTTCTTGCTTGGCTTTGCCTAAACGTTTGAAAAACTCCACTAATTTGTCCGTCTTATCAACGTGTGGATTCCACAAAATTGAAAGATAAAGCTCATTGCGATAAAGCTCCTGTGAAATCATCCGCTCGCGATATTTATCATCTAATTGCTTGGCAAATGCCGATCTAAAAGTTCCATCCGGATAAACGGTTTCACGCTTTCTGATGATATGGCTATAAAGCGCTATCCGTTCATCCGCAATGTTTTTAAACAGATTGTTGAGCTGTTCGTGAAGAACATTCAGATCAATAATATCCGCTGTCTCAAAGTTAATGCCTTCAAGTTTAATAACGGACATGAGAGCGCGGGAATCTAGCGCAATGATGTGTTTATTAACATGACGCACATAAGGGATAATCGCCTCTGGCTGCTTTTCACGTTTGCATTGAGCAGCATTCATTATAATTCCTCATAATTGCGAATTAATCGTAATGGAGAAATACTTCCCCCACCCCATAGACTCGAATTTCTGGCAAAGATAGATGTCTTTTGCCATGTCAGAAGAATACGAAATTTGTTATGGTCATGCTTTAGGATTTCCTTGAATATGAAATGCATTGCAATCCCAATAGTTACAAGAAAAATATTGCCTGCCATAATGAACAATATCATCGTTCCTATTGCATTTAATCCCATAGCTTCCACCGTCACGCCTGCAATCATTGCAGGGCGCGTGCAAGCAAGAAATAACGTATCTTCTGTTAGCTTGTCGTGCTCTTTCATGGCTTTGAAAGACAACGTTTAACTGTAAAACATTGATGCGATTTGTGGTGCACCAAAGATAATGCCGATGCCAATACAAACAAAGAAAGCTTTACGCATTTCAACATAACCAGCAATCCATGCAA
>NZ_JAQITE010000130.1 GCF_028618595.1 Bartonella sp. AU18XJBT | reverse complement strand
TTATTGAACAGGTTTTCCTAAAAACGTTCCAATTTTGAGTTTGGATTCGCAAACAGTATCTGTTGCCTCCAAAACAACTTTTGTTAAAGTGGCAGGGGAAGTGGATGAAGCAGATGATAATGATGACTGTCTCACCATGGAAAGTGCTGATCCTTTAAGCCTTTCAAAAGATAGTTTGTAACTCATAAGAAATGCTATCAAGACGTATTTATAGATTAAAGGTTGGTACTTAAAAAAATAATAAGAGTAAAAAGTTATTTTAAAACATATTAAGTGAATTTTTAAAAGACAGTTTATAATGATAAGAAATCCTATCAAGACTATTATGGTTATGAGTTTAGGGGGTTATGGGGGTTTTGGGGGGTCTTTTTACCCCCCCCTTTATATATATTTTTTAGTCAAAAATAAAAGTTATTATATTTCAATAAGTTAATCTTTCAAATAAACAACCTATATTAAACATAACACATAAATACAATCTTTAATATATATTTAAGAGGGTTTTGTCGGTGTTTTGGGGGTTTTAAAAACAGACAAAACCTATAAGTAATATAAGAAAATGAGTATATATAACTCTCTTTAAACAAAGCTTTTGAAAAGGATAAAGCTATCATTTTAGATTACGGTATAATCTTTTAAAGGCAATCCAAAAGAAGCGTATTCTGTTTAAGAGTGGATTTCTTAAAAGTCTTAAAGCAATCCAAAGTACAGTGTTTAAAAGTGCAAATGATTTCTTTTTAGAATAATGCATGATAAATTATCTCTTTTAAGATTATAGGTAATCAACTCACAAGATGATACGTTTACAAAATTTACAAAAGTCCATTAAAGGATTTCTGATAACGTAATTCTTTCCTATCTTAGTTATCTCATAACAGATGATAAAATAGACTGTTATTTAAACTAATAAATAAGCGGCTTTAATAAGATTAGCATGCCCATTATGTGAGCATGCTTTATAAGTCTATTCAGTTTCTCTAATTTCCAATTTTGGTAGGTTCTTAACAATTTTGATTGTCTCTAAACTTACAGTAATAACCCTTTGGAATAACTCTAATGGATAAGCAGGGTTGCCAATGGTTTCAACAGCATAACGATTGGCATCATTAACAATACCACTCTTTTTATCAGTCTTAACGCATTGACGCCCCATAACCCATTCAAGAGCGGGCTTGCCATTGACGATATACTCATAAGCCTCAAGAGGGATATCTGTCATGATGATATTGCTGTTATAAATGACAGTTGATTTATCTTTCTCTTTAGCTGCTTTTGCGAATTTCATTTCAGTCACGTAATAGAATTTTTCGGGATTAGAGATCTCTGTCTGTTTTGGATTACCCTTTTTAAAGGTCACTGGATAAGGTTCTATATCTTCATAATTTACGTGCAAATGACCCAATTCACGTCCTGCTGTTACAAACTTCCAAAAATCTTCAGCGCTTTTAACACAAGGGATAC
>NZ_JAQITE010000013.1 GCF_028618595.1 Bartonella sp. AU18XJBT | reverse complement strand
TCAACAAAAGTACGATGTTCATAAAGCGTAATAAGACGACCGAGTGCAAAAGGTGTTAATAAATCTTGAACTAGCGTAATGCTAGGACGGTTTCCTTTAAAACTTCTATGAAGTGCTAAATGATTTGTACTCAATAAAGCAATTAAACTTAAAAACCTACTCATAAAGCCATCATTTTGAAAAATGGAAGAAACAACAATCAAGGTCATATATTATCTTCTATACACCCCACATAACCTCCTCCCCATCCTAAAAGCAAGAACATAAAACAAGTCTGTAAACACTTCGGCGTCTTATCTAACAGATTGTTCCTCCCGCTAACCACTTCAACGCTTTACAAATAACCTTGCCTTGGATATTTCATCCCACTGTCATAAAACATTTAATACATAAAGTCTTATAGGCTTTATATCCCCCCAAATAATAGTGTTTTACAATAAAAACCAAGATAACGAGCTAAATTGTTAAGAATCCTAGGAAAGCCTTCAGGAATCATGATATTTTCGCTATTGTATTGCAGCCACACACTTTTTTAAAGAGATATCTCTTAAATCCCCAAGCCTCTTTCACAATGACGCCCGTAAATGGTATAAAATGAAATCGATTAAGCAGCCCCATCTTTATTTTATAATAAAAGCCATGCCATCATACTATTTTCCGACTCTCAATCTTAGCAATCCCCCTTGCCTTTGAATGAGTTTATAAGAGTCATTTTATTTATTACTCAAATGCCTATCGATACAATAATTTCATATGTAACGTAAAAGTGAATAGTTTTGATTGGTCCACATAAATCGCTTCAAAATAAAAAAAATTGCGATATAATAAATTATTCAATATATAAAACAATCAGTTATTATTAGACATCAATGTTTAAAATTAAAAGTTATCATTAAAGATAAAACACATCTTTTATAAAAATAATTTTATATAAATAAAATCTATCTTTATTCCCATTTTAAAAAATAGGAATAAAGCAAATAAATAATTGCCTCTACAATAATGTTCTTTAAAGATTTTTAAATAATCCAGATACTTAGAAGTTTTCATTTCTAAAAAATGAAAACCTCTGAAAGATCTTCTTACTTTGACAAGAGTATTTTATAGCTCTTTTCAATTGAGAATAAATCAGCAAAAGTAAAAAATCTCTAGTACATGATCTTTTTTCAAAACTTTATCTAAGCAGCCTTCTTAACTGATTTTCGAAACCGAAAAGGCTTTGCACGCTTTGCCACCGCTTTTGCTTTTTTATGCCTCTCATTTTGAGGTGAAGAATTCTTCCGCTGCAACTGCGCGGCATCATCTTTTCGACCTAAAAACTGTTTTTGACGTTTAGATTTTTTAAAACGGCGTTCCTTATCGTTTTCTTTTTCTCTACTTTCTCGCACAATTGGCTTTTCTGGAAACGCTGCAAATTGTTCTGGAACAGACTCAACCACCAATTTCATACGAATCAAGCGCTCTATAGCACGCAACTTAGACCTTTCTATCTTCTCATCAAAAAGTGTAAGTGCTACACCAGATGCACCATTGCGTCCTGTACGACCAATACGATGTACATAACTTTCAGCTTCATCTGGTAAGTCGTAATTAATAACGTGACTTATCCCTGGTATATCAATGCCTCGCGCTGCAATATCTGTTGCCACTAGAATCTGCACAGATCTTTCACGAAAAGCTTTTAAAGCAGACTGGCGAGCACCTTGTGATTTATTTCCATGAATTGTTGCAACTAAATATCCTATCTTTTCTAAACTACGTGTGACAGCATCTGCCCCATGTTTAGTTCGAGTAAAAACAATAACCGAATCAAAAGCTGGATTTGTCAAAAGTTTACTTAAAACATTCTTTTTTTCATTCGTAGGAACACAATATAATTTTTGGCAAATCTCTACAGCCGTAGTACCTTGAGGAACAACTTCAATTTTAACCGGATCATTGAGTAAACATTTTGCAAGCACAGCAATTTCCCTAGGCATTGTTGCAGAAAATAGTGCTGTCTGACGCTCTTGATGCAAAAGCTTTGCAATTTGCTTAACATCATGAATAAACCCCATATCCAACATACGATCTGCTTCATCCAAAATCAAAAAACGAGATTGGGAAAGATCAACACACTTCTCACGAACAAGATCTCTCAAACGCCCTGGAGTCGCTATCAAAACATCCACACCTGCTTCCATACGTTTAATTTGTTTTAAACGTGATACCCCCCCAAAAATAAGACATGTTGAAAGATGTGCTCCTTTCGCCGCAGTGCGAATCGTTTCATCAATCTGAACAGCAAGTTCACGCGTTGGAGCTAAAATCAAAGCGCGTGCAGTTTTAGGACAGCGTTTATCACCCAACGCCAAAATCTGACTTAAAATAGGCAAACCAAATGCCAAGGTTTTTCCAGAGCCTGTCTGGGCAACACCTAAAATATCGTGTCCTTTCAACATCACTGGAATAGCTTGTTCTTGTATAGGTTTAGGTTTACTCATTCCAGCAGTAAGTAAATTTTTAATCAAAAGAGTAGGCAAACCTAACTTTGTAAAAACATTTTCTTCTTTTATAGGCAAAATAAAATCTCTCCTCAGCTGAAGAACTCAAAACAAGTAACCAGCTGAACTCTCCACTCAAGAATCCGCGCAAGAGAAATCCCTGACATTTTAAATGAAGCAACGCTTAACAAGCGGCTTGCGCAACTCATGAACACCTTGAAATCAAGATAAAGGCGTATAAACTCCACTTTACAAAAAGCCAACAAACCAGCCTAACTACCTTTATCCTCATTATCCTTGGATTATGATAAAAAAGCAAGAACTTTACGAAATACATTTATCATGAATAAAAACAATATTTAGATCGTTTACTTTTTGATGATTGTGTCCATCGGTAAATGTACCTTGATAAAATCAGGATAAATCTCGAGAAAAACTGGATTTTGTAAAGTTTTTTGACCGCCATAAATTAAATACCATTGAGTTTTATCAAAAATCGCCAACGTTTTATATCGAATGATGCGATCCTTCATCTCAAGAACTGTTGGAATTAAAGCATACAAAATACCGTTATCAGTTTGTAAATACTCTATATTTTCTTTATCTAAATAATAAGCACCAGAAGGCAACCCCTCAAATTTCCTATGCAACTGTTGAAGAAAATCACTACGTAAAGCACTCTCTGTTGTATTCAATCGATGTGCCATCTCTTTATAAAGCCGCTCAGGCATATAACGAGAAATAGGCGTAAAATCCCTATTTTTTATAGCATTATTGACATCAATAACGACTCTTGAAAGTTCAGCTCTTTGTATTATTGTCGGCTGAGATGCTAAACTCTGTTGATTAACAATCAAAAAGAAAAATGGACTCAGCACCAAATAAAAAATAGGTTTCATCATTATACTTCTTGTTTTAGTAAAATTTCAGTTTTTCAAATAACGAAATCAAATAACGTTTGATCATCAGTAATATCACGATAACGCCAACCTAACGCTTGAAATTTTTCCTCTAAAAGACAAAAATTACCGTATTTTTTTGTTTCAATCGCAACCAATACAGAACCAAAGTTTCTCGCTGATTTTTTAAAATATTCAAAACGTACGATATCATCATCTGGTGATAATGTGGAAAGAAAATGACGCAATGCACCAGGATGTTGCGGAAAACTAAAAATAAAATATTTTCTTAATCCTTGGAAACGTAAAGCACGCTCTTTAATTTCTGGCAAACGCTCAAAATCAAAATTACCTCCTGAAATAACGAGAAGAATTTTTTTCCCCTTTAACTCTTGAGGAGGTATACTGTTAAGCGCATCAATCGATAAAGCACCAGCCGGTTCAAGGACCACACCTTCAACATTAAGCATTTCAACCATCGTAGAACAAACACGATTTTCAGGAACCGTAATGACAGAATCAGGAGGAAATTTCTTTAAAATTGCATAGTTTAGTGCACCAATTTCAGCCACAGCAGCACCATCTACAAAAGTGTCAATACTTTCAAGCTTGACGCGTTTTCCACTCTCCAAACAAGCAAGCAAACTTGCAGCTCTTCGCGGCTCAACGAAACGAAGCTTTGTCTTCCAACCATATTCATGTAAAAACTTACTCACTCCACTTGCCAAACCACCACCCCCTACCGGCACAATCATTAAATCTGGCTCATTTTCTCCATTGAGTTTTTTCCACTGTAAAGCAGCTTCACAGAGCACCGTTGCCTGCCCCGTAATAATGCGAATATCATCGAAAGGTGGAGCCATTACACCACCGCTCTCCACGACAAAGGATTGCGCAGCTTCATAACATTGATCAAATGTTTCACCAATCAAACGAATATCAATGAATTCTTTACCAAAAATACGTGTTTTTTCAATTTTTTGTTGTGGCGTTGTCATAGGCATAAAAATCACGCCTTTACGTTTAAAATAACGACAAACAAAAGAAACCCCTTGCGCATGATTCCCCGCTGAAGCGCAAACAAATGCAGAATCTGGTGATATACTGCTAAGCATTTCTGAAACAAAATTGAAAGCACCACGAATCTTATAAGACCGCACCGGTGTTAAATCTTCACGCTTTAAATAAATTTCTGCATCATACTTTTGACTAAGAAAATCATTTCTTTGAAGTGGAGTTTCAGCAAACACGTGATGCAATCCCACCATAGCTTTTGTGACGTCTTGAATAAATTGACTCATAACACTAATCATTTCATACTTTATTTACATTATAAAAGCTTTTTCTATCGATAAAGGAAACTATTGTCAGTCAAAATTTCACTAAAAAAATGAAAAATGTTTCTTTTGTCATTAATTCTTGATTCAATAAAAGATATAGCTTATGAGAGAAATCACATCGCGGACGTGATGAAAACGGTAAACATAGCAGACTTAAAATCTGCCGGTCGAAGACCTTGCGGGTTCAAGTCCCGCCGTCCGCACCAGTATATCTTAATTTACCTTATTTTCCAATGATTTATTAGAAATCAACACAAATTAAAACACCTTCTAAACCACCTTTCGCAACTTTATTATAACGCCATCAGACGGCACCGCGATGATGCTAAAATACGAATCATTGCTGCTTTTTGAGGTACCTTTTTAGCACGTTGACTTCTTCTTCCTCTTTTAGGGTAGAGAGGCAGTCAATCTCGATCTCCTCATCCTTTAGGATAAAGAAATGAGTCATATCTTTAACGTTAAGAAGCTTTCACAACAGAGCTTGGTAAAATTCTCTTAGCTTCTGTTGCAACTGATTTATAATGCTTAAGTTCTTCTTCAAGGTCATACAAGGCTTTGATTTATAATGATAATCTAGCGTTATTCATATTGAATTAAAGACCCGAATAACGTAGGATTCTCTCATTTCAAATCTCTTTATGTTGCATCAATTAAAATTACTCATTTGCACATCACAAGTGGGGCTGATGTGTGGGTAAAATTGTATAAGAAAGGATTAAAAATGGCTCTTATGAACAGTCTTAAGTGCCAAGGGCTGTCGCAACATTGAAAATTAGCAAAATAGTATGATGATGCCAACTTGCTCTTTTATGAAGCGTAAAGATAGTGGTGCTCTATAAATTTTATACACTTCCTATGGACTTTACCATTATACCATTCATGGGCGGCGCCGTAAAATGGGATTGGGTGCCTCAAGAAAGCTTTCTTTAAAAAGCACTGCTCAAATTGTATACAAAATATATGCACATTGACTATCAAAACAACAAATGTTCTCTTGTCAAACTTTTCATTTTAAACTGAAGTTTATTTTAGTTTATAAACTTCATTATCCGCTGGGAAAGCACGAGATGTGACATCCTCTGCATAGTTCTTGATTGCAGTTTCCATGGCTTGTTCAAGGTTTCCATAACGGCGTACAAATTTTGGCACATGAGCACCATAGCCCAACATATCTTCCATAACCAATACTTGTCCATCACACTGATTGGATGCACCAATACCGATCGTAGGGATAGAAAGCTTTTCTGTCAGTTTTACTGCTAAAGGCTCAACAACCCCTTCTAAGACAATAGCAAAAGCACCTGCCTCCTCAATTGCAGCCCCATCGGCTTCAATTCTTTGCCAATCACTCTGTTTTCGTCCTTGTGTTTTGAAGCCACCAAAACGATTCACCGCCTGGGGTGTGAGACCAATGTGCCCCATCACTGGAATGCCACGTTTACACAAAAAATCAATTGTTTCCGCTATATAAACACCACCTTCAAGCTTAACTGCACCACACCCAGTTTGAGCAAGAATACGCGATGCATTTAAAAAAGCTTGCTCTGGACTTTCCTCATAAGAGCCAAAAGGCATATCAATAACCACAAGAGCTTTTTGAGAGCCACGCACCACAGCTTGCCCGTGTAAAATCATCATATCTAAATTAACAGGAAGCGTTGTCTCAAACCCATATACAACCATACCAACGCTATCACCAACCAAAAGGATATCGCAATATGGATCAGCAATCCGCGCAGCATAAGCTTGGTAAGCTGTTAAAGAAACAATTGGCTGTTGTCCCTTTCTTGCACGTATTTCGGAAGATGTTAGACGCTTTACGGTTTTATGTACACTCATTTTCCGCCCTTCTCTTGCAACATATATTGATCAATCAGCCTTACCTCACCAAAGCGAACAGTAAGAAGTAAAACTGCTGGTTTATTCAATGTTCCTTTAACCGCGCATAAAGTTTCCATATCCCGTAAATCTATCGCTTCAATGATTGCTCGCGTTTCTTGTTGTAAAATATCACGAACAGTTTTGCATAATTTATCAACCGACCGTTCACCTTCATGGTAAAGCTTTTCAGCAGCTTTCCCACTTTCAGGAATAATTTTGGCAGCTTTACGATCTTCTAATGTTAAAAGCTGATTGCGTGAAGAACAAGCTACACCATCTGACTCCCGTAGAATAGGAACACCAACGATTTCAATAGGAAAAGCCAAATCTTCAACCATACGCCGAATAATTAAAAGTTGTTGAAAATCCTTTTCCCCAAAAAAAGCCTTGTCTGGTTGGACAATGTTAAAAAGTTTAGCAACAACGCTTGTTACACCACAAAAGTGCCCTGGACGTAATTTTCCCATCAAAATACGTGATAATTTTTTCACTTGCACAATTGTATCATTTCCCAGTGGCCACATTTCATCTACAGAAGGGGCAAAAACACATTCAAAACCTGCTTCTTTTAACAAAGCACAATCACCCTTCAAATCTCTTGGATATTGAGCAAAATCTTCATGAGGTCCAAATTGCTTTGGATTGACAAAAATAGAAACCAATACGCGATCACACATTGCTCTTGCATACTGTACTAATGCAAGATGACCATCATGCAATGCCCCCATTGTTGGAACAAAACCAATCGAAAAACCTAAACGTCGTTCCTCTGAAGTATATTGGCGGACTTCAGCAATTGTCTTTAAAACTTTCATTTTCCCATTCAATTATCATCAGATCAATAAATTAATGCTTGTATACCAAATTGGCGCTCAAACAATTGTATCAAATTCATGCGCACTGACGGCTGCTTTATATCTCGTGGCTCCCAGACATGACGCATAAGAAAAAAGCCCGTCAGTATAAAACCATTTATTATGTCACTAGAATCAGTAGGACGAGTCGTTCTTTGCACAAGAAATTGTGGTAGAATGAGAAGCTTTTTTTTCCAAGGTTCCCCTGCTTCTTCACAGACAGCCCGTCCAGATTTTGGTGATACGTAATGAAGCCTTTCCTGACGACCTGTTGCAGCACAACAAGATAAATCAAGACCAAAACCAAGTTCTTCAAGAAGCCGCATTTCAAAACGTACAAGCAATTCTGCATTTACAAATGGTTCATCAAAATTTTGCATAAAAAGGTGTAAAATATCATATAAAACGGGGTGCGGATCACGCTCAGGAAGAAGCCGCAAATGAAAAGCTATCAATTGCAAAGCATAAAGCGCTTCTGGTAGACAGATTAATCGTGCCGCATGTAAATCAAGAGCTTCAAGCCGAAAAAGTCCCAAATGTTCTTCTAAACGAGCCCACCATTCAGCTTCCACAAAATTTCCAGGTTGAAGAAGAGCTGCCATACGACGCGATCGCCCTCCTTTCACCACGCCCATATAACGACCATGTTCACGTGTCATAACCTCAAGAATAACACTTGTTTCACCATATTGGCGTGTACCAAGAATAACAGCTTGTTCTTTCCACTTCATTTTACTTTAATTATTTTTAAAAATCTTATTTTAAAAAATCCAATCCCATTTCGCGATAACGTTCTGGATCGGTATCCCAATTATCGCGTACTTTCACAAAGAGAAAAAGATGAACCTTTTGATCCATAATTTCCATGAGTTCTTTACGTGCTGCTTGACCAATCGCTTTAATTGTATCGCCTTTTGCTCCTAAGACAATTTTTTTCTGACTCTCACGCTCGACATAAATAACTTGATTAATTTTAACGGAACCATCTGAACGCTCTTCCCAGCTTTCTGTTTCAACCGTTGAGGAATAAGGAAGTTCGTCATGAAGACGAAGAAAAAGTTTTTCACGCGTAATTTCAGCAGCAAGATGACGCATGGGCATATCGGAAATTTGATCTTCTGGATAATACCATGGTCCCTCCTGCATCATATTACTCAACGCATGAAGTAAATCCTTGCAACCAGAACCGTTTAGAGCAGAAATCATAAATGTTTGCGCAAACTTTACACGTTCATTTATTTTAGTGGTTAACGCTAGAAGAGATGATTTAACAACTGTATCAACCTTATTAAGAACAAGAACTTTTTCTTGTTTCATGTTGTTTACAATATCTAACATCATATCAACTTCATCCGAAAGACCACTTTGAGCGTCAATTAAAACGAGCAGAACATCCGCGCTCTTAGCCCCTCCCCAAGCAGCAGAGACCATGGCACGTTCTAAGCGCTTATGGGGACGAAAAACACCCGGTGTATCGACTAACACAATTTGCACATCATCATGAATGACAATACCGCGGATTAAAGTTCGTGTTGTCTGTACCTTATGCGTTACAATTGAAACCTTTGTTCCAACCAATTGATTAACCAATGTCGATTTACCGGCATTAGGCATCCCAATAAGCACAACAAACCCAGAACGCGTTTTCATAACGTCACTCATGATCATTTTTTCCCACTGTTTTCCATACACCCTCTCGTCGTAAAATTTTTTCAGCTGCCATTCTTTCGGCATATCTTTTGGAACTTCCCTGCCCAATCTCTGAAGCAAACCCAGAAATACTGACCTCTACCATAAAAACAGGATCGTGATCTGGACCTGAACGTTTTATAACCTGATAATGTGGTTGTGCATTGCCTTGGATATGCGCCCATTCCTGTAATTCTGTCTTGGCATCACGTCGACCAGCATCCATTTTCTTTGCCCGACTTTGCCAATATTTTTGAATAAAAGGGCGAACGCTTTCCAATCCTCCATCGAGATATATCACGGCAATCAAAGCTTCCACGACATCTGCATGCATATTGATGAGTCGACGCCCCTCGAAATTTTTCATCTCAAAACCAACACGGATCATATCAGGCAGCCTCATTTCACGCGCAATATCAGCACATGTCTGCGCATTGACCAGATGATTCAAACGGACTGATAATTCACCTTCACTTGCCTGAGGGAAAAGTTGATACAGCATTTCTGCAATCAAAAGGCCTAAAACCCGATCCCCTAAAAACTCTAGTCGTTCATAATTCCCCTGTTCTGAATCTTGTACACTCGAGTGTGTTAATGCCTTCTTTAACCTCTCTTCATCTTTAAAACGATGCCCCGTCAGCTTGAAAAGCTGATCAATCATTAGACGACGTTTCATCGTTGTTTCCTTGCTTGATAAGCGGCAAATCATGAACCGTATTTATGAAAGAAAACAAACGCTTCCAACGCACATCAAATGGCCAGCGCCAAATCTGCCAAGCACTTGAACCGTTACTGATGGAAAAGAAAATTACGCTCGCGCGACCAATAAGATTTTCTTCTGGAACATAGCCTACATCTAAACGACTATCATCTGAATTGTCGCGGTTATCTCCCATCATAAAGTAATGTCCTTGAGGAACTTCAAAGACTTTTGTATCATCAACTTTCGGGATGAAAGCTAAATCAAGTGTATCATAACTGACACCGTTAGGCATTGTCTCGCGATAAACCTCAATAGGATAGTTAACCTCTGTTATATCAGAATTATCAATCTCCCCCATAAAGTGACGTGAAACAGCCTTATCATTAATATAAAGAACACTTTGACGGACTTGTATACGATCACCTGGTAGCCCAACAACACGTTTTATATAATCAATCTTCGGATTACTTGGTAAGCGAAAAACGACTACATCTCCACGTTGAGGTTGAGATGCCCAAATCCTTCCAGAAAAAAGAGGAGGAGAAAAGGGGATGGAAAAACGAGAATACCCATATGCATACTTAGAAACAAACAGATAATCTCCCACCAATAAAGTAGGACGCATTGAACCGGAAGGAATACTAAAAGGCTGGAAAAAAAGTGTCCGAATAAACGCTGCTAAAAGCAGAGCCTGTATTAGAACAGAGATAAATTCACGAAGCCCACCTTTTTTTTCTTTTTTATGCACTTTATCTTTTTGGATCATCACCAACTGCCTTCTCATCACAGATATAATTTTTTTTCATCATAATATTCAAATAACAAAAGCACAATCTCTCATCCCATCTATCCACGTGGAAGTGCCTCGATAATAATAAATGCCTGTGCCCAAGGAAAATCATCTGTTATGCTAAGATGAATAACTGCATCATGGTGAGGAGGTAATAACTTTTGAAGTTGCACTTGTGCGCGATTTGTTAATTGCATGATTGGTTTACCAGATGGCAAATTAACTACCCCCATATCTTTCCAATTGACACCACAAGCGATTCCTGTTCCTAAGGCTTTAGCACATGCTTCTTTAGCAGCAAATCTTTTTGCATAGGAAGAGGAGATTTTTTTGAGATTTTCGGATCTATTTCTTTCAATATCCGTAAAAATACGTTGGATAAAACGCTCACCATAACAAACCAACATTTTCTCAATACGTCGTATATCAACCAGATCATTTCCAAGACCAACAATCATAAGATATTACCCAATCTTTCTTACGATGAACGTTTCTTTAAACGCCTTTTTCTTATAATCTTTTGATATCGCTTTTCTTTAAAACGAACCGTTGCTCTGTAAACACCTATATAAGATAACCCACCAAAAACAATACCTAAAAGAGTTCCACCTAAAATCATAGGACTCATAATTGTGTCCCATGCACCTTTAAAGAGGAGAGAGAGATTTGACAATGTCAAATCATTAAATAGAGCACGAATTTGCGAAAGAGAAATCTCTTTGACATCGCTAAAAAGTGATAAACAAAAATACCCTACTTTATAATCAGCCATGACAATCAATAAAAATGTGAGTGGATTAGAAAAAATAGTCCCAATGATTGCAGCGGCAAAGTTTGCACGCAAAAGCCAAGAAAGAAATATTGCCAAAATAATATGCAGCCCAAAGAAAGGAGAACAAGCTAAAAAAATGCCAACAGCAACCCCCAATGCTACTTCATGCGGTGTTGCTGATATACGCAAAATACGTTTATGTATGTAGCAAAATGAGCGAGAAAATGAACGACGTGGACATAACCAAAGTCGAATACGCGTTACAAAATCTATTGGTTCTCGACGACGAAAAAGCATATGACTCTCAATATACATCTTTTGATGATGAAATAATCTATATTATCCAAATTAATCTTTTTAAGCTTTATTATCCAAATTAATCTTTTTAAGCTTTTGCACAAAAAAAATAGAAAGACAATTAAATATTTCGACTGCCTGGTTTTATCGCTGGAAGAACAGAAAGCTCTGCAGGAAGTGCATCACTAGCATAAGAGGTTATCTCGTATTCAGCAAGTGCAATCAATGGAACTCCAACATTGACTTTACCACCAGAACGATCAAGGATACATGCGCTGGCCAATACCTCTGCTCCTGCTGCAACGAGCGCCTCAATAGTCTCACGAATAGAAAGACCGGTGGTCACAATATCTTCAACGATAACAACCCGTGCACCCTTCTTGATTTCAAAACGACGCAACTCAAAGATGCCATTTACACGCTCTACCCAAAGAGAAGGAACACCAAGGTGACGTGAAGTTTCATAGGAAGGAATAAGACCGCCAATTGCGGGACCAACAACATAATCAATTTTTCCATCGATAGATTTTTTTATTTTTTCAGCTAATCCACGACATAACTTTTCCGTCAAGTCAGCATGCATGAATACTTTCGCTTTTTGCATATAAGTCGCACTATGGCGACCCGATGTTAAAATAAAATGCCCTTCTAGAATAGCATCTGCTTGTTTAAAAATATCAATGACATCTTGTGTATTCATTGCAAAATCTTTCTTTTTATCCATGAACCCGCCGTACTGTACTTACTGAACTTGCCTCTTTTAACTGAGAAAAAATACGATTCAAATGTTTTAAATCCCACACTTCCAAATCAATCATAATTTCTGTAAAATCTGGTGCTGTACGAATAAACGATAAATTTTGAATATTGGCATCGTTAGCAGAAATTATTTGTGTAATTTCAGCCAAAGAACCAGGACTATTTACAACCAAAATATTCATCCGTGCAGGAAAACGTTCATTCATTTGGGCATCAATATCCCAGCGGACATCAATCCATCGTTCTGGTTGATCATCATACGCCATCAAAGCTGAAGACTGTATTGGATAAATAACGATCCCAGCCCCTGGCTGCATAATACCAACAATCCGATCTCCAGGTACTGCTCCTTCCGGTGAAAACCGTACGGGTATATCTCCACGGGTTCCTCTAATAGGCAATGCTTTAGATTGATGATTCTCGACCATTGCATTCTTTTCATTTTCTGGAACTTTAAAAATCATACCTTGAGCATTTTCAATATTAAACCAACCTTCTTCCCCAGGCTTAAAAGATGACTTTTGTACCACACGGTGATCTTGATAATCAGGATAAACCGCTTTAATCACATCAGCGGAAAACAGCTCTCCACGCCCAACAGCAGCTAAGACATCCTCTACATCTTTACGCGCTAAACGTGGCAAAACTTTCTTCAAAATGTCTTTTGAAAATTGTTTTCCCATATATTCAAATGAACGCTCAAGAATACGATATCCTAAACCCGAATATTGTTTACGTACCGCTGCACGGCTTGCTCGTCGAATAGCTGAACGTGCTTTACCTGTGACAACAAGAAATTCCCATGCAGCTGGCGGAATTTGAGCGTGTGAACGAATAATATCAACCTCATCACCATTTTTTAATTTGGTCATTAAAGGCATAATACGACCATTGATTTTTACACCCACACAAGAATCACCGATGTCTGTATGGACGGCATAAGCAAAATCAATAGGTGTAGCTCCTTTAGGAAAAGCAATTAATCGACCTTTCGGCGTAAAACAAAAAACTTGGTCTTGAAAAAGCTCAAGTTTTGTATGTTCTAAAAACTCTTCTGGATTATCTCCATCAGACAAAGATTGTATCGTTTGACGCAGCCATGCATAGGCATTCGTTTCGCTTGATAACTTCATAGTCGAATAATTAGAACCGTGCTCTTTATATATGGAATGAGCAGCAACCCCATATTCAGCAACTTCATCCATAGCAGCCGTTCTAATTTGCAACTCAACACGTTGTCGCGATGGTCCCACAATTGTTGTATGAATAGAACGATAATCATTTTGCTTTGGTATAGAGATATAATCTTTAAAACGACCAGGAACCATTGGCCATGTCGTATGAATGACCCCAAGAGCACGATAACAATCATTCACGGACTCAACAATCACACGAAAGCCAAAAATATCCGATAACTGTTCAAAAGATAATGCTTTACTTTCCATTTTGCGAAAGACTGAATAAGATTTTTTCTGACGGCTTTTAACATCTGCTTTAATGCCATGCTCGAAAAAAAGTTTTGTCAATTCATTTTCAATTGTGGAAAGTAAATCACGGTTGTGTTTCAATAATTCAGAAAGTCGATTGGTAATCGTACGATAACCTTCTGGATTTAAATAAAAGAAAGAGAGATCCTCTAGTTCCTCGCGCATATCCTGCATACCCATACGACCTGCAAGTGGCGCATAAATATCCATCGTCTCCTCAGCAATTCGTCGACGTTTATCATCACGCATAACACCAAGGGTACGCATATTATGAAGGCGGTCAGCGAGTTTAACTAAAAGAACGCGAACATCATCAGAAATGGCAATAAGAAGTTTACGAAGATTTTCTGCCTGTACGGCTTTCTTTGATACAAGATCAAGCTTATTAAGCTTTGTAAGTCCTTCAACCAACTTCCCAATTTCAGAACCAAAAAGCTGATCAATTTCTGCTCGTGTAGCGCTTGTATCTTCAATTGTATCATGCAAAAGAGCAACAGCAATCGTTGCCTCATCCAACCGCATATCTGTCAAAATAGCAGCAACTTCTAAAGGATGAGAAAAATAAAGATCACCTGACGCACGCTTTTGATGTGCATGCTTTCTCATTGCATAATCATAGGCCTTGTTTAAAAGAGCCTCATCTACGTCAGACTTGTAACGCTGAACACGTCCAACAAGCTCACACTGACGCATCATACGAGTATATCCTTTATCTTTTCACACCCCTAATCCTTATTGAACACATCTTATCAATAAAAGACAAGAAAAATAATTGCTCCTCACACGACAAGGTATCTTTACTCCTGTAATATAAATTGCCGCAATTAATAATCGTCACTTTTTTCTGGAACAACCAAACCTTCAATACCCGCTAAAAGCTCTTCTTCTGACATATGATCAAATGAAGTACCTTCTTCTTGCAACGACGTATTAAAAACACTTTCAGCTTCACCTGAATGAGTAATAAATTCACTTGCCATTTCTGGCTCATCTACTTCCACATGCTTTTGCAGCGAATGAATAAGGTCTTCCTTTAAATCAGCAGGCGACAACGTTTCTTCTGCTATTTCACGCAAAGCAACAACTGGATTTTTATCATTATCACGATCAACCGTAATCTGCGCTCCTTGTGAAATCTGACGCGCCCGATGACCTGCTAAAAGTACCAATTCAAAGCGGTTATCAACTTTATCAATACAATCTTCTACCGTTACGCGGGCCATTTATGCCTCTTTCTCAAATAAAAAATTTAATAGCGGATAGGGAAGTATATACAATAATCAAAATAAAACACAAGAAAAACAACACAAACTTTTATATTTTTTAATTACAGAACTTATTTAAGAAAATTCTTGGAAAATTTATAAGAATATATAGCCTATACATGCTCGTTATCAAAGCTGCTCTTAAAAGCATTCCAATAGATTGGCTTCAAACAAAGGGAGATCTTTCTTGACAAAATGTTTGTCTGGAGTCTTCATCCTTTTAAAAGGAATACCAGCTGTTTAAAATCCTTTGCAATAACAGCTGCCCTTATGCATACTTTTTATGATAATATCTGTATTTAAAGAGAGAGCTTTTTTTCTTTGAACATCATGTGTATTGCACTCTTATTCATCGAATAAATTACTGAAAGATTATCTCTCTTTACACAATAATTAGTAATAAGTTTATATTAAACTTTCTTTATATTCATTATAGATTGTTTCTCAAAACATAACCCGTCATATACGCTATAAAAGACTCAAAAAAATAGAAAAAACGATTGATGCCTAACACCATGAATAGCCAATTAACATCACTTTGCCCAGAACCGCCCCAAAATTGCAATTTATGTCCTAGGCTCCATCAGTTTATCGCTGACTGGCGTGTAAAAGAACCAAGTTGGTATAATGCACCGGTGCGCCCCTTCTTTCCTTATAAAGGAGCAGACACAACGCGCCTTCTTATTGTTGGGCTTGCTCCTGGGTTACGCGGAGCAAATCGAACTGGACGTCCATTTACTGGTGATTATGCTGGGCACTTACTTTATTCAACTTTAAAAAAATTTGGTTTTGCCCAAGGGACCTTCGAAGAAAGAGCAGATGATACTCTTGAACTGATTGATGCAGCAATCGTTAACTCTGTTCGTTGTGTTCCACCAGAAAATAAACCCACCGGTGCAGAAATTAACACGTGCCGCTATTTCTTCTCTCCTCTTTTAACAAATCTTCCCAAACTTAAAGCCGTTATTACTTTAGGCACCATTGCGCACCATTCCACGATACGTGCCCTTAATGCAAAAGTTTTAGCTCACCCTTTTGGGCACGGCGAAATCAATAACATCGGCAGATTACGCATCTTTTCGAGCTATCACTGTTCTCGTTATAATACAAATACTGGACTCTTGACAGACGCCATGTTTCACCAAATCTTTCAAGCAGCAAAAACATACTTAGATCAATGCTAAAACTGTTTTAAAAAGTGTTATAAATAAAGGATATCTTGATCGCATCCGTCATCCATATCTTTTTAAAAGTCTTGCTTTTTCACGTCCCCAATCGCGTTTTTTTTCCGTTTCGCGCTTATCATGAAGCTTTTTCCCCCGCGCTAAAGCGATCTCCAACTTAACGCGCCCCCGTTCATTAAAATAAAGTTTGAGAGGAACAAGTGTCATTCCTTCACGAGACGTTGCATTAAAAAAACGCGCCATCTCACGTTTTGAAAGTAATAACTTGCGCAAACGTCGCGGTTCATGATTAAAACGATTAGCCTGCGTATATTCAGGAATATAGCTGTTTACTAACCATAATTCCCCATTCTCAAAACTCGCATAGCTTTCCGCAATATTGGCATGATTAGAACGTAGTGACTTCACTTCCGCTCCCTGAAGGACAAGACCAGCCTCGAGATTATTAAGGATTTCAAAATTAAAACGTGCTTTACGATTGTCAGCAATTATTTTCCGTACGGGCGCGTTCTTTTTTTTATTCATGGCTTTGTCAATATCATTTATTCTTTTAAAAGATCAGCATGACTGAGCGCTGCATCAATAATCTTCTTTGTGCTCTCTGTTAATGGAACAATAGGAGAACGCACTGTATCACCACAAAATCCTAATTTTGCAGCGGCATATTTAATACCTGCTGGACTAGGTTCAATAAATACAGCACGATTAAGAGGCATCAAGCGATCATTTAATTCTCGTGCTGTTTTATAATCACCACGAAAACAAGCAGCTTGAAGCTCTGCACAAAGCTTTGGAGCAACATTGGAGGAAACTGAAATACACCCCACACCTCCATGTGCATTAAAACCTAACGCCGTACAATCATCGCCGGAAAGCTGCACAAAATCTTTTCCACACTTTTCACCTTGTTCACTAACGCGCTCAATTCTGCTCGTTGCATCCTTAACACCAATGATATTGTTAAAATCTTGATAAAGGTCTCTCATCGTTTCTACAGCCATATCGATAATAGAACGACCAGGAATATTATAAATTATAATCGGAATAGAAACAGCTTTGGCAATGGAAGAAAAATGTTTGTATAAACCAGATTGATTTGGTTTATTATAATAGGGAGTGACAACCAAAACTGCATCTGCACCAGCTTTTTGCGCATATTGTGCAAGTTCTACAGCCTCACTTGTGCTATTTGATCCCGCTCCGGCCACAACAGGAACACGCTTTGCGACCTGCTCAACACACAATTCTATAATCCGCTTATGTTCTTCATGACTTAACGTTGCTGATTCACCTGTTGTCCCAACTGGGCTTACACCGTTAATCCCTTGTGTGATCTGCCATTCAATAAAATCACAGAACGCCTTCTCATCAATTGCGCCCTTGTTATCAAATGGTGTGATAAGCGCAGTTATAGCTCCCTTGAGCATGATAAACTCCCTATAATGTTCGCTTTTATTTTTTTAATAATCGCCTTTTATAAATTTTAAATAGAGCATAATCTTGCTCTATCATTGAAGCAAGATGAATTTCAAAAAAAGCCCTCATAAGATGAAGATCGCCCTCCTTAAATGTTGAACATTTCTTTTAAATAAGCCGTCTATATTAACGCGTTTTTCATGCTTGTGTTCTATAGATCCTTAAGTTTTTTACAAAAAGCAAGGTCTCAAGGTCTTTTCTCTATGCGTGTATTTTCCACCTCTCTTTTCGTATCAACCTTTACTGCACTTATACTGGCAATAGGAATTTTATTTTCAAGTGCATACGCGCAAACACCCCTTTTGCAAGGGAAAACGCCAATCCCTTTGGTTCGCCCTACTCCCTTTACCGCAAAAGAAGCTCAGAAATCTCTTCAACAGATACACACGACATCACACAATGCTGCTACACTTCAGAAACTGAAAGCTGGGCTAGATGCACTAACAAATAACAATATTGCAAAAACAATAAATCTTCGTAATTCAATGGAAAAACATAGCCTCGATCGTCATATTTTGACATGGGCGCTGGGGGTATCAAACCAAGCTAATATACCAAGTTCTGAAATATTCAATGCAATCAACATGCTAAAAGGATGGCCCGGTATAGAAACGATGCAACGCAATGCTGAACGTGCTTTTCTTAACGAAACCAACCGCACACGCGCAATCATCCAAAAATTTTCTCATCACCCGCCCCAAACAGCGCAAGGAATGGCTCTCTTCGCTAAAGCACTTATCGCAACGGGACAAACCACTCGTGCTCGACACGTTATTGCGCCATGGTGGCATAAAACACAGCTTAATGCAAAAGAAGAAATATTTGTTCTTAAAAATGCAAGTGCTGCATTAAAACCTATTGATCATTTGAAACGCATGCAGTTTATGCTGTATGCATATCGTTTTGATTCAGCAGCACGCGTTGCAAAATTAGCCCATGCTCAATCTCTTTTTGATGCTTTTGTGGCCGTTGAAAAAAATGATCCTAGAGCTACACAAAAATTAAAAACTGTAGAGAGATCATGGCAAAAAGATCCTCTTTTTCAGTTTGCTCGAATACGCCATCTTCGACGAACAGAGCAATATGATGCAGCCGCAGCACTCATGATGAAAACATCAAAAGATGCATTCCGCCTTATGAACCCTCATTCATTGTGGAAAGAACAACGCGCCCTTTCTCGTGAAATGCTCGATTTAAACAAACCAAAAATCGCTTATCAACTCGTTACAATGCACACTGGTATAACATCTGCATTAGCTATCGATGCTGAGTTTCATGCAGGATGGTACGCACTACGGTTTCTTCATAATCCTAAATTGGCAATGCAGCATTTTTCACGTATTCCTCAACTCTCTTCTTTACCTTTTTCTACATCACGTGGATATTACTGGATGGGACGAACAGCAGAAAAGCTAGGAGAACATAAAAATGCCCAGCAATACTTTCATCGCGCAGCTCATTTTGGTGCAACTTACTACGGTCAATTAGCCGGTGCACGACTCAACCAAAAAAAGCTTAAAGTGTCTTTTCCCAAACCAACAACCGCTGAGCGACAACATTTCAGTGCACGAAAAGCGATCAAAGCAATTCAACGTCTTGAAGCAGCCGGCTATGCTGATTTTGCTAAAATTTTTTATAGAGAGCTCGGAAAAAAAATAGAAAGCCCCGGTGAATTAGCTCTTTTAGCTATTATGGCAGAAAAAAATGGTGACTATTATACCAGCCTCAAAATTGGAAAAATGGCTGTTTTTCAAGGAAAAAGTGTCGGTGCACTCTCTCATCCTCTGGGAGCTATACCAGCTTCTACTAATATTTCTGTAGAAGAAAAGTCGCTTATCTATGCCATTGCACGCCAAGAAAGCGAATTTAATCCAACAGCCATATCAAAAGCAGGTGCACAAGGTATACTCCAATTGCTTCCTACAACAGCAAAAGCACTGGCAAAAAAATACTCAATCACATGGTCTCCTAAAAAGTTTAGCAGTGATGCTCATTATAATGCAACATTAGGTGCCCATTTTCTCAATGAACAATTAGAACGTTTTAATGGATCCTATATACTAACTCTTATTGGCTATAATGCCGGTCCCCGTCGAGTCAATGAATGGATAAAACGTTATGGCGATCCTCGAGGACAATCTCTCGATAATGTCATTGATTGGATTGAGCGTATTCCTTATACAGAAACACGTAATTACGTGATGCGTGTCATGGAAAATTATGGTGTCTATAAAGCAAGACTTACTGGGAAAATAGATATAAAAACCGACCTGCTTTCTGGTCGACGGAAATAATATGCCTTAACTTTCCAAATAGCATTTGAAAGCGTTCATAAGAAGTGTTTTTATTCCTTTTTAAATAGTACCCACATACCAACCTGCTTATGATGTATAAGAAAGTAATTTTAATTGATTCAGTATTAATAAATTCGAAATGAGAACCCCCCCCGCTATTCGGGTCTTTTATTCCAAATACAAAATGATGAATTATCATTATAAATCAATATGTTGCACAAATAATTTATTTCTTCTCAACATAAACGACAATGTCATAGATGATTACAAATATAAGAGAAGAGTGAAACAAATAGGTCATTCTTTTACTGTTGCTTATTAGTCAATATCCAAATCTTGTGAAACAGCATATTTTAAGACTATTTTTTCTGCTTATAACATTTCTATATAAGATAAGAGCACGTTATTGTATATATCGTTTGGATTATCTTTGATAACAGAAAGGCAGACTCATTGAGTTAGAAAGCCTTAAAGACAAACAATTTTCTTCTGCCCCTTCCCTTTTCATTCGGTTTTACGACTTTTAAATATGTCAATATCTTTTCAAGATGAAGATGAAGCTTTTCTTTTTATTTTTCTCATTTACATATAAGCTCACATCCTTCACACAAAACAGAGCATCCCCCAATAGTATATTTTTCTTATTGATATTCTTGTTTTATTTTAATGTTTCTAAATCTATTTCACAACGGTGTATCTGAAAAGTACTTACGAAAATCCTCTTACGAACGGTATAAAAATCGATTAGACACGATTAACCTTTACTTCATAAAAGCTATAGCTCTATCATCCCTTAACGCGCAATGTTACAACAGCCCTTTCATTTAGAGCATCTATAAGAAGTATATTCACAGCTTTTAGAAGTTTTTTATCTATGCTTCCCCTCAACTTGTATCATAAGTAAGCAGATGGTTTCGATTGATTCAACGTCAAAAAATTCGAACGAACTATATTTGAACTTTCATTCAAATTATAAATAAATATATTATAAGAAAAGCGCCCCGCATAAAAAATCAGCTAAATATTAGGGATACTCTGATTGTTTTATTCACTTTTGATGGTGGAGGGGGAGGAAAAGAACCAACGCGTTGAAGTGCTGCCATAGCCAATCGATCCAATTCTGGATCTCCAGCAGAAACGACAACACGGCTAGAAAAAATACTCCCCCGCTCATGTACCATAAATTCTAACTTCACCGTTCCTTTTGCTCGACTGGTACGCTGTCCTACAACATAATTTTTTTGCCTTTCTAATTGTGACTGTACCTTTGCTAACCACTCCATTAACAACGTATCTTCAAGCCCTGCTGTACCACCCTTGTTGGTGGAAGAAGAACGTACCACCTTTGCATTGGAGCGCTTTACTACAGCCTCTGGCGTCGGTATTGTTTTTTTGATAAACGCTTTATGCTCTACTTTTTGAGGAAGGGGTTCTTCCAAAGACTTTAAGTCATCTTGTTCTACCATATGCTGAGGTTCTTCCGATTGAACTTTATCCACAGATTTCAATTCCTCTGACTCCTGCTCTAGGAGATCAGTCCGTAATACTTCTGGCTCTGTGTGAATATCTGGCAAGTCTGTATCAACATCCGGATATACAACTTCTTGCACAAAAGTCAGCATAATCTCCGACGAGAGCAAGCCTTTAGTTACACCAATACTTTGAAAATAAAACTGCGCCCCCAATAATACATGCAAAAAGAAAGCTCCAACAAATGCACCAATCCAAAGAGTTAATAATTGCTTCGTATTTGCAAAATTCATCGTTTCTTCTGTCATTATTTAAAGCTTAATATTGGTATTTCGTCTCATTAAAACAGGCTATTTTAAAATTGCAACTTTTTTCTTGACTGATTTTGTCATGTTTAATATGGTTTTCTAGTGATTTTTTGTTGTTAACAAAATCATTTCTGCTTGGCTGGCAAGTTTTAATCAGCGGGCCCAGCCTTTTTGTATGTAAATAAAATTTCAAAACGGAGAGGGGATGTTAAAAAAAGGTTATAATGTGTTATGCGAATAAGACGAGAAAATATCCATAAGAGCTACATGATTTTAGGTGTGTTATCGGTCTGTATGCCTTCATTTGTTTTTGCACAAAACAGCGATAAGAATACTGTAACTGAGCTCAAACCAATCCTTATTAAAGGAAAAAAAATAGAAGATGCTTCAAATTTAATAACCATTCTAACTGATCGTAAAACCAATAAGAATATTGATGAAAAACAAATAACTGATGTTTATGATGTGAGTCGTCTTAATCCTTCTGTCTCCTATAACTCGGGAAGTAATAGTTTCGTTATTCGTGGTTTAGATGCAAACCGTGTTCTTACGACAATGGATGGTATTTCTCTTCCATGGTATAATGATATATTCCGTGGTGGAGGCGGAAACACAACTTTTGATTTCAATGCTCTTTCTACGTTTGATACTATTCAAGGATCAGATTCTAGTCTTTATGGTTCTGGCGCCCTAGGAGGAATAATTGCTCTACGTACCCTTAATCCTGAAGACCTTATCGTGGAAGGAAAGAATTGGGGTAGCCTTATAAAAGGTGGTTATCATTCTGTTGATAATAGTTGGCGCATCGATCAAGCTTTTGCTGTGCGCAATTACCGAACATTTTTGCTTTTCCAAGGGTCTTATGTAGAAGGTCATGAGCGCAAAAATATGGGAACAGTGGGAGGATATGAAGAACGCACACGTAAAAACCCCTCTCACTTTGACAAAAATAACTTGCTTTTTAAAATTCATCAATATTTGAGTGATAATCATCGGCTTGGTTTTACTGCAGAGCGTTTTGGTCATAATAGTAACGCACATGCATTAAATTCGTCTAAAAGATATGCTCCAGGTTCTGTTTATGAGCGGGATAATAGACTCCGTGAGCGTTTTTCTCTTTCTTACAATTATAATGGTAATGGTGATGCGGTTCTTGATGCGTTTAGTGGGCTGCTTTATTGGCAAAGGCAATCAAGTCATTCCGTTACGACTGGCGTTCGTGTTTCAGCCCCTAAAGGGGATTATTTGAGAGATAATTTTTTGCGGAATATCAATTATGGTTTCAATGCTGATGCACTTAAAAAAGTGGATTTTGGCACTGTAAGCCATACGTTAAAGTTTGCAACGAATGTTTCGTCATCTAAATCTCATCACTATTTGTTTGGTAAAGACAATTGTCATATAAAAGAATATGCTCGAGGATGCCTTTTTGTTCCTGCTAATCGATCAGATTCGCCAGACACAAATGGTTACAATTTGGGTTTCGCTTTTGAAGATGAAATTGGATTCGTTGATGATCGTTTTCGTGTAACGCCGGGAATCCGGTATGATTGGTACAAATATATTCCTCAGAAAACATCTTCTTATGAGAAATCACTGATTTCTGATAAATTCCCTCCAGAAAGAAATGGATCACGCTTTTCTCCTAAATTACGCGTGGAGTGGGATGTTCGTAATCAAGTAACGCTTTATGCTCAATGGGCGCAAGCTTTTCGTTCACCACGTATTTCAGAACTTTATGTCTCTTATATCAAACCTTCTGCTTATTACGTGAAAGGAAATCCTGACCTTCAACCAGAAACAAGCAATGGGTATGATGTGGGGATACGCTATGGAAATGTAAATTTCGGTGGTTCCTTCAATGCCTTTATTAACCAATATAAGAATTTCATAGATACCGAGGATAGAGGTCCATCAGAAGAATTCAAATTTGCGCGTCGGCATTACATGAATCGCTTCCGCGTGCAAATTTTTGGTGTTGAAACAAAAGCGCATTTAGTTCTTAAAAATGGTTTTCATGGCAATATTGCTCTTTCTTATTCACAAGGAAAAGATCTTGATAAAAAAGAGTATCTTAACTCAATTTCTCCTTTGAAAACAGTTATCGGTTTAGGGTATGCAAAAGAAGTTTGGGGAAGCGATGTTATCCTTACTGTAGCAGCCAAACGTGACAAAGTAGCTAAGGCATCTGATTACCAAAAAATTCCGGGATACCATGTCGTTGATATGACAGGGTGGTGGAAACCATTCGGTGAAACGGGTCCTGTTATAAGGGCTGGTGTTTATAATCTGTTCAATCAAAAATATTGGAATGTTTCAGATCTTCCTTCCGGTGCAAGCTCAACACCGAAGGATTATTATAGTCAGCCTGGTCGTAACTTTAAAGTTTCGTTCGTGCAAAAATTCTAGTCGCTTTTGTTAACCATTAGATCAATGAAAAAGGTTATATTGATAAAAAATAAATTATTGCGTTTCTGTTCTCATTGTTCTTTGAACAACAAGTTTGAAATTTTCGCTTTAACTATTTGTAATTTATCGGTTTTTATTGTTCTACTGTTGATAAAATAAGGGCTTGTTTCGTGGTGGGTTGAACCATTAATTGATAGTGGTTCAACTTACTGTCTTTGAGTTATAAAATTAAACAATTAACCTTCAAACAGGTAACATAAGGATAAGCCCATGTCATACACTGCCGAAATGATTCTTCGTTTGCGTGAAGAAAAAAAAGAGATGCGTAGCCGTGATTTCGCGGACTCTATTGGTATATCCGAAGCAGAACTCATTGCGGCTTATTGTACAATTGGAAAAGCAAAAAGACTGCGTGCTGATGTTGCTACTCTCTTGGAAAATGCTCCTCGGCTTGGAAGAGTCATGGCATTGACACGCAATGAAAATGCTGTCCATGAAATAACAGGATGTTTTGAAAAGATTGTTCAAAGCCAACATATTCCGATAACACTCGGTGAAATTGACTTGCGTATTTTTTCAAAACAATGGAAATTTGGTTTCGAGCATGACGTGACTATTCTTGGAACACCTATGAAAAGTCTGCAATTTTTTGATCAATATGGCATTGCTATTTTCAAACTCTATTCTAAAGATGCAACAAATATGGAAGAGTGGGCTGCACTTGTTGAAAAGTTGCTTCACGATGATCAATCACCCGTACTTGATATTTCTCCCGTTCCTACTCCAGTACAATGTGATACGGCAAAGCTGGATGTTGAAAAGTTCCGAGATCGTTGGCGACAGATGACTGATGTGCATCAACTTCATGGGATTATTTCTGAACTGAAAATTAATCGGCATCACGCTGTAAAATTTGCTGGTAATGAATTTGCCGATGAATTACAGGTAGACGCTGTTGAAATGATGCTCAAACAAGTTGCACAAGAAGAGTTACCAATTATGTGTTTTGTTGGTAATAAAGGATGTATCCAAATTTTCACTGGGCAAGTGAAAAACATTAAGCAAATGGGACCTTGGCTTAATGTTCTCGATCAGAAATTTCACCTCCATTTACTCGTTTCTGGGATCAAGAAAGTATGGCGTGTTCGCAAACCTACGATTGATGGGTATGTCACCTCACTTGAAGTTTTCGATAAAGATGATGAGATGATTATTCAATTCTTTGGCGTACGCAAGGAAGGTCAAAAAGAACGTGAAGATTGGCGCTCTTTATTGAATAGTTTGCCATCATGCCAAGAAAACAGCAGTAACTAAGATAAGGTAAGGTCGGACATGTTCATATCTGTTTTACATAGGTTATCAAACCTTTTTCTTATGTGTTTACTTCTCTCTCTTACCTGTTTTTCTAAACAAGTGATTGCTGAACCCACAACCCGTTTTCCTGAAAATGCTCGAATTGTTTCTATCGGCGGAGCACTTACAGAAATTGTCTATGCATTGGGAGCCCAAGATCAACTTGTCGCCCGTGATAGTACAAGCGTCTACCCACAAGAAGCGCTCAAGCTTCCTGTGCTTGGCTATATGCGTGCTCTTTCACCTGAGGGTGTTTTATCACTTGCCCCAGAAGGTATATTGCTTGTTGAAGGAAGCGGTCCCGCCTCAACAATTGATATTCTCAAAAAAACATCAATACCTCTGGTGATCATACCAGAAGACTACTCCCGTGAAAATGTGATAGAAAAGATTCGCCTCGTTGGCCAAGCTATTCATCGAGAAGTCCAAGCGGCTGCGTTAATTGAAAAATTGAAACGTAATTTTTTAGAAAATGATGTGCTTTTGGCGAAAGTAACAAGACCAAAGCGTGTTCTTTTTGTTTTCTCTGTGCAAAATGGACGCGTTATGGCATCTGGAACAGGTACTGCAGCTGATAGTATGATAAAACTTTCAGGTGCTATCAATGCTATCACCGATTATAAAGGATATAAACTTCTCAACGGCGAAGCGTTATTGAAATCAGATCCTGATGTTATCTTACTTGTAAAACATGGTGCAAAATCAACCAGCATTGATAAGATTTTAGCCATACCGGCAGTTCAAGCAACAACTGCAGCAAGAAATCATGCCATAAAACAGATGGATGCTATGTATTTTTTGGGATTTGGTCCACGCACTGCAGACGCATCTAGAGAGCTTATTGAGATACTTTATGGTGCAAATCAAAACGGTAAGAGCTGATAAAAATGGTAGACGGTACATCGATGATGCATTTACCTGAAGCAAAAGAAGGTAAAAAAATAAACCGTTCAAAGCAGGGGAGGATTTTATTATTAAGCTTAATAATATTCCTTATCTTCAGTATTTTTGCTGGGCTCTTGAATGGTGCTGCAAAGGTTTCTTTCTTTGATCTCCTCCATGTAATGCTTACACAAGATTTTTCAGTAAGTAGTAAAACGCGTGATTACCTCGTGCTTATCGATATAAGGCTTCCCCGTGTTATCTTGGGATTATTGATTGGAGCAGCTTTAGCTGTCTCCGGTGTTCTTATGCAAGGGCTTTTCCGCAATCCTCTTGCAGATCCTGGAATTATAGGTGTATCAGCAGGTGCTGGACTTGGAGCAATCTTAGCAATTGTTGTAGGTTTTGCTTTTCCTGTTTCATTTGCACCTTTTCTAGAGCCTTACAAAGTTATCATAGGTGCTTTTTTGGGTGGACTTTTATCAACGATTATTCTCTACATCATAGCAACGCATAATAGCTTTACCTCTATTGCAACCATGCTGCTTGCTGGTATTGCTCTTGGTGCATTAAGCAGTGCAGTTGTTGGAACATTGATTTTTATCGCAAATGACCAACAACTCCGTGATATCACTTTTTGGAGTCTTGGCTCTCTTGCGGGCGCTACATGGTTGAAAGTATGGCTCGTTCTCCCTTTCATTGTTATTGGTCTTCTTTTCTCTCCCTTTTTATCACGAGCACTTAATGCCCTTGCTCTTGGAGAAGCTGTTGCTGGCCATATTGGTTTCCATATTCAACGCGTTAAAAATATTGCTATTCCCCTAGTTGCTCTTATGTGTGGTAGTGCTGTTGCTGTCAGTGGTGGTATTGGTTTTATTGGTATTATTGTTCCTCATATTTTACGTCAGCTCATTGGTCCTGATCATCGCTATCTCATTCCTTGCTCTGCTCTCTTGGGAGCAGCATTACTTATTTTTGCTGATACGTTTGCACGCCTCATTGTTGCCCCCGCAGAATTGCCGATTGGAATTGTAACAGCACTTTTTGGTGCACCTTTCTTTCTATGGATCCTTATATGCAAACGAGGAACAGACTTTTCATGATTGAAGCGACAAATATTTGTGTTCAGCGCAGAAAGAAGCAGATTCTTAAACACATTAATCTTCAAGCTAAAAGTGGTGCTTTTACCATTATTATTGGTCCTAATGGATCAGGAAAAAGTACTTTTATCAAAGCTCTGAGTGGTGAAATTCCTTACAGTGGAAAAATAACCTTAAATGGTTATGATGTATGCCAAACAAAAACGCATGAAATGGCAAAAATGCGTGCTGTGCTACCACAATCAACAACGCTCGTATTTCCATTTTTAGTTCATGAAGTTGTAGGACTTGGCCTTTCTGTAAACCAATTTACCATTGCCAAAACCGAATTGCAAAATCTTATCCAAAAGGCTTTAGAGTGCGTTGACCTTTCTGATTATGGCAACCTGTATTATCACCAATTATCAGGTGGAGAACAAGCTAGAGTACAACTTGCCCGTGTACTTTGCCAAATCTGGAAACCTGTTCATAATGGGATTCCTCGCTGGATGATATTAGATGAACCTATTGCTAGCCTCGATATTCAACATCAAATCATCGTTATGGATATTGCTAAACAATTTGCCCATTCTGGTGGCGGCGTTCTTGCTGTTCTTCATGACCTCAATCTCGCGGCACATTATGCAGATAACATGATCTTGCTCAAGGACGGAGAGATTTATTGCGAAGGAAATGCAATGAACGTTTTGACAACACAAAATCTCCGCGATGTTTATCATTGTTCTTTAAACGTTTCTGAATTACCTAAAGAAGATATCCCTTTTGTACTTCCTCAAACGGCATCCTCCTACGAAATTAGACCTCTAAGCTATCGGCTTCAATCTAAAAACTAAAGTCCATAGAAAAATAAAACACGCAAATATTTAAGAATCTTTTTTATTTTTATATGAACTCCTTCTTTGTCATCTGTCATTTTAAGCAAAAAGACTAAACACCCTAAAGATATTTTGGGAAAAAATACTCGTTTAAAATCTTTCAAGATTTTACGTAACTAAAAACATGTGAAATTTTGTTTTGCTATCACACTGTTAGATAGTATGAAGTTATACAACATACATATGCGTTTTCCCACTCTTTCTATCACTTTTATCTTTAAAAAATGATTCAAGAAATGTGTACAAATGCCTTTGTTATAATAATGGGGTGCATTATTTATATCTTCTAAGGACCATATAGAAATCAAGTACCTTTTTCCCACCCATAAAAGGTTTATTTGTAGCTTTAATAGTAATATTTTCTTTATAATATATATATACTTTAGCTTTCTCTATAAATAAATATTGATTTATAATGATATTTTTTATTTTCCTCTCTCTCTATATATAATTGTTTATTGGCATATTACAAAAAGTTAACCTATTGAATAAAAGCTTTAAAATAAACTCAACAACGCTTCTTGTAAGCCCCTTAATGCAAAAAAAAATGCGGAATATAGGGATGAGGAGAGAGTATAGAAAAAGTGTTTGTCTGCTGCTTCACAAGCATAACGACGATTCCACTCAAGAGAGTACTATCATTTACAGATAAAGCCTACACCATGGCAATGCAAAGAAATGAAATCGACAACAAGATAAGAGAAATCTTTATAAGATGAATTAACGCATACAGGGTATGCTGTTTTTGCATAAAAAACGTTAAAAATATTGTACTTTTTTATGCCTCAGGTTGAATAATTTTATCATCTTATCCCCTATCAAAACACCTTATGAAAAAATACATCCCAGATCACTTCACGGCACAATTTAAATAAGTTTTACGCATTTTCTCTATGTTATCATACAATTATAAAAAAGTTATGATTTTCTTTTTCTGATAATAAATTATATCCTTAACTCTTTCTTTTAATCATTTTAAAATTGTTTTTTTGTCTCCCTCAAGTATCGTATTAACAATATAGATTTCCTCTTCATAGACGTAGAAAATAACGCGGAATTGCTCCGCGTTAACAAAATTATCAGGGTGTATAGATTATTATTACTCAAACATACTCATGATTTTATAGCATAGACAACGGTTGTATTAACAGGGCGCGTTTCTGCCTCACCCGTATGGGAAAGAGTTATCTTGTGTGTATGTGCGCCAGCAGAACCTGTTTTCCCTTTCAGGGTTGCATCATAGGTATAATGATTCGGTAGTCTCCCAATATCACCAGTTGGCCATCCAACTCCTTTATACTCAAAACTATGCGCATGCTCGCCTGCATTTTCAATGCTCCCAATATGCGTATGCGACTTTATGCTATCTTGTTGTTCATCTGCAAATTTTCTACCACCATCTACCCCCCGACCATTATCAAAGCCGCGTAAAAACATGCCTCTAAAATCAGGAACTTTAAACGTTTTATTGCTGTCTTTACCCCATTTATCACCTATTGCCTTGAATAACTGCGGATAATCTTCACGCTTATAGGCCTTACCATCACATAAAAGCCAACCATTTGGCACATTTTGCATAGCAAATGTTGCAATAAATCCAGCAGGAAAACTTTCTATCTTTGGTGGTGTAGGATTTAATAAATACCAACCCTCATGCTCTTTTATTAAAACACCATTATTGTATATCATTTCATAAATGCCATCTGTTTGAAATTCTCCACCTTCTAATGGTATAACCCCCGCATCAGTGGCTTTATAGATACGCTTTTCTCCTATATTATTAACAATTATTGTTGTCGCGCCAATATTTACACCACAAGCTTTAAAACGTATGATGATATCATTGTTGTATTTCTTTATAGGTGAAACTGTCTTTAAGGTAATTAATGTTGTTTTGTCTTCCACATTTACTATAAAGCTTGAATTAATAGAACCACCATTATCTGCAAGATATTCACGCACGCGCTGCATCATCGCCCGCGCACTATCATTAACAGAACTAGGCGG
The DNA here is from genome assembly GCF_028618595.1 of Bartonella sp. AU18XJBT. GTDB lineage: Bacteria > Pseudomonadota > Alphaproteobacteria > Rhizobiales > Rhizobiaceae > Bartonella. The sequence continues at coordinate 26,891 of NZ_JAQITE010000013.1, read as the reverse complement.
CTGACCTTCTGCCCAATTAATGATACTATCTGAATAAGCATTTTCATCAGCCTTTAGAGACCAATCGTAAATATTAGACATTATAAATCCCCCATTATTTTCATAGTTTTTCTAACAACTTCTTGTTCTGTGCACTAAAATATGCTGCCGCTGTTGATTGGTATATCATAACCACTGCACCATCCGTATTTACGCATTTTACCTCTCTCCACTCCTTGCAATTTAATAACCTAAATTCACCAAATGCTTTGCATAACATTAGTATTAATGCTTTCTCTTCTAATGTGTAATGTAATCACCTCATCTGATGTTACTTAATATCTTGTTTTGTTTCTTTGCCTGTTGTTATATGATTATTTTCAAATTTTTCTTCTTGTTGCAAAATTTATAAATACTTTTCAGAATTTTCCTTATTATGGATTTCATATAACCATTATTGAATGTAATAACTTATCATCCACGTAGAAAGTTTCTGACTTAAACATTATCTTTTTTTATTTTTTCAATAGTTTAAATCTATCTCATCGATATGTTATATCTAAACAAAGAAACTCTATCTTTTGGCTATCATTTGTATTAAAATTTTGAAAGTTAGCTTCAAATTCTTTGCATGCTTCATGATGTTTTATTCGCATGCAGATACTTTGTTCTATTTTATTCAATTTATTTCTGAAATTGTGTTCAAAATTAGCCCCAATGTTTTTTTGAACAAGCTTTTGTTTAATCTAAATGCACCATAGAGAATATATTTAATATGGCCATTTCTTCATGGCCATTTCTTCACACTTTCATTAAACTGGAAATGAAATACTAGAGAAATATCACACACCTTCACCAAATTTGAAGGTTGTACCCGATCCGAAAAACATTAAAAAGCACAAACCAGCGCCCTCCCCCAATTTTTACGAACAATATCCTTATTTTTTAAACGCCCCGTAATCAACTTCTCCCCTCCCACACTTAGCATACCTTTTTATATATTATTATATGTATATTTTTTTTGCAAGAATAATAAATCATTCTCAACAACATCTTGCAATTATTGGTGTTCTTCTTAATTCATGGCAATAACAAAAAGCATTCTCTAAACTTTTTTGCTAATTCATCTGCCTCATCAATCCAAACAAAAAAATACGCTCCATCGATTTAACACTCGCTATACCCTTAACTATCAAAGAAAATACCTTACAAAAACTTGCTAAATAAGTAACCAGACAATTGAACTGTCCATGGCTTGTTTTTTTCCAAATAGAATATCCCCTCCACTCATTACCGACTTTATTTTCAGTGTTCTCTGCACCTTTAACTTCTATCTTCCCTTTAAAATACGCATCATTTATTACCTACACCCTTTACACGCCCTTTACCAGGTTCTCGACAGAGCATTTCATTATGATTAGAAAGCTTTTTGTATATAATTAGTGATTTCTTATCTGTAATATTGTTGCACGATATCACATGACTCTTGAATAACTTTACCTTGAAAACTAAAGAGTTTTATGTCTCAGAAAATGAATTTTTACTTCGTCTTAAGCTAAAACACAGCGCTTTGTGCGCATTTCTATTGCAAACTAATTAATGAATTCACGTAGTACTTTATGCTGAGATACATCCTTTTGCTTTCCTCTCTCTTTCAACTCTTTAAAAGTGTTGATGAAATTTCAAGATGAAAAGCCTTTGTTCATTTTCATCATCATTTTTTAATTCAGCTTTACAATTTTCAAAACTTTAAAGGCAATATTATTTTTAATAATAAAGATTAGGTATTGTTTCACGCTTTTGTTTATCACATTCTTAATGGGAACATGCCCTCATAAAGAATAGAATGCTCCAAACAAAATATAATGATATTGCATATCACGCACTTTTTAAAGAAATATTGCTCAAAATATACTCCGTTCATTTTACGACAGCGCACGTCCATGATACAATAGTAAGCCATTATAGATCATTATCTTTAAGCTTTTGACGATACAAGCTGGAACCCATCATACATTTTGTTTTCCCCCACATTGCGACAGTCCTCGCCTCTGAGAATGTTCATAAATGACATTTGGCTTCCTTTCTTCAAGTGTTTTGCCCCATACGCCCCCACTTATGATGTGCAAGAAATGATTTTATATGAAAAGATGTATGATGAAAGAATCTTATGGTATTCTGAGTTTTATTTTAATATGAAAAAAATCTCAATTAGAGCTCTAAACTATCTAATTTTTCCTTGATAATCCGTTTTTCACTTTATTCTTGTTTATAAAATCTTCAATATCATAGTTTATCTCTTTATAATAAGATCTATTTTCACTCTTAAAAAAACACACCAAAATCGTTTAAAATATATTTTTATGATTGACAATATAGATATTTGAGCCAACCATGTTCGTATTAACAAAAATACTTTAAGTGGGAGGAAGCATGCAAATATGAGAATAGATATTGTATCAATTTTTCAAAATAACTTTTCTTGAGCTGTATTGAATTTGCTTTGCTATAAAGCAATACTACTCCTATTCATCCAAATGCTCGTGACTGATAATTTGAATACACCCCCATTAACATCGCAACCTATTTTTGAACTCTGTGTCTATAAGGAAAAAGTTTGTGCAGAAAAATACCCCATCAATCAGTTGTAGCCCCTTTCCCGCTTCACGCAAAATTTATCAACAGAGCCTTCTCTTTTCTGATGTGCGCGTACCATTGCGTGAAATTTCACTGACTGATGGCAGTAGTGAAAAACCTTTAAACGTTTACGATACTTCTGGCCCCTACACCGATAAAGATATGATCATTGATATTACAAAAGGCTTGCCAGCAATTAGCTTGCCTTGGCTCTCTAAGCGAGATGATACTGAAACTTACCCTGCACGATCAGTGAAACCTGAAGATAATGGATTGAATTCTGATAAAAACCTTACACCAGACTTTAAACAAAAACGTCCCATTTTACGAGCAAAAAATGGCAAAGCAATTACACAAATGGCTTATGCGCGCGCAGGCATTATTACAGCGGAAATGGAATATGTGGCTATACGAGAAAATGAAGGATTAGCAGTAAAAGAACGGCAGAATGTACCATCAAATGAAACATTTGCTGGATCAATACCAGAAATTTATACTGCCGAATTTGTTCGCAATGAAATTGCTTGTGGACGCGCCATTATTCCACAAAACATTAATCATCCAGAGTGCGAACCTATGATTATTGGGCGTAATTTTCGTGTTAAAATTAATGCCAATATTGGCAATTCAGCAGTGACTTCATCTATGGAAGAAGAAGTTGATAAAATGGTTTGGGCCATTCGCTGGGGCGCAGATACAGTTATGGATCTCTCAACTGGTCGAAATATTCATAATATTCGTGAGTGGATTATTCGAAATGCCCCTGTTCCCATCGGGACTGTTCCACTTTATCAAGCACTCGAGAAAGTACAGGGTATTGCCGAAAACTTAACATGGGATATTTTCCGTGATACCCTTATTGAGCAAGCAGAACAAGGTGTTGATTATTTTACCATTCATGCGGGATTAAGATTACCTTTTATCCCTTTGACCGTTGATCGGGTAACAGGTATTGTTTCACGAGGTGGTTCTATTATGGCAAAATGGTGTTTGCATCATCACAAAGAAAGTTTTCTCTATGAACATTTTGATGAAATTTGTGATATTGCACGCACGTATGACATCTCTCTTTCCTTGGGGGATGGATTGCGCCCTGGCTCTATTGCCGATGCCAATGATGAAGCCCAATTTGCAGAACTTAAAACTTTAGGAGAATTGACAAAAATTGCTTGGGAAAAAGATGTACAGGTTATGATTGAAGGTCCTGGGCATGTCCCAATGCACAAAATTAAAGAAAATATGGCGCAACAATTAGATCTCTGTCATGAGGCACCTTTTTATACTTTGGGACCTCTTACAACCGACATTGCTCCTGGTTATGATCATATTACATCAGCAATTGGTGCCGCTATGATTGGATGGTTTGGAACAGCTATGTTGTGTTATGTAACACCTAAAGAACACCTAGGACTCCCCGATAGGAATGACGTAAAAACTGGTGTGATCACTTATAAAATTGCTGCTCATGCTGCTGATCTTGCCAAAGGCTTACCTAGAGCACAATTGCGCGATAATGCTCTTTCGCGTGCACGATTTGATTTTAGATGGCATGATCAATTCAACCTTTCTCTTGATCCAGAAACAGCCTGTGCCTTTCATGATGAGACAATGCCTAAAGAAGCCCATAAATTAGTACATTTTTGTTCCATGTGTGGACCAAAATTCTGTTCTATGCGTATTTCTCATGATATTCGTGAGGCAGCAGCAATAAGAAAAACAAAAGGGGAAGGTATGATCGCCATGGCCGAGAAATATCAAAAAAATGGTGATCTTTATATGGAAATCGTTTCTCCTCAAAAAGAGAAAGTAAACAGTTGAAGAACATTCTTATCAAAGGTGCAGGTGTAGGCGGCTTAACGGTTGCCTTTATGTTACAGCAAAAAGGTGTTTCTGTTACTATATCGGCTCCCCCTCATTCTCCTATAGGAAGTGCTAGTTGGTATGCAGGAGGAATGCTCGCACCTTACTGTGAGAGAGAAAATGCGGCACAGATTGTTGAAGATCTTGGTATACGAGCTATACAGTGGTGGCGTAAAACGCTTCCCAACCTTGTCATACAAAAAGGCACTTTAGTGGTTGCACCTACACGAGATAGAGGAGAGCTTGAACGGTTTTCTGGACGCACGCATAATCACAAAACCATAGATAATGTAGAAATAGCTCATCTTGAACCAGATCTTGCGGAACGTTTTAACTGTGCGCTCTTTTATGAAAATGAAGCCCATATTGATCCTCGCAAAGCACTTATGGCTTTAAAAGAAAAGCTTCTCAACAATGGAGCGTGTTTTGTTGATGTAGAGACGGCTGAAACAAATTTTGATATTGTTATTGATGCAACAGGAATAGCACGTTTAGGAAAAGATAAAAATATACGGGGCGTACGCGGCGAAATGCTTCTCGTGCGCTGCACCGATATTAAAATTTTGCGTCCAATTCGTCTTCTTCATCCACGGTTTCCTCTCTATATTGTACCTCGACAAGATAATATTTTTATGATTGGTGCAACAATGATTGAAAGTGACTTTGATGGTGCAATCTCAGTGAGATCAATGATGGAACTGCTCAACGCGGCTTATACTTTACATCCTGCTTTTGCTGAAGCAGAAATTATTGAATCTGGCGTTGGTGTTCGTCCATGTTATCCTAATAACTTCCCTTCTGTGCATAAAGATGGTAACTTTATTTTTATTAATGGATTTTATAGACATGGTTTTCTTTTGTCTCCAGAAATGGCAAAAAGAGCAATGAAATTGGCATTGGAATAAAGCATGCAAATATTTGTTAATGGTGAAACAGTCCAAACAGAAGTTATGACTCTCGGTCTCTTGCTTGAAGAATTGGGGTATGAAGGAAATTGGCTTGCAACCGCTGTTAACGCTGAAGTTGTTCCCATAGATGTACGAAGCCAATTTGTCTTACATGAAGGAGATAAAATTGAAATTTTGAGCCCAATGCAAGGAGGCTAATAATATGCTGAATCTTTATGGACGACAATTCTCTTCCCGTCTTCTATTAGGTACAGCGCAATATCCTTCACCAGCAATCCTTCGTGATGCTATTCATAAATCGGATACGGAAATTGTGACTGTTTCCTTGCGCCGTGAAACTGCAGGCGGAAAACAAGGCGGACAATTTTGGCACTTTCTTCAAGAACTTGGAGTAACAGTGCTTCCTAATACTGCTGGTTGTTATACTGTTAAAGAGGCCGTAACAACAGCCCAATTAGCAAGAGATCTTTTTAAAACGGCTTGGATTAAACTCGAAGTCATAGGAAATCCAGACACCTTACAGCCAAATATTTTTTCCTTAATCGAAGCTGCGCAAATTTTAAACAATGAAGGTTTCAAAATTTTTGCTTACACAACGGATGATCTTATTGTTGCTGAAAAACTTTTTGACATTGGTTGCCGTGTTATTATGCCTTGGTGTGCTCCTATTGGTTCTGCCAAAGGACCTCATAATACCGATGGATTGCGTTCTATCCGTGCTTACCTTCCGGATGCTACTCTTGTTATTGATGCCGGCATTGGACGCCCATCACATGCCGCCATTGCGATGGAACTCGGTTATGATGCAGTACTGCTTAATACCGCAGTTGCTAAAGCAGGTGATCCTGTCTTAATGGCTGAAGCATTTTCTAAAGCTGTTCAAGCAGGACGTATGGGATATAAAGCTGGCATGATCGAAGCACGCAATGTGGCAGTCCCTTCAACACCCATTATCGGAAAAGCAGTATTTTCATGAAACTGGATCCATTTTACCTCATCGTTGATAACGCTGATTGGATTGAACGTTTGCTTCCTCTTGGTATCAAGCTCGTACAATTGCGTATGAAACATGAAAATCAACAAATAATCCGTCAACATATCAAGCGCGCAAAAAACATATGCAATAAATTGGGAGCGCAATTAATTATTAATGATCATTGGGAAATAGCAATTGATGAAAAGTGCAATTTTATTCATCTGGGACAAGAAGACCTAAGCAATGCTGATCTTCATGCAATTCGTAAAAGTGGTATAAAAGTTGGTCTTAGTACACATGATGAACATGAATTGGATATCGCACTCTCTGTTAATCCTGAGTATATTGCACTTGGTCCTATTTATCCGACAATCTTAAAAAAAATGAAATGGATGCCGCAAGGACTAGAAAAAATCAAACAATGGAGAAAGCGGATTGGTGCTTTACCTTTAGTGGGTATTGGTGGTTTAACACCAGAACGCGCAGTTGGTGTTTTAAAAGCAGGCGCAAATAGTGCTGCTGTTGTAACTGATATTATCCTTCATAAAAAACCTGAAGAGCGTGTACAGCAGTGGATAAAAGTGACACAAACATGGCGTTGAGACCTTCCATTCTTATTGTTGCGGGCACTGATCCAACGGGAGGTGCCGGTATTGTTCGTGATATAGAAACTGCTGTATATTTTCAAATAAAAGCAAATTTAGCAATTACTTGTGTTAACGTACAAGATGATAATCGCGTTGTCGAAATCATTCCAATGCGCGGAGACCTCGTCGCTGCGCAAATGCATTCCGCCCTAGAAGCAAATCCAATAAGCGCAATAAAAATCGGTATGACGGGGACAAAAGAAATTATAGCAGCAATCAGTAACGTACTCAAAGACTATCCCCATGTTCCAGTTATTTTGGACCCTGTACTTGTCGCTTCATCAGGAGGAAAACTAACAACGGAAACAATCATCGACACTATGATCGATAAACTGCTTTCTCATGTTACTCTTTTAACACCGAATAGAGAAGAACTCGCTCTTCTTAGCCAAAGTCCATTGGCATCTCATGATAAGCAAGCAATACAACAAGCAAAAAAACTTTTGTCATTGGGAGCTCGCTCTATTTTAGTAAAAGGAGGACATGCTGAGGGTCCTCTTGCAATTGATAGATTCATTGACAAAACTGAAGTCATAAATATTTCTACTCCACGTTTAAAAGGAACAATGCGAGGAACAGGTTGCATTCTCTCAAGCGCTATTGCTGCGCATTTAGCATTAAATGAACCCCTCATTTCAGCTGCAAAAAAAGCAAAAGCATATATCCACACATTGCTTTTAACCCATTGTAAAAACAGTTTGTAAAGTCTTAGTATTTTCTCATATAAAAGCAATATTTATATATTTCATTCATTTAATATTTTTAATAAAAAAGACACAATATAATAATAAAAAATTTATACTTAATTTTACAAATGAAATACTATAAAGGTCATTTTCATTAATTATTAAATATAGGATATAATGATTAAAAATATTATCATACCACTTGCATTTAGTAGAGAATTCTTTTATTATAAAGAGCCTAACCTGTTTAAAAAAATAAAATAGCGTAATTTAAACAAATTGTATATTTAAAGATGTATATAATCGAGAACACTTGCATTTTACGATTTGCCTTTTTGTGAAAAGAGAGAATCCTATCAGCGTTCCTATACATTAACGGCTAGTAAATGCATTTATAAAACTTGAGGGATAAATTTGTTTGATCTATAGTTGCTAGATCATTAGAAAAATAAAATGTTAAATCAAACGCCGTGCTCAATTTCCTATGAAGAACTCTTAAACTTTTATAAAGAAAGTGGTGCAGATGCTGTTCTGACAGATTTCCCTATTGATCGTTTTAAACAGTCTGCTTGTTTAGAGAAAAAATTAACACCTGTCGTGAGCATTTCTCATAATCAACAAACATCTCCCAAAACATCCCCAACCGTAAAATTAAATCATCATCCGCTGCATAACTCTGGGGCTCTACAAAATGAATCCACCGCTATAGAGAATGCAAAAAATGCAAAGACACTTGATGAGTTAAAATCTGCTCTCCTTGCATTTAATGGCTGTTCATTAAAATTGACAGCAAAAAATACCTGTTTTTCAGATGGAACAGCAGGAAGCCCCCTGATGCTTATAGGCGAAGCACCAGGACGAGAAGAGGATATACAAGGAATTCCTTTTGTGGGAAAAGCAGGAATGTTGCTTAATAAAATCCTCGCATCAATTGGCTTAACAAGAAATAATGTTTACATTGCCAACACTATTCCTTGGCGTCCACCAGGAAATCGTACACCAACACCAAGAGAAGTTGCCTTGTGCCGCCCTTTTATTGAACGACACATTTATTTAGCGCGTCCTCGTGTACTTATAGCACTGGGAGGCGTTGCTGCACAGTTTCTTACGGGATCTCAAAATGGGATTATCCGAACAAGAGGAAAATGGCATCTTTATGAAAATGAGGATAATATAAAAATACCTGTTATGCCAACTTTCCACCCTGCCTACCTTCTTCGAACCCCTAGTCAAAAGAAGCTTACATGGATAGACTTCTTAGAAGTAAAAAATCGCCTCGATAGCCTTTTGTAATTCTGTAATCTTCTTTGACACTAAAATTAAACACCTTCTTTAACTCTTAAAATACGAATGGGAACAACTATGGAACAGCCAACAACATCTATTTATCGTTTGGAAGACTACCAGCCAACCCCTTACGCTATCCCTAAAACACAACTTTCCTTTCAATTGGCACCAACAAAAACTTATGTTACAGCCATATTGTCTATTGAATCCCGTCACGATACAAAAGAATTAACACCTCTTGTTCTTTCTGGTGATGATCTTACTTTAATTTCCGTTTCTATTAATGATGGGACATTAGCCCCAAATGCTTATAAAGTGACGCCTTCACGTTTAGAAATTACAACGCCACCAACGGCTCCTTTTACATTGAAATTGGTTACGGAACTGAATCCTGAAAGCAATCGTCAACTTATGGGACTTTATCTTTCAAATGGTGTTTATTGCACACAATGCGAATCGGAAGGTTTTCGTCGTATTACTTATTTTTACGACCGCCCAGATGTTCTTTCTACCTATAGAGTGAAAATTGAAGCAGATTCCCAAACAATCCCAATCTTGCTTTCAAATGGTAATTTAGTGAAAACAGGAACTTTAGAGAATAATCGCCATTTTGCCATTTGGGAAGATCCTTATCCCAAACCATCTTATCTTTTTGCTTTAGTAGGTGGAGATCTTGATAAGTTAGAAGACCATTTTACAACTGTATCTGGAAGACGTATCGAGCTTGGTATCTATGTGGAAAAAGGAAAAACCAAACGCGCCGCTTATGCAATGGATGCTCTTAAACGTTCCATGCGTTGGGATGAACAATGTTTTGGGCGCGAATATGATCTTGATATTTTCAATATTGTTGCAGTGTCCGACTTTAACATGGGAGCAATGGAAAACAAAGGCCTTAATGTTTTTAATGATAAATATGTTCTTGTCGATCCTGAAACAGCAACCGATCAGGATTATAGAAATGTTGAACGTGTCATTGCACATGAATATTTCCATAATTGGAGCGGTAATCGTATTACCTGTCGCGATTGGTTTCAACTCTGTTTAAAAGAAGGATTCACTGTTTATCGTGATCAGGAATTTTCATCAGATCAAAATGTACGCAGCCTACAGCGAATTGAAAATATAAAAACATTAAAAGTGACGCAATTTGCCGAAGACGCTGGGCCCCTCGCTCATCCTGTACGTCCTCGTCAATATAGCCAAATTAACAATTTTTACACCACAACTGTTTATGAAAAAGGTGCTGAAGTTGTTCGCATGATACGGACTATTTTAGGACCCTCTATGTTTCGTAAAGGTACTGATCTTTACTTTCAACGTCATGATGGACAAGCTTGTACAATTGAAGATTTTATCGCTTGTTTTGCTAAAGTATCTGGTCAAGACTTCTCCCAATTCATGCTGTGGTATGAACAAGCTGGAACACCCAATGTAGAAATCGATAGTCATTATAGTGATGGTGTTTTAACAATTCATGCAAAGCAACATATTCCCACAACCCCACAACAAAATATAAAAAAACCTATGCTTATCCCTATCGCTTTTGGACTCTTAGGACACAACGGAGAAAACCTCACCTATGAAGCTGATGCAGATATTCAATCAGATGTTATGCTTTTATCCAAAGAAAGCCAAACGTTTACATTAAAGGGACTGCGTGAAAAACCCGTTTTATCACTGCTGCGAGACTTTTCAGCACCAATCATTCTACACACTCCATTCAATGAAAGAGAACTTATTTTTCTTGCACAACATGATGACAATCACATCAATCGCTGGCAATCTCTTAATCATTTAATGACGCAAGCTTTGATTCAAAGCATTCAAGATAAAACACAAGAAAAAGCAACATTCCCTTCTGCTTTACTAAAGCTGATTGAAACGATCATAACGGATGAAAACTTAGAGCCTGAATTTCGTGCCTTCTGTATAAATTTACCTAGTGAAGTTGAGCTTGCTCACACAATCGGTAAAAATATTGATCCAGAGCGTATTCATCATGTGCGCAATCAGTTTTTAGCTTCACTTGCACAAACCCATCAAGAGCTCTTAACAAAATTCTATGAACAAATGCAAACCCAAGAGCCCTATTCAGTAAACGCTGTACAAGCTGGAAAGCGAGCATTAAAGAATATTATATTGGATTATCTTTCCATTGCTGAAGCCAATCCAAATCGTGCTGCTATACAATATGCAACAGCGGATAATATGACTGACCGTATGGCTAGTATCGCTGTTCTCGTGAAACATTTTAATGAAAGTGAGCAGGCACAAAATGCCTTAAATGATTTTGAAAACCGCTATAGGCATGACCCTTTGGTCATGGATAAATGGTTTTCTATTCAAGCAATGGTTGCTGGCACATCAACGCTCGAAAATGTTCAAAAGCTCATGAAACATCCGCTCTTTTCAAAAGATAATCCCAATCGTGTGCGTTCCTTAATCGGTGTTTTTGCCTCTAACAATCTCACGGGCTTTAACAGGATGGATGGAGCGTCCTATCATTTTCTTTGCCAAATCATTTTGGAAATTGACAAAAAAAATCCACAGCTCGCTTCACGATTATTAACAACGATGCGTTCTTGGCGACAATTGGAACCCATTCGACAACAAAAACTTGAAAATGAATTAAAAACGATTGCTGCTGCGCCAAAATTATCAAGCGATGTTGCTGATATCATCAACCGTCTGCTCAATTGAAACAAAAAATTATTTTAAATCAATATGCTATAATGTTTTTTTTAAATAAATTCTACAAACTATTCGATCATCATTAAACCTATAAACGGGCAATCTAAGCCTGTTTATAGGGTCATGTTCAAAGTACCTTTTCCTTTTCATATTCCAAGTTCATAGAAGTAAAATTATTTTTTTTAAAAAAAGACTGGACAGAAGACTCCTGTTTTGATTCATTGCACTCGATGGGGTTACTATGAATATCGAAGCAGTTTTTAAATCACATTATTCTGGAATTAAAGGAACAAGAGATGGCTAAATTGGACGCATATAATGCGCCAAGGAAGATATATGCTGATTCAAAATCGAGCGCTCCAAGTCATAAAACGCAGAAAAAACGTATTCATCTGCTTTCTGGCTCTGCCTATCAAAAGCTTCTCTTTATTGAACCTTGGTTGCGTCGCTCACTTCCATTTGTCATTGTAGCATTTCTTATTGTACTTGCATCAATTCGTTTTGTATCACTCTATGATTGGCGTAACACAATTGATAAAAACACGCGTTCTACCATCACTCTCTTAGCTTCTCATATTACCAATACAATTAATCATGACTTACTGGCTGTTTCTCAGAAAGGAAAAGTCTCTGCCCTTTCTCATAGTCATTTGCAAAATATCCTCACCACTTTTCATAATCAAGATCTTATTAATCCTAGCACTCTGATCGCCATTGTTGATCAAAAAGGAAATGTCTTGGCTTCATCCAGTTCAGAGATTGCTTTAGGGAAACCTTTGCAAGATTTTATCTCTGACAGCATTGCTTTACAATCTCTTGGACAGCATGTTGGAATTATGAAAATCACAATAGGAAAAGATGCCCCTGCTCTTGCTTTATTTAACCAAACAGAAAATGGGCAATATGGCGTATTCATTAGCGAAAAGATGCAAGATAGCGCCATGGAATGGCGGAAAATTCTCTCGTTAAATATAACTCTGTTCATTGGAACTAGTGGCATTATCCTCGCTCTTCTTTATGCTTATTACAACCAAATTGTACGAGCCCGCAAAACGGATCTTGTTTCAGAAAAAATTCAAAATCGTATTGATATGGCAATGATGCGTGGACGCTGTGGACTATGGGATTGGAACATGGCAAGTGGGCGCGTCTACTGGTCACGAGCAATGTACGAAATGCTCGGCTATGTCCCTCAGGATGCATTGCTCTCAATTTCCCAAATTAGCGCCATTATTAATCCAGATGATGCGAATTTTTTTGATCTTGCTCAGGAATTAATGAGCGGTAAAAAAAAGCATATTGATATTAACGTTCCCATGCGTCATGCCGATGGTCATTATGTATGGATGCGCATTCGTGCCGAAGTTACTGAAGAAGAAGAACCCCATTTAGTTGGTATTTCCTTCGATATTAGTGAACAGCAACAATTGGCTGAACAAACAGCGCAAGCTGACCTTCGTATCCGTGATGCGATTGAAAATATTTCAGAATCTTTTGTCTTGTGGGATGCCGAAGGACGTTTAGTCATGTCCAACAGTAAATTTTGCGAATATGCCGCTATTCCTAAACAAATTCTACAATCAGGTATCCAACGTGCAACCGTCGAAGCCATGGCACGCCCTGCTATCAGTGAATATCCCCTTAAAGATGATGGTACTGGTAACTTAACTAGTATTCGCCAAACGGCGGATGGTTGTTGGCTCAAAATTAACGAACGGCGAACCCAGGACGGAGGATTGGTTTGTATTGGTACTGACATTTCTGAGCTTAAACAACAACAGGAGAAATTTGAAGATAGTGAAAGGCGTCTTTTTTCTTTCATTCAAGAACTTAAGCGCACACGAGGCAGTGCTCAACAACGTGCCTCAGAAGTTGAAAAACTTAATAAAAGTTTGAAAGCAGAAAAAGAGCGCGCCGAAAGTGCTAACAAAGCTAAATCAGAATTTTTAGCCAATATGTCTCATGAATTGCGCACGCCACTTAACGCTATTCTAGGCTTTTCAGATATCATGTTGCAATCGACTTTTGGCCCTCTTGGTTCACAACGCTATAAGGAATATATGCATGATATTTACAATTCAGGAACTCATCTTCTAACCCTCATCAATGACATCCTTGATATGTCAAAAATTGAAGCTGGAAGATTTACACTTGATTGTAAAAGTACCGATCTTGAGCCCATCATTAGTGAAGCAGTCCGAACACTAACACCCCAAGCTCAAGAAAAAAATATTGTTGTTACAACAAACATTACCCCAGAACTCCATGCTGAGGTTGATGGTCGTGCAATGAAGCAGATTTTCCTTAATCTCATCTCTAATGCCGTTAAATTTACGCCTTCAGGCGGAAATATTGATGTCTGCGCTTTTAGGAAAAAAAATAACCTTATTTTTAAAATTACAGATACAGGTGTTGGTATTCCCCAATCAGCAATTAAAAAACTTGGACAACCTTTTGAACAAGTCGAAAATCAGCTTACTAAATCTCACACGGGCTCAGGTCTTGGCTTAGCCATTTCACGCTCCTTGCTAGAACTCCACAAAGGAAAACTTGAAATTACTTCAAAAGAAATGAAAGGAACAACTGTAACGATTATAATGCCCATCACACAAAGTTAAATTTCTCCATTTTGTTCTCGTTGTAGCAAAATCTGTTTCCGTTTGGCCCCCCAACGATACCCTGAAATAAAACCATTTTTACGCACAACACGATGACAAGGAATGATAACAGCCAATTCGTTACGTGCACAGGCATTAGCAACAGCACGAAAAGCACTCGGCATACCAATACGGCACGCTAAGACTTCATATGAAATTGTTTCACCACACGGTATATCACATAATACTGCCCATACTTGTCGTTGAAAAACTGTACCATTTATATCTAAGGGAAAATTATATTTTTTTACCAACTTAGGTGTTTCTATCATGGCTATAATATGGGCAACTTCTCTCTTAAATGTATTGTCACCTACAACTTGTTGTGCATTACCAAAGCGTATCGTAAACTCCTGTAATAATTGCTCTACAGTGTCTCCTAACGCTATATGACAAATCCCTTTTTGAGACCTGGCCACCAAAAGCTTTCCTATTGATACATCTTTCAGACAGAATATTCTCGTTTGGGAAATGTTCAGCATTTTAGCCTTCTTTATATTTTAAAAAGTTTTGAACATCATCCATAAAGTAAAGGGAAAGTAATCACTGTTTTTTAAAAACAAACAAAATCATTCTGAAATTATCTCCCTAGCCATTGTATTAAAATACACTCTCACCATTTTAATCAAATGGAAACATACATCAATTGACTTTCTTCCTACCCTAAAACGGAAACTTCGACCAGAACCGATCTATCAACAATCTTGCTTTTTATCTAACAGACTCTAACTGAGATCATCTCATATGGTTTATTTCATAAGCTCTCTACAGACAAATCCCGCCCTGAATTCTGTCATATACTCTAACAAAAAGCACCTTAATGTGGTAATTTTCATACCTTATATCACAGCTCTAAACGACAGTATTTTACGGAACAACATGATAACCTTCCCATTTCATTGTGCAAAATCCCACAGAACCATAAATAATGGCTTATGTTTTACAAGCAACAGAAAAAGCGCGTACTCTCTTAGGCAAACAACGTCATAAAACACAAAATATGCCGGCAATGGATTGGAAAGATGTTCCAGATTTTTATTCTCTACAGTATGCTTGAATATTCTAATTTTTTGGAGCACTGTTATTATTTTTATTAAAGGTCATACTTTTGATATACTGACGAGATGACTCAACTCAAAAAAGAAATTTATCTTCAATTTTATGAAAAAAAGCATGGAAAAGGTATTTTAGTGCTTACTTTCTTTGTCACTTAACTTATAAAATAACTGTAGCCTCAGAACTGAAATATTTTGCCCACAACAATCGCGCACAGATATTTGTCATAGGAAAAAGCCATGCCCAAACGCACAGATATAAAATCTATTCTTATCATCGGAGCAGGACCTATTATCATTGGTCAGGCATGTGAATTTGATTATTCAGGTACACAAGCCTGTAAGGCATTAAAAGAAGAAGGTTATCGAATTATTTTGGTAAATTCTAATCCTGCCACGATTATGACAGATCCAGATCTAGCTGATGCAACTTATATAGAGCCCATTACTCCTGAAATAGTTGCCAAAATTATTGCCCACGAACGTCCCGATGCCCTTTTGCCCACTATGGGAGGACAAACAGCCCTCAATACTGCTTTATCATTAAAGCGTATGGGTATTTTAGACCGCTATCATGTTGAAATGATAGGGGCCAATGCTGATGCTATTGATAAAGCTGAAGATCGTGCTTTATTCCGCCAAGCGATGGCAAAAATCGGTTTGGAAACACCACGCTCTATGTTAGCCAATGCAACAGAACTAAAAGAAGAAAATCGCCGACAGCACGCAAAAACGTGTGCTGAACTTAAAGCAAAGCTTTCTGGTGCTGCGCTTGACAAAGCTCTCGAAGAACTTGAGCGCAACTGGCGACATACCGAAACTGATCGCAAACAACATTATATCGCCCATGCAACAGCAAAAGCAGTTCAAGCTCTTGATGTTGTTGGACTTCCAGCTATTATTCGTCCTTCATTTACCCTTGGTGGAACCGGTGGTGGAATCGCTTACAATCGTTCTGAATTTTATGAAATTATCGAACGCGGTCTTGAAGCTTCGCCTACAACAGAAGTATTAATTGAAGAAAGTGTTTTAGGGTGGAAAGAATATGAAATGGAAGTTGTTCGTGATAAGAACGACAACTGTATCATTGTTTGTTCTATTGAAAACATTGATCCAATGGGGATTCATACCGGTGATTCGATCACTGTAGCACCTGCTCTTACCTTAACAGATAAAGAATATCAATGTATGCGTAATGCTTCGATTGCTGTTTTGCGTGAAATTGGTGTTGAAACGGGGGGATCCAATGTACAGTTTGCTGTCAATCCTGAAAATGGGCGCCTCATTGTTATTGAAATGAATCCGCGTGTTTCTCGCTCTTCAGCGCTTGCCTCAAAAGCAACGGGGTTTCCCATTGCCAAAGTAGCGGCTAAACTGGCTGTTGGTTATACACTTGATGAATTAAAAAATGATATCACGGGTGGTGCAACACCAGCATCATTTGAACCTTCTATTGACTATATTGTGACAAAAATTCCTCGTTTTGCTTTCGAAAAATTTCCTGGTTCATCACCTGTCCTCACAACTGCGATGAAATCTGTAGGAGAAGTCATGGCAATTGGACGCACTTTTCAAGAGTCATTACAAAAAGCACTCCGTGGACTTGAAACAGGGCTTACGGGTCTTGATGAAATTATGATTCCAGAGCATGCTGAAGGCGATGAAAAAAGTTCTATACGCTCAGCCATTGCCATACCAAGCCCTGATCGTCTACGCTATATTGCTCAAGCCATGCGTACAGGCTTACCCTTAGATGAGATTCACCAAATTAGCAAAATTGATCCGTGGTTTTTAGAACAAATATCCTCTATCATTGAAATGGAGCAGCGTATCCGCGTTCATGGATTACCCCAAGACGCAGATAACTTACGTATGTTAAAAGCTATGGGATTTTCAGATGCGCGATTAGCCTCCCTTACTGGAAAAGAACCAGATGATATCGCCGCTTTACGCAAATCACTGAATGTTAAACACGTCTTCAAACGGATTGATACTTGTGCCGCTGAATTTTCTTCTCCTACAGCCTATATGTATTCAACATATGAAGTTCCCTTTGCAGGTATAGAGCACTCAGAAGCACACGTTTCTGAACGCAAAAAAATTGCTATTTTAGGCGGTGGACCAAACCGCATTGGGCAAGGTATTGAATTTGATTACTGTTGCTGTCACGCTGCTTTTGCACTGCGTGATGCAGATTTTGAAGCGATTATGATTAACTGCAATCCTGAAACAGTTTCAACCGACTATGATACCTCTGATCGCCTTTACTTTGAATCTTTAACAACAGAAGATGTTATCGCTATTTTAGAAGCAGAACAGGAAAAAGGCGATTTGGTTGGAGTCATCGTCCAATTTGGCGGACAAACACCCTTGAAATTGGCAAGCGCTCTAGAAAAACACAACATCCCCATCCTAGGTACTTCACCTGACGCTATCGACTTAGCAGAAGATAGAGATCGCTTTCAAAAACTGTTATTTAAACTTAACTTAACACAACCTCA
The DNA here is from genome assembly GCF_028618595.1 of Bartonella sp. AU18XJBT. GTDB lineage: Bacteria > Pseudomonadota > Alphaproteobacteria > Rhizobiales > Rhizobiaceae > Bartonella. Next base: position 9,004 of record NZ_JAQITE010000013.1, on the reverse strand, counting down.
AAATGGTATAGCCCACTCCATCGAACAAGCACGCCTCATTGCCCACGAACTAGGCTTCCCATTGGTTGTACGTCCCTCTTATGTTTTAGGAGGACGTGCTATGCAAATTATTCGTGATGAACGTAGCTTACAAAATTATTTACTTGAGAGTGTCCCTGAATTAATTTCAGAAGATATTAAAGTCCGTTATCCTAACGACACAACAGGACAAATCAATATATTGCTTGGTAAAAATCCGCTTCTCTTTGATACCTATTTAACAGAAGCAATTGAAGTAGACGTTGATTGTCTATGTGATGGCCAAGAAACACTGATCGTTGGTATTATGGAACACATTGAAGAAGCTGGTATCCACTCTGGTGATTCAGCATGTTCTTTACCAGTCCATACGCTCTCAAATAAAATAGTTACTGAATTAGAGCGCCAAACCAAAGCATTAGCACAAGCACTTCATGTTCGCGGCTTAATGAATGTACAATATGCTATAAAAGATGATACCATTTATGTCTTAGAAGTCAATCCCCGTGCTTCACGTACTGTCCCATTTGTTGCAAAAACGATTGGTCGCCCTATTGCTAAAATGGCTGCACGTATTATGGCAGGAGAAACGCTCCATGATGCTCTTCAAGCTTATGGTGGATTACCTTCTTTACAGGAAAAACAACATATTGCCGTCAAGGAAGCAGTGTTTCCTTTTGCTCGTTTTTCAGGTGTTGATACACTTCTTGGTCCAGAAATGCGCTCAACCGGTGAAGTTATGGGACTTGACTATGAATTTTCACTTGCTTTTGCTAAAGCCCAACTTGGAGCTGGTGTCAAACTCCCTAAAGAGGGAACTTTGTTCGTTTCTGTAAGAGATGAAGATAAAAAACGCATCTTAAATCCTGTAAAACGTTTAACTGAGCTTGGCTTTTCTGTTGTCGCCACAAGTGGAACACATAAATTTCTTACCGAACACCACGTTGAAGCAACAAAAATAAACAAAGTCCTAGAAGGGCATCCTCATATTGAAGATGCCATTCGTAATCGCCAAATTCAATTGATTTTTAATACAACTAGCACTGCCAGTGCCATCTCAGACTCAAAATCATTACGTTATGCAGCACTCATGCAAAATGTTCCCTATTATACAACAATAGCTGGAGCCGAAGCCGTCGTAGAAGCGATCAAAGCACTCAAAAAAAGGCGCCTTGAAGTACGTTCCCTACAAAGTTATTTCAGTTGAATTTTTTCTACTTAGCAAAATGTACACTGTTTTCTTATTTTTTCTTTATATAAAAATTGATTAAGACTTGCTTTTTGTTCTAAAAACTTTTATAGAGGTTTCATCGAATTTTCGGTTACGTGACTTTCTTTCCTGTGCAATCTGCACTTTTGACGAAACTTCTCCCACCTAATTTCGATCTACAACCGTATTGAAGGAATGAAAGCTTCAATACTCAATATAATATATATTCTAAGGAGTTTCCTATGTCTACAGGAACAGTTAAGTGGTTTAATACAACAAAAGGTTTCGGATTCATTCAACCTAGTGATGGTAGTGCAGATGTATTTGTACACATTTCTGCCGTCGAGCGTTCTGGTCTAAACAGTCTTAATGAAGGGCAAAAAATTTCTTATGATGTTCTTCAAGATCGTCGTTCAGGAAAATTTGCCGCTGGTAACCTTGCAGCTCTTTAAAGTTTAAATTCTGCAATATTTTATTTAAAAATCTTCGTCTGTAACGACGAAGATTTTTTTATTTTGTATAAAGCATCATTTTACCTTGTTAAAATTTAAGACTGCTTATCTCCTTTGCACAATTTATCAAACCTCCCTATACTTCCTTAAAAACTTTCATAAAATCTAAGAAGAGCTTATCTTGTAAAAATCTCAAAAAAGAAGAATGTAAAGCCCGTGTAAGAGTATTTTGGAAGTTTTTTATTGCATACAATATAATCTCTTATAGAATATCCTTAAAGCAATAACCATTTGTTGATATAATATAAGGATTTAAAATTATGGCTTTTATTGCCGACAAACTGTCTCGTATCAAACCTTCTGCAACAATTGCTGCTTCTCAAAAGGCCCGCCATTTAAAAGCATTAGGGCGCGATGTTATTGCTTTAAGTGCTGGAGAACCAGACTTTGATACCCCAGACAACATCAAAAACGCGGCTATTGAAGCTATTCGAAGGGGAGAAACAAAATACCCTCCCATATCTGGAATTCCAGAATTGCGCCAAGCAATTTCTGCAAAGTTTAAAAGAGAAAATAACCTTCTTTACCAACCAGAACAAATTATTGTTGGTACCGGTGGAAAACAAATTCTCTTTAATGCATTCATGGCAACTTTGAATAAAGGAGATGAGGTCATCATTCCATCCCCTTATTGGGTTAGTTATCCAGAAATGGTCGCACTCAACGATGGTACGCCTGTCTTTTTAGAAACAAAAGCCGAATTTTCTTATAAACTCCAACCACAAGAGCTAGAAGCTGCCATTACCCCCAAAACCAAATGGTTCATCTTTAACTCTCCTTCAAATCCATCAGGTGCCGCTTATACACACAATGAATTGAAAAAACTCACAGATGTTTTAGTAAAATATCCTCATGTTTACATCCTTTCCGATGATATATATGAACATCTCACATATGATGGTTTTACCTTTGTTACTCCAGCTCAAGTAGAACCAGCGCTTTATGAGCGTACACTCACAATGAATGGCGTTTCTAAAGCCTATGCGATGACGGGATGGAGAATCGGCTATGCAGGCGGACCACAAGAATTAATTAAAGCTATGGATACCATTCAAGGCCAGCAAACATCTGGAACAAGTATCATTTCACAATGGGCTGCTGTTGAAGCACTCAATGGGCCACAAGACTTTATCGCTAAAAATAAAAGTATTTTTCAAGCACGCCGTGATCTCGTTGTCTCCATGCTAAACCAAGCTCCTGGCATTCACTGTCCAACGCCCGAAGGTGCTTTTTATGTTTATCCTTCTTGCACAGAACTTATTGGAAAGAAAACACCTAACGGTCAACGTATTACGAATGATGAAGATTTTGCCATAGCGCTTCTAGAAACAGAAGCTGTTGCTGTCGTCCAAGGATCTGCTTTTGGACTTGGATCAGCTTTTCGTATTTCTTATGCAACATCAGAAGAATTACTTGAAGAAGCTTGTGTACGTATACAGCGCTTTTGCAACAGTCTAATTTAAATTTTTTAATATCGTCTGTTGTGATCGTTTTTTGCCGAATGTCAGTATATCCGAAAAAACATCGGAAACTGTATCATGGTCTGAATCAATCGATTCAGCAAAAATATCCATGAATAAACACAACAATAGAGGCTGTAGATAAAGATCAAAAAAATCTAGCAATCAAATATAATGTATCGGTCTATTATCATGAGATGATGAAAAAACTATTCTGCTTTTTCTATTCAATTTATAACTCTAAAAAGACCGAGAACTTTTAAACACAATTGCCCTTATAATCAAATCTTTTCTATTTCTCGGTTTCTTCTTCGTCCTAAAATGAATAAGAATCCACTCTCCTCGTTGGGCAAACAATCCAGTTTCCTTTAAGTTCTAATAACTACTTGATTTACTTCATAGGATTTATGAACAAGACCTGCCTTAAATATTCACCTCACACTCTCATAAAAAGCACTTCATATATAAGGTTTTAAATTTTTTATATCACACCACTAAAAGACAGACTGGTGCAACAGGATAAATCTCTCTCAAACTCCTCATTGAATTTTAGTATTCTTAAAAAATTGTTGGATATCCATAAATTTTGAAATTTTTTCCTTATCATCTCCCATATATTGCAATTTATAGGGACTCTTTCAAAAATAAAAAAAAAGCCGGACATATGTCCGGCAAATTTGGAAAATCCTCAGAGATAAAATCAATCTGATAGATCTTCGTAAGGGAACACTCAAGAAAACGCACTGGGAGGCAACATAATCAAGAGATAATATTCTATGTCATTTTATAAAAAAAAGTACAATAAAGACTTAAGCGTACCTGCTATGCAATAAACACATAGCTTTACATTTTTCTCCATCATGTAGCACTCTCTTTAATTAAATATAAAAATGTAAGCTATGCCATCACATGATTGTCCATTTTTCAATATATAATCCGCCCCTCTCACGCTTGCTAGCTATTCATAAAAAACATTTATCTCTTTTTTCAAAAGTATTTATCCACACGGACTCCCTCCACTTTTAATGTGCAATGAATAGTTTTAATTGATTCAATATGGGAAAATTTAAAACGAAAGAATATTACGGGAGTCTCAAGTTGTAAGACAGTTAATTATTCCTTATAAATTAAGGCATTAACATTAAAAAGACCATTGACGGGCTTTTAAAAAAATATAATCTCGAAAAGCATTTAACCTTGCCAAATTCTTTAAATTATAAGGATAACAAAAAAAAGTATCAAAAGAAGGAATATCAACCATATCAGGAAAAAGACGCACCAAATGCTCATCATTATTGACGATATAATCAGGCAGCACAGCAATCCCAAGATCACGCATAAGTGCATTCTTTATTGAGATGATATTGTTGATTTGTAGAATTGAAACGCGCAATGATCCATCACTTCTACCAGCCTTTTCCAACCAATTTAAACCAGACAAATAAGGTGGGACAGGTTCACCGAACGAAATAATACGATGTTTATCGAGATCAGACAATTTTTCCGGCTTTCCATAATTTGCAATATACTTTTCCGAAGCATAAACATGCATATGAATTGTAAAGAGTTTTCTTTGTATAAGATCAGGTTGTTGGGGTTGATGTAAGCGAACAGCACAATCCGCATGACACATTGTCAAATCAAGCTCTTCATCGGAAAGCAAAAGCTGAACCTGCATATCAGGATAAAGACTAAGAAACTCTGGCATACGCTCTGCAATCCACCCTGCTCCCATTCCAAAGGTCGAGGTCACACGCAGGTGCCCCGTTGGTTTTGCATAGCTTTCACTTAATTGCAAACGCACACTTTCAAGCTTCATCAAAACATCATGAGCTGTACGATAAAGAGTTTCTCCCTGTTCTGTAAGAATCAAACCACGCGCATGACGTTGAAATAAGGATACCCCAACCTCTTGTTCTAAAGCCGAAACCTGTCGTGAAACGGCTGATTGAGATAAATGAAGCTTTTGAGCAGCATGCGTAAAAGATCCTGCTTCTGCTGCAGCGTGAAAAACCCTTAACTTATCCCAATCCAACGGTGGCGCCACAATTAATTCTACCTCTAGATTCTTTATGTTCTCAATGAGTTACTAACGCTTGAGTATATCCAAAAACCGTTCTGCTTCTAACGCTGCCATACATCCTCTTCCCGCAGCTGTTACAGCTTGGCGGAATGTTTCATCTGTCACATCGCCTGCAGCAAAAACACCAGCAATGCTTGTTGCTGTTGAGTCCGGTGCTGTCCATAAATAGCCGCCTCGTTTTTGTTTCAGCTGTCCTTCAAACAGAGAAACAGCAGGATCATGCCCAATAGCAATAAATATGCCCTCTGCATTCACTGTCATCTCGTGACCTGTCTTAACATTTTTCAGACGTGCCCCTGTTACAACAGCCCCCATTGAATCTTGAGCTGGCAAACCAACAATTTCTTCCACCACATGATCCCAAATGATACGCACGTTCTTGCAAGCAAGCAACCTATCTTGCAAAATTTTTTCTGCCCGAAACTGCCCCCGCCTGTGAACCACGCTTACACTCTTTGCCACATGCGATAAATAAAGTGCTTCTTCAACAGCCGTATTTCCTCCTCCTACGACAATAACGTCCTTATCACGGTAAAAAAAGCCATCACATGTAGCACAAGCGGAAACGCCACCGCCCATAAAGATCTGTTCACTTTCTAAACCAAGCCAACGCGCTTTAGCTCCTGTTGCAATAATCAGTGCATCACAAGAATATTGTGTTCCTGAATCCCCATATAAGACAAAAGGATACTTCAACAAATCAGCCTTTATAATTGTATCATAGACAATTTTTGTCCCCATACTCTCAGCTTGTTTCGCCATTTGTTCCATCAACCATGGTCCTTGAATGGGATCTGCAAAACCTGGATAATTCTCAACATCAGTTGTAATTGTTAATTGTCCACCCTGCTGCAAACCCGTCACCAAAACCGGCTTAAGCATTGCTCTTGCTGCATAGATCGCCGCTGTATAACCAGCCGGACCTGAGCCAATAATCAGCAGACGAATATGCGATTGTACCATTAAATCCTCTTCACTTTATTATAACTTAATTATTCTATAAATGATAACGGAATACAGCCTTTAAAAAAATATTTTTCAAGCGCCTCAATTATGTTATACATACTTCTTTTCAAGTTTTATGAAAAGGTCTGATTACCAATTCATCAAGGCATGCTAATGTTACGAATTAATCCTTATCCTATAAAAAGAAAAACGTAAATTCTTATGAGCACAAAACCATAATAAAAAGAGATACAAAGATAGGGAACGATCATTTTTCAATTTATTATCAATGTCTGTGCACGTTTTGCGTTAATTATGGGAGGAGCAATGCTTTTGCCAATTTTTGTGGATCTGCATGATAACAATCGTAATTGGATAACCTTTCTCTATTCTTGTGCCATAACCACCATGTTAGCAACCCTAATTCTTTTAGCAACTAAGGGAGCTATTTGTCGTTTTTCAGCACGGCTTGGCTTTATGCTTACTGTTTGTCTTTGGCTAACAGGGAGCATCGTAGGTGCTTTACCTCTTTATCTTTCTCCTCTTCCCATTTCTCTAGCAGGGGCCATTTTTGAATCTGTTTCTGGAATTACGACAACAGGCTCCACAGTCCTTTCTGATCTTGATAATTTATCGCGAAGTATTTTGTTATGGCGTTCTCTTATATGCTGGATTGGGGGCATTGGCTTTATCGGTTTAGCCCTCTTGCTTTTGCCTTCACTGCGTGTGGGTGGCGTACGACTTTTTCATATGGAATCATCTGATAAATCTGAAAAAATATTGCCTCGCATCAACCAAATTGCTAACGGAATTATCATTGCTTATGTTGGGTTAACATTGGCTTGTATGCTTTCTTATTTTGCTGCAGGCATGAATTTATTTGATGCCATTAACCATGCAATGAGTACAGTAGCAACAGCTGGTTTTTCAACGCATGATGCTTCTTTTGGTTATTTTTCTGATAAACCAGCCATCTTAATTATTTCAACAATCTTCATGTTGCTTTCTGCTTTGCCCTTCGTACTTTATGTTAAATTAGTCCTTCCTGGACACTCCAAACGCTTTCTTGACCCACAAGTGATTGTTTTTCTTCATATCGTTCTCCTTTTCAGTTTTGCTTTAGCGGCATGGCTACGGTTTTATGATCATCGCGCTTTCCACTTGATTTTCCTTGATGTCATTTTTCATCTTTCATCCATTATTAGCACCACAGGTTACAGCGCTGAAGATTATCAACTTTGGGGACCATTTGCGCTTGGAATTTTCTTCATTGTTTCTTTTACAGGCGGATGTGCTGGTTCTACTTCTGGTGGCATGAAAATCAATCGCCTCATTATTCTTTGGCGTATTACACAAACAAATATAGAGAAACTTCTTTCTCCTAATGTCGTTGTAAAAGCGCGCTACGATCACTCAAATATATCAAACGATGCTGCTCAAGCTGTTTTGTTTTTTTTCTGTCTTTATATGTTTTGCCTTGTTATCGGCACTGCACTTTTGCTCACAACCGGTCTTGACTTTACCTCTGCCTTTACGGGAGTCTTAACCGCACTTTCAAATGTTGGTCCAGGCTTTGGAGATATTATTGGCCCCGCTGGTAATTTCTCTACAATCAACGATCATGCTTTATGGATTTTAAGTTTTCTAATGTTAGCTGGACGCCTTGAAATCATAACAATATTCGTCCTTTTTATTCCCGCTTTCTGGCGTGAACAATTCTAATGCATAGAGCATTTTATTCTACAGTGATAAAAAAATTTACAAGATAAAAAGATGTGAACAATATGCGTCATAACATTCACCCATCATTCAATCCACTGAAGATTTCCTAAAATTTCATACAAATCATCATATCAATGATATAAAAACAATTCGACAAGAACAATCAAATACCAAGATCCTTCAAAGCTATAACATATAAAACTTCACTTTATTGATCTTCTTTATCAAATAAAGTGGACGCATAGAACAGCCTTTTTACAAATAATCTCTCAAGCAAAAAATATATTTGCTGATAAAAGTGTTTTCTCTGTATGGCAAGGTATTGATTTATAATGATAATTTAGCGTTATTCATATTGAATGAGAACCCCGAATAACGTAAGATTCTCTCACTTCAAACCTGCTTATCTTGAATCAATCAAAACCACTCCCTTGCACGTCACAAGCGGGATGAGTGTGTGGATCAAATTTATATAAGAAAGGATTAAAAAATGGCTCTTATGAACCGTCTTAATGCAAGATCTGTCGCAACATTGGGGGCTGGCAAATATAATGATGGTGCCGGCTTGTTACTTCATAAGCGTAAAGATGGAGGTGCTCAATGGATTTACCGTTATACCATTCATGGTCGTCGTCGCGAAATGGGCTTGGGTGCCTTGAGAGATGTTTCTTTAAAACAAGCCCGTGAATTGGCAACTGGGTGGCGTTCTATTTTGCGTGAAGGTCGTGACCCTATTAAAGAACGTAATAAACAAAAACGTGAAGCAATAAGCAATCTTCATTATTTAAAAGATATTGCTTTGGATACTTTTGAAAGTCGTAAAGCTGAACTAAAGAACGATGCTAAAGATGGGAACTGGTTTTCACCTTTAAAACTCCATATTCTCCCTAAATTAGGTTGTCTACCCGTTTCAGAAATTACGCAAACAGAGATACGCAATACTCTTGCCCCTATTTGGCATTCAAAAGCGATAACAGCAGAAAAAGCACTGAACCGTCTTAATATTTGTCTCAAACATGCAGCTGCCTTGGGTTTGGATGTTGATTTACAAGCA
>NZ_JAQITE010000129.1 GCF_028618595.1 Bartonella sp. AU18XJBT | reverse complement strand
AAACCAAATCTGCTATCAGCGATGGGACTATCATCCTTACTGATATCACTGGACAGAGGGCGATGGGGCAAGATGCTGGACAAATCATTGATGCACTCAACCGCAACACCGCAGCAGCCCACCAAGCAGTAGGACAGCTAGATGTCGCATCGCTTGAGGGGGTAGTGCATAATCGCGTAGATATGATCAATGATTTATCGGATGAAGGATTTAATACCTTTGAACAGGGCATTGTAAACATGTTTATCAAAGAGCATTATCTGGCTACCGTTGAGCATGATGAAAATGGCAATGTGATCTATGCAAAAGATGAAAATGGAAATCCTATAAGAGACAGTCATGGAAACCCGCAGCCGCAATATCATTATTTAACGCCTGAAGAACAACAGAATTTACAAAAAGGTTCTGATGGCAAGGTTCATGTTTTCCTCAATGGTATTCTTACAACACCCGATGAAGCAGCCCATAATGCGGTTCAGTTGGCTGATAACAAGAATGATCCGCACTATTTTCTGATGTTTCCCCATAGCGATTCGCTCTTGGTAGAGGGGTTCATTGCAGGGTATCAGTATTTTCTAGAAGGTAAGTTGGGTGCTCTGACCAATTCGACGAAGAAGTACCAGAATCTGTTGTATAGCCTTGGCAATATAGGATTGCATGTTGATGCGCATAGCCGCGGCAGTATGACAGCGGGCAATGGATCGCATGATTTAGAAAAGCATGGTGTTCATGGTATAGCAAAGAAAACAACGATTAATTTCTTTGGACCAGCTTATAATACTCAAAACATGGCAGATACGTTATATATCTTAAGTGACGGAAAGCAGGATTACGTAAACTTGGAAAATCATAAAAATGACTTTGTGGGTACAAAGATTGGCAAAAATCCTTACACTTTTGAGCAAATACCTCCTGGAAGTGGTCCTTGGAAAGAAGCAGGGCAAATATTTAAGGGTTATCCAAGTGTTCATGCTTGTTATGGTAATGCCGGTTCAATATGTCGACAAGCTTATGGTTCACCTAATCGTACGCCAATATATTCAAAATATTCAGGGAGGAAAAAATGAAACAAATCTTGAAATTATTAAGTGGAATCATTCTGTTAAATATTGCTGGATGTAACATCGATAAGCCTCCACCAGGAGTTTTGAGTGCATGGGAGAAGCCAGGAGCAGATTTTACGGAGATAGGAAAAGCCTTGTTAGAATGTGGTATGCCAACCCCTTATGATGTTTTTCCAGAAAATAGAAAGCTAAGCATCAATGCAGAGGCTTCTATTGATGCTTGCATGGTTCAAGCAGGATTCCGCTACAAATGGGGAGGACCATATTGGTGTTATACTTTTAAAGAGAAAAACTTGCCCATTTGTCAGCCTGGTGCTGTCATCCCACAGAGAAGTGTCGAAAAGCGCTTAAACAGCCCGTTTTGTAAAAGGTATAAAAACGCGGATGAATGCCAACCTTAAGTTTTGCTATTGGTAATGATCA
>NZ_JAQITE010000128.1 GCF_028618595.1 Bartonella sp. AU18XJBT | reverse complement strand
ATTTAATGGACATTTGAACCAGTTTTTAGAAAGTTCTGTTACATCAATCAAAGATAAATACAGTGATTTTGATGCAGCAGCAGATTTTCTTTATGAGACGCGTGCGAAGCAATTAAGTGCTTGGTCTTCTGTTTATCCGACTTATGCACAAAAAAGTACGATAGATGCGATTATAGGAGATGAGTTGCGTACGATTGTAGCCACTTGCGCCCAAAAAGGGATCAATCCGGCAGAAGAGCTTTATAGAATAGCGCAAAACCTTGGCTATCAGACAAAAGCGATACAAGCTAATGATCAAGTTGCGGCGCTTCAAAGCCGTCAGAATTCTGCGAGAACCTTAACGGCATCTGGTGGAGGAGGGAGTACAGGTCCTATGACCAAAGAGACACTTGCGAATATGTCAGAGAAAGAATTTAATGCTTGGATATCCAATCCAAAGAATGAAGCCCGTTTTTATGAAATTATGGGTGCAGACCCCGATTAAGCAATAAATTTTACAGCATAATCCGCCTTTGATGCGGGTTTTTCGCCGGCTTTAAGCCGGTTTTTTTACAGCAAAGAAAGGTGAAATCAATGGCAACAACACATATAGGGACCCATGATCCGCAATCGGTGAAATTGTGGTCACAGAAATTAAGCAATGAAGTTTTGAAAGCGACGAAAATTGCCCCCCTGATTGGCAAAAGTTCGAATAGTATTATCCAGCTTTATAACGAAACCCATAAGAGTGCAGGGGATAGCGTTACATTTAGTTTGTTGGTCAATCTGTTTGGAGATGGTGTCACTCAAGGTGAAACCTTAGAGGGCAATGAAGAAGCACTTCAATTTATGAATGATAGGTTGGTCATTAATGAGCTTTTACATGCAGCGCGTGTCGCCAATGATGATTCAATTGACCAACAAAGAATTTTACCGAACTTGCGAAAAAAAGCCAAAGAAGGTTTAGTTCGTTGGTATGCAAATCGTTTAAGCATCATGTTCTTTCTTCAGGTATGTGGTTATACAGCCCGTACGATCAATGTTGATGGTCGAGAAGTGTATATTAAACCGGTTCATTACGGCTTTAATGAAGTCATGGCACCAAGCAGTGAACGTATTATCCGCCCAGATGGGAAAACCAAGGATGAAGATCTCAATGATAAAGCCAAACATAGCTTTAGTCTTAAATTGATTGATGAAGCGGTTAAACAAGCCAAACTTGCCAATCCGCAAATTTCTCCAGTTCATGTCAATGGTGATGATGTTTATGTTCTCTATTTGCATCCAACACAAGTCATGCAATTGCGAACCAATACAGCAGTTGGTGAGTGGTTAGATATTCAAAAATCGGTTTATGCAACCTCTCGTGCAAAAAACCCAATCTTTGATGGTTCTTTAGGCATGTATAATGGCGTTATTTTACGTGAAGCTATTCATGTCACCCATGGTGTTAACTCGACAAATAATACAGCGGTAAAGAGTGTACGTCGTGCGGTGTTCCTAGGGGCACAAAGTGCAGTGATAGGTTTTGGCAAAAATCATAGTGCAACGCATTATACGCTTAAAGAAGA
>NZ_JAQITE010000127.1 GCF_028618595.1 Bartonella sp. AU18XJBT | reverse complement strand
TTATTGAACAGGTTTTCCTAAAAACGTTCCAATTTTGAGTTTGGATTCGCAAACAGTATCTGTTGCCTCCAAAACAACTTTTGTTAAAGTGGCAGGGGAAGTGGATGAAGCAGATGATAATGATGACGATCTCACCATGGAAAGTGCTGATCCTTTAAGCCTTTCAAAAGATAGTTTGTAACTCATAAGAAATGCTATCAAGACTATTATGGTTATGAGTTTTGAAGAGGTTTTGAGTTTTGACGGTTGCTGCTTTTATATAAAAAAATAGCAAAAAATAAAAATGTTATATTTCAAGTGGTTAGTATTTTACAGATCTTTAAAAAACAACCTATATCGACATTACAACCTATAAATTCAACTAATAATATACGTTTTGAGGGGGTTTTGACGATTTTTATACCTTCAAAACCTATAAGCAAAATGAATATACATAACTCTCTTTAAACAAAGCTTTTGAAAATAATAAAGCTATCATTTTAGATTACGGTATAACCTCTTAAAGGCAATGTAAAAAAATCTAATTCACTTTAAGATGGGATTTCTTAAAAGTCTTAAAGCAATCCAAAGTAGAGTATCTAAAAGTGCAAGTTTTTTCTTTTTAGAATAACGCATATAAACACTCCTTTTAAAGATTAGATGTAAGCAATTTATAAAGGGGGTATAGGAACCTATAGCTATAAGACCTTATACCCCTTATGCGTTTATCATAACCATTATGTGAGCATGCTTTATAAGTTATTCAGTTTCTCTTAATACCAAATTTGGTAAGTTTTTAACGATTTTCATTGTTTCTAAACTTACAGTAATAACCCTTTGAAATAATTTTAGAGGGTAGGCAGGGTTGCCAATGGTTTCAACAGCATAACGATTGGCATCATTAACAATACCACTCTTTTTATCTGTTTTTACACATTGACGCCCCATAACCCATTCAAGAGCGGGTTTGCCATTGACGATATACTCATAAGCTTCAAGAGGAATATCTGTTATTGTGATGTTGCTATTGTAAATAACCGTCGATTTATCCTTTTCCTTACTATTTTTAATTTTTGCGAATTTCATTTCTGTTACGTAATAGAATTTTTCAGGATTAGAGATCTCTGTTTGTTTTGGATTACCCTTTTTAAAGGTCACTGGATAGGGCTCTAGATCTTCATAATTCACGTGTAAATGACCGAGTTCACGCCCTGCTGTTACAAACTTCCAAAAATCATCAGCACTCTTTACACAAGGAATACGAGGCAACTCTTTACATAAATTATGAGCATAACGGGTACGGTAATCTTCTGAGTGTAAGATTCCATAAACGTAATAGAACAAATCATCTTTCGTGATAGTTTCATTAGGATAAGCCGCTTGAAAATGTTCTAATCCTTCATCAGTTATGGCATCACGCCTGTGTAAACCAGTACTTTTACTTTCTTCTGTAGAATTCGTAAACAAATGGGATTGTTGCTTATTTTTACCTTTTGAAACCGTAGTATCATCATAAATATAGCGTGGAAAGCATTGACCTGTATCTATTGCGTGAAGGTTAGGTAAATCCTTACTCATCAAAACAGAAAAACCACTTCTTGCTCCTATACCTGTAAGTT
>NZ_JAQITE010000126.1 GCF_028618595.1 Bartonella sp. AU18XJBT | reverse complement strand
TGTGATGGGGCAGGGCTATGGTTGAATGTTCGAAAAGACAATACACGCTCTTGGTTTTTTCGCTATACGCACCACAATAAGCGCCGTGAAATGGGACTTGGTCCTGTTACGAAACTCTCTTTAAAAGAAGCGCGTGAGCTTACAAGATATTATAGTGATATTCTTAAAGAAGGCAATGATCCTATTGTCTTTCGAGAACAGACTATTTTAAAACAGCAAAGCAATATTTTTCAAGAAATTGCAAAAGCGGCTTTTGAAAGCAAAAAAGCAGAGTTGAAAAATGAAGGTAAAAACGGCCGCTGGTTTTCTCCACTAGAGTTGCACGTGATTCCACACATTGGTAATTTACCTATAGAAAAATTAACAGCCAATATTATTCGCAATGTTCTCGCACCCCTTTGGCATGAAAAAGCAGATACAGCGCGAAAAGCACTTAACCGTATCAATATTTGTTTGAAATATGCAGCGGCTCTTGGTTTAGATGTTGATCTACAAGCTTGTATGAAGGCACGCGCGCTTTTAGGAAAACCACGTGCGACATCAACAAATATTCCTGCTATGCCATGGCAAGAGGTTCCGGCATTTTATCAAAGCTTGGATGATAAGATCCTTTCAAATTTAGCACTGAAGTTATTGATTTTGACAGGCGCACGATCATATCCATTGCGCTATTTTCGCCTTGAACAAATTGACAAAAATATATGGACGATACCAAAAGAAAACATGAAAGGTATTGTAGGGAAAGTTTCAGACTTTCGTGTGCCACTAAGTGATGAAGCTTTGAGAGTTATTGAAAAAACTCTCCCCTTTGAAAAGAATGGTTTTCTCTTTTCTGGTCTTAAAGGCAACCCCATTTCTGATGCTACCATGGCAAAGTATATGACAGTTTGTGGTTTGACTTATCGTCCCCATGGTTTTCGTTCAAGCTTACGGGATTGGATAGCAGAGACAACGTCAACACCATTTGAGATTGCTGAAACTGTTCTTGCACATACAGTTGGGAGTTCAGTGACGAAAGCCTACATGCGAACGGATTTTTTAGAACAGCGACATGTTCTCTTGGAACAGTGGGCTTCATTTATAACAGGATAGAATTTTTACAATTACCTCTACAGTGTTTTTAGCTATTTTGAAGAGAAATTTGATATGTCCAATTCTGTGAAAATAACAGTTTTAAATGTGTAAAGCTATTATTGATAGTCTCCATGAGACGAGCAAAATTAAGAATCCATTTTCTAAAGGATTTCGCGCGTCTCAGAGTATGTTTAGAGTCGGATATTTGGTTTTTGTGTAAAAATACTTACAAACGCATCCATAATACGTGAAAAATCAAGCGCTAATAAGAGTATAATGAGTACAATCCATTTCGTATAACGCGACATCACTTTTACACTTTTGTAGGTCATGATGATTTCTTGAAGGATTTCTTTTTCTGCTTCTGTAAGCTCTATATCGTCTTGTGTTTTTTTTCTAGCCATGTTTCCACCCACATACGCGTTCACCTAGATTATTGTGCTTTAAGATCTCTCTTGCTAAGTTTGAACTGATGGCGTTCAAATCTTGCCGGCTTAAATAAATTGGCAACCAGCCAACACAAGAAG
>NZ_JAQITE010000125.1 GCF_028618595.1 Bartonella sp. AU18XJBT | reverse complement strand
AAAACAACGCTGACCGGAGGACTTATTTCCAGCACAGCCTCAGCGGACAAAAATAGCCTGACCACAGGAAGCATTAGCACCAGTGATATCAGCAACAGTGCCCATGCTAAAGCCAGCAGCCATGGGTATAACCTTTCTGGGAACGATACGATAAAGAACATTGCCAAAAATGCTTTAAGTCATGGAAAAGCCAAAGATGGAGCAGAAGGGGAAACCAAATCTGCTATCAGTGATGGGACTATCATCCTTACTGATATCACTGGACAGAGGGCGATGGGGCAAGATGCTGGACAAATCATTGATGCACTCAACCGCAACACCGCAGCAGCCCACCAGGCAGTAGGACCGCTCAATGTCGCACCGCTTGAGGATATATTGCGTAATCGTTTAGGTATGAGAAATAAATGGGTAGATGAATGGTTTGATATATGGGATGGGGTTCGTAAAATGGCATTTTATGTTGACCATCCAGTAGGTGAGATTTTGCATGATGAAAATGGCAATGTCCTCTATTTAACCGATGAAAATGGAAAACCTATAAAAGGCAATGATGGAAAAAATATTACTCTGTATCGCTATTTAAAACCAGGAGAAGAAAATCATTTACAAAAAGGCCCTAATGGTGCTGTTTATATGTTCTACAATGGCATTTTTAATTCACCAGATGAAGCAGCCGGTAATGCTGTCCAATTGGCTGTTAATAAAAATGGTCCTCTTTATTTTACATACTTTCCCCAAGCTGACGATGTGCTGGTAGAATTAGGGGTAGCAGTTTATCAAAAGTTTTGGGAGGGTAACACTTGGGGATTGAGTAATTCGACCAAGAAGTTCCAAGATTTTATCTATCGTTATGGCAATGACAATGCTATTGTTAGTGCGCATAGCCGTGGTAGTCTGACAGTGGGTAATGGAATGCGTGACTTTGAAAAGCATGGCATTCACGGTATAGCAGAAAAAACAGATATCTATCTTTTTGGACCGGCTGATAACTCTCAATCAATAGCGAATGCACTCTATTATGTGAGTGATGGTAAAAAAGATCATATTTATTTACAAAACCATATATTCGATCCCATAGGTACAGAAATTGGTCACAATCCACCTACTGCTTATAAGGTACCCTTGAAGTTCCCCTATGTATTATTTCCACCAGCAATTCCAATGAAAGAGCAAGTGGGAGCGCTACGCGGACATAACCCTAGCACCCATAATTGTTATGGTGATGCGGGCACTGAGTGTGGAGATAATTATGGTTCATTTGGTTTTAAAAAACTTTATTCAACGAGAACAGGAAACAAAAAATGAAAATATTGTTTAATTTATTAAGCCTGCTCATTCTGTTAACGGTCACTGGATGTGACATTGAAAACATTGACAAACCTCCTCGAGGAGAGACGGCTGTGTGGGAGAAGCCAGGAGCAGATTCTACTGAGGTAGGAAAAGCCTTACTAGAATGTGGTCTGCCGCACCTTAATTATCTTGAGGATGAAGTTCGAAAGCTAAGCAAAAATGAAATAGCAACAATTTATGCTTGTATGGTTCAATCAGGATTTCGTAAAAAGTCAGGAGGTCCATATTGGTGTTATAATTATAAAGACCTCCCCATTTGTCAGCCTGGTGCTGTCATCCCACAGAGAAGTGTCGAAAAGCGCTTAAACAGCCCGTTTTGTAAAAGGTATAAAAACGCGGATGAATGCCAACCTTAAGTTTTGCTATTGGTAATGATCA
>NZ_JAQITE010000124.1 GCF_028618595.1 Bartonella sp. AU18XJBT | reverse complement strand
GATGCACAAGTGCCCTTGCGTTCTTTTGCTGTGTGTTCGGATACAAAAGTAGGCAAGCGTCGTAAAAACCAAGATGATATTGTTGGCATGGAAACATCAGATCTTGTGCTCCCTGCTACAACGGATGCAAAAGCCCTTGCTAAAGAAGCTTGTGAAAACCTCGCAGATGCAATGACGGTTATCTTTTCAACCTATCATTCCATTCAAGTGATTTCGGATGCACAAAATACCCATGAGTTACCCGAATTTGATCTGATCATTTGTGATGAAGCACACCGTACAACGGGTGTTGTATTGGGAACAGAAAAGCATGAATCTGAATTTATCAAGGTTCATGACAATAGCATTATTCGAGGCAAAAAACGCCTCTACATGACAGCAACCCCAAAGATCTTTAGTGACAAGCTGAAAAGGAATGCTGTCTTATCCAATAACGTTTTGGTGTCCATGGATAATGAAAAACTCTATGGCAAACAACTTTACACTTACAACTTTTCACGTGCTTTAGAGGATAAGCTGTTATCACCTTGTAAAGTTATCATATTAGTTGTCAACGAAAAAGAAATAAGCCAATCCATTCAACATCTGATTACCGATAAGGATTATGAACTTATTCTTGACGATAGGACCAAGATTAATGGCTGTTATAGAGCCCTTACCAAAATGGATCTGAAACTTGATCTTGAAGATGACCCCAAGCCTATGCGTAGAGCTTTAGCTTTTTGCAAAGATATTGATACTTCTAAACGCATATGCAAAAGATTCAAAAAAGAAAAAGTGCAAGAATCTTTGCGCGCTCTTCATAAAAACTATAAAGACACTCCCCCTCTTAACTGTACCCTTGCCCATATTGATGGAACCTTTAGTGCTAAAGAGCGTACAAAACAACTCGACTGGTTAAAGGAAGATGCGGGGGAAAATATCTGCCGTGTGTTGACCAATGTACGCTGTCTTTCTGAAGGTGTGGATGTTCCTGCTCTTGATGCTGTTCTATTTTTACACCCGCGCAAAAGTCAAATTGAGATTATTCAAGCAATAGGACGTGTAATGCGTCGAGCGAAGGGTAAAAAAAGGGGCTATATCATTCTACCCGTTGGAATCCCCGCTGATATTCCGCCGGAAATAGCCTTAGAAAAAAACCAAAAGTATAATGTCATTTGGCAAGTTCTCAATGCTTTACGTGCCCATGATGATAACTTTAATAAAATAATTCACCATATGCACAAAAAACAAGACGTAAGCGATGCTCTTGAAATCGTTGCTGCTTCTCAAGAACTTGCGTTAGAAGATACGACCACGGTTATTGATGATTTACCTATACGCTCAAAATTAGAGTATTCAGGACTTAATATTGGGTTAGCAACTTATGAACCCTCTCACACATGTGAAGAACAAGGAGAACTCCCCCTTTTTTCTAAATGTAAAGATGTCATTAAAGCTGCTATTGTTAATAGATTTTACGATCCTAGCTATTGGAAAAAATGGGCAATAAATGTTGGTGATCTCGCTCAAACTCATATCGCACGCTTAACTGAAGTTTTGACGAAATCAGAAACTGAAACACGGCAGGTGTTTAATGATTTTATGACCGAATTGCGTAGCAATTTGAATACGACTGTCTCTGAACAAAATGCGATTGAAATGCTTGCGCAACATCTCGTGACGCGTCCAGTCTTTAATGCTTTATTTGAGGGGCATCAGTTTGTTCAAGAAAATCCCGTCTCTTGTGCTTTACAACGTGTACTCAATGTCCTTGATAAAGTTACCCCTAAAGAAGAATCTCAAGATCTCAAAAATATTTCTAGGAGCGTACAATTTTACAC
>NZ_JAQITE010000123.1 GCF_028618595.1 Bartonella sp. AU18XJBT | reverse complement strand
ACAGAGTAACCAGCCCTCTGGCAAAACTTGCATCCCAAAAATCCCTATCGTCCCCGTAGGATAAATGGGAATAACCGGTTCTTGTGATAAAGAAAGAGGCGTAGGATTTAAAACTTGCCAAGCATGATCCCTATAAATCAAGCTATAAATGCACCCCCTTTGAAGTTCACCTCCAGATAATGCACGAATGCCTAATTCCGTCGCCTTATAAACGGGCATACCGACTAAATCATTCAAGGCAATTGCGGTTTCCCCAACATTCTTACCCTTCGCTTTAAAACAAACGGATATCCCATTCTTATACTCTAAAAAATGCGATTTACTTTGAAGTCTTATCAACGTCGTCTGCTGTTCATTATCAACCGTAAAGCTACTTTCAATCACACCACTCGTATCGGATAAATATTCACGCACACGCTGCATCATCACACGGGCGCTATTATTCACGCTGCTAGGACGTTGTCCTTTTGACCAATCAATCAAAGCATCACAATAGGCATTCAAGGAGGCATTTAAAGACCAATCATAAATTGTCGACATCTTAAACCTCACGTCTTAATCGCAAACAGAACACTCACATTTACTGGACGCGTCTCGCCTTCACCAGTGCTCTCCAAAACAACCTCTTGGCTCTCATCAAGAGTATAAGAGCTTACAATGTAGCCCCCTAAATTCTCATACTCTATACCCATAAAATTCGCGAGAGAACTCCCCCCAAACAAGCCTAGACGATAGCCTAATACATCCGTCGTATTCCCATCCCAAAAGTTTTCGTTGCTGGTAAAATGAGACATCGATAGGCTCTGTCCTTGATGTTGATGCGACTCGATTAAATCTGTTTGCACACTTGCAAAAGAACGCCCCTCATCAATATTGCGCCCTCCATCAAGCCCCCGTAAAAACATTCCTCGAAAATCTGGAACATTAAACGTCTCAACGCCATCCCCCTCTCCCCAAACCGTTCCTATTGTCTCAAATAAATCACGATAATCACGACGTAAATAAGCCTTCCCATCACAAATTAACCAATCCTTTGGAATCCCGCGCATACCAAACGTTCCTATGAACCCCGTGGGATAAAGACTGCTTTCTTCTTGCAAAGGAATAGAGGTAGGATTAACAAGATGCCAATGATCTCCATTATAAACCAATGTATAAATGCACCCTTGTTGGATTTCGCCCCCCGATAATGCACTAATGCCTAATTCCGTTGCTTTATAAACTGGCTTGCCATCTAAAGTGTTTAAGACAATCGTGGTTGCTCCAACATTCTTACCCATAGCCATAAAGCGCAAAACGATACCATTCTTATACTCTAAAAACTGTGAGGTGCTTGCAAGCCTTATCACACTCGTTTGTTGGACATGATCATTTGTAACAACCCCTTCAAGCACTCCACCCGTGTCTGACAAATACTCACTTATCCTTTGCATCATCACACGGGCGCTCGTATTCACACTGCTAGGCTGCTGTCCTTCGGACCAATCAATCAAATCATCTACGCGCGTATTATCCGCCGCTCTAAGCGACCAATCATAAATCGTCGACATCTCTCATGAATCCTAATTCCGGTAAAATGGTCCGTAAAACACCCGCATGAATTGCGTCATCAAAGGATTATCATCTTCATCACTCTCTTCTTCTTCCGAAGACTCTTCTTGTGATGCTAATAATGCCCTTAAAACCTCTAACAAATTGCCTCTATTTCTAAAACCACCCTGCGCTGTAGGACTTGCTCGATAAGGCTGTCCTCCGTACATCTGTAACACACGGTTAACAAAATCACTTGCACGCATGCCGCTGTTACCACCATTCAAACCAACCGCATTGCTGCCAACAATTTGCGC
>NZ_JAQITE010000122.1 GCF_028618595.1 Bartonella sp. AU18XJBT | reverse complement strand
AATCACCATGGCTGGTCAGTTGAAGGTCACCACGTTCAATCTCTATGTGTCCTGCTTGGATCACACTATCAGCAACAATATTGATTGCCCCTTGCGTAGAAATGAGACCATCAACATTCTCAAAACTGCCCACATCAATGCGCAAACCATCCCGCGCTAAAACATGCGCACCTTCATCATGTGTAGCGTTTTGTTGATCTGAATTTGTCGCTTCAGCGCTTTTATTAACAAAAGACGTTGCAACAATCTTCATCTCACCGGCTAAAGCACTGAGAAGACCAGCCTCATTGTTTATATGACCTGCACGTGTCTCTTTCAGCCCACCAATGCTGAGAGCCTCTTCAGCAATAATTCTGCCCTGTGTGTTGGTCAAATCACCATCAGTGAATAGGTCCATAGATTTTTTGGCGTAAATCAGCCCACTATTGCTAACATTCCCTGCCACATTGAGGGCAACATTCTCACCACTAGAGCCAAGCGCACCGGCATTGTCTAATCGCCCTGCGATCAAAACAAAAGCGCCACCACTTTGAAGGACCCCTTCGGATGTGTTCTGAAGAAAAGCTTGTTGTGGATCGACGCCTTCTTGTGCGCTTACCATCAAATGCAAATCATCGGTTGCAATAAACGTCCCTTGATTGGTAAATGCACCAAGATGAGCATCGACACTCTCACCGCGCATTGTGCCATTATTTGCGACCCCATCACGCACTTGAAGGGTTAACGCTCCCTCTTGGGCTTCCACAGTCCCTGCTTGGGTTAAAGCATCAGCACTTAAAACCACATCATAACTTAAAATCGTGCTCTCTTGAGAGGTTGTGAGCATGCCCCCCGCTGTCAAGGCAACCTGCTGCATACTGACAATATCACCCGTGTGATTGAGAGCTCCATGGGCATCCAGCGTTATCTTCCCATTAGAACAGACAGTGCCTTCTTGGATAAGATCACCGCTATGCGCATAAAGGTCAATTTTTTGTTCTGCAACTAAATGAGCGCCTGATGTAAGCTCTGCCGCTTGCACCAAAAGAGAGCCGCCGGCGCTATAATGTCCAGCGCCTACAGTGAGCGCATCATCGGCGCTCAAGACAATATTCCCCTTGGCACCAATATGGTTGTTTAAAGCGCTGATTTGATTGGTTTCAATAGTCAGATCGCCAAGGGAAGAAACCCCTGTTTGATCATTGTCTTGCATGCGGCTTAGATCAATTGTTGCTGCTTGGATCTCTAAAAGATCACCGGCGGCTATCCGCCCATTTCCCGCCTCAAGCTTTGCTGCCTGTAAGTGCAAAGAACCCGTCGCTGACTGTTGACCATCACTTCCAATACCGCTTGCTAGAAGAGCATGAGACTGGAGCTTGATCACATTGGCGCGCACATCAACAGTACCGCTTGCCGCAACGCGAGCTTGCTCAGCCAGTTCAACATGCTTCAAAGCCTTCAGTTCAACCGCTTCTTCTGAAAAAAGCAGATCTTTCACATGCACACTGTCGTGGTGAGAGTGAGCCTTCACCGCACCTTTGGCACGTGCTTTGGCAATCACCAGCTTGCCATCACTTGTCAATCTCATGGCGCCTGCATTGGCAACCATGTCTCCGCGCATCTTAACGCCGGCGCCTTTATCATTGGCAATCACGCGGATCTGCCCCGCATACATTCCACCAAACTCACTGGAATCAATCGCCAATTCTGGCTCTTTGCCATCAGAGCCAAGAGAAGTTGCTTCGCGCTTGTGATAATCAAAATGATTGTGACCAGCGATAACAGCCAAATCCCCTTTGACCTGTATAGGACCCCCGACACTGATCTTGCGCGAAACAAGATCAAAAATATCTAATGCACTCCCATCAGCACCACGAG
>NZ_JAQITE010000121.1 GCF_028618595.1 Bartonella sp. AU18XJBT | reverse complement strand
ATTTTTTCAGCAGTGGTGAGATTTTGGCAACAATTGGTCGGACCCTTGGACAGTCCTATGTAGATCGCATTAATAAAATGGAGGAGGAATATGAGCGAGCCGGTGCTGGTGGATCCTTTAAAGCTGGTCTTGAATTTGGAAAATTATTGACTGAAACAGCATCCCTAATGACAGGAGTTGCTGGAGCAGCCAAGGGAGCCATAAAGCTTGTTGGCAAGCTTACCGAAAAAGCTCTTGCCAAATTAGTAGCTAAGGCTGAGGTAACGGCTGCAAAAGCAGGCAAAGACATCGCTCAATCAACGGAAAAAATAAGCGATAAAGCTGTTGCAGTTCATGAGCAAACAGGAAACAAAGCTTCTCAGACAATTGAAGAAGTCAGAAATAAAATAAAAGATATTTATCCAGAAAAAGACATTGCTCAATCAACGGAAAAAATCAGAGATGAAATTGCTAAAACTCAATATTTCACACAAGGAGAACATTTATGGTCAGACAGAAAATCCACTGTTTTTGAGCTTGAAATACCTCACAAAGGAGAAATAATTACTCAAAAATATGAAGTTTATGAGAGTGAAAAGCTGTTTAATCCTTACCGAATTGTTACTTGGATAGAAAAAGGGAAAGAAGTAGAAGGTACAAATATTGAAAAGATGACAGCAGGAAGAGCGCCCATAGGATTTGATGATAAATCCATTGAATTCCATCACATATTGCAAACACATGATGGTCCTCTAGCAATGGTGACAAACGAGTTTCATAAAAAATATCATCGTATCCTTCATAATAGGCCTAAGGAAATGGGATCAGATATTGATAGAGATTTGTTTAAAAAGTTGAGAGAAGAACTTTGGATGTTATGTGCTGAATGTTATAAACCGAAAGATACAAAAATTAAAAAATAACAATTTATAGGAGAACAAATTATGAAAACTTACACCTTAGATGATGTTGCAGAGTTGGTTGAGAAATATAGTGATATTGTTGATTTTGGCACTGCAGAGGATGCGGTTAGTAATGAAAGGATTGAAGAAGCTGAGAAAATTCTTGGTGTAAAGTTTACAACTTCTTATAAAGACTTTTTAAAAAATTATAAAGGAGGAGAAATTGGAGGTTATGAAATATTTAGCATTTATAACGCAAGTTTTGATAAGTGTCCTGCTGGTGATATTGTTTTCTATCATTTGACGGATATAAAAAATGGTTTCGCAAAACCAAATCAGCTTGCCGTGAATAGAACTGATTTTGGTGAAACCTTTTACTTTGATTATACTCAGTTTCAGGATGGTGAATGCCCACTTTATGTCATGCTTCCATCTGAAGATTGCGAATATTACGCAAGTAATTTTTATGAATTCCTTTGCAAAAGAATTAAAGAAAGCGTGGGAGTTGAGATACCTGATGGTGATCAACCGATTGAAAAGACTGAAAAAGCTCCCATTCCGCAACCTATCCCTTTTTACAAGAGTTTTTGGAAAAAACTATGGAAGAGGTGAAATTGATAGTGAAGAAATATGGAGCGTCTATCACGCACGTTTTGAGGTTCATCTATGAAAACCTATACCTTAGATGATGTTGTAGTACTAGTTGATAAATATAGCGATAGTATCGATTTTGGCTCTACAGATGAAGCAGTTGATGATGCACTGATTGAAAAAGCAGAGGGGATTCTTAAATTGCAATTCACATCCTCCTACAAAAATTTTTTAGAAGCAGGTACGATTTCTGAATATTTAGATGACGATGATGTGGAAAAATATGTTAATCACGCCGTTCATTTTGCTGAAGAACATCTGACCGTTTTAAAGGAGCGAGAGGCGGCGGATGCACGCATTGATGTACACTCTTTGGCTCTCCTTAATACAGTTTC
>NZ_JAQITE010000120.1 GCF_028618595.1 Bartonella sp. AU18XJBT | reverse complement strand
TATGATACCATGTCATATCCGCAAGCGTTGCATTTAGCGGCATCAAAACGGTTGCTGTTGACATTGCTGATAATACCGCTAACCTGATCATCTTTTTCATCATGATGCTCCTTGAGTAAATTCGTATTTTTCACATCCTACACGTTTCAAACTGAATAGAGCCTGAACAATTTTGGACTTTATTGTGAAAAAATAAATGAAAATTCATTTAATTAAATCTATTGCAGATAAAGTAAAATAAAATCATGACAGAATTTTGATTTCAATTAATGTACTCTGCTTGAGGTTAATTAATAAGTTTGTATTGAAAGTACATGATTTTTTACTATTGGATATAAACTCTTTATTTAGGGATAATTTTTGTATCACTTGATGCAATATGAATTGAACAATAGATGTATGAATAAAAGTTATCATTTTTTATCATAGACTTATGATAATATGATAAAGTCTTGTTTTACTTTGTTTGTGTGATAGAACAGTGTCCTATTTGAATATTCTCTTGTGAGGATAAATAATATTTGAGTTCGATGTCAGAGTATAACTGTATAAAGATAATATCTATATAAAGATAACATATTGTGAGCAATTTTTTGATATATCTATATATCAGATACTCTCTTTAAATTTGTCTGCTTTTTTAGAGTTTAGAAGTTTTTTACATTTTTAGGGATTTTTTATAACGCGGTTTAACAAGAAAAATTGCTTAAAAAGTCAATAAATTTTAGGCATTTTTTGTAAAATGTTCTCTCTTATGGTGTTTTTGACAAATGAGAGCACCCTTGATGTTTGAGGTTGTCTATTTTTCGGATAATGCTGTTTGCTTTGAGCTTTAGTCTTTTTTTAGATGAGCTGAAGATTATTTTAGGCGGTTTGAAATTTTCTACTTCTTTGTTGATTGCGTTTTTTGTCGTTTTATTGTTGCTTGATTAGGAGTGTTTTTACGAGATTTTCCTTTTCGACTTTCCAAAATACCAGTGTCCATGGTTGGTCCCATGTGTGCAAGGTCTGGTTTGGAGAAAAGACTTGGTTGTAACACGGGCTCATGGGTGGATTGTTCGCTATGATGTGTTAAGGGGGGCTCAGCGATTTCTAGTTCTATCTTTTGTAATTGTTTTATTTCATCGCGAAGTCGCGCTGCTTCTTCAAAATTGAGATCAGCAGCTGCTTCATGCATTAATTTTTCAAGGTGTTTAATATGAGAAGCTAAATTTTTGCCAACCATATTTTTTTTCTCGATGACATCAGGAATATTTGTGCGAATATGGTTGTTTTCATAGCCTGAATTGAGAATATCTCCGATATTTTTTTTGATACTTTTCGGTGTGATATGGTGTTCTTCATTGTAGGCTATTTGTTTTTGTCGACGTCTTTGTGTCTCCTGTAAGGCTCGTTCTATGGAGGCTGTGATTGTATCTGCATAGAGGATAACACGGCCATCTACGTTACGTGCAGCACGTCCGATTGTTTGTATAAGGGAGGTTTCAGAGCGCAAAAAGCCTTCTTTATCGGCATCTAGAATGGCAACAAAACCACATTCTGGAATATCTAAGCCTTCTCGGAGCAAGTTGATACCGATGAGGACATCAAAGGTGCCAAGCCGCAGATCGCGTAGAATTTCAATGCGTTCTAATGTATCAATGTCAGAATGCATATAGCGTACGCGAATATCTTGTTCGTGGAGATATTCAGTTAAGTCCTCGGCCATACGCTTTGTGAGAACTGTCACCAATGTACGGTAGCCTTTTTGAATTGTTTTACGAATTTCATTCACAACATCATCGACTTGATTTCTGGCTGGACGAACCTCTGTTGGTGGGTCAACAAGCCCTGTTGGACGAATAATTTGTTCTGCAAAAGTGCCGTGAGATTGTTCTATTTCCCAGCGTCCTG
>NZ_JAQITE010000012.1 GCF_028618595.1 Bartonella sp. AU18XJBT | reverse complement strand
ATTCGACTGAACATCAAGCGATATAGGAAGATGAGACGAAGAATCTAAAGAGTCAGAAGATGTAGAAGGCTTTGGTTCAACAGGTGCAGAAGGAGGAGAAACAGAATCCGTAGATGAAGGAGATACCGGAACAGAGGGAGGTGATAGAAGCTTCATGAAATGATTATTAGATGGAATTTTCTAGGCAAGAAACTGAAGTGTAGAAGGCTGTTAGTAGGCAACTTTGCTTTTTAGAGGGGGAAATCAAAAAAAAATATTTAGGAAAATAGTGTTGTATTCCATTCTTATGATCGTAGGAATAAATAGTTGTTTCAATGATGATATTAGCTATTTTTTCCGAATTTTTAAGAAAAATGTTTTTGTGGAAGTATGTAGCCTATATAGGTGTTTATAGGGAGATGGGAGGTGGTTTTGGGGGTGATGTTTTTATCTTGTATAGGGGTAGCAATGTTAAAAGGTCAAAAAACATGTTAAGGTATTTTTTCTGAAGGGGGGAGGAAAGATTTAATGATTATGAAGATTTTAGGAGACTTTGGGGGGAGACTAGAGAGGTAGGATTTCTGAGAGCTCTAAAGATGCAAGGGGAATTAGGATTTCTGGAGGATTGTATAGGCATTTTATCAGCGATGGTTGTGCTTGGTGGTGCTTAGTTTAATCAGTGATATTGATTATACCACATTCACCATTTTCGCTACCAAAGGTGAGGTTTTTCCCTGCTTGATCCCAGTTGAGTGCTGAGATAGCACTTTTCCCATAACCTTTTAGAAGGACTTCTTTTCCATCGTGAAAATATGCCGCTAAAATCATTCCATCGTTGAAGCCTATTGCTACAATTTCTTTACTTGGGTGGCATGAAACGGTGCTAACAAGTGCATTTGCTCGTGTGCCCAGTTCTAATGGTGTTTTTCCCATGGGGCCATCTTTTGTATGAAAGGGCCAAACAATTGCGGCAGAGGCACCTGATGTTGCTAGCCATTTTCCTTTTGCACTCCAAGACCAGTTTTTGACTTTGCTTGGGTAGCCACTCATGCGGAGATGCTGATTATCAGTGAGACGCCAGCCGTGTAAGGCGTTTTCTTGCATCGTGGAAATGACATAGCGGTTGTCTGGTGAAAAGGTGACACCAAAGTGCGCTCCTTTCCAGACCAATGTGGTAGGAGATATTTGCGTTGATAACCAATGAAGGGTAACACCATTGTAATGGGCAACAGCAAGTCGTAAACCTTTTGGGGCAAAAGCGAGTCCTTCTACACTGCGTTCATGTGTGAGCTCTTGTCGTTCTTTTCCAACATGCACAAATGCGAAACGTGAGGAGGAAAAAGCAAAAGCTTTTTGTGGACCAAAAGCAACGTTGTTTATCCATTTGCGTTCTTTTTGGTTTAGCACTTCTGTATGTCCCGCTGCGGTTGTTTGACAGACTTTTCCATCTTCTCCACCTGTGATGATCGCGGTATTGTCATGGGAAAAATGACTTGAAATTATTCCTTTGTGAACTTCAAAGACTTGTGGGGTTGGATTAAAAAAAACAATGAAACCTTCTACGGAAACAAAAGCTGGTTTATTGCCTATAAAACCGCAGGAAAGGCAATAACTTTTGAGATCATAATGGGTAATGTTTGGCATTATCCCTCACTTATGCGCAATTTTCAAAACCTGTTTTTAATTTTTCAGCATCAAGAGAGCGTCCTATAAAAACAAGGCGACTTTCTCGTTTTTCATCTTCACGCCATGGGCGTTGATGTTGTCCCTCAAGAAGCATGTGTATCCCTTGAATGACGTAACGATCATCATCTCTTTGAAAGGCGATAATGCCTTTGAGACGCAAGATATCAGGCCCTTGTTGCTGCGTAATCTGTTGGATCCAAGGGAAAAACTTTTCTGGTTGCAGAGCACCTGTTTTTAAACTTACAGAAGTGATGGTAATATCATGAATGGGGGATGCATGATGATGGTCATGATGGCAATCGGGACCGCACACATGGGGGGCATGTTGGTGTGTATGTTTGTGATTGAGAAAATGAGGTTCATGATCGAGAGTCCGTTGGAGATCAAAGAAACCACGATTGAGGAGTGTCTCAAGAGGGATATTGGCGCGCTGTGTTGTATAGAGTATAGCGCGAGGATTAATTGCAAGAATGAGCGATTGCGTGTGTGCACGTTCTTCTTCGCTGACAAGATCAATTTTGTTTAAAAGAATGATGTCAGAGAAGGCAATTTGCTCTTCAACTTCACGGCTTTTTTTCAGTTGAGAGGGCAAATGCTTTGCATCAACGACCGCTATGACACTGTCGAGAGCTGTTTTTTCATGAACCGTATCATCCATGAAAAAGGTCTGTGCTACGGGAACGGGATCTGCAAGCCCTGTCGTTTCTATAATGATCGCATCAAATCGATGAGAACGTTGCATCAAACTTTCCAGAATGCGAATGAGATCACCACGCACGGTGCAACAAACACAGCCATTATTCATTTCATAAATTTCTTCATCTGATTCAATGATCAGGTCATTATCAATACCAATTTCACCAAATTCATTGACAATGACGGCATAACGTTTGCCATGATTTTCACTGAGAATGCGGTTGAGAAGGGTAGTTTTTCCTGCACCAAGATAGCCTGTGAGAACCGTAACGGGAAGTTTTTTTGGTTGTGTCGTTTCCATGGAGAGACCTTTTATTGTTCTTTATTGCCATGTGTTTATGTTAAATCGATTGATATCATCAAGTAAATCACGAATCTGAGACAGAACATGAGAAAAGATTGCTTCACCGGCTTGTGGTGTTGCTTTGCTTGCGTTTCCTGCCGCACCTTGCGTATTTAGATCTCGCATTGTCCAGCCAAAGGCATGAGGACCATAAGCGCGTAAATACCGATAATTGGCAATCATATCCGCCTGTTTATTATGAAAATTTGTTGCCTTTTCCATATGGACTTTTTCTGGTGCTAAATAGAGCATAAGAGAGGTTTCGATAAAACCTCCATGGATATCAAGATGTTGCTGAGACGGCTCCATGAGACCTTGTGGCAAACCAAAACGGCTCCAGCTTGTTGCTACAGCGAGCATGGAAAGGCGCCTTCGTAATTCGGTGATAACAATATTCATTAAAGGTGAATTGCCTCCGTGAGCATTGAGAAGAAGAAGACGGTTGATCCCTTTGTGATAACAGTTTTCACCAATCGTTATCCATCGCTCGATAGCGTCGGAAAAGGTAAGGGTTTGTGTGCCTGTAACATCCATATGTTCTATTGAATAGCCAATCTTTTCAACTGGTAAAAGTGCAATATGAAACTGCTCTTTTGTTTGTAAGGTAAGTGCTTTTGCAAAAGCTTCAGCAATAATCCAGTCGGTTTCGAAGGGAAGGTGCTCTCCGTGATATTCGTGTGCGCCCAAAGGTAAAAGAGCGAGAAAAGGCGTGTTAGATACCATAAATTATTGTCCAAAAGAGAAGTTAACACAGACAAAGTACTCAAAGGTGTTGTCGCTATTTAATCTATCTATAAGAGAAACGCAAATAGGCATCTTTTTACATCACATATGGATGCTATAAAAATGAGAGCTGTGTTAAAATAGTGAAGCTTTTATTGAGCAAAGCCAACTCAATTTTTTCTGTAAAATGAGGCAAGCTTTCTCAGGATAGCTATCGTTTGTAAGTCTTTCTGATGTGTATTCCAATTTTAATAAGTAAATATTCATACAGATTAAATATTTCACAGCATGCAATGAAAAATAATTTTTCATTGTTTATTGAAAACACAATTTTTTCTGTAAGTTGCATCTTCTTCTTTTTACTATGGAGCAAAGATAACAAAACTATTTCTATTATTGAAATAGTAAAGACTTTGTTTTCAATCAGGATCTCTAAAATCTTAATTCAAGTATCTGTATATTACAAAAGAATAGAAATGTTTGTTGATTGATTTTATTTTGGATAGTTTCTTAACAGACTTTAGTGTTCATGAGAAAAAATGAATATAAAGAGAAGAATTTACGTAAGATGAACTTGCGATCTCAGAGAGCTCGATGAGTTTAGAAAATGATTCAAGAAGAAATACCGTTGGATACATGATAAACAGCACGCCATTGTGTTGCACATTGACACGCTTGTTTTAAAGAAACATCTCGCAACGCACCCAATCCCATTTTACGGGGCGTTTGTGAGTGGTATAATGGTAAAGCCTCATAATATAAAATCTATTGTACTTCACTATCCTTACATTTTTAAAGTAAAAATGGGCTCCACCATTCACTTTGCCAATTTTCAATATTGGTTAACAGTGCTTGATAGTTAAAATATCTCATAAGTGATATTTTCCTTCCTTCAGGTGTGTTTACACATACATCGATTTCATTTGTGATTTGCCAGCGAAGAATTTTGATTGATTCAATATAAACAGAGTTAAAATTAAGAAAACCTTATAATAGTCAGCTCTCTCATTCAACATGCAAAAAAATAAATTATTATTGTAGATCGGTATCCTTCTATTAAAATGATTGGTTGATAAATTTATCATTCAATATCAGTTTTCATGGCATTATTTTTTTAATGCGCTTACTTAAGTTGATATTTAAAAAATGCAATTTTTTAGTAAGTTTCTCTATCACTTTTCTTTCAAGCATTTGATCAATTATTTATTTTGCACAAATTGTAGACAGTTATGTGAATACTGCCAAAAAATTATTTCAAAGATAATTATTTGTTACTAATACAGAGTAAATATAATTACTCAAAATAGAAATATGGCTGTAATATACAATATTGACGAAAAATATGAAATAACTTTTATGAAAATTAAGAAATAAAATTGTTTTTCAGTATTTTAGGCGATTATATTATTTCCATGACTCTCTTTTTATTTAACTTTAGGTAATTTGTTGGTGTTCTAGTGTTACTTATAATTTTTTTTTGTAAATATGATAGATTTACTTATTTTATGCGTTTGTTTTGTTAGATTTTAAAGTCAATATTTTGAGTTTTTTTATGCTGTATGAGATAAAGGGGCTGAATTATTTTTTTGAAGATGCTATGCGCTATTTTTTTATATACCAGTAAAAGTTGAGAATCATTTTATTAACGTATTTTCTATTTGAAAATAGAGATCTTGATTGATTTTTACATTTTATAACTGTTTTATAGAGAAATAATACACTATTTTAAGGTTTATTTATTAGAATAGATTTGTTTTAGATCGATGCTTTATTCGCTATCAATTTTATTTTTAAGTTTATTGATGAGAAATATAATAAAAAATAATTAAGTACTATTTCATTTTATATTTATTAATAGAGAATAAGTATCATTATGGTTATAGTTTTTAATGTTATAGTTCTTTAAAATTTAATTACATTTTAAATTATTTATAAAAGTTATATTATATAAATTTTTAAATGAATTTATTTTTTATTCTTTTGAAGTTTATAAATAAAAATAACAAAATATTACTGTTATAATATTATAAGAACAATATTTTTTTGTTATAACTTTTTGTTTTTCTGTCTTTACATGTAATACATAATGTGTTATATATAATATATAATTACAGATAATATTTTATTATGTGTAGTTATATAAATGATAAAATATAAGTTTTGTTTTTTATATATGTGAATATTCTTTCATTTTTTTCAGTGAAGAAAAGAGGAGCAAAGAAAGCTATGTTTAAAATATTTAAAAATCGTATATGTTCATTTACGTTTACACTATTTATTCTTTATTTTTATACAAACTATAGAGGGAAATGCAAGTTTTTTAAAAAATGAATTTCAAGGGAGAGTGGCAGTTACTATTTCTACACTAGAAAAAAATGTAGCTATTAAAGCTGTGGATAGAGCGGTCATTCAAGGTGTTGAGGAACAAGATGGCATTGCTTTGGGGAAAGTTGAAAAAACAGCTGCCTTTTCAGGTGCAGCCTTTTGGGGGGGAATAGTTATTTTATCACTTCTTGCTTCTTTATGTGTTGGGGATGTATTCGATGCTGTTGTATCTCTTTGGGGAATATTCACTACACTTTAGTAGAAAGCTCATCAACAAAGTTGATGATTTTTTGTTCATTTCATTATATTGAAAAAATAAATACTTGAAATCATTTATAGTGTATTTGATGATAAAATCGCTATTCTTAATACTAAATGTCTCTTTTATTAGCATTATTAAATTTTAAGATTATATGTTTATGTTTTTTACAAAGTAGTGTAACCTTTTTTAACATTTTATGGTTATTATCTAGTAATAAGGCTAGTATACTTACTATCTTTATCGGCTTTTTAATGTTGTCTACCTTCTCTCATATGAAGATTATTCATTAAAGGCATATTTTATCCTTTTTAAAATTTTTTTATATTTTATAAGAGGATAATATCAAAAATATTCCTGTGTTCATGGGTCTCATGCAATAAGAAAATGATAAATTATTATTTTCAAATTTGTTTATGTTAAATCCATTAAAAGTATTTTTTACGTATCACAAGTTGCGTTCGTGTATTGATAAAATTATTAAAAAAAGAGTAAAAATTCTTCTCATGAATCATCTCTAAGGCTCAAGGGCTCTCGTAATATTGGCAAATAAATGATGATGCCGGTTTGTATCTTTATAGAGTCAAGATAGTGATACATAATGAATCTTATACTATATCATGGGGTGGTTTATATTGTAGTATTTACGCACCATATTGTGAGAGGGAAGTGGTGATATGCATCGTTAAAAATGCCTTTATTAAAACATAAACACTTGTATTTGCGATACAAGTGCATTCTGGGGTGTTTTGCCGTGCCAAGAAAGGTATTGTTAAGTGAGGTAAGTAAGGAGTGTTTATAGTTTAGCGGAAGAAGGGCCATGAAGTAAAAGGTCTTGTTTAGCACGAAGACGCGCAATCCATTGATCTTCACGAATAGCAGTATTATGTAGTGTAATGAGTTCGTTTTTTTTAATTTCAGCTGTTACTGTTGCTTTTTCTAAAAGACCACAAGGAATGGCGTGGTGAGCGCGTGCTTCTGCGATGTTCATTATCCAAGCCCGATAAGTATAAAGACCGATAAAATCTAGCTGATCACCTGGATGTAAATCTTTTTTAGCAACAGCACAGACTTCTACTACGGGATGGCTAAGAGGAGCCATATCTTTTTTGCCATAAAGCATAACGCGTGCGCAGGTGAGGGGAACTTCCATTGCTGTTAAATGATAGGGGCGGTGAAAGGTAAAATAAGGACCCTGACCAATTTTTAAATCTTCCATACGTTCGCGTAAACGTGGGTGTGCTATTTCTGCAATGACAAAGACACCTGGGGAAACACCTTGACCTGTTGAATAATCTACAACACCATATTGCTGTAAAATGCCTCCATCTTGTTTTGGGATAAGCACTTTGTTTAAATCTTTCAACGTCGCTTGTGGTCCATGCATTCCTGGGCAATCGGGGAGAAGTCCAGTGGCGTTGGCAATAGCGGCCATTTCAACCATCGTTTTGGAACCATCAATAAATTCAACCAACATGCGCACATTCATATTACGCCGGAATGCTTCTTCTTCGTAAGCATCAGGTGTAGCATCAAAGAGCAGAGGATTATTTTTTCCTTTACCCGCTGCAACAATCTTATGCCCAAGGGCTGAAACAAATTCTATGAGTTCCATACAAGAAGTTGGTTCATCTCCAGCACCAAGTGTATAAATGAGTCCTCGTTTTTCTGCTTCATGTTTGAGATAAGCGCCAATTGTAACATCTGCTTCAACATTCATCATGACAAGATGTTTGTTATTCTCAAGCGCTTTGATACCAATTTCTGCTCCTGCTTCGGGATAGCCTGTTGCATCAACGATAATATCAATTTGTTCATGACGCAAAACTAGGTTAATATCATCTGTTGCTGCAATCAAATTTTTTTCAATGCTTTGCGTGAGAGCATAAGTGTTTTCAACTTCACAGGCATGTCCATCCTCGCCATAGGCTATTGTAGCGGCATCAAAAATACGTGACGGCGTCCTAGTGGCTACTGCAGCGACTGTTATACCATCCATATGCGCAATACTTGATAATAAATCTGTGCCCATTTCACCGCAACCAATCAATCCAATACGGATGGGGGGATGCTTTTCTGCACGTTGTTTTAAATCATGCGCTAAACCTGTTAGGTTCACATTGCTTGCCATTCTTTTTTCCCATTTGAAAACTATTCTGCTAAAGAACTTTTCTCATTCATAAGGTGCATTTGTTTTTAAGACAATTAATCTTTTATTCTTGATGCTCTAATCAATGGATTTTATAAAAGCAAGAGGGGTGGTTGCTTTTATCAAATAAAATAGGAATAGCGTTATGCAGCAAAAAATAGCAATACAAGATGTCACCAGTTTTATTGGGAAAGAAGTGGGATTATCGGGGTGGCGTCTTGTTACACAGGATATGATTAATCAGTTTGCATGCGCTACAGATGATCATCAATGGATACACGTTGATGAGGAAAAGGCTAAAAAGACACCTTTTGGGGGCACAATTGCTCATGGGTTTTTAACATTATCGCTTTTGTCTACGCTCGCTTATGAGGCACTTCCAGAGTTGGAGGGGAGCACAATGGGGATTAATTATGGTTTCGATAAAGTACGCTTCATGAGTCCTGTGAAAACAGGAGTACGGGTACGTGCGCGCTTTGTGTTAGATGATGCAGAAATTCGCCCTTCTGGTCGAGTGGTTTTCCATTATGGGGTTACGGTGGAAATTGAACAGTTAAAAAAACCAGCTCTTACAGCTCAATGGCTTATTGTGGCAGTGATGGGAGAAAAATCTTCCAATATCTAGATTAGTTTGAGTGCTTTATTTTATAAAGTTTTTGTACAATTCTATGAGAAGTTTCTTCAATGATAATATTGAGAATAATCTATAGGATGATAGATATGGTGGAGTTATCATAGCGTTGATAGTCATAGCGGATTGCTATCTTTCCTAGATCATTTTGAAAAGGAGTTTCTTGGTGAAGATAGTGCATTGCTTCACGCTTTTGTTTATAGCATTCTTTAATGGGATCACAGTCCTTACATAAAACAGAATACTTCAAATGGAATATACTTGCGTTGCCAATTCACGGGCTTATTTTAAAGAAACATCTCTCAACGCTCGTCACACCCACTTCGCAATGGCGCCTGTGAATAGTATAACGATAAAGCCATTGAGCACCCCCATCTTTATGCTTGTGAAGAAGAAAGCCGGCACCATCATATTATATGCTAGCCCCTAATATTATGACAGGTCTTGGCGCTTGAGATAATTCATAAGAGGGCATGCTTCCTTGCTTGCTTGTTTGTTTTGTTTATATCGTTTTTACTCATACGGCTCTTCCCGCTTGTAACATGCAAGCGAGAGATTTTGATTAATTCGATATGGAACAAATTGGGAATGAGAGGACTTTACGGGATTCAGAGTTCTCATTCAATATGAATAACGCCATATTATCATTATAAATTCAATATGTTATCTAAGGTTGGGAAAGGTCGTGAACAATGTCTTAATTTGACATGATAATTTATCATTTTTATGTTAAGTGAGAGTCTCACATACTGTGAGATCTCTTATTTCATTCCCTTTTATATTCAATCCGTTAAAACTATTTTCTTTCATGTTACAAACGGATGGGGAGAGATAAAAACTGTTTAAGAAAAAAGTTCCTAATCTCTTATGAGCGTTTTCGATAGGCAAGGGGTGTTGCACTTGGAAAGTGGCAAAGAGGATGATGGTACTGGTATGTGAAATTCTAAGTCTTTTAATGTTTTGTTTTATCAAGTTTTTGTACGATTTTATCAGAAGTCCATTGGGTTATAATATTGAGCATGATCAAAAGAATGATGACAATGGTCATGATGAAGGTATTATAGCGTTGATAGCCATAGCGGATTGCCATATCCCCTAAACCGCCTCCACCAAGATATCCAGCAAGTGAGGTGGCTCCTATGAGAGAAATGATCATGACTGTAAAACCTGTAATCAGGCTAGGGAGAGCTTCAGGAATAAGAACATGTCTGATAATTTGAAGACGGCTTGCGCCCATAGAGCGGATCGCTTCAATGAGACCGTTTTCAACGGTTTTAAAAGAGAGTTCCGCCATGCGTGCATAAAAAGGGATAGCTGAAATGGTCAGTATAAAAATTACAGCAGGCATTCCTATCCCTCTTCCTACAACGATACGCGTAACGGGAAGAAGATAAAATGCAAGAATAATAAAGGGAATGGCACGAATACTGTCAATGATGATGCTTAAAGGGCGATTGATAAGAGATGAAGCAAAAATTCCTCCACGTGCTGTTGTATGAAGAAGAAGACCAAGTGGAAGTCCTATAATAAATGCCATAAAAGAAGCACTAAGTGTCATCAATATTGTATCAATAACAGCTTGGGGAAGTTCATGAGACAAAACATTAAACATAACCTAACACCTCGCAATATCGTCCTTTTTCTGTTAACCATTGAACGGCTTTTTTTAAAGCTTCTTTATCTTGAGCAGGAAGAGCAAGGAAGAGGCGCCCGATGGTTTCGCCTTGGACTGTATCAATGCCACCATGAAGAATACGTGCTCTTAAACCGCTTTCATCTTCCAAAAGATGGAGAAAAGGTTGTTGGGCGATTTCGCCGGCAATATTCATTTCAATAACAGCTTCTCGCCCGATTGGTTTGAGATTTTTCGCAAATTTTTCAGGAAGTTGCGGGGTGACAAGCTTGAGCATGGCTATGGTTGTATCGTCTTGCGGTGATGTAAAGATGTCTTTCACACGTCCTTCTTCTACGATGTTCCCCTGATTAAGAACAACAACGCGATGCGCTATGGTGCGCACAACTTCCATTTCATGGGTGATGAGCACAATCGTGAGATTGAGGTGTTTATTAATATCAGCAAGGAGCTCTAGAATAGATTGTGTTGTTTCAGGGTCAAGAGCAGAGGTGGCTTCATCTGATAACAATATTTTAGGATTAGCAGCGAGCGCACGAGCAATGCCAACGCGTTGTTTTTGCCCCCCTGACAATTGTGCCGGATAACAATATTCTTTTCCATATAACCCAACCAATTCAATCAGTTCAAGGGCACGTTTGTGGCGTTGTTTTTTACTTACACCACTTAATTTAAGCGGCAATGCAATGTTATCAAGAATATTTTGCGATGAGAGAAGGTTGAAATGTTGAAAAATCATCCCAATTCGTTGACGGTAAGGCGCCCACTCTATCTCTGATAGATTTGAAATATCAATACCTTCAAAAAAAATTGACCCTGCATCAATCTTCTCTAACCCATTTAAACAGCGGATAAGTGTTGATTTTCCTGCTCCACTGCGCCCAATAATCCCAAGGATTTCACCAGCATGGATATTTAAAGAGAGATTATTAATTACCGGAACACCAGCCGTTTTGTTAAAACAACGGCTGATGTTTTTTAAGGAGATAAGAGTAGGTTTTTCCATTCACAATTACTCGGATATTTGGCACAATTACCAAGAAGTTTGGGCGGTTTTGCCAAAAATCTCTTTTATTTTTGCACGGATGAGATCGTTGTTGTAAGCGGCAACTAATTTTTTAACCCATGGCTCATCTTTTTCGCTCGTGCGTACAACGATGATATTATCATAAGGATTATTTTTTGCACTCTCCCATGCGACGACATCTTTTTCGAAGTTTAATCCGGAAACAATAGCCCAGTTTGTGTTTATAATTGCAAGATCAAAATCGTCAATAGCTCGCCCTAACATACCAGCATCGAGCTCACGAATTTGCAGGTTTTTAGGATTTTCGATAATATCAAGTGGAGATGCAAGAATATTATGAGGATCTTTTAACTTAATGAGACCTAAAGAATTGAGAAGAAGTAAGGCTCTTCCACCATTAGATGGGTCGTTCGGAATACCAACATGTGCACCATCACGTAGATCTTTTAAGTCTTTGATTTTGTGCGAATAAACACCGATTGGAGCAATAAATGTATAGCCGACAATTGAAAGTTTATAGCCACGTTGTTTCATTTGTTCATTAAGATAAGGAGCGTGCTGAAAAGCATTCGCATCGATCTCTCCTGCGTTAACAGCGTCATTAGGCAAAGCGTAATCAGAAAAATAAACGAGTTCAATATCTAAACCGGATTTTTTAGCCTGTTCAGCAGCAGTTTTCCAAATAATCGCATCCCGCCCTTCCATAATACCAAGTTTGATTTTTGATTTGTCTGTAGCCATGACGCAAGCAGTAGATAAAAAAAGTGCAAAGAGAGAGAGGAATAATCCTATAATCTGACTGCGAGAAAAAATTTTTAATGTCATGTGCTTTTAACTTTCTTTTCCAAGAGATTTTTTGAGGGAAGTTTCAATATACTCTGTATTTTTTTAGGAAGATTTAAAGTTATACAAGCTTTAGAGAATATTCAATCACTTTTATTTTTAAAAGAGTATTATTTTTCCTTTTATTTTTAGTATTTTGGGGGCGTATCATCATTCATTCTCTGAAATTCAGGCAATCAATTCTTTTATTGCAATCATTTGTTGAGGGAACCAATAACACTTTAAAAACTTCTTTAAAGGACGATTGGTTGAAGAACCAAACAATCAGATGATGCTTTAGGCGTAAATTCATGAAGAACATACTGCGCAACCAAAATCAAAAGTCCGTGTTCGTGTAGAGGGGGGAATAAAGAGAGATTTTGTTGCAATGTTGCGGGGGCTTTTGCGCGGGAAATAAAGGTTGCTGATCATTGGATTTAAACGCGGCAAATTTTTGCAAAGGCAAAATTTTGCCTTTCACATGTTTTGAGAGAGGAAGAAAAATAATGTTAAGAAAGAAATTTTTATCAACAACAATGATTTTATGGGCTTTGGGAGCGTCGGGGGTGGCTGTGACTGCTTCTCACGCGGAAGCTGGAACCATTGCTGGAACAGTTGCTCGTGTTGCATCAGGTCAGGTATCTTTACGCACAGGTCCTGCAACAGTTTATAAAGTGATCACAATGGTTCCAATGGGAGCAAAAGTGCAAATTTATGGCTGTCTGTCCAATAAAACTTGGTGTTCTCTTGGTTATCACGGAAAGGTTGGTTGGGCATCTGCACGTTATGTCAATGTCAACAATGTTCCTACCGTTGCTTTTACAAAGATGCCAGTAAAGCCAAATGCTATGATAAAATCGTCAAAAGTAAAAAAAGAAAAAGTAAAACAGGTTGTTTCTGATTTTAAAGTTCTTCCGGCGATTCAAAAAACACGGAACAATATGCAAAAACTATACAGAACAGATGTGATTATCGATTCTACAGGTGTCAAGAAAAGGGATGAACGAACAATTTTAAATCCGTCGCCAAAAGCACAAGAAGTCTCTGTAAAGCGCGTGAATGCTTATAACCCCTTGTTTCCTGATAATGTCAATTACAAAAATTTTGAACGTAATGAAACGCGTTACCGTGTTGTGACCTATCCTGCTCGATAAAGGTAAAGTTAATTTCACAACCGGAATAACAAAAAGGATCAGCAGCGTGAAGCAAAAAATGCTTATGCTGCTAATCCTATTCTACCATAAAATGGCATTAAGGTGGCGATGATTAACTTAAGGCGGCAAGGTATTCATGGATATTCAGAGTAAAATTGTTAATATCCCGAATCACAGTCCTTTAGAATGGCGATATGAATCCTCAGCAGGAGAGAAGATCCTGCTGAAGAGAAACCGGACTTTTGACAGACCGGCTAGGGCTCTTCCCTTTCGGACAGGGCATTAATTTACGGACTTAGGCTTTATCAAATTACGAGAAATGAGCAATTCAGCAATTTGAACGGCATTCAATGCTGCTCCTTTTCTTAAATTATCGGCGACAATCCAGAAAGCTAAACCATTTTCAACGGTGATATCTTCACGAATGCGGCTAATAAAGGTGTCATCTTCTCCTGTACATTCATAAGGTGTGGCATAGCCACCATCTTCGTGTTTATCGATAAGCTGACAACCGGGAGCATCGCGGAGAAGCGCTTGTGCTTCAGATACGCTTAGTGGTTTTTCAAATTCAACATGGACGGCTTCGGCATGACCGATAAAGACAGGGACCCGAACAGCAGTGGCCGTTAACTTAATCTTCGGATCGAGAATTTTCTTCGTCTCAGCAGTCATTTTCCATTCTTCTTTTGTATAACCATCTTCCATGAAAACATCGATATGAGGAATGACATTAAAGGCAATGCGTTTAGTGAATTTTTTTGATATAATTGGGTCAGCAACAAAAACTGCACGTGATTGTTCGAAAAGTTCGTCCATTCCTTCTTTACCAGCTCCAGAAACCGATTGATATGTAGAGACAACAACACGTTTAATGATTGCAGCATCATGGAGTGGTTTTAAAGCTAAGACCAGTTGAATTGTTGAACAATTAGGATTTGCTATAATATTACGTTTAGAAAAGGCATTTATAGCTTCGGCATTGACTTCAGGGACGATCAACGGAACATTGGAATCATAGCGCCATGTGGAGGAATTATCGATGACGACACAGCCGGCAGCAGCGATTTTAGGAGCATATTCTTTGGAAATGCTTCCTCCCGCAGACATAAGACAAAAATCTGTGTCAGAAAAATCGTAAGTATCCAGTGCTTTTACTTTTAAAGTTTTATCTCCATAAGAAACTTCTTGTCCTAATGAGCGTCGTGATGCTAGAGGGGCAATTTCATGCGCAGGAAAACCACGTTCTTCTAAAATTGTAAGCATCTCACGACCAACATTTCCGGTTGCGCCGACAATTGCAACTTTAAAACTCATTTTCTATATACTCCTCATGTCTCTCCACGTTTATTCCTCGTGCTACTCAGGAGAGAGTGAGTTGGTCAAGGAACATCATTAAATTATATTTTTGATTTTCAACAACTCAATTTTGTGTACACCAATCATCATCGTCAGCACAATAAATTGTTTTATTTCAAATGATACGTTTTTTTTAATCTTTCAGAATTGAAAAATTGAATATTGTACGCTAAACTATTAGCTCGTTAGAGAGCACTTTAATTAAGTGAATTCTTTATCTTCTGTCAATGTTTACCTTTACACTTTTGAATTTTTTAAGGATGGTATTACGTATCGCGTTGGTGGAATCTTTTAATACTCTATCTGTTAATTGTTGAATTATTTGATTTTCTCCCTATGCCTTTAAAAGCGAAGCTTCCTATTACAGTCTGTAAACAGCCAGATTCTAGCGGTTACTTTTAGCGGCTTCCCATTTTTCACTTGAAACTTAAGGCTCAACAAGAAAGCCTAAAAATATTTAAAAAGACATTTAGCATCTAAAAACATTTGAATGTTTCAAGGAGGTATGCGTGCTTCATATCCTCATACCTTAAATGATAGAATTTATGGTACAACAGGATAAACTTAAGTATCCATTATATAAATAAATTATTATGAAAGTTATACATATAGTTTTTTCGTGTCTGTTTTTTACTTTAATCCTGTTATGCTATAAAATATCTTCATTTGAAGTATGGTGGTATAAGATCTTCAAGCTTTCTTGATATATTTAAGTGTTTTTTAGTGTGTGTGAATATTCGTAGACTTGTTTGGTGAGCCTTTGGCTTCAAGTAAAATATATGAGTGGAAAGCCGTTGCCCCCCCATATTTATGTTTAATAAAAGAGCAAGTTAGCACCATCATACATTTTTCCAGTACTCAATGTCGATACAGCTTTTGGTATGAGAGACAATTCAATAAGAGTATGCCTTTTTGTACATTTTTACTCATACGCCAACTCCGCTTGTAATGTGCAAACAAGAGATTTTGATTGATTCAATATAGAACAAGTTTGAAATGAAGGAAATTTACGATATTTGAGATACTTATTCAATATACATAACGTTATATTATCATTATAAATCAACGCGCTATTGCTAAATTAAACGCGTTATAATTCACACTATTTACAGACCAGATTAGATTTAAGAATTTTCGTTCTCATGAGGTGTGGGGAGACAGTTACAATTCTTTTCAATATTATTAAGGATGTTGATTGTCCTTTCAGTGAATTTATGAAAATAAGGGGTCATTTTTTTCATCAGAAATCAACTGCAAAATAGCTCTTTGTTTTTTGCGGGTCATCATTCTGAAACTTTTCAAAAGTAAATATTCTGCTTTGCTTTCTACTCTGTCATCACAATGATAAAGGGGATCTTCTTTTTTTGTGTTATCAGCATAA
This sequence comes from Bartonella sp. AU18XJBT, assembly GCF_028618595.1. Classification (GTDB taxonomy): domain Bacteria; phylum Pseudomonadota; class Alphaproteobacteria; order Rhizobiales; family Rhizobiaceae; genus Bartonella. The sequence continues at coordinate 42,050 of NZ_JAQITE010000012.1, read as the reverse complement.
AAGAAGGAAACGGGAACATCTAATATATGAGCAATTTCTTGTAAACGTCTTGCACTTACGCGATTTAAGCCTTTTTCATATTTTTGAATTTGTTGAAATGTTACACCCAAATGACTTCCTAATTGTTTTTGAGAAAAACCCAAGACGTTTCTTCTAAAGCGAATTTTTTTGCCTAAAGAAATGTCGTAAAAATGTAGATTTTTGGTTCGCACTTTGCTCCCCCTCCGGTTGCGAGCGCCCTCGCATTAGTATTCCGGGGTCTGGAAGTGCTGAAACCGAGCCAGCCTCTTGCTTTTAGTGCTGAGAGCACTTGGACATAACAAGAGCCCCCGGAAATTCCGGGATATCCGCAAAAAGCGGGTTTATTTTATACTCGGTTTTAGGGCTTCCAGGCCCTATTTGATCGTCGCGTATACGATCAAAAACACAAGTTCATTCATAGGATAATTTCTTTAAATCGTCAACCAGAGTGACAGCAGTTGTTTTGGTTGTTTTTTGCAAAGTTTACATGCAGCTGTTGCAATGCATCCCTTTATTTTGATGAAATTTAGGACAATTTCTTGGTGATCATTATGGGGTATATTTAAAATTGTAACTATATGACTTTATCCATTTATTTTGTATAAAAACGGAAGTTTCTTTTCGCATTCAGAAGCAAAAGACTTTTTAGAGTAAGTATAACATTGGGAGTTGGTAAAGAGAATGCTGGTGCTGGTGTGTGATGGATTAGCACTAATATTAAAAAGATTGCATAAGCAAAAGAGAGTTTTTTATAGAACAGTGATCGATAACAGCTTTCTATAAAAAAATGAACGAAATTTTCTTATTTTTTATGCGTTATTTCTTCATTGTTTTGCAAAGGGCGCGCTTCTGAGGCAAGCATAATGGGAACGCCATCACGAATAGGATAGGCAAGTTTGGCTTTGAGAGAAATGAGCTCTTGTGTTTCTCGGTTGTAAGAGAGTGTGCCTTTCGTTATTGGGCAGACGAGCAATTCGAGCATTTTGGGATCTGTGGTCATTTTTTTCATGTTGGGACCGTTCATTAGTTTAAGCGGTAATCTGTGCCTATTTGCTTCATGAGTGAGCGTTCTGTTAATGCAAGAAGAGTTTGGGCACGGCTTTCGATATCTGGAGCTTCAAGGAGAGCTTGTTTTTCTGCTGGTGTAAAGGGGATAAGAGCTGAAAAAGCATTAACTAATATAGGTGTAGGGGCTTCTATGATACTGCTCCAATTATATTCCATTTCATGTATGGTTAGATATTTTTCTACAACGTCGAGTAAGTTCTCTCGGTTAATGCTTTCTTCAATATCAAATTCTTGCAAGTCTTTTATGTTTGATTGGATGAGAGCTGTTCGATAGGATTTTGTGTTTGTTAATTCTTGTTCTAAGGTGAAGCGGCAAACACCTTGTAAGATAATGAACAGTTGTCCATTTCCTGTTTCACTGTAGTTTGTAATGCGCCCTATACAGCCTGTTTTATAAAGTTGTGTAGAGAAGCGGTCTGTATTCGATGAAAGTGGTTGAATAATGCCCAATAGACGATCAGTTACCATAACGTTTTCAATCATTTCAAGTGATTCTGGTTCAAAAATGTTGAGTGATAAAAAACCACCGGGTAGTAAGAGTGCACCTTCTAAAGGAAAAAGGGCAATTTGCTTTGGAAGATCATTTTCGCAATTGTAAGAAATATTACCAGCTTTCATGAGTATTTTGTCACCTTTGTTCGGTAGTTTTAGTCTGTAAATAGTCGCAATTTATGACACTATTGAGAAAGCAGAAAACCCACTTCTTGTGCATTAAAATCATACTTATAAAATACTTGAAGTCCTTATTCTAAAAAAGAATATGAAACCCTATCTTTAAGGTTGAACTGCGCGAGAAAGAATATTGCTTTGCGGTTTTTTTAGTGTGTGACGTTTTGCATGATTTTCAAGAGGTATTTTTGTTTATAGCTTTTGATTTTTGTCTTAAATTTTCTAAAATGTGTTCCTTGCAATTTTTGTAAGGTTCAAAAGGAAGCTATTATAAATCTTTTGAAGCAGCTTATGCAAGTTTTAAAATGAGAACATTTTCATCACTTTACTAATGACAGTGTGATAAAGATAGGTTATAGGTTCAAATATGCTGGAAAGAGCGTTATCGTTTCTTTCATTCTTTTGCGGGAGAGTGCAGATTGCGAATTTTCGCATTGCCGCCGAAGGGGAAATAGCCCATAATCTCTCAGGCTTTAGGGACCGTAAAAGGAAGAAGGCAGATCTGGAAAGTCGGGAGAGCCCGCGCCGAAGGTGTAAGCGAAAAATCTTTTCGCGAGTCTCTCAGGTTGATGACAGAGGGGTGCAGAGACGGCCATATTCTGTGGGCGTTAGCGCAGCTTTGGAGTTATTATGGGCACAGCACAAGAAACATCTTTTTTAAAAACACTTCCTTTATACGATTTGCATGAAAAAGCAGGAGCAAAATTTGGTGCTTTTGCGGGGTGGAACATGCCTTTAACTTATCCTCTTGGCGTTTTGAAAGAGCATCTTCATACGCGTGCACAAGCGGGACTTTTTGATATTTCTCATATGAAATTGATTGCTGTTGAAGGGGCACAAGCCGTGGAATTTTTATCCTATGCTTTTCCCATTGATGCAGCAGCTTTAAAAATTGGGCACTCACGGTATAATTACTTGCTTAATGAGCAGGCTGGTATTCTTGATGATCTTATCATTACCCGTTTGGAAGAGGGCCGTTTTATGTTGGTCGCCAATGCCGGTAATGCACAGGCTGATTTTGTAGAATTGGAAAAGCGTGCGGTTGATTTTGAATGTCAAGTGATTGCTCTTGAAAGGGTATTGCTTGCTCTTCAAGGTCCTGAAGCGGCTGCTGTTCTTGCTGATGCTGATTTACCAGGGAATGAATTGTTCTTTATGCAAGGATTCGAACCACAACAGGATTGGTTTATAACGCGTTCTGGTTATACGGGAGAGGATGGTTTTGAAATTGCTTTGCCTATAGGGCATGCGCATATGTTGGCTGAAAAATTGCTGAGTGATTCTCGTGTTGAGTGGATTGGACTTGCAGCACGCGATAGCTTGCGGTTAGAAGCAGGGTTGTGTTTGCATGGAAATGATATTACCCCCGATACGACACCTATTGATGCGGCTCTAACATGGGCTGTTTCTAAAAGTGTTCGAGAAAAAGCACAATTTTATGGCGCGAAGGCTTTTCTTGAAGCGCTGCAAAAAGGACCTGCTCGTTGTCGTGTCGGATTAAAACCGCAAACGCGCCAACCTATTCGTGCTGGTGCGGTGCTTCTTGATGATCAAGGTAATGAGATTGGAGTTGTAACATCAGGTGGTTTTGGTCCTTCTTTTGATGGTCCTGTCGCGATGGGTTATGTTCCTGTTGATTGTAAAGTTGAAGGGACACAAGTCTTTACAGAACTGCGAGGTAAAAAGATTGCATTATCAGTTCATTCACTTCCCTTTGTTGAACAACGTTATTTTAAAGGATGATTTTTTATGTCTAAAACTTATTTTACACAAGACCATGAATGGCTTAGCGTTGAAGGAAAAGTGGTGACTGTTGGGGTTACGCATTATGCGCAAGAGCAATTAGGAGATTTGGTTTTTGTTGATTTACCACAAAGTGGGACAAAACTCTCCAAAGGAGAGGCAGCTGCTGTTGTGGAATCGGTGAAAGCCGCTTCAGATGTTTATGCTCCTCTTGATGGTGAAGTGGTCGAAATCAATGAAGCATTGGCTGATAATCCTGAATTGGTAAATCAGAAAGCCGAAACAGAAGGCTGGTTATGGAAAATGACATTGCAGGATGAGACACAACTGGAAGGGTTGTTGGATAAAGATGCTTATAAGGCTTTGATTGGATGAGTATCATGATCGAGCATTCTTTCTCTTCTCGACATATTGGGCTGCGACCTGATGAAACACAAAAAATGCTTGATGTTTTAGAGCTTGATTGTGTTGATACACTCATTTCTCAAGCTGTTCCACACTCTATCCATTTGGGACGTTCACTTAATTTGCCAAAGGCTGCTAGTGAAGGACAAGCCTTGGAAGAACTCTCCAAGATGATGGAGCGTAATTGTGTGCACAAAAGTTTTATTGGGCAAGGATATCATGGAACTCATGTGCCTCCAGTTATTTTACGAAATCTGTTTGAAAATCCTGCTTGGTATACTGCTTATACGCCTTATCAAGCAGAAATTAGCCAGGGTCGTTTAGAACTTTTGTTTTATTTTCAGACATTGGTGAGTGAACTAACAGGTTTACCGGTTGCGGCTGCTTCCCTTCTTGATGAAGCAACTGCTTTAGCTGAAGCCAATGCCCTCGCTTTTCGCTTTTCCCGTGAGAAAAAGACGAAGATTTCTGTTCAGAGTCTTTTACATCCTCAGACTTTAAGTGTTGCGCAAACGCGTGCTGAAACACAAGGGATTCAGATTAGCCAAAATGGCGAAATTGCTTCTGATACAGCGGCAATTGTTTTATCTTGGCCAGATACAAAAGGTTCTTTTCATGATTACAGTGAGATCATAAAAGAGGCAAAGGAAAAAGGAGCTTTAGTTATTGTTGTGGCTGATCCTTTAGCGCTTACCCTTCAGGAGCCACCTGCTCAATGGGGGGCAGATATCGTTGTTGGCTCTATGCAGCGTTATGGCGTTCCGATGGGATTTGGTGGTCCACATGCTGGTTACCTTGCTGTGAGTGATGCGTTAACGCGTCTTATTCCAGGGCGTATTGTTGGTCAATCCGTGGATACGAGAGGGCGTGTTGGTTTTCGTTTAGCTTTGCAAACACGAGAACAACATATTCGGCGCGATAAAGCGACGTCAAATATTTGTACAGCTCAGGCGTTGTTGGCTAATATGGCAACTGCTTATGCTGTTTGGCATGGGCCGAAAGGTTTACAAGCAATTGCACAGAGAATTCATCATTTAACATGTCGTTTTGTTGCTGGTTTAAAGGCTGCAGGTGTTTTTTGTGAAGGAGAATCTTTTTTTGATTGTGTAAGCATTGTTGTGAAGGGAAAAGCGAAAGAGATTGCACATCAAGCCAAAATGAGTGGACGCCTTATTCGTGTTCTCGATGATGACACCATTGCCATTAATTTTGATGAATTATCTACAGAAGAAGATGCTTGTGCTTTAGCGCAGCTTTTTGGGGCACAATTAGGCGATCAGGTTTCTCCACAGCTCTTTGGCAAAATGCGGGATGCTGCTTTTCTTTCCCAGCCCTTTTTTCATGCGGTTCATTCAGAGACAGATATGATGCGCTTTTTGCGTCGTTTGGCGGATAAGGATTTGGCGCTGGATCGTGCAATGATTCCTCTTGGTTCTTGTACAATGAAGCTTAATGCGGCGGCTGAATTGATGCCTGTGAGTTGGGCTAGCATGGCCAATATACACCCTTTTGTTTCACAAGAGGATGCAGCGGGTTATGTGGAGATGATCGATCAGTTAAATGCGTGGTTGTGCGAAATTACAGGATTTGCGCAAGTTTCTTTTCAGCCAAATTCTGGTGCTCAAGGTGAATATGCGGGGCTTTTGGCTATCCGACGATATTACCAATCACGGGGAGAACATCAACGTACAGTTTGTCTTATTCCCGCATCTGCGCATGGTACCAATCCAGCTTCGGCTCATATGGCAGGTATGGAAGTCGTTGTGGTAAAATGTTTAAGCGATGGCGATGTTGATGTAGATGATCTCAAAATGAAAGCGCAATTGCATAAGGATAAATTGGCTGCTCTCATGATTACTTATCCTTCAACACATGGTGTTTATGAGGAAAGCATTAAGGAAATTAGTTCTATTATTCATGAAAATGGCGGACAAGTTTATTTTGATGGCGCTAATCTCAATGCACTTGTGGGGCTTGCTCGTCCTGCAGATATTGGCGCTGATGTTTGTCATATGAACCTTCATAAAACATTTGCCATTCCCCATGGTGGTGGTGGTCCTGGTATGGGACCAATTGGAGTTGCAGCGCATCTCAAACCATTCTTACCAGGACATGAACAGGATGGGACAACCCATGCTGTTTCGGCAGCTCCTTATGGAAGTGCGTCTATTCTTGCGATTACATGGATGTATATTCGAATGATGGGAGCTGATGGTTTAAAATATGCAACACAAATAGCCATTTTAAATGCTAATTATATTGCTGCACGTCTTTCACCCGCCTATTCCATTCTTTATCGGGGCAAGCATGGATGTGTGGCTCATGAATGTATTGTGGATACACGTGTGTTGAAAGAGCAGTATGGGGTGAGTGTTGATGATATTGCAAAACGTCTCATTGATTATGGATTCCATGCGCCTACGATGTCTTTCCCTGTTCCGGGAACTTTGATGATTGAGCCAACGGAATCAGAACCAAAAGCAGAAATTGATCGTTTCTGTGATGCTTTACTCTCTATTGCTGAAGAAGCAAAGAAAGTTGGTCGTGGGGTTTGGCCAAAAGACAATAATCCATTGGTGAATGCTCCTCATACAGTGGCAGATACTTTAGATGATGCTTGGGCACGACCCTATTCGCGACAAGAAGCTGCTTTTCCCAACAGCTCTCTTGATCCAGCCAATAAATATTGGCCTCCTGTATCACGTATTGATAATGTTGCGGGAGACAGAATGCTCATTTGTTCGTGTCCGCCATTGGGAAATACCTATTAAATAACAAATATGTATTTACTTTGTTTATTTACATAAACAAAAAAGCCCACACATTTTGTGTGGGTTTTTTACCTATTGATCATGTTATTATGGAGTTATTTGTCTATTTTCTAAAATTTTGCATCTTTTTTTATAACATGAGAACAATCGAAAAAGTCGACAAAAAGCTGTGTTCTGTAGGCAATAGGCATGTTCTCCTTTGCCTTCTACCGTATGACATGGTTTTAGTGACTAGGCGCGCCGGTCTGCCAGCTAATTCACGTAAACGAGAGTGAAACCTACGGGGATAGGGTCCAGTCTGTTGCATGTGTTGTGCATACTACTCTCACTAAGGTGACTACGATTGGTTGCAGAAAGGATAAAATCATTTTTGGAGAGATAACGGGCTTGTTCAATTACTTTTAATGCTTCAGATGATAAAGGCACACGAAACTCTGTTGTAGCATCACGCATTCCTTTCATATTTTCGGCAGGAATGGTCCATATATCACCCTCAACTTGATCTTTATGAATATAACATAAGGGACGTGTGCAAACCCTTGTAAGGATAAGCAAACGCAAAGGCAAATGTGTCATAGTTGTTTTTTGACAAAATGTTTTATAAAAATCCGGCACATCTTTCCAATCCATAGCTGGTCTATTAGTGGTTTTATGGCGTTATGTTCCTAAGAGCGTGCGTGCTTTTTCTGTTGCTTGTAAATCAACATCCAATCCTATGCAGCCGCATGTTTTGAGTTAGAGATTGAGAAAAAAAAGAGCTTTATGAGTAGTTCCAGCTTTTGTATGCCAGATGAGGGCGAGGGGATTGCATATACTTTTGTTGACGTAATCTCTGAAACGGGCAAACAACCTAATTTGGGGAAAATATGAAGTTTTAAGGGTAGAAACCATTTACCATTATTCTTAAGTTCAGCTTTACGACTTTCAAAAGCATCTAAAGTAATATCTTTTAAATAATGGAGATTGTTTATTGCCTAACGCTTTTGTTTGTTGCGTTCTTTAAATGGGGGCACGACCCTCATGCAAAATAGAACGCCATTGATTTGCTAATTCACGGGCTTTTTTTAAGAAACATTTCGCAATGCACCCAAGCCCATTTCACGATGGTGTCCGTGAATTGTATAATGGTAAATCCATTGAGCACCACTATCTTTACGCTTCATAAAGGAGTAGGACGGCAGTATCATTATATTTGCTAGCTCGTAGGTGTTATTACAGTCCTTGGCACTTGAGATGGTTCATTAGAAGCATTTTTAATCCTTTCTTAATAGTTTTTTATCCGCAAGGGTTCTTTCCGCTTGTAACTTGCAAGAGACATGGTTTTGGTTGATTCAACCTAGAACAGGTCTGAAATGAAAGAATTTTACGATATTCTGGGTTCTCATTCAACATGTAAAACAATGAACACTCTTTATAAATCAATGGGTTGTCTTATGATGGAGTTGGTGTGGCATTGAGGTTTTAGAGGAAAAAAACATGCCTTTAGAATTTATAACAGATACCAAGTCTTTATAGTAGGTATATTAAATGCTCATCATTAAAATAAATGGAGCGTCAACAGTGGAGAAGGGGGGCTTAAATCCGCATGAATGCTTATTCTGTTGTGCTGTAAAAACATCATCGCTTGAGGCGTGGTGATATAAGGCACAAAAACTTTATGCATGGGGTGTTTTGATGAGAGGTGTAGTGAATATTCAAGAGAGGACTTGCTCGTATAATTTTGTGAAAGGAGCCGTATGGAAGGGGAAGCCGAGAATGAGCTGTTCTTGGGAAGTGGAATTGTTTATCAACCAGTTTGAAGAGGGATTTATATCTTTTGATGTGTGGGAAGGAAGCCAAAAACAAAGCGTGTAGAACCTTATACCCCATGCTTTTAAAGTGTTTTAATTCTAATCACAAATTAAGTTTAAAATTGCTTTCTGTTTGACAGGTGTAAGAATTCTAAAACTTTTTAAAAGCAAATATTCCTCTTTGTTGGATGCGATTTCATCATGATGGTATGGGGTATGTTCTTTTTTGATAATATCAGCGTAAAAAAAGGCAAGTGGGACATCCAATATATCGGAAATTTCCTTTAAACGTCCTGCGCTTACGCGATTTAAGCCTTTTTCATATTTCTGGATTTGTTGGAAAGTGACACCTAAATGATGCCCTAATGTTTTTTGAGACATTTTTAGCATTTTTCGCCTAAAGCGAATTTTTTTGCCTACAAAAAGATCAATATTAAGATTTGGAGTTTGCATTTTTCCCCCACCGGTTGCGAGCGCCCTCGCATGAGTATTCCGGGAGTTAAAAGTACTGAACTCAAATCAGCATTTTGCTTTTAGTGCTGAGAAGCACTTGGACATAGCAAAATCTCCCGGAATTCCGGGATACCCGCAAAGCGGGGTCAATTCATGTTTGAGTTTTCAGGCTTTTAATCCCTATTGGTCGGTGCGTATGCGACCAAGACACTTTCTGACTCATAAAGTAATTTTAGGAAATTGGCAATAAAAATAGTTTTTCTTGAGAAGGATCGATTTTTTTTAATGAGAGGTTGTTTGCCTTTCAACTTTTTAAGGCTTGTTGCTAAACTCATGACATCAGATATGCATTTTACGAAGGAAAATTTTTGTTTTTAAGCTCAAGGCACCGCCTATGGTGCTGTGCTTAACCAATAACTAAAGTGATTTTTTAGATGCGTCTGAGATATCATGATGATAGGGGAAAGTTTTTATGAGTAAAGATCCCTCATGCAAAATAAAATCAAAACAGAATAGATTTGGTTGTTTTATATTCACATGTTTGTTTTAAGAAGATATTTCTCAATGTTAGTGCCCATTTCACGAATGGCGTTTCGTAAAGCGTATAACGTAAAGGTTTCTATGAAGGGGATAAAAGCTATATTGCTATCTTTACTGAAAAAAGATGCGTGGACGGCACATACTCTTTGTCAGTTCAAAATATTACGACAGTTTTTGCCTTTGAAAGGGAGCATAAGAGCTACTTTTTCTCTCTTTACGTATTTTTATCTATACGCTCAGGTTCGCTTGTTATGTGCAAGCGAATAGTTTTGATTGATTCAATATAAACAGATCTGAAATGAGAAAATATATTGGGCTTTCTCATTAGGTGTGAATAATAAATTATTATTATAAATCAATAATTCTATACTTAAGGAAGCGTTTTTTAAGGTTTTTTTTGTTCGTTGTTAAGAATGTGCGTGTTTTAGATAAAAAACTGTATCAACGCAGTTATTGTTAGGATTAAAGTTTTTATGAGAAAAATGAGCATTGTGGAATGATAAGCTTTTGATATAAAGCGTTTTAGAATTTTGCACACTTAATGATAACTTATTTGTTTTATCATTTTGTATGCTTGCTATAAGCGATGCAAAGTTGGGATATGGCTTGAGAAAGCAGATGACACAAGTATTATCTTTCGGTAAGTAGTTTTGAAGTAAAAGACAGCTTAAATGATAAATGAAGATAGGTGCACTATGAATGAACTTACCCATATTGAGACTATTATAGCACATTATGATGCTGTTTTTTGTGATGTGTGGGGTGTTGTGCATAACGGTGTACATGCATTTGAACCAGCGTTGAAAGCATTGTATAAAATTCGACAAATGGGAAAAAGTGTTATTTTATTAACCAATTCTCCTCGGTTACGGCAAGATGTTGCCGCTCAATTACAAAGCATGAATGTTCATAGCGACTATTATGATGCTATTATCACTTCAGGGGATGTAACGCGCGATCTCATTCGGACTGCTCCGCGTAAAGTTTTTTTTATTGGTTCACAACGTGATTTGGTGCTGTTTGAAGGGTTAGAGTGTGAATTTGTTGAAGAATGGGAGGCTTCTGTTGTCGTCTGTAGTGGTTTTCTTGAAGATTTTGACGAAGAACCCTCTGCTTATGAGGAAATGTTTCTTCGCATGCGGGCGCGGAATTTACCTTTTATTTGTGCTAATCCTGATGTGATTGTCCATTATGGCAATAAAGAATTTTGGTGCGCTGGTGCATTGGCGCGTCTTTATCAACAATTAGGGGGGGAGGTGCGCATTGCTGGAAAACCTCATGCGCCTATTTATGAATGTGCCTTTGAAAAACTTCAAAAAATACGGGGAACAGTAGAAAAAAGTCAAGTTTTAGCCATTGGTGATGGTCTTTTGACGGATATTAAGGGGGCGGCTCATTTTGGTCTTGATGCCCTTTATATTATGGGGGGGATTCATCATCATGATTATACGCAAAATGGTGTGGTGGATAAGCAAGAATTGCATTCTTTTCTTGAACATTATGGTTATAAACCACAAGCAATCATGTGGGCACTTCAGTAATGACTAATTTTTTGCGTCTTCAGGGAACTCATATGTTTCCATCGGCTTGGCGGGGAGCAGTGTTGGCACTTGGAAATTTTGATGGTGTTCATTGCGGACATCAGGTGGTGTTGCAAAAAACGCTTGACTTCGCGCGGATAAAAAAGAAACCAGCCGTTGTTTTAACCTTTGAACCTCATCCAAGAAGTTTTTTTCAACGTTCAGCTCCTGTCTATCGTTTGACAGAGGCAGCTGAAAAAGCTGAAATTTTTAAAGTCCTTGGCTTTAATGGCGTGATTGAACAGCCCTTTGATGCACAGTTTGCCTCTCTTTCAGCGGATGAATTTATCAAATCGATTTTAAAGGAAGTTTTTGATGTTTCAGTTGTGGTGACAGGGGAAAATTTTCAATTTGGTCATCAGAAAAGCGGAAATGTACATCTTCTTTGCCAAAGGGGAAAGAAATATGGATTTGAGGTTGTGCAAGTTTCTTGCGTTGCTCGTCCTCAAGATTCACAACCTTTGATCATTTCCTCGAGTTTTATTCGGCAATTTCTTTCACAAGGGGAAGTGGACAAAGCAGCCCATTTGTTAGGGTATCACTATCGGATACGCTCCAATATTATTCAAGGGGAAAAACTTGGACGTCTTTTGGGGTTTCCTACTGCTAATCAAATGTTGCCTCCCCAAGTTCTTTTGGCTCATGGTGTTTATGCGGTACGTTTGCGTCGTGCGAACGGTGTTTTGTATGATGGTGTTGCAAGCTTTGGTTGTCGTCCAACGGTTGTTAAAGATGGTGCGCCACTTTTGGAAACCTATTTGTTTGACTTTAACGACGACCTTTATGGGGAAAGCTGTACCGTTTCTTTTTTCCAGTTTTTGCGAGGACAAGAAAAATTTGATGGTCTTGAACCTTTGATTACGCAAATGCACCGTGATGAAAAAAAGGCAAAAGAAATTTTAAAGACAGTACAACCATTATCAAAGTTGGATAGGCTGCTTACTTTTAAAAATATGCCCTAAACTTATCTGAAAGAGAGAGAAGAGCCGTAAAAATAGCACTTAAAGTGATTATAATCACAAAGATATATTCCAAAACATCATGGAATATATGTTTTTTCCGTTGTTGAGAGGGAGAATCGAATATCTGAAGATCTGATTTTGGCATTATCTTTTTCAAAATTCATTTTATGGCTTTTGTTGTCATTCAAAAGTTTACTGCTTGTTTCTTTCTGATCCGTTAAAAACCATCATAAAAGATGCATTAAAGAATAAGCCCCAGCCTATTTGGCAATAATAGACGTGAAGAGGGAGAAAGACTGTTTTTAAAATTTCTTGCGATTTTAAGCTTATAGTTTGATAAAATTTAATCGATGACTTTTTTATTTCAAAAACTTATGGTTTTTTTTCTAATTTGTTTTATTATATCGGATCGTCTTTTATGATGATATTGAATTTATATAAAACCTTACGCCTGTGATATTTTGTATCATATGATAAATATTTTTAAAAAAGGTTTGTTTGTTGAGTTTTGTGAAGTAGAGCGGTGGTCAACAGCTGTTTTGTGCTAACCAATAACGTAAACGAGAATAAAGCTGCTTGAAAATGCTTTCAGTCTCGTTTTTCTCGTATATTGTGAGAGGTCCTTCACATTAAGGAGGCTGCGATCGATTGCAGATAAAAAGAAATCATTGCGAGAAAGCAGGTGTACTTGTTTCAAAATTTCTCATGCTTTTGATTGATAAGTACAATTTTGTTATTGTATCACGTAAATCTTTCAGATTCTCAAGTTAAGAACTGTCCATATATCTCCTTTTTTCTTCACAAATATAACACCTATAATGCAGCGGGCAGGCAGTTTTTAAGGATATGAAAACGCAAAGCTAATAATGTTTTGTTGTTCTTTGATAGAAGTATTGGATAAAAGTTGGAACATCTTTCCAATCTATGTTTGGTCTCTTTGTAACTTTATGGCATTGTTTTTCTCATAAAGCTTTTGCTTTAGCGATCCTCAACGCGAGCAATATGTTTGAGATAAAGATTAAGGCGCTTTAATACTCTCTCTGCTGTTACAGCTTTTGTATGCCAGATGAGGAGAGCCCCCTATATTGCCTATATTCATTTGGATAATCTCTGAAATCAATTTACAGCTTTATTGGGGAAAAATATGAAGTTATAAAGGGGGAAATCAGTCCAGATGATTGTCTTTTTAAAATTCGGTTTTTTCACATTCAAAAGGTTCCAGAGTAATATCTCTTAAATCATGAAAATAACAGTTTCAGGCTTTTGTTGTTCTTTGAATAGGATAATCACACCCCACAGGTAAAATAAAATGCTGGAATATATTTGTTTTGCTAATTTACGCGTTTGTTTTAAAGAAATATCTTTCAACGCTTCCTATATCCATTTTCATGATGGCACTCATGAATGGTATCTTGCAAGCTCCGTTGAGCGCTATCATCTTTATGCCTAATAAAAGAGCAATCCGGTATCATCAGTTATATTGACAAGCCTTCAGTGTTGTACAGCCTTGGCTATTTGAGAGCGTTTATGAGAGAGATTTTTCTTAACTCGTTTTACTTCACACGAACTCTTCCTGCTTGTGACATGCAAAAAACACGCTTTTGATTGATTCACTATAAATAGATTAAAAATGGGAGAATCTTACGGTATTAGGGTTTCTCATTCAACGTGCAAAATAATTAATTACTATAAATCAATATCTTATAATTAACCATAGATGATGGCTTACGGCTTTTTTATAAAATACTCTGCATGCCTTTTATCCGGAATATGGGGGGTAGTGGTTTTACTGTCGTTTTAGGTGTTTGTGGCGTACGGATGAGCTCGTGTTGGTAGAGGATTAAGAAAAAGGAGGTGGAGCAGTGATAAAAGGTGAGGTGAAAATAATTTTCCTTGATCATCATATGAATTTTCATGCATTTTTATGGCTTCCGGTGTGCATGTTTGTTGTATATTGAGGAGTAAAGCTTGCGTGTAGAGTTTTATGAAGTGGGAAGCCTGAGTGGAAAGCGCAAGACAAAGATTATTGACAGATTATTTTTTACAGATCGATGTGTATTTAAGAGTTTTTATCTTTTAAGGCGAGGAGGAAGTATATGAAACCTGTGTTTAAAGACGTGCTAAACGATAAAGATGCAGCGAGCGTGCTCCGTGATGGCAATAGGCGAGAAGAGGCAGAGAGGCGGTTTTTAAAATTGTTTGCATAGCTTCAACAGCTGACTGTTCTATAGTTGGAGGAGAAATGGGAATGTGATAGGCTTTTATGCCATATTCATTTGCGACCGTTTTAATGCTAGAAAAGTCAGGTTGATGAAGCTCTTCATGATCGGGGCGGTTACAGATAACTGTTTTAAAACCAGCTTGTGCCAATGTTTTGATATTTTCTATGCTAATTTGGGCACTGATAAAAATATCAGGTTCAATTTGTTGTAAATTCATTTTTATTTATTCTCAATTGCACGATCTTCATGATACCCTCTGGTCTGGTATATAAAAGAACATAATGAAGGTAAGTTTTTCAATGTCATCTTAACAAAAATATTCTTTTTGTCGAGAAGATCTATTTGGAGAAAATGAGCTGTAAGATGCAAAATATCTCACTTTGCCATATGTTCGTTATTCGATCTTATGTAAGACGGCTGTTTGGTCTTTATGGATAATCTATTGAGTTTACCAAGTATAGACATTCCATAGTGTTGCTTGTTCACATGCTTGCTAGAGGTATTCTTATTTCTCTTAAGCCCATTTTACCCTGTTGAGCGTATAAGAGTATAAAATTCATCGGTCACCAGCTTCTTTACGCTTATGAAGAAGTAAGCAGGCACCATTGTTATATTTGTCTACCTCCAATGTTACTACATTCTTTGGTTCTTGAGACAATTCATAAGAAGCATTTTATATTTTCTTGTACAGTTTTTATCCATACACCATCCCCGCTTGTAGCGTACAAGAGACATGATTTTGATTGATTTAATACAGAGGGCATGAAATGAGAGAATCTTCCTGATTTCAGCTCTCTCATTCAACATGCAAAACAATGAATGCTTCTCATAGTTTGTTGTATATTCAGAGTGGAGCTTATTTGTAGAGTTGCATTAAGTGAACTGCATGAAGGGAGAAGCTCAAAAGGTAGGTGCGAGATAAGAAGCTGGATCATTTTCAGAGCATTGTTTACAGATCGACATGGATTTAAGAATCTTTGTTTTTGGGTAGGGGAAGAAGAGGGTGTCTCTTGTTTAAATTTATTTTTATTATTCTCAAGAACATCATCTCCATAATGTTTTTGCTCGTGCTAAAAGAATATTATAAAGACAAAATTGTGGGCTGTCGTTTTTATCCTAAAAATAGGAGAAATGATTATTTTGCACGTATTGGATGCTTGCTTCTTTTGTTGCTTTCTGTATAATCGTAAAAACGATAATGCTGAAAGGCGTAATAAATGATCATTGGACTTTTGAATCAAAAGGGAGGCGTAGGAAAAACTACGTTGAGTGTTAATCTTGCGGCCAGTTTTGCGCGTACTGGTGCACGGGTATTGCTTATTGATGTTGATCCACAGGGTAGCGCATTGGATTGGGCTGCTGCGCGTGAAGATGAACCTTTGTTTTCGGTTATTGGTTTACCGCGTGCAACGGTTCACAAAGAGATTACACAGATTGGTCATGGTTATGATCATATTATTATCGATGGTCCTCCGCGTGTGACTGATCTTGCTCGTAGTGCTCTTATGGCTTCGGATTTGGTGCTTATACCTGTTTTGCCTAGTCCCTATGATATTTGGGCAGCCGATGGAATTGTAAAGCTGATTGACGAAGCGCGTGTTTATAAAGAAGATCTTAAATCTGCTTTTGTTATTAATCGTAAAATAGTCAATACAGCGATAGGGCGTGATGTGAACGAAGCTCTTGGCATATACTCCGTGCATGTTCTTTCTTCTAGCGTTGCGCAGCGCGTGATTTTTGCAGAAGCAGCAGCACAAGGGAAGGCGGTTTATGAAGTTGATAAGCAAGGACCAGCAACAGCAGAGATTGAAGCTATTGCAGCAGAAATCAAGGAGTTAGCGTGATGAATAAAAAAATTAAAATCGGCACGAAACCAACGAATAAATCAATTCCTTTAACGGCGGATGCATGGGTAGGAAGTCCCAAAGGGAGCATGAGTGGAGGTATGAAGCGCCTCACGATTGATATACCAGAAAGTTTGCATCGATTGATTAAGGTAAGTTGTGCAAGTCGTGGAACTAAAATAGCCGATGAGGTGCGCGAATTGCTTTCACAAAAATACGGAAAAGTGTAAAAATGATATACGATAATAAGTTTTTGTTGGTTTGAGTGCTTTTTCTAGAGATGATATCGATTGTTTTTATACGAATTTAATAATACAAGCGCCCTTCTTTTTTCACGAGGTCTGCTTCATTTAAATTGTTTTTCATAAGGTTCTATATCATTTCATGAAAGAGCTATGAGTTTGCGAAAAATTCTCCGTTTCAAACTTTTTCCTATAAATGTGATAATCATCATACTTCTTGTGATCTTATCCGCTAGATGAATAGATAAGTTTATTCTTCCATAAAAATTTTCTTGATAATGATTTTAAACGTCAGGTTATTTTTTGTTTATTTTAATTAATACATGCGTAAATAATGGAATTAAGAGTAGCATTGACTATTTTTTTCTGTTATGCAGCGATTTATTTAATTAAATTGTATTCATGTTTATAAAGGGGGGTAAAAATAAGTAAAATTTACTGATATTGGCGCGCTATAAGTTATTCATAATAAATAAAAGAAGTCATTGAGCATATTATAGACAGTATTTCTTACATTTACATGATTTTATAGTCTTAAATAGTTAATGCCAGTCGTAATGGTACGCAAGGAAATCAGCTTTTTTTCTTCAATTGGAACGTATAAGATCGCTTTTTCAGCATTTCTATTGGCTTTTAAAAAGTGCAGGGGGACTTAAAGGTTTCTTTCTTTTCCGGTGGTTTAAGAAATGATAAGAGCGCAATCAGTTGATTAAAAGGTGTATTCTTTCGTTTGCAGGGAATTTGCAATGGATATAGGCATTACGAATTTTTGATAAAATTTTGTGCGACTTCGCATGATGAAGTGGTTTTTGAAAAATGCCAAGATATCAAAATTACTGCTGAAATTCAAATACTTCAAATAGAAAGAGCCGCTGTGCAGATAATGTTACAAATGCAAGTCTGATAAATGAAATCAGTTCTCATGATTTAACTTGTTTGCATTGAAAGTGTGCGTATTTGCAAAGGAAAGTTAGATGCAAAGTCACAATATGGGAGGGGATGTGAACTCAAAGATATTGTTAATAAAAATAAAACAAAGAGAGGGGTTAAATCATGAACAAGATCATTATAACAGTGCTGTTGCTTTGCACGGGGCTTGTTACTGTTGGTTCACGAAAAAAACTACAGTGTTGAGGAATTTAAGAAAGATAAAAAATTGATGCAAGAATGGGGAAAGAAATGCGATAAAATGGGGATCTCTGCTTTTGCAACCAAGAATTGTCAAAATGTCATGCAAGCCGATATGGAACTTTTTCAAGAGCATTATAGAAATTTTGCAAAGGAACTTCGTGAAAGTGGCAAAAAGGGGAATGAAACTGAAAAAAGCAGGATTAAATCATAAAAATATATTGATAGCGGTGTTTTTCTTTGTACGCGATTTATCATCATAGGTTGGAAAAAATGCGTACAGAAGTCGATGTTAAAATTTTTGAAAATACACAATGAACTGAATGTACAAATTTAATGGGACCCTAAATTGTGTCCTAAACTTTGTAAATTTGAAAAAAGGGGAATTTATTTATGAATAAAGTCATTATCACAGCATTGCTGGTTTGTACTGGACTTATCCTTGCTGGTTGCGAAAAAACCTATAGCGTAGCAGAGTTTAAGAAAGATCCTAAATTGCTCGAGCAATGGGCAATGAAATGTATGATATCAGGGAATTTAGATTCTCAAAATTGTAAAAACGCAGATAAAGCGTATCGTGAAGTTCATGCCCGAGATTGGCCTGGTGCGAGCTTTGTACATGATGACGAGAAAAAAACTGAAGATAAAAAGGAAGGGAATTAAATCATGAATAAAGTTATTATCGCAGTATTGCTGGTTTGTACTGGACTTGGCGTTTCTGGTTGCGAAAAAACTTACAGCGCAGCGGAATTCAAGAAAGATAAAAAATTACTCGAAGAGTGGGTAAAAAAATGTGAAAAGCTGGATCCATCCTCTATGGAAAAATCTAAAAATTGTCAACATGCCAGACAAGCGTATATGGAACTTATGTTTGGCATTAATTAAAAACATACAATTCAATAAATTGATTCTATTACGCTTTTTAGGATCTCTCTAACTTTTAGAGAGTCTTTTGATGGCTTCAAGAATTAGCCGTTTACGATCTGTACTCTTTGTGTAAACGGATGCTATACTGTCATTTGTCTAGCCAAAAAGTGCTTTCAATTGTGATAGTATTGCATCCGAATGAGTTGCTACGTATTATTGCTAATTTTTCAAATTATGCGCTGATTGTTTAATGTTTTGGTTGCATGTATTTAAAACATGAGATTAAATCTACCTTTGGGGTGTTTTTCTGCCTTTATCATAAATAAATGTTTCATCACACTAAGACCGGCTTTAAGCATTGTGGCTAATTTCGGAAAAATTGAGAGGAAATATTTGTTTGGAAATTACTTTTTTCTGTTTTAATAAAGAAAAAAACATTCTAAATGGAATTATTATCGTTTTATACTCAAATATTTTTCTCAAACTATTTTTAAAAAATTGATTTTGATTTGAGAATATTATAGCATTAGTTAAGATGTGAGGCAGTTTTGCTAGGACGGTTTTGCTGGATGTGTGAGGAGGTAAGCGCTCTCCACACCTTTTCATTTTTCCCCTCTCTTTTCTGAGTTTGCAAGATTTTCCCTTGTTATGTTTTATCTTAATTGTGCCGTAATATTATCATTTTGAGCAGTGGAGCTTATGTAAAACTTTGCATATGAGATGCTTTTTGTTTTCGAGTGTGTGATGAATGTTTTTTTAATAACACTTTGATTTATAAAAATAAATTAATTATTTTTTGTTGAACGATGATCTCGTCAAAATCTGTTCTAGGTTGAATCAATTAAAACCATCTGCTTGCACGTTACAAGCACGGAGAGCCGTGTGGTAAAAACTGTTGAAGAAAGAAGTAAAAATGCCTCTTATGAACGATCTCAAGTGCTAAAGGTTGTTATAACATTTGGGGCTGGAAAAATGTGTGATGATGCTGGTTTATTTTCTCATAAGGGTAAAGATGGTGTTCAATAGATTTATCATAAGCTTCATGAAATATTATCCTTTAAAATTGTGATATACACTGAAGGGGGGAAGCAAGAGGACTTACTCAATAAGGAGACAAATTATTTACAGATTGGATTTGGTAGAAAATTTAGTTTTTAAGGTGGGAATGAAGTTGAGATTGAAGGAAGCGTGAAAAGGCGGACACTGATGGTTCAAAATGCATATAAAAAGCAGAGTTAACACTCAAATAGTCGCAAGAGATGTTTGAAATTGGGTGTGTGATTTATCTGTAGAATTAAAATTTTTCTTTGATCTTATGTGAAATTAAGATGCTCATTTGCGTAGATTACAAAAAGCCACAAGAGTATGCTTAGTATATTTCTATTACGAGAACTAAAATAACAACAAAAGCATTGATGGTGATAATCAAGGTTGAATAAAGCATAGCGGCTTTTACGAGATCAGCCATAAAAACCTCTTTCTGTTCTTTTTGAGGTGATTTTATGAATAACAATATGTTACAATCTGTAATATATGCTGATACAATACATTCAGCAAGCTTAAAATCGCTCTTTTTTATAAAGGCTTGAGGAATTAGAGCACTGTGAATCCTAAAAAAGAAAGTTTTAAAGGGGATATTCATTGGTTTTGTAGGTTTTGTGTTGCAGAAAACTTTTTTATCCTGTGATGCTATAAAACACTGTCATTTATAGCGGTAATATAAGGCATAAGTTTTCTTGGAACGTTTAAGTATTTTTTAGTGTGTGATGAATATTCATAGGTTTATTTGTTGCGTTTTCGTTTAAGTGAATCACATGAGTGGAAAGTCAAGAGAAGATCATTTGACAAAAATTCGGACTGCGTACAGAGCCGATTGAGTTAAGATCTTGGTTCTTTAAGGTGAGCGGAGGAAGACAAAAATGTTTTCTGATCGTTCATCTTATAGCAAGATTGGTTAATGCTGCTCTAATGGGACATGTTTTTGCACAAAAGAATAGAACGTTCCAAACGAAATATACTTATGTTGTATATTAATATATTTTTATTGCATATTTATGTACTTGTTTTAAAGAAATATCTCTCAACGCACACGCAGACAGTTTATGATGATACTCGTAAATGGTATAAAGGTAAATTTGAATAATATAACGGTAAAGCTTTCGTGAAATAATATAAAAATCTATAGAATGCTGCCATCTTTACACTTATGAAAGAGCAAGTCACGGTCATCGTACGATTTCTTCTAATGTTTACTATAGCCCTTAGCATTTGAGAGGGTTCATAAGAGGCATTTTTCTTTCAGTGTATTTTATCAACACATCAGGGCGTTGTTTGTGATGTGCGAGAAAGTGATTTTAATTTATTCCACATAGAATAGATTTGAAATGTGATGAGTATGAAAGAGAATAGCCGCATTTAGAAGATTGGAAATGAGGGAAAGTTCGTAACAAAAATTGTACCTTTATTATAAAATGATTGGTTTTCTCTGTTTTTATACTAGTAGCACATGTAAAGCTGCGATATTAAGAGCAAACTGTGTTATGGAGTGAAATAATCTATAGGAAGATGCAGTGAAAATTCTGAAAATATCAATGTGGGGAGCGTTAAGCATTATGCATTGGATAATATTTTGATTTATAATGATAATCTATCGTTATTCAACTTGAATTATAGCCCTGAATACCGATGCATTTTTCCATTCCAAATTTGTTCTAGGTTGAATCAATCAAAATCATGTCTTTTGCACTTACAAGTGGGGGGATCCATGTGGAGAGAAACTGTATAAGAAAGGCATGCTTTTTGAACCGCATTCAAATGCCAAGGATATCGCAACATGAGGGGCTAGCAAAATATGTGATGGTGCTGGCTTGCTTCTTTTATTACGCGTAAAGATGGAAAGTGCTCAAAGGATTTTATACATGTCATGGGAGATTTATCATTATACCATTCATGGGTGGACGCGCGAAATAGGCTTGGGTACACTTAAGAGATGTTTCTTTAAAACAAGCGCGTGAATATGCGATTGAAGACGTATCGAACTGATTGGCTAAGAAACTCTTGAAAAGGTTCAAAAAATCTTATATAGTCATTCATTGCAAAGAAAAGCGAATGATAATTTAAAAAAGGGAGATCGATGGCTGTTTAGCTATTGTAAGATGTCTTTTTTAATATTGCTGTATGGCTGATCTGTTCGAAAGAGCATTCTTTTCGTATCTTATGCGAGATACTGCATGCGTGCAGAAAGAGCATGGGGGAGGGTGTGCCTTTTTGGATGGGTGCACGCTAATTTTGTAGGGTGCCATCTTATGGGGTGCCAGAAGGTATGCAAGTTTAGGTGCAGAGAAAGCCATAAATTATGGAGGGTAAAATGCTGCTATCGGTAAAATGCTGAAATTTTTAATGGGCTTAAGTCTTTATATGCTGCGGGTTTTTGTCAGCAAGTGGTCTTTTTATGGCCAAAGTTCTCGTGAGAGCGTTGTTGTTTTCTGTGGAAGGCGTGCTGGTGATAAAATAGGACAAGATCAAATCGGCAAGGCGAAATAGACAGAGCAAATGTAGAATTTTCGATATTGCTGCGTAAGGTTTAAGTTTATAGCGTTTTGGTGAATTAGTATAGCCGCAATGATGGTTTTGGAGCAAAGCAAGAAAAATATTTGAGAGAATGTGTTGAAAGTTGAAGTGGTATACGCTTTGAAGGAGTGTCGTGCTGTTGTTTGAGCGATGTTTGCACCACGAGCTTGGTTGAGTGTATCAGCATTGTAGAGAACCTGTTTAATCTCCCTCATTTGAAAGTAAGATTGAACAATAGTGTTGAAGGGGAAGTAAAAATGTCTGTAGTGCAATATGGTGATGATAGTTTTGCAGCAAAAGCAAAAGTTCTTGATAACAACCTTATTGATCGTGATTGGGCGATGACAAAATTTGTCGCTGCTGTTAAAGGATTAGCTCAAGTTGTTGATTATGAAAGCAATATGCTAGAGAGCAGTGGTATTCCAGATTACGAAGAAATAAATTTGCGTAAAATACGTGGTTTGCGTGATCTTAATAAATCCATGAGTGATGTGAAGCGCTACATGAATCAAGATATTGAACATGAGGTTGAAAGTTTGCTATCTGATTTACAAGAAAAATTACAGCGTAATAGTGAATTACTTCAAACACATTTAAATGCAGTTAATGATCTTTCTAGAGCTATGCAATTATCTGGACGCGCGAAAGAAATAGAGGAATGATTCAAATCTGATAAATATTGGCTGTTTTAAGTGATGACAATGATTAGGTAGAGCAGTTGATTTGGATAAATAGTGCGTTTAGTGAGTAGACATGTTTTAAGCGCATTTGGGTATTTAAATTATTATCCTGTTGTACTGTAAAACGCTGTTCTTAAAACAATGTCGTTTAAGGTGTGGTGATGTGAACCGCATGCTGTGGGAAGCTAGCTGGAAGAGGACTAAGAGAAGGCGGGCTATTTACAGAGCATTGTTTGCAGACTGAGTTAATAGGGCGCTTCTTTTTTAGTTGAGGGAGGCGATCTTATTAGGAAAGAATAAAGGGGCTAGAAATCAGCTTCCTTCTATACCACCATTCTTTAATTTAGCTTTATGTTTTTCAAAAGCATCTAAAGCACTATCATGTTAAATAATGAAAGATTAGGTCTTTCTTCACGCTTTTTTATTGTGTTTTTTACTGGGGGCATGCCCTTCATGCACGAAAAATTACTCAAAATAGAATGGATTTTTTATTCCTAATTCACGCCCTTGTTTTTAAGAAATATCTAGGCTCTCAAGCCTATTTCGTGATGGTGTTTATGGGGAGCAACGACATCTCTGATGCAACGGAATTTGTGAATGGTATAATAATAAAGTCCCCATGGAAATAATATAAAATCTATGGGGTGCGACCATCTTTATGCTTAATAAAAGAGTCAGTTGATATTGTCATATTCTTTGTTTGCTCCCAATGTTGCTACAGCCCTTGGCACTTGAGACGGCTCATTAGAGGCATTTTTAATCTTTTCTTAATAGTTTTTATCCGCAATGGCTCTTTCCGCTTGTAACTTGCAAGAGACATGATTTTGGTTGATTCAACATGGAACAGGTCTGAAATGAAAGAATCTTACGCTATTTTGGATTTTCATTTTACAAGCAAAACAATGAACACTCTTTATAGATCAATGTGTTATCTTATGAGGGAGGTGGTGTAGCATTGAGATTTTAGAGGGAAAACATGCCTTTAATAATTTATAACAGATACCAAGTTTTTATAGCAGGTATATTAAATGCACATCATCTAAAATAAATGGAGCGTCTACAGCGAAGAAGGGGCTGACTTTTTTTTAAATCCGCATGAATGCTTATTCTGTTGTGCTGTAAAAACATCATCGCTTGAAGTGTGGAGTAAGACATAAAACTTTATGCATGGAGGGGGAATGAGAGAATGCGATGGTATTCAGTTTTTATTCAATAGATAAAAAATCATTATAAATAAATATGTTATTTGATGATGTAATGACTTTTGAGAATTTTAAAAATATACAATTAAATAAAAAAGCAGCACAACGTGCTGCTTTTTTATTTAATTGAAGTTAAAAGTGTTTTTTCTTTAAAAACGATACCGTATTCCGCCAGATACATTGGTCCCCGATACACCAGCTTTTTGCAGTTTTTGCCGGTAACTAATATCACCGCTTAGCACGACATTTTCAGAAAAATAAGCATTCACACCCATGCCTCCCTCAATTGAAGAGCCGGTAGGATCAAGATCAAAGGTATCAGCAATTTTTATTGTTTTACCATCACCAAAAGTTCTGATAACATTCATTTTGCTATAGAAGGAAACAGCCTTGTTTTTTTCAACAGCCGTTATCGTTTTTGTTAAACGTCCACCAAAACGAACCAACCATTGATGCGGATTGCTCATGTCTACTTTTAAGCCATTGGTATCTGAGAAAATATCAAACATGAGATTTTGATAAATGAATTGCACTTGTGGTTCAAAGACCAATCCTTTTGTATCGGTTGCTAATTTCTGACCAAGGGTTGCGGATAGATTAAGGATTTCAGTCCCATCCAAATTTGCGGCATTCCCAACCAGAGCTGTGGTAATATTTCCTTTTAAGGTTCCGTAAGAAAGAAGAGCATTGACATATAGACCATTGCTATGCTGGATGCCGCTATAAGCGGTGAGTGACCATTTATCAAGGGTCGTCTTTTCAGAATCCTGCATCTCTTTTGGCGTAAAGGCAAGTTTTCCGTAGGTTCCTAACAGACCAAAATGTGTGCTTATGTCTTTGCCTTCAAAGGCGGCTAATACGGTTCCCAATTGTAAAGCGCTATAGTTTACATCAGCATCATAACCATAACGCAATGGGCCGCGGTTGGAAGATAAGGCGACTTTCTCGCCGTATGAAGAGAAAAAGAAGTTATTCTTTTTATTATCTTTTGCGCCAAATACTGTTGTTTGCATTGCGTCTAACAACGTGTTTTGGTTATTTACATCAGCAAATCCAGAAGAAAATAAAGCATTAGGCAGGGTTAAATAGTTTGCCACCTGTGGTAAAAGTGCTCGAACTTTTTTATCCTTATCAATGTAGGCATTCTGTAAGCGGAAATCCCAGAAATCACGATTATTTTTGCCAAAAAGATTTTGGCTCTCATGAGATGTTCCTGGTTTATAGCTTGTGAGTACATATTTATAAGGTTGTCCACCTATTGTCATATAGTTTCCTGCTAACCTGAAGGAATTTTCGTTTGCTTGTCCGGAAACTTGAATGATTGAAACCCCATGTGTCCCTAAAGGAAGTGACGCCATGTGTTCTCCCCAAACAGCAGAGCTATCAGTTATTTTTTTATCTGTTTCTTGGAGATTGATGTGAACAACAGTATTCCCTAAGACATCTCCATTAATCACAATACGGTCGGTTTGTTGTTCCGTAACAGGAGAATGTTTGTTCCATTGAGTGTTTACATAAATTTCTGCAGCACCTGTTGCACTATAAACTGCTACTGTGTGAACTGTTTCGTCTTCTTGCGAAAGATTAGTCCCTATAAACAAAGTTTGGTAATGTCCCTCAACGGGCTTCTCAAACATAATGGCACTGTTTGTAAGGCGCAATACAGAAAGATTAGAGAATGATTTTTCATCAAGACCAAACTGTCCATAGTCATCTAAAACAGTATCGTCATCTGAGACATTATCATTATTTATGGCGTTTTTATTTGGCTTTAAGAGCCATTTCGTCTCTTCTTTTAGATCAAAAATTGTTCTATTATCTTTAGAAGTTCTTACTCGACCTTCTAAAGAAGAGTGATCCGCAATCAGTGTAAGAGTGTTTGTGGATTCGCGTTCATTTTTTATATTTTTTAACAAAACATCAGCATTAATTTTTGAATTTTTAAGGCTGACGATACCGTTTGTATTTGTTCCATAAAGGTTGATACCAATCCCTTGCTCAACGAAAAGTTTTGTATTCT
The DNA here is from genome assembly GCF_028618595.1 of Bartonella sp. AU18XJBT. Classification (GTDB taxonomy): domain Bacteria; phylum Pseudomonadota; class Alphaproteobacteria; order Rhizobiales; family Rhizobiaceae; genus Bartonella. The sequence continues at coordinate 16,273 of NZ_JAQITE010000012.1, read as the reverse complement.
CTAGATTTACTTTACCGGCAATATCTTGTTCTTGAACGGCTTTGGTATTTCTTTCAGCACTGCGTGGATATCGTTTTCGAGGGGTATGATATGGGTTATTGCGGAAAATAATACCATTCGCTTCAAATTCTCCTGTGACATGGATGCTTGAATCTTTAAGATTGATTGTCCCTTCTATGTTGACCAAACCAGCTGTTTCTGCTGTTACCGTAATATCTGTGGCATCAATCACTCCACCATCTGAGACACTCAATGCAATAAAACCAGCCTCAACGGTTCCTCCACTCATTTGGATTTTTGAATTATTCCCCTCTGCATCGATAGCACTCCATTTGTCTTGAATTTTTTGGTTATGCACAGTTACAGTTCTACCGTTTTGAGCCTCAACTCGGGTACTGATATCTTTGATTTGCACAGGATTTTCAGGCTGTTTGATGGGGGATGTTGGTTGTGCAAGCTCTGATTTTTCAGATATTTTGTGTGCAGATGCAGATTGCATGGGCGCTGGTTTTACAGATTCTGATGTACCCTGTGATGTTGGTTTTCCAGCCGCTGGCCTTGCAGATATTGATGAAGGCTCTGATGCATTAGGCGTTGGTGATTGCTCTGCTGTTGGTCTTGTAGATTCTGGCTTTTGAGATACAGAGTTTTTAGATACTTTTTGTGTATTCGCTTCTGGTCTTAAAAGTATTTTCTGCCCCGGTTCTGGTTCTTTAGGCGTTGACGATAGTTTTGTTGTTGTTTTTTCAGAAGCCGGTTTTGTAGGTTTAGATTTTTCAGATACTTCTTGTGTAGATGCAGATTGCACAGACGTTGATTGTACAGATTTTGGTATCGGTGATTGCTCTGGTTTTTCAGCTACTGGTCTTACAGATATTGACTGTGTCAGTTCTGATTCTTTAGGCTTTGGTGGTACTTCTGTTGTTGGTTGTATAGATTCCGATTTTGTAGGGACAGAGTTTGCAGGTGTTGACTGTGAATTGGGTGCAGGTTGTGTTGTTTCTGACTGTGAAGATACAGCAGAATTCGGTGAAGTTATTTCGCTGGAAGAGTCTGCAGAAGACTCGGAAACACCTGAACGTCTTCTCGATTTTGCTTCCATTCCTGTTGTTGAAGTTGTCTCTATTGTTGGAGACTCTCCTCTCGTTGGAATCATTCCTGTCGATGGAGATTGTGTAACCGTGTTTTGTGTGGCTGTAGGGTCAAATTGTACACTTTCTGTCGCTTTAGTCTTTGATTTCTGTGTACCTTCTCGATTAGGCTCAGGCTTTTGTTCCGCGGGAGAAGTTACAGCTTCATTTGTTAAAGTTGGGGATGGCGTTTTTTCTCTAGAGCTTTCAGAAGCGCCTGCAGGGGTTTTAGGCTTTGTAGTAGGTTGCTCAGATGGTTGGGTGCGCGTTGAAGAATGCGTCGTTCCCTCAGTAAAGCCTGTATCACTTCTTGAATTTTCTCTACTTTGTGTTTGGGGAGGTTTAGTCCCTGTAGGATTAGATGCTGTAGATGTACCCCCTGTAGGAGAAGGGCTTGTGGTTGTTTGTGTGGGGACAGATGTTGTAGAGAAAGTGGAAACTTTAGAGTTAGGGGCTGGAGGATTTTGAGGTATGTTGAAGGAGTTTCCCAATCCACCATATGGATCAGAAACTTTGGATAGATCTAGCTTTCCACGACGAGGAAGATTTGGAGATACCCCCGTTAGGTCATAACCTGCTGGCGGAGGCGGGGGATTATCACGACTATAATCATACTGACCACTATAATCATCCGCATCACCATAATTACCATTATAACTATAATAATTATAAAGGTAATTATCATTACTATAAATACCATAAGATAAGCTGGTGGTAGAATAAAACAGAAGTCCAGAAACTGTGTATAGTAAAATATTTTTTTTCATATGATGTATTCCTAAATATTTCCTCTCTTCTACAGAATATAAAATTATGACCTCACTATGTCTCTTACAAAAGAAACAAAACGGAACATAATGAGGGCGCTTTATATTTCAAGATAGGGATACAAGTATTTTTAAAAGTGATAGCGCATTCCGGCGGCAATATTTATTGCAGATATGCCAGCTTTTTTGAATTTATGTTGATAGCTGAGATCACTATGAAGCTCGATATTTTGCGATAAGTGCGCATGAATACCAAAACCACCGTCTATTAGAGAGCCTATAGCTGCAAGAGGAAAGTTGTTACTAAAAGTTTTGATCGCGTTTAGTTTGCCGTAGAAGGAAAGGGCATGGCCTTTGTTTTGCGTCAAACGTCCGCCAATACGGAGCAACCATTGATGAGGTTTGCTGATGTCTATTTTAGAATTATTGTCATCTGAAAAAGATCTACTATCTGAGGAAGAGCTAAGCATGAGACGTTGATAAACAAGTTGTGCTTGCGGTTCTAGGATTACACCTTCCAAACTGGTTGACAGTTTTTGACCAATAGTTGCAGCGGATCCTAATGTTTTATGATTCTTCACTTTTGAGGTATGTTTGATGAGAACTGTGGTGTTATTTTCTTTGAAAATTCCATAAGAGAGAAATGCACTTGCATAGATGCCACTGTCATGCTGAATATTTCCATATGCGGTGAGTGACCATTTATCAAACATATTTTTTTGAAAGCTCTTCTTATTTTTAGGAGTAAAAGACAATTTCCCATATGTTCCGAAAAGACCAAAATTGCTGCTGATATTTTGATTGTTTAGCGCTATTAATGTTGCCCCTGCTTGCAATGCAGCATAGCGAATATCTGCTTGAACCTTAGATGAAAAGGTACTCTTATTACCATAAGAGGATAAGAAAACGCTTCTCTCTGGATGATCTTTTGGTTCAAACATTGTTATTTGCATATTGTCTAACAAGATATTTTGATTGTTGACATCAGAAAACCCAACAGCAAACATCGCGATAGGCATGACTAAAGAACTTTCTTTTTGTGGCTTAAGAATTGTTCTTTTTTCTGCCAAATCAAAAGAAGCAGAAGTTGCGGTTGCTTCATTATCTGTAAGTTTAGAGGTGCTCTCGATATCAGCGGTAGCGATTCTCCTAACTTTTGCGGATGTATTAAGAGTCGTTTTCGAGGCTGAGAAAGTGGTGTTTGTTTGGGGATCAATATCAGATTGCGAATTTTCATTTATTTTAGATTGTATAATTCCACGATCTGCTCTTGAGGATGAATTGTTCTTGTGTTGCGTTGCAACATTAGCAGGTGATAATTTATCACTAGTGTGTCTTTGCTTTGTGCTGGAGTTAATAAGAGGTTGTTTATTCTCTTCAGATAGAGGAGGGGATGTCTCTCCTTTTTTCTCCACGTTGCTTATTCCATCGGTGTTCAAAGTCTCTAATACTGCTTTGCGTAAAGTATTGGAAAGTTCTTTGTTTTGTCCTTGTAAGGTACTATCCACTTGTACTTCTTTATGTAATATTTCTGCTTTATTTTGCAGTTCAGATCAATTACGCTTGTCTTGCCTCACCCATTGTTGGTGCGCAGCATCAATACGCCGTTGGTTATCGGCATCAAGGATTGCTGCCGCCTGTGCTGCATCGGAAACCGCTTTCTCGTAGCCGCGTAATAAATTTTCTGCCTTTGTCAATCGGTTTTGACGTAATTGGTCAAGATAGGCATTGGCTTGCATCATGTGTTGCATATCTTGTTGGCGTTTGTTAGCCATGGCTTGGGCACGTATATGATCCATTTCACGGTTCATCACGTTCATATATGCTCCTGAACCATAACGATTTGCACCTGCAAAAGAGCTGTTAATCGTATCTCTTACACGATCCATATGATTTTGAAGTGCTTGGTTGAAGTGCGAATTATCTCTCATCATGGCGCCAGAGACTATCTTCTCAAGATTTTTTTCTGCTTGTGTTGGTGTGTTTATTAAATCAATGGCATGGCGATATTGTTCAGGTAATTTCGTAATCTCTCCAAGGTTATGGCGTGCTTGAGGGCTTAGACCAGAGGCGGTACTGGTAGATGTGAAGTTAAAAGAAGAAAAAAACAAAGCACAAGCGGCTGTACATAACAAAAGATTCTTATGCATAGAGATGTTCCTTAAGATATTTTCTTTTTTTGCTAAAAATGAATCACTTTTTGACACACTATGGTTTTTGTAATACGGTAAAATATAAGCAGCACTGTTTTCATCTCAGCGCTGCTTATGTGTCAAAATAGAGAGCTAAGATTTCTAAAAGCGATAACGCATTCCACCGGAAAAATTAATTCCAGAGATACCAGCTTTTTGAAGTTTATGTTGGTAATTAACGTCAGCATGAAGTGCGATGTTTTTAGAAAGCTGCGCGTTAATGCCAAGCCCACCTTCAAGTGAAGAGCCCATAGAATCGAGATGGAAAGATTCAATAACATCGAGAGTGCGCTCCTCACCAAAAGCTTTGATGACATTCAATTTACCATAAAAAGAAAGAACATGATCTTTTTCAATGGGAAGCATTGTTTTCGTTAAACGCCCTCCAATACGGACCAACCATTGATGAGGGGGCTTTATATTAACCTGGAAGCCATCGATATCTGAAAGAGTGCCAAATGCAATATGTTGATAAATAAGTTGTGCTTGTGGTTCAAAGGACACCCCTTCAACACCAGTTGCTAATTTTTGTCCAACGGTAGCTGATATATTTAATGTATCCGTATTATTTAACTCTGTAGTGTTGCCGATAAGGGCTGTTGTAATATGTCCGTTTAAAATGCCGTAAGAGACCAGTGCATTAACATAGAGACCATTGTCATAGTGGAGGTTCCCATATGCCGTAAAGGACCATTTATCCAGTATGCTTTTGTCAGAACCTTCCATATCCTTTGGTGTAAAAGCTAGCTTTCCATATGTGCCTAAAAGACCAAGATTCGCGGTCATATTTTGATTTTCTAATGTTGCTAATGTCATGCCTGCTTGTATAGCAGCATAACGAACATCCGCACCATAACCATATTCCAATGGACTACGGCTGGAAGATAACGTCATCTTGTTGCCATAAGTTGATAAGAACCCCCCTTTCTTTTTATGGCCTTCTAATCCAAAAACTGTTGAGTGCATATTATCTAACAGTGTATTTTGATTATTTATATCAGCCAAGCCAGAGGAAAATATTGCATTATGCATAACCAAATAGCTTGCCATTTGAGGAACAAGAGCTTTGATCTTCCCTTCATCATCAAGAGCCGCATTCTGCAAGCGGAAATCCCAGAAATTCCCATTTTCTTCTAAGGGGGCTTGTCCGTTGTTTACTTTTCCAAGGGATGATATATTAGCATTTTGCGCGTCTTTCTGTTTTGATTCTTGTGATATTCCGCTTAAATGACTTTGTGCCTTATTGGCTTTCCCACGGCTGGATGTTGGTCCATAGCCATTGAGTACGTATTTATAAGGTAAGCCTTCCATTGTGGTGTAGCCATGGGCAAGTTTGAAGGAATCTTCATTGGCTTGCCCAGAAACTTGAATGAGTGAGAGACCACGCGTATTCAAAGGAATAAAATCTTCTGCTTCTTCATTATTGAATGGTTTTGCAGGATTTGAAAGATTGTTGAAATAGACCGTTGTGGTGCCTGAGACATTACCATGAACGAGAACACGGTCAGTTTTTTGTTGTTCTTTTGTAAGGCCATTACTCCATTCGGTATTAAAATAAATCCTCGCGTTGCCCAATGCATTGTAAACTGTTGTTGCATCAGAACTCCTGTTTTGCTCTGCTTTTGCAACTTCAGCTGTTGGTTGTTTTCCCACGTGCAAGGTTTGATAATGATTGTCTGCTAGTTTATGTGGTGCGTTAAATATGATAGAGCTATTATTAAGGTTTAAGACTGAAACGATTGATTGTGCACGTTGTTTAATATCAGTGAGCAAGTATCCTTTGGAGCTGTCAAATTCTTTGTCTACTTCAAATTGACTAATCTTTAGATACCACTTGCTGTTATTGTTGAGAGTAAAAATCGTTGTATTTTGAGGGAAAGTCTTTCCTCGTCCTTCTATAATCGAATTGTCAGCGCTTAATATAAAAGTGCGAGGATCGGTATCTTTTGTGTTTTCTGGGATTTTATTTTTTAATAATATATCAGAACGAATTTCTGAATTTTTAAGTTCTACCACAGCAACAGATTTTGCGTAATCTGGTCCTAGAATACCAATACCATTTTCAACAAGAAGTTTTGTGTTGGTAAGAATTGCTTTATTGATAACTTTTTCGCCCTCTTTTACTTGGGAACTCGAGATGTAATCAAAAAGTATACCACGACTTTTGTGATGTCCGGAAACATTTATGATTGAATCTTCAATATGGATGATGCCGTTTGAAATTTCTAAACCACGGGAATCTGATTTTCCTACAGTTTTTTTAGCATGAATGCGTCCACCTGTTGTTGCGGTAAATAAATTTGAGTCTGAACGCATTGTTGAGTTTGTAATGGTGATAAAGGCTTTGTCATCAGCAACTACTGTTGTATATGCACCGCGGATAAAAACGTTATTAAAGGTTTTTTCTTCTCCTGCTTTATCCGCACGAGCCATAATCATTATGGGAGCCGATGTCTTTGCATAAGTTGGAGTAAAATGAGAAAAAATGAAAGTTCCAGCAATTGTACATAACAAAAAATTTTTCTTATAAATATATTTCTTACACATAGATATGCCTTTAGTATTTGGTATGCTTTGATGCTTACTTCATTCCCCTGATGGCGCAAGTACCCGGTTAGTTTCTATATCATTATGTTTTTATTGTAAATAACAAAACGAATATTAAATTTTGTTATTTATCGTTTTAAAATTGGTCTTATAAGAACTTTTAAAATAGAAAGCGCAATGCAGAGAAGATAAATTTCAGAAAACCTAGCTTGATAAGTATTTTTGTTTTAAAGTGCTAAAAACCAAAATATTTTGCAAGGGTGTTTGTTGCTTAAGGCTGTTGTTATGAAAACTCTAAAAGTTTTTAGAGAAGATTTGTTGCGCGCTTGCAAAAAGCTTTCAGGTGGTTTTCTTGCATATAGAATTATTCACTATGAATTTTTTTGATGTAAAAAAACTAAAATATTTTGTATTTTTTATCAATATATAACAATTTTTATTGAATCTATTCGATTTTTATAAATCAAAAAGGCAGCTCTCTTGAGAATTCAATGTCCCTTTAGAGATAACAGATTTTGTTAAATTTGGTTTGAGTGAGATTAATTAGCTCAAGAAAAGTGTGTAGAAAGAACCGTTATTAATGGTTCTTTCCGAAAGATTGCAAAAAAGCAGTACATTCGTACTGCTTTTTTTATTAAAAATGAATAGATTATAAGTTATTTTTTGCTTTTTCTTAGAACTGATAGCTTACTCCGCCTGAAAAGCTTGCTCCAGATATACCAGTTTTTTGAAGCTTATGTTGATAATTAACATCAGCATGAAGGGCGATATTTTGTGATAATTGTGCATTTACACCAAGTCCACCTTCAATAGAATCTCCCATAGAATCAAGGTGGAATGGTTCACCAATCTGTATTGTGCCATTGTTAGAAAAAGCTTTAACAACGTTTAGTTTACCATAGAAAGAAAGGGTAGAGTCTTGTTGGCTAGAAAGCGTTGTTTTCGTTAAACGTCCACCAACGCGCACCAACCATTGATGAGGATTGCCCATATTCACGTCAAAGCCATCGACATCTGAGAGTGTACCAAGCATGAGATGTTGATAAACAAGTTGTGCTTGTGGTTCAAAGACTAATCCTTTCGTACTGGTTTTGAACTTTTGTCCAATGGTTGCCGATGCACTGAATGTATCAGCGTTTTTCAATTCTGCAGTCTGTCTGATGAGAGCTGTGGTGATATTTCCTTTGAGCATTCCATAGGAGAAAAGTGCATGGATATATGTACCATTATTATGGCGCAGCCCACTATATGCAGCAATTGACCACTTGTCGAGTGTACTCTTGTCAGCACCTTCCATATCTTTTGGAGTGAAAGCTAATTTCCCATATGTCCCCAAAAGACCAAAACTGGTGGTCATGTTGTGATCTTCTAGAGCTGCTAATGTAATGCCTGCTTGTAAAGCAGCATAGTGAATATCGGCACCATAGCCATATTGTAATGGTGTACGGTGAGAGGATAATGTCATCTTATTGCTATAAGTCGAGAAGACGAGCCCTTTGTTTTTATGATCTTTTGTTTCAAAGCGAGTTTCTTGTATTGTGTTCAGCAAAGTATTTTGATTGTTTGCATCAGTTAGTCCAGCTGAGAATATTGCGTTAGGCATGGACAAATAGCTTGCCACTTGAGGAACGAGAGCTCTGATCTTTCCTTCATCATCGAGCGTTACATTTTGCAAGCGAAAATCCCAGAAATTGTGATTTTTTTCTAAGTTTTTTTGACCGTTATTTTCTTTTACAAGGGATGATGCACCGGTATTGAGCGCATCTTTCTCTTTAGGTGAAACACCTTCAATCATTTTTCCTGATATCGTGTAGATTGTGTAGTCTTTGAGGGTATTTTCTCCTGACTCTTGTGATATTCCGCTTAAATGACTTTGTGTACTATCGGCTTTCCCATGGTTGGATGTTGGACCATAGGCTTTGAGTATATATTTATAGGGCAAGCCCCCCATTGTGGTGTAGCCATGTGCAAGTTTGAAGGAATCTTCATTTGCATTTCCAGAAACTTGAATGAGTGAAAGACCACGCATATTCGAGGAAACAGAATCTTCAGCTTTTAATATCTCACCTTTCGCAAGGTTCTTGATATGGACTGTTGTACTGCCTGATACATCACCATGAATAAGAAGACGGTCAGCTTTTTGCTGTTCTTTTGCTAGACCATCACTCCATTCAATATTAAAATAAATCTTTGCATTGCCAGTGGCATTGTAAATTGTATTATAAGTGTTCTCTATATTGGGGATTGTACTTCCATCAGATCTACGAACTTCAGCTGTTCGCCCTACATACAAGGTATGATAATGATCTTTTTCCTGCCCTTGCGGTGTCTTAAATATGATAGAACTATTATTAAGATTCAGTACTGAAACGGTAGAAAGGGCTCGTTGTTTAATATTACTGAGTTCATAGTTAAACACACTAAAGTCAGTATCGACTTCCTCTTGAGAGGTTTTTAAGTGCCATTTGCTTTTGTTATTCAGAGTCAAAACCGTTGTATTGACTTTTAAAGTTCTTGCTCGTCCTTCTATTGTTGAATTATCAGCGGTTAATGCTAAAGTTACAGGAAGAGTATCGTTGTCATAATATTTACGTTTCGTTTTATTTCTCAATAATACGTCAGATCGAATTTCTGAGTCTTTAAGTTGAACTTCAGCAACGGCTCTTGAGCAGTAGGGACCAAGAATACCGGTACCGTTTTTCACGAGAAGTTTTGTATTGCTAAGAACAACCTTATTGACAACTTTTTCTCCATTTTTTAGCAAATAATCTTTTGTTTCATAAAAAACGATACCACCGGCACCTCCTCGTTGGACGGTTATGGTTGAATCTTCAACGTTGATTATACCATTCTTCGTTTCTAAACCTTTATACACTGTATTGGCTTCAATTTCTTTGGCATGAATGTGTCCACCTGCCGATACAGAAAGTGCAGACATTTCTGTGTGTATTGTTGATTTTACAATTGTGATAGCTGCTTTATCATGTGCCAATATTCCAGGTCCTTTATCGCGGACAAGAACATTATTTAAAGTCTTTTTTTCCCCCTTATTTAACTCAATCTTTCCCAAAATTTCAGGAGGTTGTCTATTTGCATAAGTTGGAGTAAAATGAGAAAAAATGAAAGTTCCAGCAATTGTACATAACAAAAAATTTTTCTTATAAATATATTTCTTACACATAGATATGCCTTTAGTATTTGGTATGCTTTGATGCTTACTTCATTCCCCTGATGGCGCAAGTACCCGGTCAGTTTTTATATCATTATGTTTTTATTGTAAACAACAAAACGAACTATATTTACGGTGTTCTCTATGATTTGAAGTTTTTCTTAGGAAAAGCTTTTTTTATGATCATAAAAAGTCGGAAAAATGGATTTCAGAAAACTTAGCTTGGTTAAGTTTATGCTAAAAACACGATGAAGTATGATATTTAAAATTGTTTATTCAGGACAATCGTTATAAAAGCTCTATAGCGGTGAGATATATTATTTTATGCACTCACCAAAACGATCAGCAAATTTTCTCTGTTATAAGAAGAGATGAGGGGGGCTATTCACAGGCTTTCTTTAAAGAGACTTTTCCTTAAGGGTAGAAAAGCCCATTTTTTAAGGACGCATAGCTCATTTTGCAACGGTGGTTATAAAAGCTATAACGCTAAAGCCATTGAGATCCATCATCTTTACACTTACGAAGGAGCAAGCTGATACCTTTACGCTTATTAAAAGAGCAAACCCATTACACACTTTGCTAACTCCCAATGTTTATGACAAGTCCTTAGTTCTTGATACAATTCATTATAGAAGTTCTTAGGCTTTTCTTATATAACTTTTCTCCACACGCCAGCTCTACTGTAACGTACAAGAAAATTTTTAATTGATTCAACATAAAAAATAAGTAATTACATTATCTTGCCTGAAATAAGATGGATAAGCATTGTCAAAATGGTTTGCCTAAAAAACGGTACTGGAAATATAAATGAATCCTTATAGGTAGTGTTCAGCTCATGGATTGAAGAAACAGGAGGATAAACATAGAAAAGGTATGAAGAGAGAGCTTTTTTTATCATTATCTTTTCCAATGTTGTTTTCTTTATATTGTCTAAAAATACACTTTGCTTAGCTTTATAGACAAATTGGATGATGAATAGCTGCGCAATCCATGTCAAGAGGATGAAAAGCGTATTTAAGTGGAAAAGAAAATACTTCAGGAAAAAATGAATTTCATGTGCGAAAAGGTAGCATACTTGGTGACATATTCTGGATAAAAATACCTTATATTTTTTTGATAAAAATTGCTTAATATATTGATTTATAATGGTAATTTATCATTATTACATTGAATAAGATTCTCGAATACCGTAAGATTTTCTCATTTCAAAGCTGTTTATCTTGAATCAACTAAACCCACTCATTTGCACATAACAAGTGGGATGAGTGTGTGGATAAAAACTGTACAAGAAAAGACTAAAAATGCCTCTTATGAACCGTCTTAAGTTCCAAGGTCTGTTGCCACATTGGGGGCTGGAAAATATAATGATGGTGCTGGCTTGCTCCTTCATAAGCGTAAAGATGGGGTACTCAATGCCTTTACTGTTACAGCATTCATAGGCGCCTTTGCGAAATAGATTTGGGTGCTTTAAGAAATACCTCTTAAAAAAAGCTCGTTGAATGTGCAACCCAATGGCGTTCTGTTTTACATGATGGTCGTGACTCCATTAAAGAATGAGAGAAACAAAAACGTGAGGCAATGTGTAATCTCCATTACTTAAAAGACATTGCCTTAGATGCTTTTGAAAGTCGTAAATCTGAATTAAGAAATGACGGTAAAGATGGAAACTGGTTTTCATCTTTAAAACTTTATATTCTCCCTAAATTAGGCTGTCGGCCTGTTTTATAGATTACATAAACAAGAAATATACAATACCCTCGCTTCCATCTGTCATACAAAAGCTGTCGCTGCTAATGCAGCACTGATACGTTTCAAGCTCTGTTTCAAACATGTTGCGGCGTTTGGCGTGGATATTGATTTTACAGGCAGTAGAAAAAGCAAGGGCTCTCTTAAGGAGGGGGGATAAGTCTCATTAGGATTTATATAAAGCAAAAAAGGCAGCACGTTGTGCTGCCTTTTTTAAATCGAATAGAATGAATAGGCTATTTTTACAGCCTTGATTTAAAACTGATAGCGTATTCCACCTGAAAAACTTGCACCACTTATACCCGTTTTCTGAAGCTTTTGTTGATAGCTTACATCACCATGAAGGGAGAAATTGTGAGATAGTTGTGCATTGATGCCAACGCCGCCTTCAATTGCAGGGCCCATAGGATCAAGGTCAAAGTCTCTACCAATATGAATGGTACCATCATCACCAAAAGTTTTGATTAAGTTTACTTTCCCATAGAAAGACATAGGACGGCTGTTTTCAGTGGAAATGGTTTTGGTCAAACGTCCACCAACACGGATTAACCATTGAGAAGGATTGTTCATATCAACAGTAAAATTATCAGCATCTTCAATGGTGTTAAACATCAAATGTTGATAGGCAATTTGTGCTTGTGGTTCGAAGGTTAAACCTTCCATTCCGGTTGCAAATTCTTTGCCAATAGTGGTGGAGATACTCAACATTTTGGCATCGTTCAACTTTGCTGTATTTCCTCTGATGGCATTGGTGATATGCCCTTTTAGGATACCGTAGGACAAGAGTGCATCGATGTAGAAACCACTGTTATGCTGTATACTGCCATAGGCTGTAATGGCCCATTTATCCAGCGTGTTCTTCCCTGCATCTTTCATGTCCTTTGGTGTGAACGACAGCTGCCCATAGGTTCCCCCCAGTCCCAGATGTGTTGTGGTATTTTGCCCTTCAATTGCTGCCAATGTAACACCGGCTTGGAGAGCAGCATAGCGAATATCAGCACCGTAACCGTATTTGATAGGTCCGCGTTCAGAAGATAAAGTTCCTGTATTTCCATAGGTGTATAAGAAGAATGCATTCTTTATTCCTTGTTCTTGTCCTATGGCGGATATTCTCATATTAGCTAAAAACTCGTCTTGCTTAGCTATATCGGTTAATCCACTGTAGAAGAGAGCATTTGGCATAACCAAATAGCTTGCTGTTTATGGTACAAGAGTAGCCACACTTGGACCAGAGCCAGAACTAGTTTCAAGAATTTCTTTGTGTAAGCGGAAATCCCAGAAATTTTCATTCTTTCATCAAAGAGGCTTTGTGCAATATCGGCCTGTCCGTGGCTTGACTCTGGTCCATAAGCAGTCAGTGTATATTTATAAGGTAAACGATCTCTTGTGGTATAGCCATTTGCCAATTTGAAAGAGTTTTCTTCTGCTTTTCCAGAGACTTGAATAAGCGAAAGTCCACCGATATTCGAAGGATCTGCAGCATTTACTACACTATCGTTATTCCCTGAATCGCTTTTGATATAAACTGTTGTGGAGCCTGAGACATCACCATGAATGAGAAGCTTATCGGTTTTTTGATCGGCACTTGCTACGCCATCACTCCAAGCAATATTGAAGTAAATCTTTGCATCTCCCGTTGCGTTGTAGACTTCTTGCATGTCTGGTTTACCAGAACCTATATGTAATGTGTGATAATGCTCTTCTGTTGGTCCATTAAAGATAATAGAGCTATTGTCGAGATTAAGCGTGGAAATATCAGAACGAGATCTTTGAGCAATATCAATCAGTTGGCCATCATCATCTTTTTCTTTTGTACTGGTCTTTAGTGTCCATGTTGTCTTGTTTTTCAGATCAAAGTGTACATTTCTGTCTTTAGCAATATTTGCTCTGCCTTCTAAAGTAGACTGATCAGCGCTTAAGGTGAAGGTGCCGTTGGAGATCGCTTTAACATCTTTACTGTCCCAATAATTGTCGTTTTTCCAAGATTTTGGATCTTCGAAAAGACCATCTCCTAACAATACATCAGCATGGATTTCTGAATTTTTGAGATTGACTGTACCGATTGATAAAGTTGGAATATCTTCCATGTTTGTGTTAGTGAAACCTCCAACAAAAATTCCAGTACCATTTTCAGCGTGAACATCTGCATTGGTCAAATTGATTTCATTGCTTTGATATTTTTGAAGTACATCTGATTTAATATTATAGAGGGCTATAAATTGCAAACCAGAAACTCCTGCTGTTAGAGAAGCATTCTGGACATCAATATGTCCGTTAAATGCCGCCCATAGTGCAACTTTTTTTGCATTTATTTTATTTTTTATTGCATTCTGCGCTGCTCTAATATAACCATTCGTCATCTTAATCGTGCTATTATTCCCTGCTGTGAGACCAACATCAAAATTTTGAATGATTGTTTTACCATTTAATTCGATTGCACTATCAGACTCCGCAACGTTTACACCAACGGTCATTGTTTTACTTTCACCACCGGTTATAATTAAATCTCCGCTAATGATTTTACTTCCACCGTCTGCATAAAAACCTTCATCGACATTTTGAATGGTTGTTTTGCCCATTAACCTAACTTCACTACCAGAGTCCGATGTCCATACACCAGTGCGTTCGTTGTCGGGTCCTTGATCAATTGCTTCACCACCGATTATCGATAAGTTTTCGCTAATGATTTTACCACCATTAACGGCATCGAGTCCGCTCAAAGTATTATTAATTATTGTATCACCATGCAATTGAATTGTACTGTCATCGCCACTTACAAATGCACCGCCTCCTTTTCCCTCTGTTGTTAAAGCAACATCTGTGGCATCAATATGCCCTCCGTTGATTGCGAATAACGCTGTTTCGTTCGCGGCTACGGATCCTCCCATCATTATGATCTTAGATCCTGAACCGTCTGCAAGGAGTCCTTCGCCATCAGATGATGTAATGTTAGCATTGTTTTTTAAGATAATCGTACTGCTGGCTTCGGCGCTTCCTCCTACATCACGTCCACTAAATGATCCTCCTGAGACTGTTATTGTTGAGTGATCATTTGCAACTATACTGGCGGCTGCCTGAGTCACTTCTACATTATTTAAAACAACGGTACTTTTGTCTGCTTTTATTCCATATTGTAGTAGCTCATTGTCTTTAGCACTTGATATTGTCACATTTTCCAGTTTGTTTTTATCGCTCTCACTGCTCACGAAGCCAGCTCCATTATAGGAGGCTTTAATGGTTCCTCCAGTCATGCTGATTGTGCCATTGTCATGTGCATAGAGTCCGTCGTCTTCAGATGACATAATTTGCGTATTATCGGTTAAAATGACACTGCCGCCGTTTAGAGCAACTATTGTCGAATCTTTTGCATCAAATGATCCGCCATAGACTGTTACTGTAGAAGAATTTTCTGCTACTATGGCGCTATTTGCTTGCGTTACTGTTACATTTTTTAAAGTGACTGTACTATTTTTGTCTGCGTCTATTCCATAGATTAGTAGCGCATCGTCTTTAGCACTTGATATCGTCACATTTTCCAGCTTGTTTTTGTCGCTCTTACTGTTAAAGAAAACAGCACCCGCTTTGGAAGCTGTAATGGTTCCCACAGCCATGCTTATTGCGCCACCATCTTTTGCTTCAAGCCCGATTATACCATCACTAATGGTCGTTTTTCCAAGCAATTCAATTACACTGTTATTGCCATTTGCGAATGCACCGAATCCATATATAATACCAGCGCCCTCAGTGAGCGCATCTACTCCTACTGTTTTTAGAGCAACATCTGTGACCTTAATATGTCCGCCGTCTGCAGCAGCCAATGCTGTTTTTTTCCCAGTTACGGTTCCATCTGTCATTACGATTGTGGAGTTTGATGTTGCTGCGAGTCCATTGGAATCAGATGATGTAATCTGTTTAACATCAGTTAAAACAATGTTGCTGCCACTGATGGCTTGTATTGTGTCTCCTTCTGCCTCAAATGATCCGCCAGAAACTTTTATTGTGGAATCATGATCCGCAATTATGGCGTGCTGTGCTTGAGTCACTTTTACATTTTTTAAAGTGACAGTACTTTTATCTGCGTCTATTCCACTGATTAATAGTGCACCGTCTTTACCACTTGATATCGTTATATTTTCCAGTTTGTTTTTGTCGCTATTACTGCTCTCGAAGAGAGCACCAGCCTTGGAAGCTGTGATGATCCCCCCAGTCATGCTGATTGCGCCACCATCTTGTGCTGTAAGCCCGATTTTCGTATCGCTAATAGTAGTGTTTTCCAACTCAATCACACTGTTAGAGCCTTTAGAAAATGCTCCAAAACCATCGGTATAGCCAGAGCCCTCAGCTGGTTCATCTGTTCCAGTCCCCTTTGTTTTTAAAATAACATCAGTGACCTTAACATGTCCACCGTCTGCTGCGTTATAGGGAAAGACATCCAATTTTTCGCAAGTTGCAGTCAGTTATAATAGGATTTTTCCTCTTTGTTTTAAAACATGAGGGAAAAAACATATTATATGTGCGGAATTGGGCTTTCTCGCGAAAAATTCATGCAAGATCTGGACAAAGATGCCACCGGTACCTTGGTACGCTTTTTTGACGTTTTAGCGAAATCAGAACAGGGCATGCGCTCGCTGATTGCCATTGCTGGACGGGACTTCACGGGCGATTTTGCTAAATTGGTAGGCAATCCCGAATTGTTAGGGCAAGCTTTAGATTATGTGAAAG
>NZ_JAQITE010000119.1 GCF_028618595.1 Bartonella sp. AU18XJBT | reverse complement strand
CCAGATGCAATACCAGTTACCCTTTTATTTCCAGCACCAATACCACCTGTGGTTATTTTCGGACCATCAGTAATGACCAGACCTGTTGCATCTAGGGTGGTTGTGCCTGCCTTTAAGCTCGTTAATGCAACATCTTTAGCCAGATCAAATTGTACCTTATTATCTTTATCACCTTTGGTAATTTTAAAATTTTCACTTCCAGCAGAAAAATCTACTTCATCGTCTATAAGAACAGTCTTGCCATTTTCACCACCAACAGAGAGTTTCCAACCGTTTGTTTTTACGAATCTTTTCATGTCTATCAACTGTGTAACATTCACTGCATCGGTCGCTTCACTACCAGCTGCTACGCCTGTAATTTGTCGCGTTCCGCTCCCACCAACACTCACAACACCCAGCGTACTTTTCCACTGAGATGCGTCATTTTTTGCAACCTCATCCTTCGACGAAGGAGCATAGCCAAACTTACCAGCAGCCCTATCAGCTACAGAACCTTTTCCTATAGCAACACCATCATTCACCGAAACTACAGAATCAACACCTATAGCGACACCTCCCTCTGCTTGTGCTTTCGAATAAAACCCAAGAGAAATGGCGTGCTTATTAAGCGCATATGCACGGTGACCAATAGCAGTCGTACCATACCCCAAAGCCTTAGAAACAGCACCTACCGCCGTTGAATAATCACCCTTTGCAAATGTATGATCGTCTGGCCCCATCGATTCATTATATTCAGAACCTATTGCGATACTGTCTTTGCCTACAGCATGAGCCATGTAGCCTATAGCAATGCTATCTACTTCTTTTGATACCAGTGCTTGATAACCTATAGCAATACCACGGTCCCCCCCCTTATCCACCTGTGCCTGAGAACCTATAGCTATCGAATGCTGACTAAACGCATTTGCCTGACTACCTATAGCAATACTATACTGCGCCTCCTTCGTTGCAGATGCATTGTAACCAAGCACAATCCCCTTTTCTGCATAATTCTTTGCGCTGTAACCAAGAGCCATTGCATAATCACCAGCTGCAAGTACTCTATTTTTTTCATTAATATCCTGTTCGTTAGATCCAGCACTTCCAACACCACCGATTGCAATGCTATATTTACCTTCCGTTTTTGCCCCCCGCCCCAAAACAACAGAACCATACGATCCAGCTGATGTTTCCACCCCAAAACCGACAAGAACATTCCAACCATTACCAGTTTTTGCACCATACCCGACAACAACAGAACCGTATGTTTGTCTCCCACCAACACTAACAGACGTATTGTCACCAATAACAACAGCCAACTGGCTTTTTCCCACAACAATCCCATCACCCAAAATAGTATTGTTGTCTTTAGCACGTTGCATTCCTGCAGTTCCACCCCGCAAAAGGTCAGAAACATTAACAGGCGCTGCATTCTCATCATCGTAAACAAACTGCTGGGCTGTAGAGCTATCACCCACAAATGAGCGTGAACTGACGAAAGACTTTTTATACTGTTCCTCTGCATTTAACGTTTTTTTCGATAGGTTATTACTGTTTGCTGTCAAAACATTTATTATAAAACTATCATCACTCGGACCTAGAAGAGTTTTGGTTAAAAAATTTGCATAGTCATCAGCAGCATTAATCTTTTCTAATCCGGCTTTATTGAGTGCTGTTAAATAATTGTCTTTTGAGACAGAAGAAGCATTCAAACCAGCAACAGAGATGATGTTTTGTGGATAAGAGACACCAGCACTTTTTACACCTTCGAGAAATGTGTTTCTAAAATCAGAATTTGCTGAGAAAACAGGTATAATATTCGACAAAAATGTAGCCGCTGTAGCCAACGAAAGAACTTTAACAAAAGAAAAACGAGAACGTTTTAATTCACTCGTTGCTTGTGGGGCATATAATTTTTTCATAACAAACTCTCCAATGAAAAAACTTAAAA
>NZ_JAQITE010000118.1 GCF_028618595.1 Bartonella sp. AU18XJBT | reverse complement strand
ATTCTCCTAACATTTGTCGAATATCACGCATAATATGCGCATGTTGCTTACCGCATAACTCTGCAATTTCACGACTAGACATGGTTGGAACAGTTTGGTTATTAAAATTGTTTTCAGATGTTATAATAAGGCTTTTCATCATCACCCCCTTAATTAAGAAAAATATAAGTTTTGGTATAATATTCTGCCATAGTTTCTATGACGTTCTGCTTTAGCGATTTTCCTTGCTGCGTGAATTTTGAAGTAATGATTATCAGTTTTATCTGTTTCTATTTCAGATTTTGGACAAATCTTCTGTCTGTTCCATTCTTGTTTTGTAAAAACAAAATCCACGCCTTCTTTTAGATCAAACTTTTCAACACAATCGTTAAACCAAGTGGAAAAATCTTGTTTCAAATGTAAGTGCCTATGCATTACATGGGCTTTGACCATTTTGGCATAACCAATTTTGTTGTCTACCTCGTTTTCAGGTATGAGATATCCTTCACTATCATTATCATGTGTGGTCATAAGTTTACTCTAATCAATTATTGATGGGAAAAGGGGAGGCGCTTTTAAAAGCGCCCTTAAGAATTTTTAAAGCACATCACATGGGCGCAAACGGTGTTGTTGTTCGTAAGTACCATACATCTCATCATTATATTTTTCGTCTGCTAAATCAGATAAAAGGTCATGGTAAGCAACACTCTCGCGTACAAAGTCATGAACTTTACTCTCCTCATGGAGATGTTCGATATTTTCTTTTACATATGCGTCTGCAATTTCTTCAGAGATATCTTCACAATTATTCTCAGAAGGATTGATGCGAAAGATTTGGATTGCATCATCTGCCTCGTCAATAATTTTTAGAACTTGGCTTTCATCAAGTGGTCCAGACCGACCAATGTTTTGATCATCATTATAGACAACTAATAAAATTTCATCAGAATTTATAAGAATTGGCTTATCCATAATTTCTCCTCCCTAACGCCTCTTGGCAATTGTTTGTGCGTGGTTTATGGATACCAATGTAGCGATTTTAAAAACAAAGTCAACAAAAAAATGTAGCGATTTTGAAAATTTTTAAAAATAATAAACTAAAGGCTTGCTTGAAGAGAAGTATAAAAATATTAATTCATATTCTAGCTGGCTTAATCCAGTCGATAGGTGCACACCATTCTAATTCTACATCTACGATATCGGCATATTTTCCATTTATACTGGATAAAACCCATTTCCCTTTTTCTTTTCCGAGACGTAAGACTTTGATGTAAACTTTTCCACATTTAGTTTTTATGATGGCGCGGTTGTTAATAAGATCCTCTGGTGGCAAATGATAGGAATAAAAAAGAAGGCTTCCTTCTTCAATGGCTGGAAACATAGAATCACCTACCACGCGAACAGCAACAGTTCCTTTAGGAGCAGATGGCGGGGCTTCTACTTCTTCTAGACAACCAGAATCTATTGCGATTATTTCTCCTCCGGCTCCTACAGACCCAATCAAAGGAACTAAGTGATTAGTGGGAATAGAAGCACCTGTAAGCTTTGATATTTCTAATAATTCTCGTGCAGAAATATCTCTTGTTCCTTTTAGCATTTTATTGACGGCGGCACGATCTATCGAGCGACCTAAAGAAGCGGTTAGCTGTCTTGAAAGCTCTGATTGGCTTAACCCAGCTTCAGATAAGGCATCTTGCAACCATTGTGAGATACTTATTGTCATATCTTTATTGTAGGTACGTTGTATACAATCGTCATTTTCTAATTTAGCAACATGTGGTTTCATTATTAATTTTCCTTCTTGACATTGTTTTTATAATCGCTACATAATGTGCTATGAAACAATTTTCGGAAATAATAAATCTATTAGGTGGGGTTCGTAGGGTATCTCAGTTGCTTGGGGTTCATAGAACACGCGTGTACGTCTGGCTCCGTCCTGTATCAAAAGGTGGAACTGGTGGG
>NZ_JAQITE010000117.1 GCF_028618595.1 Bartonella sp. AU18XJBT | reverse complement strand
ATGTTACCAATGGCTCTTTGCCAAAACCTTTAAAATTTGGCTTTTTATCGCGTTGGTTACAATCAGATCTTTTGAATGTCATTGAGCAAGCAAAACAGCAACGTTATAACGACGCGGCATAAAAAAAACCTTGTCACGTAAGGACGGACAAGGCTTTCTCAAACTCATCACCCTAGAGTTAGCATAATCCGTCCTATGGTGCAATATTCATAGGATAAAAAACATGTTTTCTTATATAAATGCTCGGGGCATCACAAATGCCTTGCATGGGGTTTGGCATGGATATTATGGGATAGCCCGTTGCCCTGCTCATGATGATAGGCTGCCTAGCTTATCCCTTGCCAATGGACATGATGGGCGTCTTTTACTCTATTGTTATGCTGGCTGCTCTTTTAGAGAGATCATACAAGCGCTCAGAAGAATTGGCTTGCTGGGAAAACAAGCCTTTTTTGATAAAGCTTATGATCATACGCTTTCTTTATCCAAACAGTTTTGTGCTGATCTCAAACGAGCAAAACAGAAAACAGAGAGAGCAAAAGCAATTTGGCAACAAAGCAAACCAATCAAAAATACTTTAGCTGAAACCTATTTACGTATGCGGGGTATTACATGCGATTTGCCTGCTGATTTACGCTTTCATAGCAACTGTCCACACCCTTTAGGGATTACACTGCCCGCGTTGGTGGCTCTTGTTAAGGGTGCTGGCTCCTTTGCCATTCATAGAACCTTTTTACAAGCCAATGGCTGCAAAACAGATCAGAAACCAGCAAAAGCCATGTTGGGATCTGTCATGGGCGGTGCTGTGCATTTAAGTCAAGCCAATCCCAAACATCTGGTCATTTGTGAAGGCATTGAAACGGGGCTGTCTCTGCTGTCTGGGTTGTTATCAGAGCCCGTTGATTTATGGGCGTCCCTTTCAACCCTATGAAAATGCAAAATAGATATAAAATATCTATTTTCATAGTACCTATTGAAGAAACAGTAAAAATGCATTATATTAGAACTACTTTGTAACACATTAAGTGGTCGTAAAATGGCTGAGACAACATTTACCTTTCGCGTCGATAATGTATTAAAAAATGAATTTTCCAAAGCAGCAAAGGCGTGTGATAGATCTGGTGCACAATTATTGCGGGATTATATGCGCGATATCGTAAAAGAACAAAAAGAAAAAAGTGCACACGATTTATGGTTTCGGGAACAAGTTCAATTAGGGATAAATTCTGCTAATGCAGGTGATATAATATCTTCTGAAGAAATCGAAGCAGAAGCAAAGGAATGGCGCTTAAAAACACAAAGTAAACTCGATAGATCAACTTTATGAAGCTAATTTGGACACAAGTAGCACACGTTGACCGCAAAAAGATCCGTGAATACATATCACAAGATAATCCTTCTGCTGCCTTAAAGTTTGATCAACTTTTATCTGAAAAAGTAGAAAAACTTGTTAAATTTCCTACTCTTGGTCGTTTAGGACGAATTGTAAATACACGTGAACTTATTGTACATTCAAATTATATCATGATTTATGATATTTCAAATGGCGTTGTGCGTATTTTACGTGTGCTTCATACAAAGCAAAAATTTCCTTAATCAACGGTATTTTTATTTATTTAGTAATTGAAGCAAATTATTTTCTACAATACTGCGCTCCGTATCAGTAAATAATGATAAATTATTATTTTTCTAATATTGCGAATATGATTAGCATAATCACTTTGCACACAGCTTAGTTTCTACTCGTAAAAATAATGATGATACTCTTGGTAAACGACGCTTTATTGTCAATGATGTCACGGTCGAAAAGCTTGGGGAACTCTTAAAAGAAAACCCCCGTGGTCTCTTAATGGTTCGTGATGAGTTATCTGGTTTTTTAACCAATCTAGAAAGAAAGGAATATCAAACAGACCGTGCTTTTTATCTCACAGCTTTTAATGGAGATGATC
>NZ_JAQITE010000116.1 GCF_028618595.1 Bartonella sp. AU18XJBT | reverse complement strand
TCATGTAACAGATATGTTGCGTGTCAAGAAAACGTTACTAAGTGATGTGGAATTTGCCTCTGCGATGTCTGGCAGTAATGACAAAACAAGTATTACGGGTAAGAAGGCCCCTTCTCCTAAGATTTCAGGAGGTCACGTTGATACAGCCAATCGTCGTATGATCTCGCATATCGGTTGTGAGGAAGGTTGTGGTTATGTTTGGCAGTTTTTATCAGGAACATTTCCTATGCAAATAACGAATAGGGGGCAGGCTAGGCTAGAAATGAGATGGTTATCAGGAGGAGGAGGGTGGAGCCATGGTGTAGATAGCGGATGTTTTGCGCGCTCCACCATATCTTCTGCTAGAGGTAATGAACAATTATGTGCGCGTGGTTGTAGCCGTCCACGTTATTTTGTTTAGGGAGGATGTAAAGATGATAGATTATCCAGAGCACTTAAATAGCAAAGAAGATTATCTGAATATGCTTGAATTTGATAAGGTTGAAACCGTAAGAAGGCTAGAGCATCTTTTAGCAATGCGTTTTTATTGGGTCTTTGTCAAAGAGCTTGGAGAGGGAGAAGAGGGGATTGAAGATGACACGCATAAGGTTTGTCTAACAACAACCATGCCGTTTGATTCAAATGGTGATTTTGTCGAAAAGCGTTGTCAGTATGAATTACAGGAAAGCGAATATGCGCCGCTCTTTCAACTTGGCTTTCGTGTTGAAGAAGTCGAGCAACTGATCAAAGAGCATAGTCAATAGAGATCATAAAAAAACATTTTTATCCAGCCTCACTTTTGTGGGGCTTTTTTTATGGAGCGTCAGATGAGAAAGATATCGAAAGAAGGATTAGAGCTTATCAAACAATGGGAAGGTTTGCGTTTGGAGGCATATAGAGATACGGCATGTATCTGGACGATTGGTTATGGTCACACCAGCAATGCGGGTCACCCCCTTGTCAAAAAAGGTATGCGTATTAGCCAAAAGCAAGCAGAAGAAATCCTTTGTGAAGATTTAAAGCAATTTGAGAATGCGGTAGAGGAATCGGTGACGGTTTCATTAACTGATTGCCAATTCGCGGCATTGGTCTCGTTTTGCTATAATGTAGGAACCGCTGCTTTTTGCAAGTCAACATTGTTGAAGAAGCTTAATCAAGGGGATTATGAAGCCGTACCCTTAGAATTACAGAAATGGAATAAGGTCGGTGGGAAGCCTCTTGCGGGTTTAGCCAATCGTCGAGCAGCAGAAGCGGGATTATGGGTAAAAGGGTCTTATGTCTCTTCAAATTATCAAAGGGTAGAAACGAAAACGGCAACAGGTCTTTTCAAGGTAGAAGCACTTGCCCCGATTATAGGGTCTTGTTCTGGTTTTGGCGGCTTGTTAGCAGGCAATGGACCCATTCAATGGGCATTAGCAGGGATCATGGTTTTAGCGGCTGTAACGGGCATAGTGATTGTCGCCAAGCGTTTTCGGGAGCAACGCTTATGATTTTTTGGTTAAAGAAATATTCTCTTATGTTTACAGCGGCGTTAGCCGTTTTTTTTATGGCTTTAGCTAAGGCGTTTCACCTTGGCAAGCAAAGCGAACGGCAAAAGCAAACAGAGAATGCTTTAAAGACAGCAACAACGCGGCTTGAGGTAGAAAATGAAGTTAATCAAAAAAGTGATGCTGGTGTGCGCTCTGAACTTTCTCGTTGGGTGCGCGGCAAATAGGTCTGTTTCTTGTGGAGGCTGGTTGCCCATTTATTTGGATAACAAGGATTTTGCGGTCATCAGTTCCAACCTTGCAAGAGATATTTTGAAGCATAACAAGCAGGGAGCCCATTTATGTGGTTGGAAAGATGGTCAAGAAACGAAGTAAACAAGAACAAGATCTCACACAAACAGAACAACAACTCCTTCGCGAGATGATAGAGACCTATCAAGGCTTAAAGATGATGTCACGCCTCATGAAATTGATAGCCTTT
>NZ_JAQITE010000115.1 GCF_028618595.1 Bartonella sp. AU18XJBT | reverse complement strand
CGCATCGCTCGAAGCTGATGCTATAGAACCATTCGCAAGCGATGTGATCTTGCTGTTTGTCTTCTCACCATCTTTTTCTCCATGCTTGGCTACAAAGCCTTTTGCATCGTCATCCCACAACAGCGCATCGCCTTGCACAGATTTCGTAATGTTCGTGACTTTTTCATTAAAATCATTAACGATATTCTGCACATTCTTATCAATTCCGTCAAAGGCTTCCGCTACATTATTGTAGCTCTTTTCTTCAACTTCATTATTCTCTGAATTGAAAATTTTGAGCTTGAAAGTTGGTTTGTTCAATACGCCATTCTCATACTTAGCATCGCCGCCAAAATATTCTGCAACTTTATCGCCTAGGGAATAAAGCTGAGAACCTGTTATAGCTTCATGCGAATCTTTCTCTATCTTACCATCAGCGACATTGACAATCTTGCTCGCATCCTTCTCACCATGAGCGGCATTGTAGGCACCGCCATCACCTACACTATCATCCCAATTTAAACCATTTGAAGAGACGTCCTTTTCAAATTCCTTAATGCGAGCGTTCACCGTCTTGATATTATCATCAAGTCCTTTAAAAGCAGAACCAACATCGGTATGAGATTTATCTGTTACTTCACCTTTTTCATCAATATTCGATAATTTATACTGTAGTTCTTTAAAGTTTTTGCCATCAAAAGATACTTCCCCACCTAAAATTTTCACTAAATCCTCAGTGATTGTATGAATCTGACCACCATTAACGGTATCTGTCGAATTTGCGTTAAGATCTCCACCCGCAAGCCCTGTTATTTTCTTATTACCAGCATCAATACCATCCGCTATTACTTTGGGACCATTTTCAATGGTTAAACCCGTTTTATCTAAAGTGACGTCTTGTAATTTTACGCTGTTTAATGTGACATCTTGTGCCAAATCAAATGTTATTTTTTTATCTTTACTGTCTCTTGCATTACTATTTTTAATCTCAAAGTTTTTGCTTCCAGAGACCAAATTTAATATATCACCCGGCTTAAAGCCTGAAACAGCCTCATCATTAAGAGAAAGTGTCCACCCTTGTGCTACAAATTCTCTTAATTTTTTCAGCTGCGCAATGTTGACAGCATCAGTGTCATTGGTACCAGCGGCAACACCTGTAAGCTGTCGTGTTATCTTATTCGGAGTATCACCAATACTAAAAGCTCCTTGAGTGCTTTTCCATATCACATCATCATTTGTTGACTGGCTACCTATAGAAGGATCATAGCCAACAGTAGACGCCGAGTTACGAGAAACAGATTTATAACCCACAGCAACACCACCAGTAACATCAGCTTGTACTTGTGCATTTGAGCCCAATGCAATACTATTTTCAGCAGATGCATTTGAAAGTCCACCTAATGCCATACTATTTTCAGCAGATGCCGCTGCAAAACCACCTAATGCAATACTATTTTCGGCAGATGCATTTGAAAGCTTCCCTAACGCAATTCCTGCATCCCCTTTTGTCTTTGATCCAATACCTATAGCAATACTTCCTTGCCCACTTTCTTCCTCACCGGCTGCAATTTTAATGCTCTTCGATTCGGCATTCCATTTAAAGACACTATCATCGGTAGCTTTTTTAATCTCATTGTGAAGATTTACATAAGACTTACCCACACTCTCAAAGGCTTTTGCTACATCCGAAAAACTTTCTTCTTCAATCTCATTCGTCTTAGGATTGAAAGTTTTAATCTTGAACTTTGGATCATCCCATTGGCCATTCGTAAATTTAACACCACCGCCTAAATATCCGGCTATATGGGTCGCTACAACATTCAACTGACTCCCATTTACCGCATCTTGTGAATCTGCACTAAGATCACCAGATGCAATACCAGTTACCCTTTTATTTCCAGCACCAATACCACCTGTGGTTATTTTCGGACCATCAGTAATGACCAGACCTGTTGCATCTAGGGTGGTTGTGCCTGCCTTTAAGCTCGTTAATG
>NZ_JAQITE010000114.1 GCF_028618595.1 Bartonella sp. AU18XJBT | reverse complement strand
TTGCCGATGTCATTGCTGAAGACAATCTCATCATCCGTGGTTTAAGTGGTGAGCGAGCTGGTCATGTCATCAACAGTTCTGGTCTTTTAGAAGCCGTATCTGGCGATATGATCTTCGATGTCTCAGCGCTTACCAATATGCGTGAAGGCGGGGTTGAAGTTAGCGATAAAGTGGTTGGTCATAGTTACGTGCAAGGAGAATGGGAAAAAATCCCAGGTGTTGATAAACACACAAAGATCAAGAAAAATATCGACACCACGATCATTCGTCAGCAGCCTCATTTTACCAATAATGCGGCACAGATTTTGGTAGGACGTCATCTCACGGTTCATGCCGGCAATATCCGCAATAGTTACAGTTTGATTGCTGCCAATGGCAACATTGTGATGCATGGCGATACGCTGCTCAATGAGGGGCGTGATTTAATCGAAACAACTAAGGTTGTGACTGAAACACGCTACAGACATAAAGACTGTAATATGTGGACCAATCCAGGGTGTATAGCGCATGGTGCAGACGAATGGGATGGTCCTACTTTTACCCAAACAACCACGCGCACCTATGATGCTGTTTACGGCACGATTGAAGCTGGTGGCACGCTTGATGCCAAGTTGACGGGCTATATTGATAATCATGCAGTGCGTGAGGGGGTTGAGCAAGTTGGCTTAAGCTCTGGCGATAAAGGTTTGGCTGGTGTTAAAAACACCGATTTTGATGGTTCCAAACCACTGATTAGTGATGATCGATTGGACGGTATTATCAATGGTTTGAAAGGGCACAAAGGGCTTTTTGCACCAAGAACAAAAACACCCGCACCAGAATCCATACAGGTGCCAACGCAAGACGGGCTTAGCTCTGTCAAGACAGAGTTGGCTAGCAGCCAATCACCGGATGTGCCGTTTTTAGTTGAGACGCGTCCAGACTTTATCAACCCAAGTAAATTTTTAGGGTCGGACTATTACTTAAAAAAGATTGGCAATTATAAGCCCGAGCACGTGTTTAAAAGATTGGGGGATGCTTATTTTGAATATCGTCTGGTCGGTGAGCAAATCTTTGAGCTAACAGGCAATCGCACTCTTCTTGATGTTGAAGATCCCAATGCTCAAATGCAAAGGCTTTATGACAATGCTGTGGAGCAGCAAGGTCCTTTGGGGTTAGTGCTAGGCAAGCCCTTAACGCTTCAGCAGATTACAGAGATCAAAAAGGATATAATCTGGCTTGAGACCCACCTTGTTGATGGACAAGAAGTCTTAGTGCCCCACGTTTATTTGGCGCCAACCTCCTCTTCAGAACAAGGGATAAAAAACGCACAAGGATTGCAAGGAAATCTTGCTAGTGCACGTTTAAAAGGGAATGGGGTCACCTTGAATGCGGACCGTCTTACCAATAGTGGTGCTGTGGTAAGTGATGATGCACTGCACGTTTCGACCACGCAAACTTTGTTCAATAATGGTGGGTTTTTGCTTGGCAGCGGTGCTGTAGAGCTCACCAGTAACGGTCTTTTAGCCAATTCTTCCGGTGTTATTCATGGTGATACGGTTACCATGACGGGTGGTACGATTGTCAATAGTACCGCTAAAATCCGTGACACGAATGAATATGGTTTTGTTGATCGAGCTGGGCAGAAGGGACAAATTCTCTCTGATCATGAATTAAACATTCAATCCCTTGGTGATCTTGGCTCAGAGGGGGGGGAATTCACCAGCGGCGGTCCGATGACGGTGATTGTCGGTGGTTCTGCTACGTTTGGTTCATTAGTGCTAGAGAGTGACCATAAGGAGACATTGGAAAAAGGGCATTATAACGCCCAAAGCAGTGAGCACCGTTTGGCAGAAGTCAACAGTGATGGAGATTTGACCATTGTCACAGGTGGTGAGCTTAACCTTGGGGGAAAGTTTAAAGCCAAGGGCAATGGCGATTTCACTAGTGGTGGCGCTCTCAACGCGACTTCGGTGCAAGATTTTAACAGTTTTGATTTGGATTATAGGGGCAAAGAAGGCGACGAATCGAAGCAA
>NZ_JAQITE010000113.1 GCF_028618595.1 Bartonella sp. AU18XJBT | reverse complement strand
AAACCTTGGCTTTCCCTCCGACCCAGCAATTGCCCTCATGAGAGAGGTTGCTTTCACCTTGTATAAAACCACCTAAATCGCCTTTTTTTACATCTCCAAAATCTCTTAAAGCTCTAATCCTATGAAGCGTTTTAAAGCCAACCTCTATTGTCTCACCTGTAAATTCGTATTTTTTTGCAGGATTTTGTTGATTAGCAAGCGTGGTTTCATTTGCAATATTAGAGATAATGGGGGTGTTTTTTGAGATATTTGTCATAATTAAACCTGTATGTTTTAAAAAGTTTTCAATTGACAACCCTATAAGGGCGCCGGGCGTTGAAAACACGGCATACAGTCCGTTGTTATGCTTTTCCCATAAATGGGTATTGTATGGCATAACCACACCCGACATAAATACATACACTTATAACATAAAGCGTTGTAATAATCGAACTTTGTAAAGGAAGAAACAATTTTGGTTGTTTATCCACTGTATGTTTAGTGTTTTCATCACTTGAGTATTTATATAACAAAATACGTATTTATTGTCAAATAATATTTTATCTTTTTTTGATATTTTTCTTATTTTTTAAATACGTTGTGTATTGATAATATCTTATGCTTATTAATTGCTTCTTTTATATTTATGTGCTTTTAAAGCTATATTATGGGCTTTGTGAAACGATTGCGTTATTTTCTGAATTTATACATTTATAATATTTAAAAACGCTCTCATCATGCGTATTTTTATCTTTATAACTTATCTGTTTTTTGCTAAATGGTTTTTAAAGATTTCTGTTAATTTCTTTTAATAACACATTTGCAACTTAACAGCTTTTTATAGGAACTGTTTTTATAACCAATGCCTTCATTTGCATGTGATTATGAAAGCCTGCTTTTTTCACGCGTATTTTATAGCTGTTATGTTCTTTATAGCCCCCGCATCATTTTTTATTTTCATAAGAGAAATGATAAATAGGATATATGATAATTGTGATTTATTGCTTGTTATGAAAACATCTCAATAGAAACTGATAATTATAGAGATGAGCAAAATCCCTTTTAATAGACTTTTGTCATTTTTGTCAGTTTAGTCAGTTAACTCTAACCCCTATAGTATTTTTTTTAAATGAGTAAAAATTAAAAACATTATATTTCAATAGGTTAGTATTTTAATGATGCAACCTTTATTAAAAGACAACCCATAAATTCAATTCATAATGTATATTTGTCAGTTATGTGTCAGTAAATTGAACTGACAAACTAGATTATTTTAGTGAATGATTAAAATGTGCTTTATGAAAAGCATATGCTCCTTTAAAGCCTTTTCAAAAGATAGTTTGTAACTCATAAGAAGTGCTATCAAGACCATTATGGTTATGAGTTTTGAAGATTTTGAGTATTTTGAGGGTTCCTTTTACGCCCCTTTATATATTATTTTTCAATCAAAAAATAAAAGTTATTATATTTCAATATGTTAATCTTTTAAATAAACAACCCATATTACACGCAACACGTAAATACAATCTGTAATATATATAAAAAGGGGTTTTGAAGGTATTTTGAGGGTTTGAGAAACCTTCAAAACCTATAAATAATATAAGAAAATGAATATACATAGCTCTCTTTAAACAAAGCTTTTGAAAAGGATAAAGCTATCATTTTAAATTACGGTATAATCTTTTAAAGGCAATGTAAAAAAATCTAATTCTATTTAAGAGTGGGTTTCTTAAAAGTCTTAAAGTAATCCAAAGTAGAGTATCTCAAAGTGCAAATGATTTCTTTTTAGAATAACGCATATAAGCACTCTTTTTAAGATTGTATCTAATCAACTTAACAAGAGAGGTATAGATTATGGTTATAAGACTCTATACCCCTTGTGAGTTTAGCATACCCATTATGTGAGCACGCTTTTAAGTTATTCAGTTTCTCTGAATGAAGGATACCATAACCATAATAAAAGATATCTTCTTTTGTTATGGTTTTAGTAAGTAAGCAGAGAGGCACTTCTTAAACTTATATCTGTATTATTATCGCGTTTTTTGCTTATTTTAGTAATAAGCTATTGTCA
>NZ_JAQITE010000112.1 GCF_028618595.1 Bartonella sp. AU18XJBT | reverse complement strand
CCCACCAGTTCCACCTTTTGATACAGGACGGAGCCAGACGTACACGCGTGTTCTATGAACCCCAAGCAACTGAGATACCCTACGAACCCCACCTAATAGATTTATTATTTCCGAAAATTGTTTCATAAGTCATATTGTAGCTTATTTAGGTACAATATCAATAGAAAATGTAACGAAAATCACAAAAGATTTTTTTTCTAACAAAGATATAATGGAAACCATGAATAACATTATGAAAATTTGGCTAAGTGAAGCCTTACAAGAATCTGGATTATCTCAATCATCGCTTGCCAGACAACTAAGTGAGAAGGTGCATCGCCCTATCTACCGCTCTGCAGTTAATAAAATGCTGACAGGTGAACGAGGAATAAGTGCACAAGAAGGTATAGCAATTGAGGAAATCACAAAATACCCACTTCCACGAAAAAAAACTATACCCTTAATGGGTTATGTAGGAGCAGGTTCAGAAATTATCCCCTATGAAGATGGTTGGCTTGAAGAAGTGGAAATGCCCCCATATATTACAAAGGATACATACGCAGTAAAAGTTGAAGGCGACTCAATGGAACCTTTCATTGAGGATAAATCTATTTTATTTTATTCAGAAAACATTTCTCCAAGTTTACTTCTTAATAAAAAAGCAATTGTCTATACGCAAGATGGACGTTGTTTTGTAAAAATAATAAAGCAAGGTAGTAAGCCTGGTTTATTTAATTTAGAGAGTTTAAATAGGTTGTATCCAGAAATAAAAGATATTGCATTAATTTGGGCTGCGCCTATAGACTGGATAAAACCACCGAGATTTTAAAATAGTTAAATCATATGAGCATAATTTTCTTCTTATCGTATATTTCTGTTAAGGAGAGAATTATGCAAATATTTGCAAAATAATCGATTAGAATATTAAAATTCAATGTAATTAGTATTATTAAATCTCTAGCTATTCTAAACATATATCCCTTTTTCAGTAATTACAGTTTTAATTTTCTAAGTGACTTTTTATATTTATGTAAAAAATTTCTAAAATCGGTACATATGTATTGACATGTGTTCCTAAATACGCTACATTGGTATCCATAAGCCACGCACAAACAATTGCCAAGAGGCGTTAGGGAGGAGAAATTATGGAAAATCCAATTCTTATAAATTCTGATGAAATTTTATTAGTTGTCTATAATGATGATCAAAACATTGGTCGGTCTGGACCACTAGATGAAAGCCAAGTTCTAAAAATTATTGACGAGGCAGATGATGCAATCCAAATCTTTCGCATCAATCCTTCTGAGAATAATTGTGAAGATATCTCTGAAGAAATTGCAGAAGCATATGTAAAAGAAAATATCGAACATCTCCACGAGGAGAGTAAAGTTCATGACTTTGTACGCGAGAGTGTTGCTTACCATGACCTTTTATCTGATTTAGCAGACGAAAAATATAATGATGAGATGTATGGTACTTACGAACAACAACACCGTTTGCGCCCATGTGATGTGCTTTAAAAATTCTTAAGGGCGCTTTTAAAAGCGCCCCCTTTAATCCCATCAATATGAGGTTCGTCATGGAAACGTTTATTGCTACTCAATACAACACTATTCAACATCAAAAGGTTCAAACTATTAGCGCTCGTGATTTATATACCTTTTTAGAGGTAAAAACTGAGTTTAGAAAGTGGATAACAAACTGTATTAAAGAACTTAGCTTTAGAGAAGATGTCGACTTTATACTTTCTACTAAAAAATTATCAAATTCCTCATGTGGAAATCCTTTTAAAGATTATGCTCTCACTTTAGACACAGCAAAACACATTGCCATTTGTGAACCTGGTCTCAAAGGTAAACAAGTGCGTGAATATTTTCTGAAATGCGAAAAAAAAGCAAATTCAAAAATCGATTATTCAAATCCTGAAACATTAGAAGATTTCTTAAGACATCTAAGACAGCAAATTAAGCACAATGACAATGTTGTCACAGCGAACGGAGTGAAGCATGCGTAATTTTATTACAACATCTGAAAGCAATTTTCAAAACACAACAATTCCAACCATGTCTAGTCGTGAAATTGCAGAGTTATGCGGTAAGCAACATGCGCATATTATGCGTGATATTCGACAAATGTTAGGAGAATTATATCCTGAAGGGGGTCAATCCAAATTTGGATCCAC
>NZ_JAQITE010000111.1 GCF_028618595.1 Bartonella sp. AU18XJBT | reverse complement strand
TTGCGAATTTCATTTCAGTCACGTAATAAAACTTTTCTGGATTAGAGATGTCTGT
This sequence comes from Bartonella sp. AU18XJBT, assembly GCF_028618595.1. Classification (GTDB taxonomy): domain Bacteria; phylum Pseudomonadota; class Alphaproteobacteria; order Rhizobiales; family Rhizobiaceae; genus Bartonella. The sequence goes on along the minus strand of NZ_JAQITE010000111.1, from coordinate 2,174 downwards.
TAATTTTGGATTACCTTTTTTAAAGGTCACTGGATAAGGCTCTACATCTTCATAATTTACGTGCAAATGACCCAGTTCACGCCCTGCTGTTACAAACTTCCAAAAATCTTCAGCACTCTTTACACAAGGGATACGAGGCAATTCTTTAGAGAGGTTATCAGCATAGCGAGTACGGTAATCTTCTGAATGTAAAATCCCATAAACATAATAGAATAGATCATCCTTAGAGATTTTTTCATTGGGATAAGCGGCTTTAAAATGTGCTAACCCTTCATCAGTAATAGCATCACGCCTCTGTAAACCAGATGTTGTGTTTTCTTCTGTAGAAATTAAAAATAAATGAGATTGTTGCTTATTTTTACCTTTTGAAACCGGAACATCATCATAAAGATACCGCGAAAAACATTGTCCATTCTCTATCACTTGAATATCAGGTATACTCGTAGTCATAAACACAGAAAAGTCTTTCTTTGCTCCTATGCCTGTAATTTGTATCATTCTGTTTTTAACCGCTTGCCCTATCGGAAATATACGAGGCATTTGGTAAATTCCATCGTTGAAATTCCGATTATAATAAAGCCACTGTTGCGTAAAAGGACGATATGAACTTTGAGAAAGGCAATTTTCTTCAAACTTGAAAGTCTTTCCTTTTATCAAGTCTTCTTTAAGAGAATAATTCCAACTGATTTTTCTTGCATCTGAATTTACGAAATTGTCTACAGTTTTAGTACGTGTTTTACCGTCATCATGTGTATAAGCACCATTAAAACGTTCCACTTCACTATTGTAGAAAGCAATCATATTACGCATATTTTTTGCTAGTGTTTCACGGCTTGAGTTATACGCCCAAGCATCACGATTGGTTTTTAGACCACATGAATAAATCTCAAACAGCTTTTGATCATGCCCTTTTTTAACACCTAAAGCTAGAAACGTCTTGAAACTATCATCGCGTTGACCAAGCCAATCACCGTGCTTATCTGGTGTAATTATTTGCCAGCCTTGTTCACTCCGTGTAATACCATTAATGCTTCCAAGGGATTCAATTATTGTAAGCTTTTCTTTTCTCGTAAGATAATCTCCAATATCACGGAAATATATCTTCCCACGCTGTTGAGATTCTGGATTTTTTACGAGAATAGAGATAGCTATAGGGGCTCGAGAACCTTCACCAAAAACTCCACCACTTTCTTTCTTCCGTTGTTCTCCAGAAGTCCGCGCATTCCCCCGCAAATGGAAAATATAAAGGCTGCTAAATTCCTCAACGAGGCATTTGCGTAAACCATCCATAGAATGTCCAGTAATAAAACCGGCATTTGTGACAAAGCCGATTACCCCAGCATTATCAATACGGTCACTAGCCCAGCGAATAGCACGGATATAGCTATCATAAAGTGCTTGCATATTGGTTGCTTTTGACTGAGCAGCATAAGTCTCACTAATACGTTTATCTAATATGGGATAGGGTGTGTTTTTTGCATTATCATTTTCGTTTTTTTGCTTTGTTGAATAAGGAGGGTTACCAAAGATAACTTGGATATTCAGTTTTTTCTGATGTTCTAAATATTCACTGTTTTCTTTAAATAATTTTTGCAGCAGATTTTTCTCTTCAAGCATCCGAAACGTATCAGCCAAACCAATATGCTTGAATGGGATATAATTCCCTTTCATAAGACCATGATAAGTTGCTTCGATATTAATGGCTGCTATGTAATAAGCGAGTAAAACAATCTCATTGGCATGGATATCGTAACGGTATTTATATTCCATATCCTCTGATTTGATGAGATTAGATTGTAAAAGCCGTGTGATAAAGGTTCCAGTTCCAGTGAAAGGGTCGAGAATAGAAACACCACGTGATCCTAGGCTTTTTCCAAATTCATTATGCAAGACATCATCAACAGAATGAATGATAAAATCCACAACCTCAATGGGTGTATAAACAATTCCTAATTTTTCTACCGTACGTGGAAAAGCATAACGGAAAAATTCATTATAAAGTTCTACAATTAAGCTTTGTTGTGCTTCAAGAGTGGTAATTCCACGTGTGTAAAATTGTACGCTCCTAGAAATATTTTTGAGATCTTGAGATTCTTCTTTAGGGGTAACTTTATCAAGGACATTGAGTACACGTTGTAAAGCACAAGAGACGGGATTTTCTTGAACAAACTGAT
>NZ_JAQITE010000110.1 GCF_028618595.1 Bartonella sp. AU18XJBT | reverse complement strand
ATACCTTCAAAACGTATATTATTAGTTGAATTTATAGGTTGTAATGTCGATATAGGTTGTTTTTTTAAGATCTGTAAAATCTTAATACATTGAAATATAACGTTTTTATTTTTTGCTATTTTTTTATATAAAAGCAGCAACCGTCAAAACTCAAAACCTCTTCAAAACTCATAACCATAATGGCTTGATAACATTTCTTATGATTATACCCCCTTTCTTTTGAAAGGCTTTAAAGGATCATATGCTTTTCATAAAGCACGTTTTAATTACTCAGTAAAATGATCACTTTTGTCAGTTCAATTTACTGACACAAACTGACAAATATATATTTACAGTTGTATTTATTTGTTATGGTTGTTTTAATAAGTTGTATTTTGAAAAATAGACAAAACTTAACTTATTGAAATATAATGTTTTTAATTTTTACTCATTTTAAAAAATACTATAGGGGTTAGAGTTAACTGACAAAAATGACAAAAGTCTATAAAAAGGGATTTTGCTCATCTCTATAATTATCAGTTTCTATTGAGATGTTTTCATTAACAGGCAATAAATCACAATTATCATATATCCTATTTATCGTTTCTCTTATGAAAATAAAAAATGATGCATGGCTATAGCTATAAAGAACATAACAGCTATAAAGCACGCGTGAAAAAAGCAGGCTTTCATAATCATAAGGCATTTTCATAATCACATGCAAATGAACACATTGGTTATAAGAGCGCGGCTTTATTAAGGTTGTTTACATTAGAGATCTTTATAAACAAAATTCACAAAAAATTTAAATTCATTTAGTAAAAAAACAGATAGGTTATAAAGATAAAAATACGCATGATGAGAGCGTTTCTAAATATTATAAATGTATAATTCAGAAAATAACGCAATCGTTTCACAAAGCCCGTAATATAGCTTTAAAAGCACATAAATATAAAATAAGCAATTAATAAGCATAAGATATTATCAATACACAATGTATTTAAAAAAATAAGAAAAAATATCAAAAAAGATAAAATAATATTTGACAATAAATACGTATTTTGTTATATAAATACTCAAGTGATCAAAACACTAAACCAACAGCGGATAGGTTACGAAACAACCTTTCCCAAATCTTTAAAATACTGACTTTCTTTTATGCTGTTATTGGCATATAACGATTTTGTCGGGTGTAGCTATGTCATATAATACCTTTATAGGAAAAGCATAGCAACGGACTGTTGGCCGTGTTTTGAGCGCCCGGCGCCCTTATAGGGTGTTTAATTCAAAATTTAAAACCAACAGGATTAATAAAATGAATTCTATCTCAAAAAACACCTCCGTTATCTCTTCCATTTCAAATGCAACCGCGCCCGTTAATAAACAAGAGCCTGCAAAAAAATACGAATTTATTGATGATTGTGAATATATCGATGGTCATTTCTTAAAGCGAATTAGAGCCTTAAGAGATTTTGATGATGTCAAAAAAGGTGATTTAGGGGGGTATATTGAAAATGAAGATAACCTCTCTCATGAGGGTAATTGCTGGGTTTACGATAAAGCGCGCGTCTTTCAGAATGCAAGGGTTTATGACAATGCTAAAGTCAAAGGCTTTTTTGTTGATGTTTATGGCGATGCTCAAATTTATGGAAATGCTATTTTTCAAGGCATGGCAATAAATGATTATTGTGAGGTTTATGGCAATGCCCATGTTGAAAATGCTGTTATAATTGAAGGCAATGTTAAAATTTATGATAACGCCCGTGTAAGTGGTCATGCTCATATTTCTGATATGTCTGTTATTTGTGATGATGCCCATGTCGGTGGCAATGCAAAAATAAGCGATGGTGCTTATATCTGTGATCATTCTTATGTCGTTGATGATGCCGTGGTTTGTGGTGCTTATGTATCTGGCGATTCTTGTATTCATAGCGCCGCCTCTTTAACAGAAGAGGATCAAATTCATGATGAGGCAATTCCTAGATTTGGTAGTGATGATGATTACTATCGTCATGAATATTATGACGAGGCAATGTAATTAATACTAGGCGCGGCGGGGGCGCCCCTCTTTAAAACATCTCATTTTAAAAATTAAATCTTCTTATAAAGGAATTGTGCCATGCAAAAGAAATTTGCACTCACAAATGAGACACGTGTATTTAATAATCAAACCCTTTATCGCATTAAAGCATTAAGAGACTTTGCTGATGTTAAGGCTGGTGATTTAGGGGGCTTTATTGAAAAGGAAGCTAATCTAT
>NZ_JAQITE010000011.1 GCF_028618595.1 Bartonella sp. AU18XJBT | reverse complement strand
ACAAAAAGCAATCTTGTGGTTAATTTCTGATTAAGCAACAGCGCAACGATCAACGTTATTCCATTCATATCCCCCCTTAAGTCAAATTCAAACCAGCTTCCCCTCAAACAACAGCACTTCATCAGGCTCAATAACTCAAGCCCTGCCCTCAAATATTCTAGCACACCACGCCCCTTCAAAGAGCAATGTTTTACGGCAGACTAGGATAATCAGCTGCATTTTTGTTGTCACTTATATAATTTTCCAATGACTTTTGAATGCCTCAATTAGTCTTTTTATAGCACTTTCACTCTTTTTAAAGCTTCTTTCTCTGCTTCTTCTTTTAACTTCATGTCATTGGCGCCTTCATACCTTTTTATTGTTTTTTCAATCTGATCATCAGTCCCTGCTTTAAAAACAATCATTGTTTCAAACGGACGAAATAATGACGATTGCCAAATATGAAAAAAGATATTCGTGCGCAAATTGCTTGAATCAAACTCGCTATACCTTGTTATTTTTAAGTCATGGATAGATATCGCTTTTTTTGACATGGCAAGACCAATAACATCGCTATTTTTCTCACCAAAATCTTTCACTTTTAAAAGGTTATTTTTAGCGTCATCAACTGTCGATATATTCATGACTTCGTTAAGAACTTGATCATTTATGCCAAATTGAGCATCTATGCCAAAAATGAACATACGATCACGCAAAAAACAAGCATTGTACAAACGTGAGGGAATCCCAAGACAGTTGACTGCTCCTCGAATGATTTTTATAGCGAGCTCATATGATTTTTCATCTAAACAATAATCACGAATGTCTGGAATGTAGATTTCTTGCGTTTCTTGTAACGGTGCAACTTCATTGTTTAATGCACTATCAATAAGCTTTTCTAACCAATTGTAGCTCTCACTATTATCCTGCTCTCGGACAGACGATCTGATCTCTTCTAAAAGATTGTCCACAGCCCATACTCTTCTCTAAAAGCACGCTCTCTTCGATCACACGTCATCGTAAATTTATGGGTATTTTCTCGTTTGTCCGGTATAGATGATGCTTCAATTTTTGGATCATTCACTTTAAATTGATCAACGCTTTCTCCACTTTTAACAGGTATCGAATGCTCACCTCTAATAGTATCAAAAACTCTCCTCTCTTGCTCCTCACTAAAAGAAATGCCTTGTTCAAGAAACATCTTTAATGGATTGGAATCATCCGGTGTTAACGACATATCCCGTATTAAAGACTCCAAAATTTCCTGTTGAAGATTATCATCACTTATTAACGAATCTTTCCTATCCTCATAGAAATCCTTTAAGCTTTCTGGAATATGCCGATTGTAACTCTTAACGTCCTTTGCGAACCAGCTGTTAATTATTTCCTTGTTTGTGGCTAATTTCATGAGATTATACCCCCGCTTAAATTTCAAATGATCCTTTTTATCAATAAATTCCAATACAGTTTTTATTAAAATTCTTGAAAAAAGTTCATTATCTGTTTCTCTTACTTACCTTAATATTTACCGCATTTTAGCTTATTGGTAAAAATAGACTAAATTAAGATATAGTGATATTTTTAATATACACCTCCACTTAAACTTGGCTTTATAACACGAATAGCGAAATTTTAACAAAAAACAGGTTAGAGCTCTTGTTTTTAAAGTCTTTATCTTGATTAAAAACAGCAAAGGAGCAAACTTGATTGTGCAGATAATCATGCTCCATTATCTACTCGCCACCAACATAGAGTTGCAATCAATCAAACAGTTTAAAAAAGCTTTTAGCAAAATTTTAAAGCAGAAACACGCACATCACCGAAAAAATGAGAGAGCCGTGCATTTTACGCATCCCCCACCCTTTGCTTAAACAGCAAAATTCCAATCCATCGTCAAAATATCTTCGTCTAAAATTCCCCATGCCACAGATCAGCCCCCTCAAAGAGCAATGTTTTACGGCGAATAAACGGCATTTCTCTTTAACGCTTTTACGCACAAAGCAATAAAGAAATAAAGCAATCCCGCTTGTGACTTCACTCATTACATTGCAAGAAAATAGTTTTCACGACAATCAGAAGTAAAAGAATCCTACGATATTCGAGAACGCTCATTTAACATGCAAAAACACCGACCACTCCCTTTGCTTTGCAATAAAACACCGCTGCCTCATCGTGAATTTTTCTAAATCAGCACGCCTCAAAGAGCGGTGTTTTATCGCATAATAGGATTATCACCGCCCTTTATAGCGTGAATTTCTCCACACTTAATCTTCAGGCAAAAATTCCAACCGATCTCCTTGTTTTGTAATTTTCACCGTTGTTTCATCGTGAACTTTTCCAAATAAGATATTTTCCGCCAGTGGATCTTGAATTTCTTTTTGGATAATCCGTTTAAGCGGACGTGCACCATAGAGAGGATCATAGCCCTTATCGGCAAGAAATTTTCTCACCTCTGGCTCAATTTGCAAAGTTATTTTGCGTTCATTGAGCAAATTTTGCAAATGTTCTATCTGGATATCGACGATCGCTTCCATATCGTGACGTTGCAGCCTTTGAAAGAGAATAATCTCATCAATACGGTTTAAAAATTCAGGACGAAAAGCCGCTTTCACGACATTCATGACATCATTTTTTGCTTGGTCAACGGTTTGCCCTTCAGGCAAAGCGGTTAAAAATTCAGCACCAAGATTAGAAGTCATAATCAGCAAGGTATTGCGAAAATCAACAGTACGTCCTTGACTATCGGTCAAACGTCCCTCATCAAGCACTTGCAACAAGAGATTAAAAATATCAGGATGAGCTTTTTCAATTTCGTCGAACAGAATGACCTGGTAAGGTCTTCTTCGTACAGCCTCCGTCAGCACGCCGCCTTCTTCATATCCAACATATCCAGGCGGCGCCCCAATCAGCCGCGCCCCAGCATGTTTTTCCATATATTCAGACATATCGATGCGCAACATAGCATTGGAGTCTTGGAAAAGGAAAGCCGCAAGAGCTTTAGTTAATTCGGTTTTCCCCACACCAGTAGGACCCAAAAACATGAAAGAGCCAAGCGGACGATTGGGATCTTGCAACCCAGCGCGCGCACGGCGTACAGCGCGAGAAACAGCTTGAACAGCTTCCCCCTGCCCAATCACACGTTTGCTAATTTCATCTTCCATACGCAACAGAGACTCCCGATCTGCCTCCAGCATTCGATCAACAGGAATACCGGTCCAGCGTGAAACAATCCGTGCCACATGTTCAGCAGTGACCGTTTCTTCAACGAGATGATTTTGTTGATCATCATTTTCAGCGATGCTCAATTGCTTTTCGAGTTCAGGGATAACACTATAAGCTAGCTCTCCAGCGCGTTGGAATTGTCCATCACGCTGTGCAATAGCCAAAGCATTACGTGCTTCTTCGAGTTGTTTTTTCAAATCGGCAGCATGCCCTAATTTCTGCTTTTCAGCCTGCCAAGCCGTTGTCATCTCAGCGGACTGTTGCTCCAATGTTTTCAGTTCTTCCTGCACATTTTTCAAACGTTCTTTTGCTGTTGGCTCGACATCTGTTTTCAAAGCTTCGCGTTCAATCTTCAACTGTAAAATACGCCGATCAACAGCATCGAGTTCTTCCGGCTTTGAATCAACCTGCATCCGCAACCGCGCCGCTGCTTCATCAATAAGATCAATAGCTTTATCCGGCAAGAAGCGATCCGTAATATAGCGGTTAGACAAACGCGCCGCCGCAATCAAAGCACTATCTGCCAAGCGCACTTTGTGATGTTGTTCATATTTTTCTTTAATACCGCGCAAAATAGAGATAGTATCCTCTAAAGAGGGTTCTGGCACAAAGACAGGCTGGAAACGGCGTGCAAGAGCAGCATCTTTTTCAACATATTTTCGATATTCATCCAAAGTCGTAGCGCCCACACAATGGAGCTCTCCACGTGCAAGTGCTGGTTTTAACAAGTTAGAAGCATCCATAGGCCCATCGGATTTTCCAGCCCCCACGAGATTATGCAATTCATCGATAAACAAAATGATCTGACCATTTTCAGCTTGCACCTCTGCCAGCACCGCTTTAAGACGCTCTTCGAATTCCCCACGATACTTTGCACCCGCGATAAGCGCTCCCATATCCAGCGCATGAAGCTGTTTATCACGCAAAGTTTCAGGCACATCACCATTAACAATGCGCAATGCCAACCCTTCCACGATAGCTGTTTTCCCCACCCCTGGTTCACCGATCAGCACAGGATTATTTTTGGTACGCCGTGAAAGCACCTGAATAGTGCGGCGGATTTCCTCTTCCCGCCCAATAACAGGGTCAAGTTTTCCCTCACGGGCATCTTTTGTCAAATCACAAGCATATTTTTGTAAAGCATCATATTGGCTTTCGGCATGGGGGCTTGTTGCTGTTTTTCCCTTCCGCAAATCATTAATAGTCTGATTAAGCGCCTGCGCTGTCAACCCTCCGCTTGTAAGAATATCAGCGGTTTTTGCGGTCTTTTCCATGATCAGTGCTTGCAACACACGCTCCACAGTCACAAATTGATCACCAGCTTTTTTCGCCAGATCTTCCGCCATATTAAAGACTTTTGCCAATGGCTGAGACAGATAGAGCTGCCCATTGCCCCCTTGCACTTTAGGCAAAGCCTCAAGAGCTTCGTTAAGCGCCTTTCGAATAAGCGTAAGATCACCTCCCGCTTTTTGGATCAGTGATGCTGCCAACCCTTGAGAATCGTCTAACAACACTTTCAACAGATGCTCCGGCAAGAACTGCTGATGATCAGAAGAGAGGGCACCACTTTGTGCTGATTGTAAAAAACCTTGCAACCGTTCGCTATATTTTTCCAAATTCATTTTTTTTCCTTAAATCTCAAGCCACCACCGCACTTTAAATTCCCCCAACATTCCAAAAAAAGAGACATCTTCAAAGGACCAACCACCCCCCACAAAACACCGCAAATGATGCCACATGAAGAAGAACCGTAGTGCTAAAAAGAATATGGGTTTTCACAAGCCCCATAGCAAGAGGGAAAGAAAGACACACTGTCATTATTTAAATAAAAACTGCAACTCCCCCATACCCCCACCCCACTCTTATCCACCCCCTCCCCTTGTCCATACGCATTCTCTTCACCCTCCATTCCACGCCCCCCTCTCTCCCCGTCACACACTTACAACTTAACACCCCTTTTACTCCCAACGTCCCCCTCCATTCACGAAAACTCTTCCCCCACCCCTTCTCACCACATTCCATACCATGACAAAAGCCCAACAAGCCCCCAAGCCTACACAACGCATAAATCCTCCACGACCTTGAACTTCCACTTCACTTTTACAGATTCACATTTTTACGCTTTTACACATTCACAGAATAAGCCAAATGAAAGCCCCCCCGCTGCTCTATAAACATGGGTCTGTAAAAACAATCCAGCCTCTTACATGACCACTCTATGAAGCGTTTCTAAAAAGCCCCAACTGATTACTTCGTATAGTTATCACCCACTCCTCAAACGAGCCGGTTTCACCAGACCAGACAGATAAGCCCACCCTCCTTAAACCAGACATTCTTCACGCATCTCTTCGCACCACCGCCTCTTAGACACACTCTTCTCTTATCCACCCCCTCCCCCCTTGTCCATAAGCATTCTCTCCAACCTCCACGCCCCCCTCTCTCCCCGTCACACACTTACAACTTAACACCCCTTTTACTCCCAACGTCCCCCTCCATTCACGAAAACACTTCCCTAATCCGTCTCACCACATTCCATACCATGAAAAAAGCCCAACGTGACAAAAAACACGCACAATATGAATTTGTGAATATTTCGTCTTTTTTGTAGATAGAATTACTTATAGATAACAATTTTGGCATCTAGGTAACAATTTTGGCATCACAGCTGAGTACATACTGTTAACATCATACACTTCAATTCCATTATATATATGTCCCCATTTCTTGATTAAAAAAACAAAGCCCACCTTTATATGCATTTCTTAATATCTCATCATCATTTAATTCTAAAGTAGGTGTTAAAAAAGTTGCTTTTGTAATTTCCGATAAATTGTTCATTACAGGGCTTGGTAAAGTATCGTATTTTTTTAAAGTATCCTTTTTTTAATAAAATGTCTTTTAACCATATCTTTTATGTTATCATCTTTAGCTTTTGAGAAATTATTTTTTTTAATCAGTCTTTTAGAACTTCTATCTTTAACAATATTTCTTTTTAATTTAGTTATTATATTTATTGTAGTGAATTAACTGATTTTCAGTTTCTGGATACGCTTTAAAATGAAAAGCACTATTTGAAATTAATTCATTATATTTATGGGCACGAACAGCAAAGTTTTCTTTTTTTGTTTAAACTTTTTTTTCTGCTTGCCATTTTTTTAATTCTCTGCTAGCTTCACACACATTCTTAGTAGTGACGGTTTCCGAAGGTGCGATTTCCTCCATCGCCCTTATACCTAATGAATTACTAAGATATGAACATGCATAATTTATATGTGGTTTTAAGTTTTGCATATCAGTTTTTTTGACATTGTTTCCCCAATGTTGAGAATTTTTTCCACTATTGAAGCCCTCTGTTCCCGCAGAGGGCTTATTTTATAATAATGTGACAAGTATAACTGTATCATCTATTTTTTCTTGTAATAAATTAATAAATTTTTCACCATTAAAACATCTGTTTAAAATTTCCATATCTTTAAACTCATAAGTTTTTTGTTTCTGGATTAGAAAATTGAACTTACATTCTTATTTTAAAGTCAAATCTCATTAGCAATACCGTGTATTTTATTACATAGTAAGCTCTATTATTGTTACTAGATTTAGTTAATTTTACTGATAAAATTAGACCCATATTTTGACTGGGGATTTCAAATTTAGAGACAATATCAAAAAAAATCTCGAATAGCTGTTCTTGCTATGACAAATAGAACTTTTTTATCATCAAAATATAGAACTGTTTGTACAGTATTAGTCTTTTTGTCTAAACGAGGAAATTCTGCTTTACCAGCTGAACAACCTGGTACTTTAAATTTAAAATCATCTTGACTATACATAAAGCACAAATCCCCGTTTTGCTTTTACAGATTCACATTTTTACGCTTTTACACATTCACAGAAAGAAGCCAAATAAAACTTCCACATCACCACTCCACACTGCTCTGCAAACAAGGGGCTGCAAACGAACAAAGCTTTTTTCCCAGTACCTTACAGTCTTCAGACATCCCCCTCAAACGACAGCACTTCATCAGGCTCAACAAACCAAACCCTGCCTCCTTAAACCGCCATCCTTCATCCCTTCGCACCACCACCTCTTAGACACACTCTTCTCTTATCCACCCCCTCCCCTTGTCCATACGCATTCTCTTCACCCTCCATTCCACGCACCCCTCCATTCACGAAAACAACTTCCCCAATCCATCTCACTACATTCCATGCCATGCCAAAAGCCCAACAACCCCCCAAGCCTACACAACGCATAAATCCTCCACGACCTTGAACTTCCACTTCACTTTTACAGATCCACATTTTCACGCTTTTACACATTCACAGAAAGAAGCCAAATGAAACTTCCACCCCACCCCGCGCTGCTCTGAAAACAATACTCAACAACCCAGCTTCTTACCCAACACCCCCACGCTCTTCAGGTCCCCCCCTCAAACGAGACTGTTTCACCAGACCAGACAAGGAAATCCAGCCTAAATATTCATCACATACTCTCACAAAAAACACCTTGATAAATTGATATGCCTGATATCCCCCCCCTATAAGCTTCCCTTCTAATCATGATTTCGGAGCCGCGTGAGAGAGACAAAACAAGCCGTTAGGTTCTTTTTGTCAAGGACGCCGTTAGGCGCCCGTAAGGGTCTCCTTGACACTAAGAACCAAGGCTTGTTTTGTCTCTCTCATTAAACGCGGGTCTGATCTCATGATTTTGGTGAGCGTTCCGGAGAGTTTGAGAGGCGGAAAGCCTCTCATTAAAAAATAAAGTTTATAAATAAAAACTATTTTTATTTGCCAATCTCCTGAAATTACTTTATCACTTAAAGTATAATCATGGTCGTCTACGCAGCGACCAATAGGGAAGACAAGCCCTAAGCTCTAGCGTAAAAATAAACCCGCTTTACGGATATCTTGAGATTCCGGGAGATTTTGCTATGTCCAAGTGCTTACCAGCACTAAAAGCAAAAAGCTGACTAGGGTTCAGTACCTTTAACTCCCGGAATACCAATGCGAGGGCGCTCGCAACCGGAGGGGGGGCTTGAAGTGCAAACCAAAAATCCAAATTTTATCGACATTTTGATAGGCAAAAGAATCCGTCACAGACGCATTGCAATAGGACTTTCCCAAAAAGCATTAGGAAGCCATTTAGGTGTCAGTTTTCAACAAATCCAGAAATACGAAAAAGGCTTCAATCGTGTAAGCGCAGGGTGTTTGCTAAAAATCGCCCAAAAACTAGATGTTCCCATGAACTTTTTTTATGCAGACATTGCTACAAAAGAAGATATCTCAACAAAAGACAATCACTCACACCATGATCAAGAAACATACAGCGAAAAAGAACACACCCTTTTAAAAAACTTTAGAGAACTCAAATCGAAAAAACAAAAAGCAATCTTGTGGTTAATTTCTGATTAAGCAAAAGCGCAACGATCAACGTTATTCCATTCATATCCCCCCCTTAAGTAAAATTCAAACCAGCACTCCACACCCCTTCAAAGAGCAATGTTCTACAGCATAATAGAATAGAAAATTTTTGATTTTTCTTGCCAATTTTCTGAAATTCCTTTATCACTTAAAGTGTAATTTTGATCGTCTACGCAGCGATCAAGAGGGAAGACAAGCCCTAAGTCCGAGCGTACAATTGAGCCCACTTTTGTGGGTATCCCGGGATTCCGGGAGATTTTGTTATGTCCAAGTGCTTACCAGCACTAAAAGCAAAATGCTGACTCGGACTCAGTACTTGTTACTCCCGGAATACCAATGCGAGGGCGCTCGCAACCGGAGGGGGGGCTTGAAGTGCCAACTAAAAATCCAAATTTTATCGACATTTTGATAGGCAAAAGAATCCGTCACAGACGCATTTCAATAGGACTTTCCCAAAAAGCATTAGGAAGCCATTTAGGTGTCAGTTTTCAACAAATCCAGAAATACGAAAAAGGCTTTAATCGTGTAAGCGCAGGGTGTTTGCTAAAAATCGCTCAAAAACTAGATGTTCCCATGAGCTTTTTTTATGCAGACATTGCTACAAAAGAAGATATCTCAACAAAAGACAATCACTCACACCACGATCAAGAAACCTACAGCGAAAAAGAACACACCCTTTTGAAAAATTTTAGAGACCTCCAGCCGAAAAAACAAAAAGCAATCTTATGGTTAATTTCTGATTAAGCAAAAAACGCGATTTATAATCCATATTTCGCACTTTTTTAAAAAGTACCCAATTTTATAGTCTTTGAGATTATTTTGATTTTTCTTGCCAATTTTCTGAAACTACTTTATTACTTAAAGGGTGAGTTTGGTCGTATACGCGACGATCAATAGGGAACTGAAAGCCCGAAACCTCGATACATAAGAATGAACCCACTTTTGTGGGTGTCCCGGGATTCCGGGAGATTTTGCTATGTCCAGGTGCGATGAGCACTAAAAGCAAAATGCTGATTCGAGGTCAGTGCTTTCAGGCTCCCGGAATACCAATGCGAGGGCGCTCGCAACCGGAGGGAGGCTTGAAGTGCCAACTAAAAATCCACATTTTTCGACATTTTGATAGGCAAAAGAATCCGTCACAGACGCATTGCAATAGGGCTTTCCCAAAAAGAATTAGGAAGCCATTTAGGCGTCAGTTTCCAACAAATCCAGAAATACGAAAAAGGCTTTAATCGTGTAAGCGCAGGGTGTTTGCTAAAAATCGCCCAAAAACTAGATGTTCCCATGAACTTTTTTTATGCAGACATTGCTACAAAAGAAGATATCTCAACAAAAGACAATCACTCACACCATGATCAAGAAACATACAGCGAAAAAGAACACACCCTTTTAAAAAACTTTAGAGAACTCAAATCGAAAAAACAAAAAGCAATCTTGTGGTTAATTTCTGATTAAGCAAAAGCGCAACGATCAACGTTATTCCATTCATATCCCCCCCTTAAGTAAAATTCAAACCAGCTTCCCCTCAAACAACAGCACTTCATCAGGCTCAATAACTCAAGCCCTGCCCTCAAATATTCTAGCACACCACGCCCCCTCAAAAAGCAATGTTTTACGGCACAATAGAATCGAAATTTTTGATTTTTCTTGCTAATCTTCTGAAATTACTTTATCACTTAAAGTGTAATTTTGGTCGTCTACGCAACGATCAATAGGGATTAAAAACCCGAAGACTTGACACATAAATTTATCCCGCTTTGCGGGTATCCCGGGATTCCGGGAGATTTTGCTATGTCCAGGTGCTTTAGCACTAAAAGCAAAAAGCTGAGTCAAGTCAGTGTTTTTAACTCCCGGAATACCAATGCGAGGGCGCTCGCAACCGGAGGGGGGCTTGAAGTGCAAACCAAAAATCCAAATTTTATCGACATTCTGATAGGCAAAAGAATCCGTCACAGACGCATTTCAATAGGACTTTCCCAAAAAGCATTAGGAAGCCATTTAGGTGTCAGTTTTCAACAAATCCAGAAATACGAAAAAGGCTTTAATCGTGTAAGTGCAGGGTGTTTGCTAAAAATCTCTCAAAAACTAGATGTTCCCATGAGCTTTTTTTATGCAGACATTGCTACAAAAGCAGACATTGCTACAAAAGAAGATATCTCAACAAAAGACAATCACTCACACCACGATCAAGAAACCTACAGCGAAAAAGAACACACCCTTTTAAAAAATTTTAGAGACCTCCAGCCGAAAAAACAAAAAGCAATCTTATGGTTAATTTCTGATTAAGCAAAAACGCAACGATCAATATATCCCCCCCTGCGTAAAATTTCCCATACCTGATATCCCCCCCCAAAGAGTGATGTTTTACAGCATGATAGGATAATTCACGCGATAGTTCGTTTTCTGTTTCCTTTATCACTTTAAGTCAAGCTGCTTGAGGATCAGCAGCTGGGGTTTAAAGTGTGACTATTCGTAGCAAAGCGGAGTTAAACAAAAATGACATCGTTACTCAAAACCATGCCCCCGATTGCGTTTACGAGACAATGGAACAGTATCGAGAAGGCAAAGACTAGACAGAACAAACATATGAGCGGTTAAGTAAAAATCAAAAGATTGAGCTTATAACGTTGAAAAAGCGCCCGATGCTGGATTATCTCCACGCCCCCTGAATCTCAGAAAAATGATTTAAAACACATGTTTCGTTGATGAGCCAATCATTGAGAATGAATAATGGACAAAGAACGGTTCACAAATATCCTGATACCCAATAAACAGAATAATCCACTCAATCCAGAAAAAAGGAACAACTGCCCAGCCGAAGTGTGACCTAAAACAAACGCTCCAACAAAGGGAGCCACCAACATAGCTAAATTTTGTATAGACTGAACCCATCCAGAAGCCAACCCAATCTGTTCATTGAAATTGGTGACCAGATAAACATTAGAAGATATGGAAAAGTAAGCACTCACCATTCCAATAAGGAAAAAACAGAACAATAAAGTCTCAATACGGAGTAAATCCAAGTAAAAAAAGCACACAGAGATCAAGACAAAACAAACCATTGTCGACATTGCAGGCATTAACAATTCCGATATTTTTCCTGTAAGGGGTTTATGCTTTGATTGTTTCACACTCCAAAACCCATAGAGAAAATTACCGATTGCCGAAGCCGATACCAGCATCCCAAGAGCTTGTTTATTCATTTTCATTGCACTAAGAATAACGGGCAACTGATTATTCACCATAAAGACCATGGCAAAATACACAAACATTACCGCCACATAGGCATACCAAGTTGTCCCATAAAGCCTCTGCTGTGCTTGCGTGGTATTCGCTTTTTTTATTCTTCGCGACGAGACAAGTTGTGCACCAAGACAACAAAACACGATAAAGCCTAGCAATGTCAGAAATCCAGAAAACAATAAAGTATATGTATCTGACAAAAACACAGAAAGCGTACTCCCCAAAGCAGGTCCTATCATCTTCGCCATGCTATTGATCATATTAAGCACAGAATAGTAACGAGTCCGTCCGTTTTTAGGCACAGAATTTGCACTGAGAACGGAAATTGCAGGCATAGCAACACTATTGAATGTCGCTCGAACAACTGCCAGTATAATAAATCCTTGCAGACTCGTCACCATCAATAAAGCAACAGTGCATAACGCCCGTAACAACAACGATGCACGCAACCAATGTATCATATAACGGCTACCTACCAACATTCCAATTGGCTTAGACAAAATGATACCAGGTAATAATGTTGCCGCTCCAATAAAAGCGACATCATATTGATTAGCTTTCCAGATGAACACAGATACGGTTAAAATCACGATATAATCAATCCAGCCCCCAAATGACACCATGCCATTACCCAGCAAAAGCACCAACAAGCGATTTTTTATTGCCCCGTCTATTTGCACCAAAACACGCCCCCCTCTTTTCCCTTAGAAATACTTTAGCAAGACTAATGAGATGATCAATTCTTGCCTCACACCCTCAAAGCATTATCGACCTTTCTGCAACAAAGCACCAGCAAGCGATTGTTTGTTGCCCCGCCTATTTGCACCAAAACAAGCGCACCTCTTTTTCCTTAGCAATATTGAGGAGATGATCGATTCTTGCCTCATATCCTCTAACCAAGCCGCTAATAATCCAGCCCTTGGAATCCATTTATGTTAATCCCACGCGCCTCCCCTTCAGCTCCCACACAAAAAACACTTGAGCGTTCTCTCCTAAAGAGAACTCTTTATTCTTCTTCATCACTTTTCTGTGTTAGCAAGACTGATGAGATAATCAATCTTCCCTCACACCCTCAAAGCATTATCGACCTTTCTGCAACAAAGCACCAACAAGCGATTGTTTGTTGCCCCGTCTATTTGCACCAAAACACGCCCCCCTTCTTTTCCCTTAGCAATACTTTAGCAATATTGATCGGATGATCAATTCTTCCCTCATATCCTTTAACCAAGCCGCTAATAATCCAACCCTTGAATCCATTTACGTTAATCCCACGCGCCCCCCCTTAAGCTCCCACACAAAAAACGCTTTAGCGTTCTCTTTTCAAGAAGAACTGCTCCCTTTATTCTTCTTCATCACTTACTTGTGGTGGGGGTGGTAAAATATAAGCGCCTGAAAGCCAACGATTAAGATCAATGGCTCGGCATCGTGTGGAACAAAAAGGATAAGAAGACTTTTGTGACATTTGACCACAAATAGGACAAGGATGCGGAGGACGAGTCTCTTTTTGAAAATTTGGCTCTTTTTTTTCTTGGCGCCCCTTTGTCATCTGCTCCTTCATTAATTTTTCTTCTGTTCCTTTTTTTTCATTTTGGCTTTTCTCTTTTTGTTGCTTTTCACCTTGCATTAATCTTGCCTTAAAGTTTTTCTAATGCGTTTCTTCAGCCCAGTGCGTGAAAAGTGGATAGTGATAAGCAGTCAAGAGATCTGCTGTTTCAGCCAAAGGCAAACCCACAACATTAGAATAAGAACCAGTCATATGGACGACGAAAGCACCGGCTTTTCCCTGAATAGCGTAGCCACCTGCTTTCCCTTCCCATTCACCAGAAGCAAGGTAAGCCTTCATCACGGCAGGGGTTAAGCGTCTAAAACGGACACGACTTTCAACCAATTTTACGGTTATTTTTCCACGTTCATTGAGCGCACAAACGGCGCCATAAACCTTATGCGCCCGCCCAGAAAGGTATCGTAAACATTCATAAGCCTCGTCTTCACCCTCTGGTTTGGGAAGAATGGTGCGCCCCACAGCCACCACCGTATCAGCAGCCAAGATAATGATTTTCTGTTGAGGTAATTCTTCTTGACCATTCTGATTGTACCAGCGCAAAATTTCTTGGGCTTTCAGCGCTTTTTCTTTTGCCAAACGTTTGGCAAGATTTGCAGGATGTTCTTTTAATTTTGGCGTTTCATCAATATCGCTTGCACAAACCTGCTGCGGATCAATCCCTATTTGTGCCAAGAGCGCCAAACGCCTTGGCGAAGCGGAAGCAAGCACCAAATGAATTTCTTCTGTAAGAGCATCTGCCAAACGTTTTTCCCCCCACTCTCTTATATTTTTCATTTCCACCCCTTCACAATCGACTTCCCTCTCGCCCCCCTTTAAGCGCCCCCTTTTTAAACGCCATTAATCTCCTTTATTTTTTCCGCATTGATTTTACAGTTTTTCAAAGCCACCCAAACACTCACTTTTTTCACTCATGAAAAGCAAGCTAAAGAACTATTAAAAAATAACAGAAATAATATGATGCTTTTAGAAAAAAGTGCAAGCCACCCCCTTAGGCTACTTATAGCGATATGTAATGCGCCCTTTTGTCAAATCATAAGGTGTCATTTCCACCATGATTTTATCACCTGCCAACACCCGAATACGATTTTTCCGCATTCTACCAGCGGTATGCGCAATAATTTCATGATCATTTTCTAATTTTACACGAAACATTGCGTTCGGTAAGAGTTCAGTAACGATACCAGAAAATTCTAAAACTTCTTCTTTTGACATAAACAAACATTTCCTTTAAAGTGCACATTTTTGTTAAGCTGTGCGTTATTTCCAGCGTTCATACCTTATTTTCTTAAGTTTGTGAATAAAAATTCCACAAAAAGGGAAAGGTTTTTAAAGTTTACTCTCTCATGTTCTCAAAAAACATCACCCACCCATTGAGACTGAAAACTTTCTCTCTTCAAATTTTACCCGCCCATTTTCTCTTTTACCCGCTAATTTTCTCCAATTTTTATGATGATCTTGGTTTCAGAGTGACAAGAAATTGCGCTCAATTTTCTCGCCCTCAAGCGTTTTTCCCAACGCCTCTGACGGATCCCTCTCCACGACTTACAAACAATCATCATCCATCCAACTTTCCCTCACCTTCCGCCTTCCACATCCTAAACATACGCTCCACACCTTAAACATACGCCATTTAGATAAATGCAAACACCTCACCCACCCCACAAGCCCCCTCCTTTTTTCAAAAACATCCTCCATTCTTCACGCGGCCATCCACGACATCCTTCACCACCCCACACGCCACCTCTATGCATTTCCCATACAACCTGCCCCATTTTTCCTCTCTCCACACATTTCCTCTAAGCCACTCCTTCCATTTATATTACTCTTCACCTTGAAAACGCGATCCCTATACATTCCGTCTCATGAACCACAACGCCCCTAACGACATAAACCCTTTTCCTTTTTCACGAATATACGTTTTCACGCTTTTACATATTTACAGAAAGCAGAAAATCTGTAAAAAATGCATTACACAATAACGTTTTCAACAACTGTCATTAAAATCTTGCCCCTTATTTTCATTTAAATTCCCCTATTTTCACCTAAATCATAGATATACCCCCCCTATTATTGCATTGACCAGCATAAATTTTTTCGACAAATGCTAGCGATCAAAAAAGTTCATAAGAAGCATTTTACGACTTTTAAAAGAATCTTGCCCCAAATCCAGTGCTTTCTTGTAACGGACAAGAGTACATTTAATTAATTGACTATAAGAAAATTTGAAATGAGAAAACCTTTTCGTTTTTCTCTTTCACTATCTACAATGATAACTCATCCTTATAAGTCAGTATTTTTTCGTAATACAAAACGCGCCAAAAGGAATATACTTGCGTTACATATTTACACGCTTGTTTTAAAGACAGCTCTCACAACGCTCATCACACCCATTTCGAGAACACTATCCGTAAAGGAATAGCCGCCATGAAGGGTATAATATCCATTCAGCCTCCCTTTACGTTTATGAAGGAACACACCGGCACCATCACAAAAACTCTGCCCACTCCCAATGTTGCGGACAACCTTCTATTCGAGAGATAATTCATTAAAGGCATGCCTTTCTTATACAGTTTTGCCCCACATGGTCCTCCAGCTCATGATGTGCAAGTAAGTAATTTTAATAATTCAATATGAGAGAACTGATGATGAGAAATTTTTATTATATTCAGCGTTGTGATTCATGTTTAAAAAGATGTTTTATCATTATAAATCAATATACTAACAAAAAAGAGGGTCGCATCAAAACACTTACCTTTTTTTAAAAAAGGCTTCACACTGAAAGAAATTATCTAAAAATTAGATAAAAAAAAAGGTTTGCTTCTAACAAACAAACCTTTGTAGAAAATTATTTAGATAATTTTCAAAATTTTATATTAATCCCTCTCGAAGCAGTCAAGACGCTTTAGAAGCACCAAAATGAATACAAAGACTTATTTAATACAACGTTAAGAAAAATCAAGAATAAAAAATTTTTATAGTTAATGCCCCATAAAAAACGAGGTTTCTTAACCCACGCAGCTCAACAATCTGGGGCTATTCTACAAACGCCTCCGACCAATCCCCTCATCTCCCTCAAAAGACAGTATAAAAGGTTCACAGAGCAAGTCTTAGCTAGAAAATATCAATCGCCAGCGTTCATAAAAGCCAGTGTTGGTATAAAGATCAAATTATCGAAACTCTTGCTGAAATGTCTTCCCAATCAATAAAAAAGAAGCGGATTTTTTAAACATTTCCGCTTCTTTAACAATAAAAATTATGATGAGGGATTATTAAAAAATTTCAAGATTGTGAAGGGAA
The DNA here is from genome assembly GCF_028618595.1 of Bartonella sp. AU18XJBT. Classification (GTDB taxonomy): domain Bacteria; phylum Pseudomonadota; class Alphaproteobacteria; order Rhizobiales; family Rhizobiaceae; genus Bartonella. Next base: position 41,894 of record NZ_JAQITE010000011.1, on the reverse strand, counting down.
CCAATTTGATAACAATTCATACCTTACAGGATCATCGGCACATTGTCCACCACCACATTCCAGTATAGTAGAAATCAAATTTGCCGCAATCAAAAACACAAATAAAAAACTTGCCGCTTTACTCAAGAATGGGAAAGGAGAAAATTCTTTGAACTTGTGTGCCAATTCGCCTAAAATCATGACAAATGAAACAGCAAGGATACAAAGGACAGAAATAATGAAAGCCCAAGTATAAAAATGCAATCCAAAGAACGTTGAACCATATCCCAAATCATCAGGCGTTATATGCAAAAACACTTGCCGTGCTGCAACGGCACTCGTTACCATACAACCAAGAATAACCATACCATAATGAGTATTTTTCACCTTATGGTGAATATTGAGCAAGAACCCACAACCTGCCAGCATCAATCCAACGCGCTGGAGCAAACAAAGGGGACAAGGTAACTCAAACTTCACCAATTGATAATAAAAAGCCACCACCAAGACAATAGATAACCCAATGAGTCCTAGCGTATTCATAAAGATGACGAAGTGAGGATTTTTTTGTTCAACGTGTTCCATGGCTATTCTCTCAAAAAGATAAATTTAAAGTAGAAGTTGCGTGATGATTGAAAGTGAAAAGAATGACAACGAATAAAATTGCCCACAAAGCATAACTTATATTTTTTTTGCCATACATAGACGTTATTGCAGTCCCTAAAGCGATTAAAAATGGAAGAAACATAGCTTTTAAATCTCCTTTACATCCGTTGTTTAACTCTTAATTTACTTCAGCGTTCACCATATTAGAAAATTGGGCAAAAAAGAGACAATAGATTTATTATTCACAATTCATCATTCACTTTATATTTAAGTGAAAAAACAAAGAACTCTATAATTATTCTAAAAAGACATCAGACCGAAAGAACTGATCACTATCTTCTCTTGTATCAACAATATCAGTAACTATAAAGATCATCCCCCCATACATGAAAAATCGCCTTAACAGCAAAATTAAGCAGGCTTTAAAACTGACAGATATACATCTCTTCTTTATTGTAAGCAATATTTAAAAATTACCACTATATTTTACATAATATGGATACAGTATTTATTTTAGCAAATAAAAAACGAATAATTTTTTTGAAAACCTTACAACCAATGGCTTTTCCCTAATGTATTTTTTCCTCTTATCTTAAATAAACGACAATGCTGCAGCTCAACAGCCTCATGGTGCCCCCTTAATAGCTCTTCCTCAAAATTGATCCCCCCTTAAAAGAAATGCTTCATAACCTTCAATACTTTAATTTTTTAACTCTCGAAATTCCCCTTTAAATTTTTAGCTTTCCATCTTATTTGCAAAATAACTGTTTCTCTGTCATCAATTGGCTTTGCAAAGAGACTATAAAACTTTTAAAAAATAATGATAAAGAATCGCATTGAATCAAAAGGATGGAGAATGATGAAAAAATCATGTGATGTCGCGATTTTAATGGGGAGCCAATCGGATTGGCAAACGATGTGCCATAGTGCAGATATTTTGACGAATCTTGGTATTTCTCATAGTTCGCATATTGTCTCAGCACACCGAACCCCTGAACGCCTTTATCAATTTGCAAAAGGAGCAAAAGAAGTAGGGTTTAAAGTTTTAATTGCAGGTGCAGGGGGTGCAGCGCATCTTCCTGGTATGCTAGCAGCCCTTACGCCTCTTCCTGTCTTTGGCGTTCCAGTGCATTCTCATTCTCTTTCTGGTCAAGATTCTTTGCTTTCAATTGTGCAAATGCCAGCAGGGATACCCGTTGGCACATTAGCAATTGGCAAAGCAGGCGCAATTAATGCAGCACTTTTAGCCGCAGCCGTTATGGCCATTTATGATCATGATCTCGCCCAACGATTACAAGATTGGCGTCAACAACAAACAGCTAATGTCGCCCAAACGCCTGTAACGGAGGTTTAAAATGGTATCGTTTTCCAACACCACCCTAGCCAACACCACCCCCCCCTCACCTAACATGTTACCTCCAGGCAGCGTCATTGGTTTAATCGGCGGCGGACAGTTAGCACGGATGCTCGCCATAGCGGCCGCAGAATTAGGATTTCGAACCGTTATTTTTTGCCCTGAAGCCGATTGCCCAGCCGCTCAAACAGCAAACAGCCATATTGTTGCCTCTTATGACGATACATCAGCTTTAGATCATTTTGTTTCTCAGTGTGATGTTGTCAGCTATGAATTTGAAAATCTTTCGCTTCAAACGGTTCAATATGTAGAGAAAAGTAAGCCCGTTTATCCTTCTTCCAAAGCATTAGAGATCACGCAAGATCGACTGTTTGAGAAGCAATTTTTGCGTAATCAAGGGATTGGCACTGCCTCATGGTATGCTGTTGACGATTCTTCTTCTCTTCTTTCCGCTCTCGATTCCTTAGGGGGACGTGGTCTTTTAAAGACGCGTCGTTTTGGTTATGATGGAAAAAACCAGATCAAGCTTGACCACCCCGATGAACAAACCCTTGACGAAGCCTTAAGGACTTTTCAGGAACAGCCTTGTATTTTAGAAGAAATAGTTCCTTTTTTATCGGAAATTTCGGTTCTTTCTGCTCGCACAAAAAAAGGGGAACATATTTTTTATGATTGCCCAGAAAACCAACACAAAAACGGGATTCTTCATAAATCCTTTGTTCCATCCCATATTCCACTTGACGTGCAAAAAGCAGCCCAAGAAATCAGCCTAACAGTCATGAATGCCCTCGATTACGTTGGTGTTCTTTGTATTGAGTTTTTTGTCTTAACGGATGCTCATCTTTTAGTGAATGAACTTGCACCGCGTGTCCATAATTCTGGTCATTGGACACAAAAAGCATGCATAACTTCACAATTTGAACAGCATATCCGTGCTATTTGCGGACTTCCCTTAGGCAGTCCCTATCGCCATAGCGATTGCCAAATGACAAATCTTCTTGGTAACAATTTAAGCACGTTAAAATATTTTCTCACACAAGAGCACACCTCGACCCATTTATATGGCAAAAGCACTGTTCAACCCTACCGCAAAATGGGGCATGTCATCCAATTAATGGGACCAGCCAACAAATCTTAACACCCACATATAAAAACGTTTTTTCACACGTTTCCCCCAATGAATTGAAACACAACCTCTCTCCCCACACAGATCAACCATTCATACGGCTCAACAAGCGCGCCTCAACCCTTCACCCCTCACAACCCCACCCAAAACTCTGCCCCCTCCTACAAGCCCTGATCTTTCAAAAACACCCCCTCATCCAACCATCGCCCCCTCGGTCCAACACCACCCTCTTCTCCAACATGTTACCTCCAAGGCATCATTATTCCCCCATGATAGAGGCAGCCCCTTCATTTTGCTTTTAATCCCAATCTTTAGGAAATAAGACTGATCAATTACGCCCCTAGATACCAATCCCAACGATTGCGCTTTTATTGTCTCTAGCCTCTCTTCTTACGTTTATTTTTGCACAAAAGCATCGTTTTATTTTCTCATAAAATCGCTGTAAAGAGGTAAAATGTATAACTCCACCCAAACAACTCTCGAGAATTCGTCCCAATATTGGCCAGAAGATACCCCCCTCCAGCATAGCAATTTTCTTCTTTCTCCTCTCTCTTTTTTTCTTAATGGATAGAGGACATTCTCCTTTCGTTCATCCGCTCAACATCTTTCTCGAAAAAGTTTCCTGAACTTCTCTCCAACGGCTTAAATGGCTTCTTTACAGATCCATTTTTCTTCTCTCACGCCCCCCTCTCTTTTCAGCGCATCCATTTTTCCACCTTTAAAGCTTGTTAAGACAATAAATTATAAGGCGCATCACCACCGTATAATGCGCATTGGTTTTATGGCATATCTTTATTGCATCCCGCAGTTTTTTATGAACTCCCTTACCGTAAACGCACTTTATTTATGCATACTCTATTTATGCATACTCTGTAATCACCCCCAAAAGACTGTCTGTAACTCTCTATCCTGCTCAACAATAACATTCATCAAAACCATCAGCCCCACACACTTCACGAAGTTCCAACGATTTTTCGCGCTGCAAGCTTCTTTCAAGAGCAGCTAATAGCACCCTTAATTGACTAAGTATAAATGTTTATTTTATTATCCTGATAAAGCTAAATTATACTTTTTAATACTATTATTTTAATACTATCATTGCCTTTAAAAGGCTTATTGTGCGAAAAAATACTTCATTTCTAACAAAAATGAAAATAAAGAAGCGCTTTTAAATGAGGCACAATCTGTTCCTCCCCAAAACGTAAAGGGGGGACATTTAGACATATGTTGTTCCTCTTTCTTTTAACCTTTCGTAAACCCATTGTTCTCGTAACGAAAATCCTGTCGATAATCTTTTTATTAATGACAGGAATTCTTTGTCTAACATACCTCGCGGTAGGAAGAGAGTCATTGCCCCTATTGATCGGGATACCAATGATGATTACGTCAGCCCTCTTTGGCATTAGCAACATGTATATCAATTGGTATTATGACATACTTTTATTACGTCTATCACCAGACAATGTGAACCTTTCACTCTTTAAATAAACATCATCATAGACCTCCCTTGGGAAGGTCAAATTTTTCTACAGCATGGATATTAAAAGGAATTCAAACTATCCACATTCAAGAGCCAAATTGTATTCTCAGTATACTGGCTCTCTCACCGGATAGTTTGAATTCCCATCCGTTTGACAATATCCAGCAATCCACCCCACGTAGAAATCCACCTAGAAATAATAGGGTTGCAAAGAATCATAAGCTATTGCCCTCAAAGAGAAATTTATGCACAATCTTTCACTCTAACAACACAGATTTAATCCCTCATTAAAAGAGCCAAGCGCTTCGCTCCGTTCTTAATCGCCACGTAAAAGATATCATTACAGGATATGATTACAGCACGAAGCTTATCCATTCCCAAACATTCTCTCAGCCCTCACGTAAAATAAAAAGCCTCAAACAGAAAACACTTGTGTTACCAATTTACGCGCTTATTTTAAAGAAATACTTATTTAAAGAAACACTTATTTAAAGAAATACTTATTTAAAGAAATACTTATTTAAAGAAATACTTATTTAAAGAAATACTTGGCCAATGCACATTGCCACCACTTCACACCCCCTCATCATAGAACATAAAAGCTCTCGGGTAATAGCTTAAACATTCATAGCACACCACCCTCTTCAAGCTTATGAAGTGTAAACGCCAGCCTCATCACACCGCTTGCCAGCTCCCAATGTTGCAACTCTCTCTTGCACTTGAAAGGGTTCATAAAAGACCGTTTTATTCCTTGACCTTCAAGTGTTTTCAGCCATACACCAATCCCGCTTGTGATATGCAAGCAGCAAATGCTATGAGATATAAAGATTTACACTGAGAAAATCTCAACTCTACGCGAGGCTCTTATTTGCTCTAAACAATAGAAATTGATCCTTAACAATTCATCCCATTTGTCTTCATTATGCGGTTTATTTTCTAGGTTTTAAGAATATCATCACACACACTAACAAAAACACCTCATGGTATAAATTTTACATGCCCCTTACTAAACGATAATATTTTACGGAAAAACAAGATTATTTTCTCACAAATGAGAAGCTTTTCCTTATTTCCACTTTTTGTGCTTCTTTTTACGAGAATATTTTTACTTTCAAGGTAACCATTAACACAGCATAAGAAATGTATAATACACCCTTGACAAGAATAAGACTTCTTGTTAGATCTCCCTTACTTTTTTGCAATTTTCACTTATTTGTTGTGCTAATGAAGTGTTAATGCGTACCTTAAAAGTACGCTTTTCTTTTTGTGATCACAGTGAAAAAGTGTATCATGTGATGTTATGATGCAAGTACAATGCCGCAATGTAATGTTCATTGAGTGAGCAATATATTGGGGTTGTAATATTGTATTTTTGTGTTTTAATATTATATCATAGTTGTTTTAATGTTGTATCATAGTATTGTGTTACGTAAACTGTTTAACGGTGAATATGATGAAAATTAAAAATTCGCTTAAAGCACTAAAGGAGCGCCACCGTAACAATCGTTTGGTGCGTCGTAAGGGTCGTATTTATATTCTTAATAAAACGAATCCACGTTTTAGAGCGCGTCAAGGTTAATTCTTTTGGTTAATATTTTTATGCCTACTGTTTGTAGGCTTAAAAATTTTTTCTTAAGATTTTTTTGGTTACGAGTCCATTGGTTATAAGTCCGTTGATTACAAGTCTAGTATTTGATAATATTTGGTGATTTATCTTTTGGGGGCTTGTTTTTATGGATTATTCTATTTTTTTAAAAACCTTTCGATTTTTTCAGTCGCGTTTTTTCTGTATTTTCCAGCACGTGTTTTTTCTCCTTTGTGTTGGCATATTTTGTTTTGTTCCCTCTAGCTATGGGCAAAATCCTCCTTCGCTTCCTGAAGATCGTCCTTCTCCACAATCGCTTTTACCGTTAGATGATCTTATTCCCAATTCTCCTCCGCCTTCCTCAATGCCCTCTGATTCTGATTTGTCTGCGATTATTCTTGAAGATCTTGACAAAGATCAGCTTTCCCACGTTGACAGAGTAAAGCAACGCAAAGAAGCCGAAATTTTACGTTTACTGAAAGAGTTGAAATATTGTGCTGATGTTTCTCAAGCAAAAAAGATCAGTCAACAACTTCAACTTTTATGGTCCCAATCGGGGAGCGATACAATTGATCTTTTAATGTCATGGGCTGAAAATGCGATCAGTAGCGACGATTATGGACTTGCACTTGATTATATTGATAATGCTCTTGCACTTTTACCTACTCACGCTGAAGCTTGGGTAAGACGTGCTTGGATTCACATTCAACTAAACGATTTCAAGCTTGCTATGCTTGATCTCAACCATGCTCTTGAACTTGAGCCGCGTAACTATATCGCTTTTTTTGAACTTGGCGTTACCATGGAAGCAACAGAGCGTCCAAAACTTGCTCTTAAAGCTTATGAAACAGCATTAGAGTATTACCCACAAATGCGTAGAATTCAAAAGCGCGTACAAGCTCTGTTAGACGAACAAGCACCTCAATCTCTTTGAACCCATTCAAGAACGAAACGCTCTACGCATCCTTTCAAACTTGGCTAAGACGCAAGCCTTCTCCACATTCCACTCAATAAACTAAAAGCCCCCTGCTTATAACCACACTCTCAAACACCCACCCCACGCAATTGCCCCCACTCCATGCAATTGACAGTGTCTTTTTTGAATTTTGACCTGTTTTGTATTGAAGGCTGCGTCCAAACACTTTCAATATACTCCCTACAGAATTTCTCTCATAGCAAGAAAACGCTGCACGCCTTGGTCCTCTCACACCGCCTCTTTTTTCACTATCCCTCCATCATGGATAAAAAGATGATAAAACACGATCCTCAAAAAATATTTTTTGAAAAAAACTTAAAACATCGCTTAGCACCTCTGATAAACTATCATCATCTGTTTTTTTATTTTTATGAAACCCATAAGCAGCACATACCGTATCAGCTCTCCTCCACCCCTCAAAATTGATAAAACAGCACTGAAATATGGCTTCACAAGGCAAAAACTTCAAAGACGCAACATCAAGTTAAACAAACATTCTTGAATAAGAAACATCCCCTTCAAAGCTCCCCCAAGCATTTCCCCGAAACATAAAAATCAAGCGATTGCCAATGAATATCCTCCCCACACCTCAAAGCACGAAGTTTCTTAACCCGCTCCGATCTGTAAACAATCCGAATTCTAGCAGACTTCACTTGGTTTCCCACGTATGGGATTTCCTTAAACTTAAGGCTCGACAAACAGCCTTAAGGACATTCACCACACACATTAAAAACATTGAACCTATCAAGGAGGCAATCTTATATTGCCAGTAAATAACGGGTATGTTACGCTAGAACAAGATAAAATTTAATACCCTCACGCCTTTCTATGCACGTTTTCATCTCTCAGTATACTTACTTTTCCTATTTTCTTTAAATTGGAACAAATCTTTCTATTGGATATAGACCACCAACACCCATTTTAAAACCTGTCATTTTAACTCTTTTCCCAAGTTGAAAGTCATCCAATGACTTGATGTGAGGCGTTAATTTGTCAGAAGGTATATATGGGCAAACTGCTTGAAAAGTATTATCTTCAAATTGCAAACAATATCGACGACGAGCTAAATATTTAGCTGCTATAATTTTCTTTTTATTTTCTAATTTCCAAGCCCCTATTTTAGAGGGATGAATATCTAATTCTTTAGCATTTTCAGTTTTAAAACAATGGATACTATCGGTGTCACAATAGATAAAATTTTCAAGTCCAATTTTGTAAATAGACTCAATTAAAAACATACGAGCATAGCTTGCAGCAAATAAAGCAATTGGTAAATAACCACATTTTTGGAATATTGTTTCACCCCAAATAAATCTAAGGACATCATTTTCAAATTCGATATATCTTTTAATTCTATGAGGACGTTCAGCCATTTTTCCACATAATGAATTAAGAAACATTTTTCCTATTCTGCTGATTGTTTTATCTGAAGAATTTTTCAATTCAAAAAATTCATCAATATAATCAGTAAAAAGGTCATCTCTTGCTTGAAAGAGATAACCATCTAATAACTCCAAATTTTGGTAATGATAAGATTGTTTAAACAATTCAAATTCTTATGTTAACATGAATATTTTTTTTATGTTCGCATTCGTATTCAGATAAAATTTGTAAATATTCAACACCCCCAGATGATGATTGTGTGTTATTATTTAAAATAGGTATTTTGTTTTCTCTTAATTCTGCTGAATTTATATAAAATCTCTGAAGACCTAGAGGATGTAAGTCATTAGTTTCAATTTTACCTTTTTTATAAAGAGGTGCCCCTATAGGTAATTGTTTTAACATCATAGCAGGGCCCATACTATTGACATCATAAATTTCAATTTCTTTATTTATGAATTTACCCATATATCTATTAAAAAAACAAAAACTACCGTCATTTGCTTTTCTAAAAATATAATCATCACCTTCTTCTAAAGATGGGAATAAATATGTTTCTGCTTTAATTTTTGTAAATTTTTTAAACATTTTTTCTGACCATACAGCTTTAGCATCAGCTGCAAAAGTCATTTTATTTCTTCCCCATTGGAGTCTTTTTTTGAGAGCAATGGCTAATCCCTTGCTTTCATTCACACAGCAATCGATATCATTTTGATGAATAATAACATCATCAATGCACTCAAAGAGAGAAGATCCTCTTTGTTTTAAATCGGTAAAAGCTGTTATTATGTCTTGCAAAGGGACTAAAAATAACTCTAATGCATCGAATAGATAAACTCTTTTTGATTTATTTGATTGAAATGCAAGTTCCGATCTAAGAACTCTATCATTTTGCGAGATAAAATCATAAAATTTAAGTGTTATAAGATCATTTTGATTAAAATGACACCAACATCGAATAATAGCATAATCATAGTTTAGGTTATAAGCATAAAATCTTGTACTGTTTTCTATTTTTTTCACAAATTCTAAAAAAAGTCTAACAGGATCACCATCGTTTATTGTAAAAACAGTGATATCTGTTAGATCTTCAACATTAACAATTGCAACCATATAGGGCTTAACAGGTTCTTTAATTGTCGCCTTGAAAGCAAAAGTATATAATTTTCTAAAGTTGATAAGTCTCATGTTTCCTCCCTCTTTAGATTTTTTTACCTCTTTATTTTTATTGTGTTTACTTCATTCAAAAGACAAAAAATATTTATCTTTTACTATATTTCGCTCTTCACGAACACTCTCATAGCCTTCGCCCCGAGATTGGTGATGCCTTTTTTACACTTAGAAAATCATAGAAACGAAAAGCATTCACAATTTGCCCTCAAAATTGATAAAACAGCACTGAAATATGGCTTCACAAGGCAAAAACTTCAAAGACGCAACATCAGTTAAACAAACATTCTTGAATAAGAAATATCCCCCTTCAAAGCTCCTCCAAACATTTCCCCAAAACATAAAAATCAAGCTATTGCCAATAAACCGTTCTACATCACTCAAACACCCACCCCCACTCATATTTTGTGCTTTTTTACTTTGAATAAAGCATTCTATATATCATACAGCCCTTTCTAGCAGCCACCAGCAAGGTTATAAAAACTCTCTTGAAAAACTTTATGAAAAATAAGAGACTGAGGTTATTTTATCTCTAGCAGAAGATCTGAAATTGTTTTATATTAAGGAGGGTGTTCTGCGCTTCTCGACAGGAAATAACGTATTCCTGAGACCTTAGTGATCTCCAAGGGAGCTGTCCCTGATCAAGCCCGTGGGCTTTTTCATATGGCGCCCACCTATTTGTATAGGTTCCCGGGATCAACTTTTTCCATCGGCTGTTGTGGATCACCCTTTTTACCGGATCACCCTTTTTACCTCAATAAAATTCCCCCCCAAAAAAAATTGAGAAAGTCCTTCTGCATAAGCCTCTGTTTATCTATTTTTGTCTATGAAGCTCTCTTTTCTATGAAACAAAATGCAATATGCTCTTTTCAAGAAATAAAAATCACGAGAGGCTTTATTTTATAAAACAGACAGCACTTACAAAAAAGCCCCCTCTATGAATCTACTTTATCCCTTCGCATGACAAGCAGCGCAAAAGCGGTTTATCGCACCAAGATACCCTAACACAAGAGCGCACACTCTTTCCATGAGCGCACCTCTTGTCCTAACAGAGATTTACAAAACGCCAACAATGGATAAAATGCCAACATCTGATAAGACAATTGGCAAGACTTGGCGAGATAATGATACAAAATCCCCTCTGTGAATCTACTTCATCCCTTCGCATGACAAGCAGCGCAAAAGCGGTTTATCGCACCAAGATACCATACCACAAAAACGCATATTTTTTCATGAAGCACAGCTCTTGTCCTAACAGAGATTTACAAAACACCAACAATGGATAAAATGCCAACATCTGATAAGACAATTGGCAAAACTTGGCGAGATAATGATACAAAATCCCCTCTGTGAATCTACTTTATCCCTTCGCATGACAAGCAGCGCAAAAGCGGTTTATCGCACCAAGATACCGTACCACAAAAATGCATATTTTTTCATGAAGCACAGCTCTTGTCCTAACAGAGATTTACAAAACGCCAATAATGGATAAAATGCCAACATCTGATAAGACAATTGGCAAAACTTGGCGAGACAATGACACAAAATCCCCTCTGTGAATCTGCTTTATCCCTTCGCACACAGCAGCGCAAAAGCGGTTTGTCGCGTCGTGATGCTCTTTTAATAGAAGAGCGCACACTCTTTTCGCAGCGTGCTTGTTGCCACTTTATTGAATATCTTGAAAAAAAGGGAACAGATTTTTCACGCCTCATTTTGGCAGGCTATTGGCCCATTAAATCGGAAATTGATCCGCGTCCTTTACTGGATACTGTAGCGTTACGCGGTGGGCATTTAGCCTTACCAGCAGTGCTTGATTCCACCACCATGATTTTCCGTGCATTTTCGCCCAGCACAACTCTAGAGCCCATGCGCTTTGGCACCTTTGGTCCCAGTGCAGACAATGGCGTTGTTATCCCCAATAATATTCTTGTTCCGCTTTCTGCGTTTGATCGTCAATGTCACCGTCTTGGCTATGGAGGTGGATATTATGACCGTGCGGTTGAAGCTCTTGAAAAACAAGGGCATAAAATGACATTATGGGGCATAGGATTTTCATGTCAGGAGGTTTCCTCTATTCCCGCAGCAGAACATGATCTACAGGTCCAGGGCATTTTTACAGAAAAAGGTTTCTTAAAATATTAAAATATGATTAAAGCGTCTATGCGTTTTTTATTTTTAGGTGACATTGTTGGTAACACAGGCTGTAAAGCTGTTTTTGAACACCTTCCTCAACTGATTAAGAAGTGGCAGCTTGATTTTGTTGTGGTAAATGGAGAGAATGCCTCTGGTGGTTTTGGTCTCACACAAGAAACATATCAAGATCTTTTGATGACCGGTGTTGATGTTGTCACCACAGGCAATCATGCTTTTTCTCACAAAGAAGCATTACAGTATGCCCATGAGAGTGATCGTTTTTTACGCCCTGCCAATTTTTCGAAAGAAACTCCCGGAAGAGGTGCTGGTATTTTTACGGCAAAAAATGGCGCCCGTGTTCTTGTCGCCAATCTATTAGGCAACGTTTTTATGCCGTGCAAAGTAGAAGATCCATTTGAAACAGCGGAAAATATTCTGCTTGCTTGTTCGTTGATGGAGCAAGCCGATACGGTTATTTTTGACTTTCACGCAGAAACGACAAGCGAAAAGCAATGTTTTGGCCATTTTCTTGACGGTCGTGTAAGTGTTATCGTTGGCACGCATACGCATATTCCCACGGCTGATGCTCAGATCTTAGAAGGTGGGAGCGCCTATTTAACAGATGCAGGCATGTGTGGAGATTATAACTCATCTCTTGGAATGGATAAAGAAGAACCCTTACACCGTTTTCTTTATAAGACGAAGCAAGATCGTTTTGAACCGGCATGTGGTCCCGCCACCCTTTGTGGTTTAGCGGTTGAGATTTCAGATCGCACAGGTTTAGCAGAAAAGGTCTCAGCTGTACGGATTGGCCCTCACTTAAAGCCTGAAGTTCCAGATTTTTGGTAGCTTCTTTTAAGCCGTCCCTTTGATGACAACTCTCCACTGTGCGCCCTTTGGATGATCACTCTCCAATGTTTCCTTTTGAGAACTCTTTCTGGCAAGATGATTTTTCAACCCCTTCCCAAATCCCTAAAAACACCACACCCCCAATTTGCCAAACACAGCAACTTTTCTAACACAAATAAGTCACTCTTTTAAAAAGGGAAAAAGTCCCAAATTTTTCATGATTTTTAAAATGACGAGAAGGAGGTTCTATTTGGACATTTCTGCGGGGGGGGGAGGAGAAATGTTAACCCCCTTCTCTAAAAAAGGGTTTATAGAATAATTTATTATTTAGCAAGAGCATCTTTAATTTTTTCTTTATTCTAACGAAAAATTAATCTTTTTCCTTCTGTTTTTTAGGTTTGAGCTCTCTAAAACTTTTCAAAAGGATGTGCTCTTCTTTACTTGCAATCCCTTCATCACAAGGATCTAAGGCGTTTTCTTTTGTTGAGAGAGCAGCGTAAAAAATGAAATGGGAACATTGAGAATATCAGCAATTTCTTGCAAACGCCCCGCCCCTATACGATTAGAGCCTTTTTCATATTTTGGGATTTGTTGAAAAGTTATTCCTAAAAAGCTTCCTAATGCCTTTTGAGAAAGCCCCATGGCAATGCGTCTGTGACGAATTTTTTTGCCTATCGAAATATCGTTAAAGTGTGGATTTTTAGCTTTCAATTCAAGCTCCCCTACCGGTTGCGAGCGCCCTCGCATTGGTATTCCGGGAGTCAAAAACACTGAGTTCAGTCAGCTTTTTTGCTTTTAGTGCTCATCGCACCTGGACATGGCAAAAACTCCCGGAATCCCGGGAAACCCACAAAAGTAGGCTAATCTTATGTACTGAACTTTAGGGGTTTTGAATCCCTCTTGATCGCTGCGTAGACGACCAAAACATTCTCTTACCAATAAAGCAATTTCAGGAAATTAGCAATAAAATTTAAAATAGTGTTTTTATCTCATGAGACAATCAAACACAAAATTGCTTTCTGTTTCTATGTGCTCTTCTTTACTTGCAATCCCTTCATCACAAGGATCCAGGGCATTTTCTTTTGTTGAGAGATCAGCGTAAAAAAAGGAAATGGGAACATTGAGAATATCGGCAATTTCTTGCAAACGCCCCGCTCCTATACGATTAGAGCCCTTTTCATATTTTTGGATTTGTTGAAAAGTCACACCTAACTGGCTGCCTAATTGCTTTTGTGACATTCCAATCATTGTTCTTTTAAAGCGAATTTTTCTACCTATCGAAATGTCGTTAAAGTGTGGATTTTTAGCTTTCACCTCAAGCTCCCCTGCCGGTTGCGAGCGCCCTCGCATTGGTATTCCGGGAGTTGAAAGAGCTGAAACTTGACTCAGCCTTTTGCTTTTAGTGCTAAAGAGCACCTGGACATAACAAAAGCTCCCGGAAATCCGGGATATCCATAAAGCTGGATAAATACGTGTCTCAAGTTTCGGGTCTTTCATTCCCTGTTGATCGCTGCGTAGACGACCAAAACATTCTCTTACCAATAAAGCAATTTCAGGAAATTAGCAATAAAATTTAAAATAGTGTTTTTATCTCATGAGACAATCAAACACAAAATTGCTTTCTGTTTCTTAGGTTTGAGCTCTCTAAAACTTTTCAAAAGGATGTGCTCTTCTTTGCTCGAGATCCTTTCATCACAAGGATCCAAGGTGTTTTCTTTTGTTGAGAGATCAGCGTAAAAAAAGGAAATGGGAACATTGAGAATATCGGCAATTTCTTGTAAACGCCCCGCCCCTATACGATTAGAGCCCTTTTCATATTTTTGGATTTGTTGAAAAGTCACACCTAACTGGCTGCCTAATTGCTTTTGCGACATTCCGATCATTGTTCTTTTAAAGCGAATTTTTCTGCCTATCGAAATGTCGTTAAAGTGTGGATTTTTAGCTTTCACTTCAAGCTCCCCTGCCGGTTGCGAGCGCCCTCGCATTGGTATTCCGGGAGTCTGAAAGTACTGAGTTCGAATCAGCTTTTTTTGCTTTTAGTGCTAGAGAGCACCTGGACATAGCAAAAACTCCCGGAATTCCGGGATACCCACAAAAGTAGGTTAATTTTATGATCGAACTTTAGGGCTTTCAGACCCTACTGATCGTTGCGTAGACGACCAAAGTCACACTTTAAGGTATAAAATAATTTCAGGAAATTAGCAATAAAATTTAAAACAGTGTTTTTTTGTATTTTTATAAGAGCCCTCCACCTCTCTTTTTGATTAAATTATATATGAACGAAATGAGCGCTATTTATTTAAACAGTATAAGATCATACTCAGGAGGTGCTAGACGTATTCGCTAGACGTATTAAGAGTTTTTCATAGGCATCATGAGCAAACAAGCAAAGAAATATAAGGATAACAAAACCAATGACCATTGCTGTTTAGTGTTCATAGGATGCTGCTCCTGCCGTGTATCCGAAAAAAAGAAAAAATAGGAATAAAGTCAAGCCACCAGCAAAGAAGTTTAAGAAAGCAAAAACTGGTTTACGAATAAATACTAGAATAAGGAAGATTGCGTAAAACAACCTTTTAAATATCGCAGCCAATATTCTACATTGTTTTAAATATCCAAACGAATATTCTACGTGTTATGTTGAACGCACTGCGCATTATAGTTGAAGCAATGCTCTATTTTGCATTTAACCTTTCTTCTTTGGTGTTTTGTCTTCTTAGCAGAAAGATCGCTCATGACTCCCCCATTTTCAAGCCATTATATTATAAAATATGTATTATAAAAATGATTTATCTCTAATTATATCATCCAAAAATACAACAATATTTTATTCATTTTAACTAAAAAACAGGTGCTTTATCGAGAAGAAAAGCTATTTTCATTAGTAAGAGCTGTTAAATCCTTACGTCTAAAATAGATAGAGCGTCCACAACGAACAGGTGGTTGCCCTTGCATAAGAATAATCTGTTCGTCTTTTCGCATTTCTTGTGTTATTTCATGTGGATATATTAAAGGTCTATGCTGGGTACTTATATTCTCTGTCCCTCTTGTATGGAATCCTCCTAGAAATTTGCTTGAATTTTTCACTTCGACAGTCATTTGACCACATGCCTTAGATATATTTTCAGCAGTTTTAATATCTTTTATTGCGGCATAGCTTACAAAGGCACAATTTTCAAACCATGTCATAACGCCTGACGAACCGAAATAGCGTTCTATTTGATCTACAGACTTGTAAAAAAGCATGAGAGATATACCATATTTGCGTCCATGATCACGTGCTTCTTCTAAAATGTTCATATATCCTAAAAGATCAGCATTATCTAAAATAAAGAGCGCTCTTTTTGCATAATTACCATTAGCGGCTTCCATAACTCTGAGAAAAGAGCCAACAAGGATACGCCCAACACCTGGATAAGATTTTAAAATTTTTGAGGGGATATTTAGAAAAATATCAATATTTCCCTTTGTTATATCGGTAGTTTTAAAATCATGACCACTGATAAGGTTTGCATAATTAGAGAGTGAAAGCCATTGTATATCTTTTGCAGCAGTAGAATAGACATCTGAGAAAATTTGTTCAGCCATGTTTGTAAAAACGCCAAGGGTTTCACGAATAAATTGCGATGGAGAATTTGATCGTATAGATTGCAATTTTCCAATCACGGACGGTTCTGGCATTGACATGATCGTGTGAAGGGTTTTTAAGTTTTTTTCCTT
The DNA here is from genome assembly GCF_028618595.1 of Bartonella sp. AU18XJBT. Classification (GTDB taxonomy): domain Bacteria; phylum Pseudomonadota; class Alphaproteobacteria; order Rhizobiales; family Rhizobiaceae; genus Bartonella. The sequence goes on along the minus strand of NZ_JAQITE010000011.1, from coordinate 25,533 downwards.
TACTGTGTATTCATCAGAAAAGACAATATGCGCAAGAAGCCCTGTTAACAAATTATGTGCCTGAGATGTAGAAAATTGATCAGTCGACGTTGATTTGTCGTTTTCAGAAAGAAGGAGTCTAGCAACTTCAACCAAACCCGCTTCTCTTTCATAAAGGGGAAGATTTTCATCTAACAGCCAATCTAAAGGATTAAAAGTTTTTGTTGAAGAACCATGAGGATCAAGAACGTATACTTTTCTTTTTGACAGCTCCCTTGTTTTTTTTACCATTGGAGCGATTTCAGTTGAAGGGTCAAAAACGACCAGTGGACCGGAATATTTGAGACAAGTTGGAACAACATTACTGGTTGTTTTATAACTACCAGGACCAGCAAAAAAGAGCATATGGGTTGAATCAAAATTAAGTTTGTATGTTAACAATGGCTGTCTACCACCTTTTCCCCATGTTGTTTTGTCGTTAGGATTAAAAGGGACATCTTTAACAACATCTTCGTCGACTCTATAGCGCTCTCCTATGACGACTTCGCCATCACGAGGAAAAATCTTTTCAAGGCGTTTCATATCCATCCATTGAACACCACCGAAGATCGTATTTTTTGAATTTTTCAAAGGTGAAGCTTTTGCCAAAGAAAGCTTCATCGTATAACCAAAGATAACAATGCCAATAATAACACCCCCCAAAACCATCCTATCAAAAAATGGGAAAACATCCGCCCATGTCATATTATCTTGACCTACATAGGGACTAAGTCTGATACATTCATTTGCACTATAATAAGTTGCAAACAAACCAAAGATGATCATGGACGAAATAGTGATATTTTTTCTGGTATGCTTTTTTTGTAATAAGATGAATGAAGAACATGAAAGTGCAATAAGGATTAAAATATCCAGTGGCTTTGATCTTACAAACCAATAAGCATCAGGCGTCGTTCCATTTTCTGTAATTTTATTGATCGTTATATTGACCAAAAAAGTTACAATGATTGAAAAGATGAGTGGCAATGCTAAAAATATAATCTATTTTTTGTCTAATTTATTGACCATTTTCCCCCCGACATATCAGAAAAGTCTTCTCGTCCTATTTTTTTGCAATCTTTGTATTTTTTGAATTTTTATCAAGTTTTGAAATGTAAAGCAAGCCTCTTAAGATAAAAGACTTATCTGCCTCTCTAAGACTGGCTTTTATAAAAAGCGCCCCTAAACTAATTTTTTCAAGAGTTTTTCTAAAGTTTCTTTGATGCTTCACGCACTATTTAAATTTCTTACTTAACTCTTTTACTAAACTGTATCGGCTTCTTAACAGAGCCCCCCAATAACAATATGCATTAGGGTTCACTGAAAAAAAAGCGCGATTTATCATATTTTGCCATAAAACATTGTTGTTTAGAACCGTGATATAAGGCATGTAAAACTTTACATATTAAGTGTTTTTAGAGTGTATAATAAATGGGCATGGCTTGCCCCGTAGAGCCTTCTTAAAGTGAACCACATGAGTGGTCAGGAGTAGGTCAAAACCCCCGCCGACAGAAAGCCAAACTTTTTACAGAACAGCCCTTTAAATCAGGAATATGCGTCCTTTAGAGCGAAAGGAAATCAAAGAAGGATAAAGGTGACATGACAAAAAAAACAGCGGTTCCATTGCTAAATTTTTAAAATTTACAACCGTTTACAAAAGTACAAAAAGTAAATGAACAAGATTTAGATACGATAGAACAAAAAAATGATTTTATGACACGTTAACGCGTCATAGTGTAAAAGCGAAACAGGATAGTGAACGTAAACGGCGTAATTTAAAAACAGCACGATTAACACTTGCACTTGAACCAACAATAAGTGGTCGTTTTTAGTCATTAGCTGATAAACGTAATGAAAGTTATGGTGTTTCTTTCATCGTCTTATTGAAGTCTACATAAATAATAGTCACACAGAAGATACATAATAAATATTTAATAAAACAGCTGAAAATATTCCACAACCAACTTTATTCAGCAAAAGTTGACCACAATTCACTACGTATCATAATGGACAACTCTCGTTATGAAAAATTATTATTTTATGAGCTTACTTGCTCGTATAAGTTGGTGACGACAGCGCTATAGAGGAACGTGTTCCCCAAAGGGATAACACACGAACGGGATTACACGTTAATGCGTTGGATTTTTGCGCCACAACCACAACGGACTAATTTTTCCTCTAACCTCTCAAATCCCACGATAAAAATCCTCCCCGCCCATATAACAAGACAAGAGAACCGCAATCACAAGAAAAACAAAGACAAGAAAAAAGCGCGCAAATTAGACGTCATAATGAGTCCCCCTTGCAAATTCTCTGTTCTATAAAATGCGATTACCCTCTCACCCACAAGCTTTATCGACACTCCATTCACAATGCCATCCTCAGCTTTTAAAGAATGAAGCGACTTTTTTGTTATGGTCGTCTTTTATAGGTTTGCCATATTCATTTTTTCGTCAATTAAAGAGATGACATCACTCTTTTCATCAGTGTCCGTGTCCAAGAGTTCGACTAAACTTCCATGGATTACGAGATTCTAAAGGATTACACTCCGGATTCTTGTCATGTACTATACACCATTCTATATAAGCAGGGTCATTCTGAAAATCTTCTGGAGCATCATAAAGAACTTTTTTTTCAAGTTGATTTACACCAGACTTTTTCCATGTATCTGCAATCGCTTGAGGAAACTGAGCTTGATAACATCCAATCATAATCAATAAAGCACTCAATAATTTAAAATTCTGCTTCATTTCATTTTCCTTGAATACTATAAAATACATAAATTATTTTAATAGCATATTTTTATATTAAAAAACAATAAACATTGCAAATATTTACTATCATTTTGAATACATCTTTTTCAATACTTTACTTTAAAATAATAATACAACGAACCAAAATAAAAGAGCTTTAATATAATAATTCTGACAGCAAACGCGCTCTCCGATCTTCTCATTTTATTATAATATCCTGCTTGTATAAGACATTTTTCAATCAGAGCATTCGCATTTATAGTGAAGCCTTTATGACCCAAAATCCATCTCCATAAAAGCTTAGCATATTATATTCTAATCGTGCTTTTTTTGATCTCAAGCTGATCTGCATCTAGCTTTCCTCCCACATTCACAGTCTTTTCCCCACATTCAAAGTCAAGGGTAAATCTGGAAAACATCCAGCGGTACTTGATAAAGTTATACAACGCAATAACTTCAAGATTTTCTTCATTTTTCCTTTTTTCAATGGACTTATTTATAATAAGACAGCTCTGGAGTTTATTTATCTCTGTTTTTTAAGACAGTTTAGAACTAAAATATGGGATAAAAAAATAATTCCCCACAGGTAAACGAAAACAAGAATGTGTAGATTAAAAATAATCCCGAATTATACATAAATCTTCTACCATCATGAAATAAGATTATTTTCAATAAAACAATCTCCAACTCCCATTTTGACAATCCGAAAAGTCTTTTAAAACTTTAATGCGATAAATTATTATTATTCAATACACGTATCTGGTTTGTAATCTTGCACGCATTGCTCAGCCCCGTGTCATGAGCGCCATAAACAACACTTCGACCATGATACAGTCTTTATTTTGTTTATGAGCCCCCCCCCTTCTTTTATGCTCGCTCATAAAAACTCCAGAACTATGAGATAAGCCCCGCATTTATTGCAAGGCTGAACAACCCTTAACCCTTGAGATCAAGCCCCCCAAAAAGCATTGTGCTAAAACGCCCCCCAAAGCACACCTGAAAGCACGCCGCCAACAACATCCACCCTAAGCAACCTCTCCAAAGTCATTCTTTGGGGCATATCTTTGAAAGATTTACACGCTGATACGTTGGATTTTTGCGCCACAACGGACTAATTTTTCCTCCAACCTCTCAAATCCACGATCAAGATGATAGACACGATTGACGATTGTTTCTCCCTTTGCTGCCAATGCTGCAATCACAAGAGAAACAGAAGCGCGCAAATCCGTCGCCATGACAGGAGCCCCTTGCAAATGCTCTGTTCCATAAACGGTTGCCCTCTGCCCATCAAGCTTTATCGAAGCCCCTAAACGATTGAGTTCTTGAACATGCATAAAACGATTTTCGAAAATCGTCTCTGTAATATGCGCAATGCCTTCAGCCCGTGTCATAAGCGCCATGAATTGCGCTTGGAGATCGGTTGGAAAAGCAGGATAAGGTCCTGTTTTAATATCAACGGGCATAATTTGGGTGTTCTTTGGATTTCGCTTAACATGAATTCCTTGAGGTTCTATTTGAATCTCAAGTCCTGTTTTTTGGAGCACCTTAAGCACTTTTGTGAGATGATTAGGATTTGCATTTTTAAGAAAAACATCTCCCCCTGTCATAGCAACAGCCATTGCATATGTCCCCGCTTCGATTCGATCAGCAATAACGCGTATTTTTGTTCCTTTAAGTTTTTTAACCCCTTCAATTGTAAGCGTTGTTGTTCCTTCACCGGTTACTTGAGCCCCCATAGCATTCAAAGTTCGAATAAGGTTTGCCACTTCTGGTTCACAAGCCGCATTCTCAAGAACAGTTGTTCCCTTTGCCAATGTCGCCGCCATAAGCAACACATGTGTTCCACCAACAGTGACCTTAGGGAAACGATAGTGAGCACCTTTTAACCCCCTTGGCGCTTTTGCATGAACATATCCATTTTCGATCGTAATCTGTGCTCCTAAAGTTTTAAGTCCATCAAGGATAAAATCGACAGGTCTTGTTCCGATAGCGCACCCTCCAGGAAGCGAAACATAAGCCTCTAAGCATCGAGCAAGGAGAGGGCCGATAACCCAAAAGCTTGCGCGCATTTTTTTCACCAGTTCGTACGGCGCCCGTGTTGTCGCTATTTTTTGCGCAGTAAAATGAATTGTTCTTGAATTGACACACTCATCGTTAAACTCTTGTCCATCAACGGCATATCCCACCCCATGATTATTGAGAATACGAATAAGCAGTTCGACATCGGCTAGATGAGGAATATTTTCTAAAGTGAGCGTTTCTTCTGTCAAAAGCGCCGCAATCATAAGAGGCAACGCAGCATTTTTTGCCCCTGATATAGGAATTGTTCCTTGAAGTTGTTCTCCCCCAACAATTTGAATAGAATCCATCGTGTTTTCCCTCTTTTCCTTTGTGCCTACCCTTCCAAAGGATTTTCCCCCTTCGGGAAGTTATGCTTTATTAATCGTTTTAGAACGCATTCTAAATATGAGAACAAATTATTGAGAAGTTTGGTTGCAAAGCTTCATTAAAAAACATTTTTTTTGCATTTTAGAGCTTTTTGCATTTTAGAGTTCTGTTTGCGCTCTTTGTCGGCTTTGCTCTTTTCGACGTTTCAGGTTTTGACGCAATTGTTGCGCTAATCTTTCTTGACGCCGTTTTGCTTTTTCATCTTGATGATTCATTTCATTTTGTTTTTGTTTTTGATGCATTTGTGTCATTGCGCAACCTTTTAAACAGTGTTGAGCTTCTATCCAAGCAACTCATAACCTTAAATATTTAAGCATATAAGAAACATATGTCATGACATAAGATACGTTTTCTTGCAAGAATATACAAATGTTCTCTTGCCTATTTTCTGACAATATGGCACAAGACAGCGCAAAGATTGAAAAGGGGCTGCGGTAGCTCAGTGGTAGAGCACTCCCTTGGTAAGGGAGAGGTCGAGAGTTCAATCCTCTCTCGCAGCACCATTTTATTCTTCTTTTGCCTCTCTCTTCTTGCCCCTATAAGCCTAAATCTTTTCCTCCAACCTCCATCGGCTTCATCAAGTCCCCTATCCTTTAAACCATGCGCTTCAATGGCTTAAAAATCAATGGCTCCAAAATCAATGGACTGAATGACGCACTTAATCTCCAAAATGCTTTATGAGCGGCTTTTGAAATTGACACACCCCAAAGAATAATCCCTCTCCCATTACCTCTCCCTTTTTCTTGCATCCTCCTCTTTCTTTCCCTTAAGAACACTCCTTCTCTTTGCCAAGCCTCACTATTCCCCCTCTTGGCACCCTTACCCCTTTTTAACATTTTTATTTCTTGAATATTTTTTCCCCACAAGCTCACCCCGCTTGTAATATGCAGACAAACGATTTTACTTGATTCAATATAAGAGAATTTAAATAAGAGGTATAAGAACATCTCACACTATTTCAGGCTCTCATTGAAATTCAAATTGAATCTCAACAATAAATTATTATAAACTCATTGTTTGAACACATCCCGTTGATATCCTTAAAGTCCCCCACCCCAATCATCTTATCCTTCTCGCCTCTCTATCCACCTCAAACAGTACAAGCATTCCCTCTAAAAATTAGAATAAGCTTCATCGATCCTATTCGTCATTTACAACAGATCTAACAGAGCCATTTCCAGAACCTCCTCTCAATAAAGCTTTCAATAAGCCACCACACGGCTCCTATATGCCAGCCACCCCATACGCCAAGAAAATTAATAGCCCGCCTTTTCGAAGAAGATCCCTCATTCCCAATTGTATCCACTATATTTTCCACATTCTCTAAGCCACCTCTTTCAAGACGCATCTTTTTTATACGAATACTTTAATTGATACCGATAGCGTTATTCCTCTTGCAGAAGAACAAGAAGAGCAAAAAATTCTCTTCCCCTCTATTCTATTGAAAACAATCACCCCTCTTCGCTTACAGTTCACAAGCAGAAAGATCCATATGGCGTGAAACCTTCCAAGAAAAGCCTACCCTTTATGAAAAATCCCCCCGCAGTAAACGAGATTATGAATCATCCCAAGAGCTAAAGCCCAAACCGCAATCTTGAGAACAAGCCCCAAATAGTACCAACTTACTTTTTCATAAAGTCAAAGATGAGCTGCGCAATATTGATAATCTACATTTATAACTTACGCGGCTTTATTGTTACCCCTCACGATACCATTCACAAGCTCCAGCATGAAATGCACAAACGCCGATATGAAATGGACATGAAATGAGTATAAAAAGAGCTTAGAGCAAGATGTTTCTTTAAAACAAGCGCGTAACTATGTACAACAAGTATATTTCATTGAGAGCATTTTGGATATTCCCTATTCCCGCCTAGGACAACCATTTTGGTGACAGAACCTCCCTTATATTTACTGCACATTTTTTACTGTCCCTGTCTCCTCTGTTCTTTGTCTTCTCCAAAAAAAAAAGTCTTCTCCAGCGGATAAAACCCCGCGTGTGCGGGGTTTTATCCTGTACCCACCCTTATTTAGATACAGTATAATCACTATCGCGGTTTTCATTAAATACGTTTTTGCCTATATTTTCAACAAAAAAATAACACATATTGATTTATTCAACAAGAATTATTAAAAAATTAAAATGATTAAATTATTATTCAAAACGTACGTCATAACATTTATAATGTTTTTTTCTGTATCCCTATTATTAGGTTGTACCCAAGTAAGCGACCTTCCTGAATACGATAGGCTTTACCAAAAATATGTCCATGAAAATTACACTCGTTTAGAATATTCTCAGAAATTAGAAAAAGCAAAAAAAGAGGTAGAATATTTAAAAGCGTATATGGAATGGACTGTAGACATACCCCATGACAAAAGTCAATTTTGGAGGCATTTAATAACATTGCCCAGTAATCCTCCAGAATTTAATATTTTTAAACATTATCACATATTGCTTGTTTTTTGTGGACGCTTTTTTGATTTATGGCAAGGTGATAAAACGATACTCACACTTACATTTAACGACTTACCAACAAGACTTAGGGCTTTTAAAGCTAACGGGATGAAATACCGGAAAAATTGGGATTATATAGAAAATATTTTCCTCAAGGCAAAGTTTGAAACAAACTTTGATGATCCAATGTTTGCGTACGCAGAAAAATTTTTGGATTCTCCCAATGGCATTAGTCGAAAAGAACAAACTCTTCAGACAGAACTGCTCATAATAGGCAATGAACTCACGCGTTTTAGAAATACAGCAACAATGTGCGTTATGGCTAGAGAGGTATACCTTGCAATGATGCCCAAAGAAAATGTAAAGCCACCCGTAAGATATAGCACTTTTGAAAGATGGACGCAGTATCTAAAAAACCTTTAAACGAACAATAAAACGCCTTTCAAAATACTTCTAAAGAACCATTAAGCCCTCTCACAATGACTATAATCAAGCACAAAAAGGGTATAAAAAACAATGTTAATTAAACAATCTTTATTGAGAAACGTCTTAATTATTGCCCTTTTAACAACGCATCTTTTTTATTCTTCAAAGGGATATACTTATTCGAATGAACTCTTCTCTTCAAAAGAAATTACAGAAAGAGAGAGAGAGATTGTTCCGCATTTTCCTCGTTAATGGAAGTCGCTGGTGGTCAGAAAAATTCTACCAAATTCTCTGGATAGAAAAAACATTTTTTTTGGAAAACAAGTGGCGGTCATCGCAACCGCTCTATGAAAAACATGTCAATATAATAAAAAAACGACATCATGTATTTAATGCTCTGTGCAGCCTTATAGAATTAGAAATAGATGCAATGCGACATGTGAATGAAGCAAAACACTCTAATGAGCATACCCATCTCTCAAATCATATGAAACACATAGAGACATATCAAGAGCGTATAGCTAAAAACAAGAAAGAACTTGAGAAACTTGATCATGAAATTGAGATCTTATACAGAGTTATCATAGAATATACAAAATTACCATAAACTTTGATCTATTCATTCCATAATTTGATGAAAAGTGCTTCTCAACAAAGGGTATCCTGCATTTTCAAGCATTTTGAACTATCTATCGCCATCTTTAGATACAAAGTGCCAAAATACATACAATTTATTGTATTTTACCAACATAAAAATAACACATATTGATTTATTCAATAGAAATTACTTTATAAAAGCTTGTTAGAAACAAAAGACAATAAATACCCTATGTTTAAACACTTTATTTTATTTGCTACAGCAATAAGCGCTGTTTTATTCACGCACAATACAACCCATGGTTGGGCAAAAGACGATTTTTTTGTTGGAAGTCCTTCTCCAATCAATTGTATTTCCAAAGAATATATAAAACAAAAAATAGAAAAGAAGATATTGAAAAAAGAACGTGAAAGATAATGGTTAGAGCTTGAAAAATTTTCTGTTAGTGCTTGTCCAAGTAGAGAGTTTCCTGTTTACCCTGTTTTTTTATTATCGATTGTATTTCAGAGGAAGAACTAAAACAATGTCGTTTTAATAAAGATAAAATAAATATAATAAAATTATTCATGCAATGGTTTATCGTAGGATTCATCATAACAACGATAATGTCCGTTCCCATTAGTTTACTTTGGCGTTTTAGATTTAAGGTTCCTGCCTGTTTATTTACAATTTACAATAATGACAACCTTATCTATTATTACTGTCCCTTTATATTTGATTTATTGTCTCTCTTTTAATCTATTTTTGTAAAAAATACTTCTAAAATATTAAAAACACCCTGCTTTTTCAAGCGTTTTAAACTGTATCTCCCCTCATTTAGATACAATGGCCCCAAGTACAGCCCCGCCATTCAATACGATCTTCACCATACTTTAAACATAAGATAATACCCATTGATATATTCAACAAAAATCAGTTAAGCTATCCTATAAAAATAAAAGCCATACACAAGTAGCAGTATTTAATGATAGTAAATGAAGACGATTATTATGGAATTCTTGGTGTAAGCTACGAATGCAACGATAAACAAATAAAATCTGCTTTTCGTAAATTAGCTCTGCAATACCATCCTGATCATAATTCTAGTACCGAAGCTAAACAAAAATTCAGAAAAATTCTTGAAGCCTATGAAGTTCTTAAAGATCCTCGAAAGAGAGCTGCTTACAATCAATTCTATCACAAGACTTCTGAAAACAATCACAAGACCTCTGAAAGAGGTAGAAGCCAAAAGAACAGAATAAAAGATAATATTAATAATATCAAGCGTGTTATTTTCATTATTTGTGGAATAACGCCTCTAATTTATGGTACAATTTCGCTCTTTACGTGGAATATACCACTAGGAATAATAAGTATAGGGTTATTAATTCTCGTCAGTATAAAAGGATATTTGGTAAAGATTGGTAAATTGATATTCTGGCTCATACTCATACAACAATTTTTACTGTTTACCAGATTGGTATTGAAAATTATCTCATGAAAATGCTTTTGAAGAATATTAAGAGTGCCCCCACTGTGAATTCACAAAATGTGGTCATTTTTGATTTTTTATAACAAGGGATTGTCGAGAGATATAAAGATTGTAGCGTCTCTATCCGTTCTTTCCCTATTCTCCCGTTTTCCCCAACCCTCTATTTTCTTCCACAATCCGCCCCCACCCTTTCCCTTCGCAAAGCGCCTGCAAGTTTCTCATCCATAAGCTCTTTTCTTCCCCCCTGTCTCATATCAACCCCTCAATTCCCCCTCAAGAACGAAAGCATAACGCGCACCATGATCACCGCCATAAAGAAGCACTTGGACCCTTTCATTGTGCTTCCCCAGCACGCACCACAAAAGCACCCAAAATCACACCTCCATACCTCTAACAAGCACGGCCGTACTTCCCCCCCCCGCCAAACATCTTCCCCCATTTTTCAGCATGCTTTACGGACCACTCCAAGCTCTTTACTTGTGTGCCCAGAAAACACAAAAAACAGCTCTTTTCCCCTTTGAACGTACCTTTTTATAGAACTTTGCCTCTCCTCAACGCTGCACACGATCCCCCTCTTGTCCGCCTCATTCTTGTTTTGCCCTCCAGCAAACGCTTTGTCTTCATTCCAAGCCCCCTTTTTTCCCCCTCCTTCAAAGCAATTTCTGTCCTTATATGAAAATCTGTCCCAATACTCTTAATTTGCTGTACCATCTTCTCCAAAGCCTCATTAAAACGGCTAATTTCATTTTCCAGCTTGCAAATATACGCTTCATCACGATAAGCACGTTTAATCAAAGGTGGCATATCAGGCCAATAGAGCATTAAATCCACCCATTCGCGTTGAGAAATCCATAATCCTCCTTGACATTGTGCTTTATGTTCTTCTGGAAAACTCTTTTGCATGAAATGAGGAATTAAAATTTCAGGTTTTTTTGTTTTAATTTCTAATAAGCCATTTTTTCCCACAAAAGCATCAGGAGAAAATCCTTGTCTGCGATCATCTGCCAAAACAAAGCCAATACATTCAGGTTCTGTATATGTCAGTTTCCCATAGAGCTGTCGTGCGATTGGTTCTAATTCTGTCCCGCGTCGCTGAGAAACCGTTGTTCCTTCCTCAACGGTTTTTCCTGTAATTCTTTCTCCTGCCAATTTCATCATCACACTCTGATACCGTGACGTTTTTTGTCCCTGCTTTTTTTGTGCCATAACCATCTCAAACAAAGAAGCCGTAATCAAACCATTACGCACTTTCAGCCATTCTTCTGTTCCCTGGATACAATCAATAATGATTGGCATGATCTTTCTCCCCTTCATTTTTAAAGTGTTTTTTGCAATATATCCCTCTTTAAAGCATTCACCTTTTTTAAGCTGTTTCCCTCACACGGACTAAAGATGACAACATCCTTCAATGCATCCTTAAATATCATGACCAAAAAAACACAAGAACTGCTGCCCCCCCTTAAACACGCAAACACAAAAGCTCCCAAAATCACCCCTCCATTGCCTCAATCCCCCAATGAACTAGCCGCCACCTTTTCCCCTCGCAAAGCGCCTGCAAGTTTCTCATCCCTAAGATTTTTTCTTCACACCCCCTGTCTCATACCAGCCCCCAAATTCCCCCCTCAAGAACAAAAACATAACGTGCATCACGGTCACCGCAATAAAAAAGCATTTGGCCCTTTCATTGCGACCCCCAGCACGCACCACAAAAGTTCCCCCCCCCCCGTATTTCAACGTCTAAACATCTGTCTCACTTCTTCCGTCAAACATCTCTCCTTTCATTTTACAGCATGCTTTCATACCCCTCCAAGCTCCTTACTTGTGTGCCCCCAAAACACAAAAAACTGCTCTTTGCCCCTTTGAACGTACCTTTTATAGAACTTTGCCTCTCCTCAACGCTGCACACGATCCCCCTCTTGTCCGCCTCATTCTTGTTTTGCCCTCCAGCATGCTTTACGTATCACTACAAGTCCACTGAATGACTTACCTGCCCCACCCCTCCATTGCCTCAATCCCCCAATGAAACAGCCGCCACCTTTTCCCCTCGCAAAGCGCCCGCAATTTTCTCATCCCTAAGATTTTTTCTTCACACCCCCTGTCTCATATCAGCCCCCAACTTCCCCCAACAAGCCCTCTTGACTCCACACCGACTTTTCTCATGCCCCCTACATTCTTTTCCTCATATCGACCCCACAAGCTTCTCCCAAGCTCCCCCCCCAGAACGAAAGCATAACGCACATCATGGTCACCGCCATAAAGAAGCACTTGGCCCATCATTACGGCTTCCTTTTTCAATCTAGCTATTGCACGACGGAAAAATCATGGCGGTAATATTCTTCCCCCAATTTTTTTGCCACAGACTGAGCCACCTCTGGTGATATGAAAAGAATAGCGTTGTGTTTTTGTGGTTCGAGTCTGATTAAATTTCGCGTATTTCCAGCATAATAAAGTGGAATCCCTTGATAAGAAGTCATAAGATAACTTGGCATGTTTACCACCAATAATCTGCCAAGACATCACATGGACGTAAACGATGCTGTTTTTCATAAGAGCCATAGAGATTATCTTCATAATCGCAAGCGGCTCTTTCATTTAAACAAGCATGATAAGCTTCACTATTCAAAACGAAGGGCTGCAATGGTGTATTTTCTTCATTTATTTCATGATTTTCGACATAAAAATCAGCGAGTTGTTCCGTAACATCTTCAGCATGAGAAGTTGTCAGATCGAGTCGTAAAACTCGATAAACAGTTTCACATTCTTCAATCAGTTCGAGCACTTCTTCGATTTCGTCGATTGGTCCTTCATAAGTATTAGGATTTTCATCTTCGCATAAAATGATAATGATTTCATCCTCTTTAACGAACGGAATATTTTTCATGATTTCCCCCTTTAGATAGTTGATAAAGCATAGCCTTGTCTTGACAAGACTAAATATAGCGTTAGTCTTATCTCCTCTATAGGAGAGATGTCAACCATTTTATCCTTCATAAAAGATATATTTTAAATCTCTGCGGGGTTCAAATGACAGATGTAAATAAAAATCTATTATTCTTTGTTCCTCTCATGTCCCTTTGTTGTTCTCTATTTGTTCTTGCCCGATTGCAATTATAAACACACAGGAGAGATAAAATGAGTGATATAATATTAATAAAATACTGGAGTCGTCTTGATTCAAAAGCACAGAAGGAAGTTATTTTGCAGCTTCGTCAACGGGTCGCCGCAAAAGAGTCAAAATCGCTTGTCTCTCTTGCGGAGAAAGTTTTGAAATAAGCTCTATAAATTCTTTATCTTCAGGGCTAGCCCCTTTACCGTAAAGAATATAATTCATACTGATATTAATTTCGTGACAAATTCGCGAAAGAGATTCGATTGTTGGTTCTTTTCCTTCAGAAAGAATAGAATGAAGGTATCCCGCACCTTTACCGGCAGCGAGGGAGATAGATCTTTTGGACCGCCCACTTTTTTCCAAAGCGATTCTTAATCTTTGACGCCAACCATCGATATTCATAATTCCACCATATAGCGCGTCTTTAAAAAAAAACACGCCCTTTTTACAAAACGGGCTTGCTTTATCCTCTAAAAAGGATAAAATTAAGGAAACAAATTTTACTTTTTAGGGGGGAAAACTTTTTATTTTTGGATCATAAAAATACTTTAACCACCCAACAGGATACAAAAGACCACCTTCAAAAGTTGCTGCCCCAAAGCAGATACATTGAAAATATGTGGTACTCTTTATTTTTTCCATCACCGCAATCTTAAATCGTAAATTTGCATGCGCTTCAAGCACAGCCAATCATTTATAAGCGTCGTAAAGAAGCCTCTCGTTATCATCGAATAGAGCCAAACAAAATACAAGTTAAATCCCTAATTGCGCTTTTATCATCAATAAAAATGTATAAAAAAGAAGAAAATAGATTACACTATGAAACACACTAATCAACAAGAAACTCCTCATTATGAATCGTCTAGGCTTCCGTATGTTTGTTGGTATCAAAATGACTTTCTAGGAGGTGTTCGTGGAATGCGCGCACACGAAATTGGAATCTATACGATTCTTCTCAATGAAATGTATGCACGTGGTCGTCCTCTAGAAATATCGGAAGAACGTTTAGCGCGTCTTTGTGGTTGTGACAAGCGAACTTTTGTTAATGTTTTAGAAATGCTCATCCAAGAGGGTAAGATTTTAAATTTAGCCAATGGATTATGGAACAAGCGTTGTGAAAATGTTTTTCAAGAGCGTGAAAAATTGCTTGAACAAAAATCTTTTGCGGGTCGTTCTTCGGCAAAAAAGCGCAAAAAAATCAATGCTGAGATTCAACAACTGCTCAACGAGAGTATAAAAGATGCTGCACAAAGCTCAGAAGCTCAAAAGACAGAAGAAAAGAAAACACCTTACGGTGTTTTAGAAAAGAAAATTTTGTTTGATGAGACAGAACCTTGTTTTTCCTGCGAAGAGAACTTTGAACAAAGCGATCACCCATCCCCCTCATCGGCTCTTGATTCTGCTCTCCCTTCCCCACCACAAGAAGAAGCGGAGCAAAAAAACGCTTCCCCCTCAAACGCTTCACAAGGCGATTTCGCCCCTGCCCCTATTGCACAAATTGTCACGGGGGAAAAAACAAAATCCGCCACCACACTCCCAGCCAGCAATCTTCCTGTATCCAGCCCGCCTTCTTCCAACAAAAAAACCACTGCCTCAGTTGCCAAAGGGCACCGTCTTCCTGAAGCTTGGCAAGCAGACATCAAGGCGGCAGTTTCAGAAGGTTTGAGTGAGAGCCAAGCCCATTGGCAAGAAAAGAAGTTTCGCGACTATTGGCAAGCCAAAAGCGGCAAAGAAGCGCTCAAAGTAGACTGGCAAGCCACATGGCGCAACTGGTTTCGCCGTGAGATCGAACGGCTAGAACAGCAACAACAGAGAAGCTCCTCATCTTTCACCTCTGAGAACAACGACACGCTTTACCGCAGTTTGATTAACTATAGCGACAATTTTTGACATCACAAGAACAACGTATTTTTCAAGCACGCGAGGGGATAAAAATGTTTCAAAAGCATAAAAGAAACCACAAAACCAACACGGAACAAAACAAAGGGCGGCAAAACAACAATGAAATAAGCTCTTCATACAGCAAAACGAGTCAACATCACCCATTTTGCTCTCATAACAAAAGCACTCGCCCTACACGCCTCATCTCTTGCACGCAAAGGAACACAAACGCTCTCCAGCCTCTCTGTATCCAGCCTGCCTTCTTCCAACAAAAAAACCACTGCCTCAGTTGCCAAAGGGCACCGTCTTCCTGAACATTGGCCAGCGACATCAAGGCAGCAGTTTCAAAAAACTCAATGAAAAGCAAACTCTTTGGCAAGAAACCACCCCAACACACACCCCAACACACACCCCAACACACACCCCAACACACATCCCAACACACGCACCCAAACAAGGACCACAGCATGCACAAAGCCTCAGGCATATTCACCCCGCTCTTCTTGCCCCCTTCCTCCTTTACCCAAGACACCACTTCCCATGCTCTTGGCAAGCACACATCAAGGCGGTAATTTCAGAAACTTTCAATGAAAAGCAAACTCTTTGGCAACAAACCACCCCAAACACACACCCCAGCACACATCCCAACACACGCACCCCAACAAGGACCACAGCATGCACAAAGCCTCAGGCATATTCACCCCGCTCTTCTTGCCCCCCTTCCTCCTTTCCCCAGGACACCACTTCCCATGCTCTTGGCAAGCACACATCAAGGAGGTAGTTTCAGAAGGTTTGAGTGAGAGGAAAGCCCATTGGCAAGAAAAGAAGTTTCGCGACTATTGGCAAGATAAAGAGCGACAAAGAAGCGCTCAAAGTAAACTGGCAAGCCCCATGCCCCCCAAAAATGCTCCATATCCCCATAAGCCCCCCAATAGCCCCAATACCCAAAATAAGCCCCAAAATATCACTTACGGAATTTCACTATCAAATCGAACGGCTAGAACAGCAAGAATATAACGAATGACCATGAGCACAATTTTTGAAATCAAACAAAAACTTATCTCACAAGCCGATAGAATAGCAGAAATGCTTCTTCCCCAAGGGCATAAACGAGGCAACAACTGGATTGTAGGCAACACACGTGGTGAAGCGGGTCAAAGTTTATCAATTTGCTTAAGCGGGAATAAAGCAGGACTTTGGTATGACTTTGCAGAAGGCACTGGAGGAGATCTTTTAGACCTTTGGTGTGAAGTCAAAGGCATTAGCCTCTCTCAAGCATTAGAAGAAGCACGCGCAGCTCTCAATCTGACACGCCCCAAACCCTTTATGGTCCCTCATCGTTCCTATCGCCGTCCACCGGTTCCTAAAGGGCAGACCCCGCAAAATCTCGTAAAAAACTATCTCCACAAAGAACGCCATATTCCTCTAGAGGTTATAAAGCGTTACCGCATAGGAGAAAATGGTGACAAAATCATTTTCCCCTTTTATAAACCCAATGGCACCCTTGCTTTAGTCAAAGAACGGCTCGCGCAAGCAGGAGCAAAAACCAAACCAACCTCCTCCCAATGTGAACCGATTTTGTTTGGTTGGCAAGCCCTTTGCCCCACAAACCACGCCCCCCAGCACACATCCCAGCAGGCACCCCAACAGGCATCTCAGCACACACCCTCAACCAACCCCACCGCCACGCACACACCTCAGCAGGCACCCCAACAGGCATCTCAGCAGGCGCCTCAACACACCGCCTCAACCAACCACACTGCCACGCACACATCCCAGCAGGCACCTCAACACACCGCCTCAACCAACCACACTGCCACGCACATACCCCAGCAGACACCTCAGCACACACCCTCAACAAACCCAACCTCCACGCACTCACCTCAGCAGGCACCTCAATACACCGCCTCAACCAACCCCACCGCCACGCACATACCTCAGCACACACCCTCAACCAACCCCAGCGCCACGCACATACCTCAGCAGGCGCCTCAGCACACACCCCAGCAGGCATCCCAACACACCGCCTCAACAGATCATGCTTCTACAAATGCATCCCAGCATGTGCCCTTAATGGAGTGCGCGCCTTTCCCCACACTTTCTTCAACAAACCGTACAATTGTTATCACTGAAGGAGAAATTGATGCGCTATCCTTAGCTGCCTATGGATATCCGGCGGTTTCTGTTCCCTTTGGAGGAGGCAGTGGAGGCAAACACAACTGGATTGAAAATGAATTTGATCATTTAGAATCTTTTGAAACGATTTTTTTAGCCACCGATATGGACCAGCCTGGAGAAGAAGCAGCCCATGAAATTGCCAGCAGGCTTGGGCGTCACCGTTGCTACCGTGTACGTTTACCCCGCAAAGATGCCAATGACTGTTTAACCGCAGGGATTGATAGAGCCACCATAAAAGCCGCTTTTTCCTCAGCACAAAGCTTTGCACCAGAAGGTTTAAGGCGCGCCTCAGACTATAAAGATCAAGTAATTGGGCTTTTTTGGCCAGAGCCTGAAAAACATCTTGGTTATACGGTTCCCTATCCTAAACTGAAGGACAAATTACATTTCCGCCCAGCAGAATTAACGCTCTGGAGTGGTGCGAGTGGTGCAGGCAAAAGCCAATTGTTATCAGACTGTATTCCCCATTGGATTGCGCAAAACAGTCGCCTTTGCTTAGCGTCTCTAGAAATGAAAGGAGAACAATCGCTCCGCCGTTTAACCAAACAAACGGGTGGCTTAGAACAGCCTACAAAAGAGACGATCGAACGGATTCTTCATTTTTTAGACGATGGGCTTATTCTTTATGAACATGTTGGCAAATCAAACGTTGACACCTTGCTTGATGTGTTTGACTATTGCCGTGCGCGCTATGGCTGCGATCAATTTATCATCGACAGTTTGATGCGGCTTGGCATTGCCTCTGATGATTATGCAAAACAAGAACAAGCCGTTTATAAAATGGTGGATTGGGCTGTTTTAAACAATGTACATATTCACCTTGTAGCCCATGCCCGCAAAGGCGGTCTGGATAAAGATATTCCCAGCACAGAAGACATTAAAGGCGCCTCAGAGATTGGTGCCAATGCCTTTAACATCATCACCATTTGGCGCAATCGATCCTTAGAAGATAAAATCTTTGCCGCCTCTCTAGCACAAGAAAAAGCAGATTTAGCCAAACGCCCCGGCGTCATTATGAATATTGCCAAACAACGTTCTGGTGATTTTGAAGGCAAAGTAGGGCTTTGGTTTGATCCACAAACCTACCGTTATCGCTGTTCTTTTGAACAATCATTCCCTCGACGTTATCTGTAATGCTCCATAAACCCCACTCTCTTAAAAAACGTCTCCGCCTTCACACGCGCACGCCTTGCTCCCACATAAACGACAGGAAGGATAAATCCACAAATGATAAAAAACACCCAATCCTTCGAGAACCAAAGCCATCTCAACCCCATATGCTCTGCTCCCAAACGCAAACAAAAAAAGATCGCTCCAACAACGGCGCAAAACACCAACCCCTTCAATAACCACAAACAACGCGTCAGCACCCCATCTTGCCGCCGCCTCATATGCAAAATCAAGAACCACTCCAACAGTGCAGCAAAAACAATCCCTATCAAGGACAAGAGTCCCCACGGTATGTCCATACTCTCCATTCCCTCAAGAGCCAAAAAAAGGACGACTCCTAAAATGCAGTAAAACAACACTTCCTTCAAAAAGAGGGAAATACCAAAAATACAATAAAACGCCACCCGCCACCAAGGAATATCGAAGCGATTGGAAAGCCTATAAGTACAAATAACAACAACAATAAAAAGGTAGGAAAACACCAACAACAGCAAAAAAAACAAATCGTTCGACATCAAATACCCCTCACAGCAAGCACATTAAAGATCATACCCATAGAGAAGAAAAACACCACCTACCTCAAGAACCAAGCCCATAGAACACGCGCAGACCTTACACCATGATAAATCAAAGGAAGGGTAAATCCACAAACGAAGAAAAACATCCCATCATTCGAGAACCAAAGCCAGCTCAACCCTAGATTCTCTGCTCCCAGACGGGTAAAAAAAAGGATTAGTGCCAAAATGCAGCAAAACAGCACAAAATTCAAAGCACGCAACAACCTCTGTAAAACCGTATCACTTTGCTCGCGTATAAAGAACCCCAAGAGCACTTTCAACAATACAGACAAGAGCAATCCCTTTAAGAATACCGCCCTTATGCTATCCATATCTCTGACGCCCACAGCAGCAAACCACAGGATAAAGCCCATCATGCAACAAAACATAACCGCCTTTACGAACACTTGCCCCGCCACAGGCATGCTCTTGACGCCCAGATGCACCAAACCAAGGACAGTTGCAAAAATGCAAGAAAACACCGCCCCCTTCAAGAGCAGCTCCCCATCAACAGCGCGACGGCCCACGCCCACATAAACAAAACCAAGATAGGAGGCGATAATGCTATAAAACACCACCCATCTCCAAAACATCCACCCTATAACAGAGCGACGCTTTGCTCCCTTATAAATAAAAATCAAGGCCAGAGCAAAAAAGCAGAAAAAACCCAACAACAGCCAAAACATCAAATGGTTCGACATCAAATACCCCTCTCAGCAAGAACATCAAAGACCACGCCCGTGGGAAAGAGAAATGCTCATTCTTTTTAAGCACCACCCCAACAGAACACGCACACACCGTACCCCCTCCAGAGCAAATAAAGGAACAAGTCCAATAGTGCCCAAAAACACTCCATTATTCGAGATCACAAACCAGCGACCCCCCATATGCTTAGCGCCCACATGCGCCAATCCAACAACAGCTCCAACAACGCAGGAAAACACCAGAAACTTCAAAAAAGACACCCCACGCGATATCCCCTTACGCCGCATCCTCATAAGCAAAACAAAGGACAGCTCTAGCAATGCAACAAACACCGCTCCTATCACTAAAAACTCCCACGATATATCAAAACGCTTCGCTCCCTTATAAGCAAAGCCAAGAACCACGACAGCAATGGTGCAAAACACCACAGCCTTCAAAAACACGCCCCACGATATAGTCCTACGGTCTGCTCCCACAACAATAAAACAAAGGGTCGCTCCAGCAATGCAAGAAAGCTCCACCCCCTGCCAAAACACCTCCCACGTCATAACCGGTCGCCCCGCATCCTCATAAGCAAAACCAAGGACCAAGCCAAAAATGCAGAAAAACGCCAGTCCCTTCAACAACATATCCCGCGCAACCACCATACGCCCCGCTCCTATATTAAGTAAAAATCAGAGACCATGCCAAAAATGCAGCAAAAGATCAATCCTTTTCAAAGAATGAAAGCCTAAACCCAAGACACCTTGCCCCTAGACCAATAAGCCCAAGAATAACGCCAAAGACAACGCCAAAAAGAATGTTAAACACCCACCTGTTTGAGAACCATACCCAAGTCAAACCAAAATGCTCGGCTTTCTTATAAATAAAATCAATGACAGCAGCAAAAATGAAGCTCAACAACACCATCTTGAAGAACAAACCCTTTTTTACACCACGCCGCTGCATCACTTCATAACCAAACATAAGGAAAATGCCGGGAGTGCCATAAAATACCACAGCCCGTAAAAATACTCCCCACGTCATCCCCAACGCCTTCATTTCCATATAAATAGACACAAAGACAACAACCACAATGCAGAAAAACACCAGTCTTTTCAAAGACAAAACACCGCGCAACATCATGCCACTCCTCCATCATGCCACTCAAGGAAAATCCACCATGCAACAACTCCCCCCTCTTTTCAAGAACCAAATCCATGGGGCTCCCCCCCGTACAAGCGCAACAGTCCAAGTCACCCCAAAGAGCGCATACCCACACGCACACTCCAACACATGTCTTCCTCTCATCCCCCTCTTTTGCCTAAAGCAAGCAACATTTTTTAAAAACGAGAAGCAAACGATAATTTTTAAGGAGATACCATGAACCACCAAGAGAAAAAAAATACGCAAACCTGCCCGCTTGATCATCAAGATAGAAGAAAGCACATTGGTCATTTAAAGACGCAAGAAATTGCTGTTGAAACGCGTAATCCTTATTTTCAACCCCATCATCCAGAAAGCTCTAGCAATCCGCGTACCATCAATGCCATTGCCAATGCACAAAGCAGTCCCATTGCACTTTTATATGCGAAAGGACATCTCAGCAAACCCCAATATAAAGCGGCAGAACGTTTTTATTTTTACTGGCGTCAAAGCCAAGCCGATCTCCACATGAGCCTTGACTATACCCGTGAAAAAGTTTCCTGTAGCCAAGGGTACACACACCCCATTGAACGTCAAATAGAAGCCTCCAATCATCTAAGAACAATCAAAGTACAACTTGGTATTCTTGGCTATTCACTGCTTGAACGCGTTATCGGCCATGGACAATCAATCAAAGAATTAAGTTCTTCAAAACGCAAACAAAATTCCCTTGCCGATCATTTACGAGATTGTTTAGACTTGTTAGCATTCCATTGGGGATATGCAAACCATAAACATTCTGAATAATCCCCTCCTCACCATTTTAAGCTGCCTCCCATGTTGCCCACCCCCTCTAAAGCCCCCCAACCACACGGGCTCAACCATAGAGCAGCTTCCCCACCTTTTCTATCACCTCGCTCCCCACACCCAAAAGGACAATACTTCCCCCACACACATATACTCAAGATGCACTCCGCAACCTTAAGAACAAAAATCCTTCCCCCACATCAGTCTTGTCATCATGAGATACTCTTTATTCATTTTTATTGAAGAATAAATTTTGTTCAAGATGCTTGCATACATCATAACATCTTTAAATATAGTTTAATTAATATCGAGTATCAAACTAAATATTCAATTGAAAAAAGCATTCATTAACTTTAAACACAAAATAACAAAATTTCCTTTTGTAAAAGTATTTTTTATATTGATATCTTTTCAATTCTCTGCTAGTTATATTGTAGTAGGCTTTTTAAATATGGATTTGTATATTTAATACAGCCTTTTAAATTTATTTTTTTATATGTCCTACTACCCAATGTTAAAATTCTCCTACTTTTAGTCCTCTGATTACAACAGAGGACCTTTTTTTATAACTGTACTTTTTTATAACTGTATTGTCTTCAATCACTCTCTTACGAGCTTTTTATATTCCTCCATAAGATCTCCCCGCAAAATAGATCATTCTTTTGTCAAATTGGCTTTCCGTTCCCTCCTCAAAGAACAAAGATTTAACCCAAATCTGATCGACAAACAGCTTGAATACACGTCACTCTTGGCTTTCCATTCACTCTTTGTTTTCTATTCAGGGATTTTCAGCTAAACTCAAAGCGCAATACGAGCAAGCTCTGCCCTAAAGATCCACCCCACCCTTTAAAAAAAAACACTTAAAACATATCCAAAGCGGCGGCTTGCTTCATATCAGCAAACCTCAAATGACAATGTTTTACGCCATAACAAAATGACTTATATTTGATAACTTTCTTTACCCTATATCCCACCAACAGGTTGATGTATAACGACGACATTTTGATTTATAATTATCATCGCCCGTTATTCATATTAAAATTAAGCGACCCCGAGTATCATAGGGATTCTCTCATTTCGAATTTATTTCATGTTGCATCAATCAACACCATATCTTTTACACGTTAAAAACATCAGAGATATATGAAATAACACACTTCGAAGATTTCGAATATAAAGAATCAAAATGCCTCTTATGAACAGGCTCAAGAGCCAAAAGCTGTTATCCCATGAGGTGCTAAAATAGTATGATAGTGCTGGCTTTTCCCCTTATGCGATTTGAAAAAAGGGCTGATCCACTTCACAAGAGATTTATCCAACAACCCCCATTCAACAACATTGTGATGATAAGACAACATGATGTTTTTAAAACAAGGACGTAAATGTGCAACACAAGTATATTCTGTTTGAAACATTCTGTTTTACGCGACTCACGTAAAAACCCATGAGAAAATGAAATCCCCACGAGAAAAATCTAAAGCATAGAGGATAAAAACATGAAGCAAGCGTGATTCCATTCCGCTATTGCTCTTTAACTGTCAAACCAAATAAAAAAAATAAATCCGAAAAGACGGAGTTTTATCTATAGCACTGCATATTCTTCTCAAATATGTTCATCTTCCTATCTTAAGAGATAAACTAAAAATATACACAACATCTCTCCTAATATCCCCATTTTCTAGCATCTCTCAAGAATCAAAGGTTATACAGCTCATTTTGTCATATTATTTTGTCATATTATAAAGCACTTTATAAAGCACTGTTCTTGGCGGTGTTGAGACAGTTAAAATAATTGAAATGTGTAGCCACCGCCATTAGCAAGCTAAAAACACAAACTGTTGAAAAGCCGTGCAAATCTTGTGTAAACACAAAAAAAACAAGAAAAAGGCACAAAAATATCTTAATTTTTATAAAAATACCCAGCGTCTTTTACGATTGTATTGACGAACAACCCTGATCACATAATCATCTTAAATATTGAGAATAAAAAATGAATAGCCCTAGCAAATACAGCAACCTACCAATATAAAATATAAAAACAAATCTTTTGGTTATCTCTGTTTCTTATAGAATATACCTTTCCCTATGGATGTACTCTAGTCTCCAAAGAGTGCATTTAATCCATGGAGAGGATGCACTCCGCCTTCAAAAGAGTGCATCCTTCCCCTCAACGGATACTGCCAAACCCTCAAGGCAAGTATCCAAACTGTAGAGGGTGCACTCCAGCCCTCAAAAAGAGTGCACCCTTCCCCTCAACGGATACTGCCAAACCCTCAAGGCAAGTATCCAAACTGTAGAGGGTGCACTCCAGCCCTCAAAAAGAGTGCACCCTTCCCCTCAAACGGATACTGCCAAACCCTCAAAGGCAAGTATCGAAACTGTAGAGGATGCACTCCACACCTTAAAAGAGTGCACCCTTCCCTTCTCGGGTTTTACTCAACTTTCATCGCATCTCATTTTTATGAACCCTCATTTTTATGAATCCTTGGTCAAAAGTACAAAAGAGAAGTTTGCTAGCAACTATTGTATCACCCACCTTATGGGCTTCCACTTGCCTACAGAGCTTTCAAACTTTTTTACGCCTTCATAAAATCGAATCTGAAAGAATTCATTAAGGCAATTAAGGGTAAATTTTGTCAAAATATAGACAAACTTTATTCTTTTTTGTGATTGTTGTATTTTTACTATAGTTATTTAAATCGAATTTATATATGATACGTATCGATATTTATTTATCGAAATAAATATAGGAGAAAAAACTATGAATATCAGATATTTTTTCATAGCGGGGGCGATTACAAGTGGTTTAGCTCTTGCGATTCAAAAATCTGATCGTATAGTCAATAAAGAACCCTCTCCTATTGTTGCACCTTATACTATTGAGAAAACAAATTTACAGTTTGTTAAACAAGTAAGGGACACATCGGATACATTGAATATACTGAGAGTCAGTAATAGAAGCGCCTCAGAACAAGCATCAATAAACGATATATACGAGAAAGGAAAAAGTTTATTGAATGCAATAGCTGGTTTTTTAGGATCCATTATTATATATTTTATACAACTGGTTTCCACTAGAGTATAAGATACAAAAAGTTCTTAAAATAAGGTTATATACATTTTGTGTATATTGTAAAATTTAAATAAAAAGGCCCTTTTTAAATGGGGCCTTTTTTAGTTTAACTGTTCCAATGTTTTAATTTAATTTTTCCAGTGTTTTTATTTTTATTGGCTAAATACCACCGCCTTCAAAATGACATTTTTACCCTTCCTCACATCTCAAATGACAAAGGCGCTCTCCTTAAGCTCCTCCCCATAGTGCTTTAGTCGACGGATCTTCCCTATAAGTGCTTTAGTCAATGAGACTCCATAGTCCTTTTGTTCTTTTTGTTCTTCCAAAAAATTACTCTATTTTCAAGAAAAAGCCCCTGCAGCCCCTACGTCATCGGATTTACTTCCAAATATCCATAAAGCAGACTTGAAAAACACAAAATACCATAAATTTTTGTATCAATATCACCATACTAAAACGCTGTTGAGGCTTAGCAAGTGCTGCTTAATTGGCAAAGACTGCTTAAAAAGACAAAAAAAACATCTCAAAGGCAAAAGAGCTTAACACTGCCAAAAATGACATTTTTTACCCTTCCTCACATCTCAAATGACAAAGGCTCTCCTCTTAATCTCCCCCCCAAAGGCGCTCCCCTTAAGCTGCCCCCAGAGTGCTTTAGTAGACGGACCTTCCCCATAAGTGCTTTAGTCAATGAGGCTCCACAGTCCTTTTGTTCTTCAAGAAAATTCTCCTATTTTCAAGAAAATGATCCTGCAGCCC
>NZ_JAQITE010000109.1 GCF_028618595.1 Bartonella sp. AU18XJBT | reverse complement strand
TTCCCAATTCACGGGGTGATTTTGCTTGTTGACGATAATATTCTAAGAGAGAGCGTAAAGAGACATGTTCATGATCGGAATGATGAGGGCGAAGCATAAAGAATAAACTCCATAACAATATATTCTAATTGATTAATTCTCTTCAAAAGAATCGAAATGAAGTTAATTAAATCCATTTTGAATGAATAGTGTGAAAAATGCGGAAAATGCTAAAAAGCGGATAAATTTTTTTCAAAAGGTTTTTTAAAGGCTGTTTATCCACAGCCCATGAGAGAGATCAGATCAGCAAAATAGTGAAATTTGCTGTTTGTTTGATGTGTTAATTGACCTGTTAATCAAGACAAATGCACCATGGGCTTTAAAATATCAGAATGAGTATTTTGATAGGTTTTATGAACCATTTTATAGAGAGGTTTTGAAGGTGTAAAAACCGTCAAAATACCTTCAAAACGTATATTATTAGTTGAATTTATAGGTTGTAATGTCGATATAGGTTGTTTTTTAAAGATCTGTAAAATCTTAATACATTGAAATATAACATTTTTATTTTTTGCTATTTTTTATATAATAGCAGCAACCGTCAAAACTCAAAACCTCTTCAAAATTCATAACCATAATGATCTTGATACTTGATTAATTGCTTCTTTCGCTTCATTAAACAGTTGGAAAAAACCGGTTGGAAATTGCGCTATGGGTTTGGGCTGTATCTTACCCCCTGCCAAAGCGCCATTTTTCAAAACCGTAATACTATCTACCCTGCTCCAACTCTTTACAGCTTCTCTCTCATCTTCAAACGCTCCCCTCTCAGCCATAATCCCACCTTTGGATTGGCTATTGAGAATATGCATCACCTGTTCAAGATATTGATTTATAATGATAATTTAGTGTTATTCATATTGAATTAGAGACCCGAATATCGTAAGATTCTCTCATTTCAAACCTCTCTATCTTGAATCAATCAAAACTACTCATTTGCACATAACAAGTGGGATGAGTGTGTGGATCAAATTTGTATAAGAAAGGACTAAAAATGGCTCTTATGAACCGTCTTAATGCAAGATCTGTCGCAACATTGGGGGCTGGCAAATATAACGATGGTGCCGGCTTGTTACTTCATAAGCGTAAAGATGGCGGTGCTCAATGGATTTTACGGTATACCCTTCACGGGCGCCGTCGTGAAATGGGCTTGGGTGCGTTGCGAGATGTTTCTTTAAAACAAGCCCGTGAATTGGCAACTGGGTGGCGCTCTGTTTTACGTGAAGGTCGCGACCCCATTAAAGAACGTAATAAACAAAAGCGTGAGGCAATAAGCAATCTCCATTATTTAAAAGATATTGCTTTAGATGCTTTTGAAAGTCGGAAAGCTGAATTAAAAGGGGATGGCAAAGATGGATATTGGTTTTTACCATTACGCCTTCATATTCTCCCTAAATTAGGCTGTTTACCCGTTTCTGAGATTACCCAAACAGAGATACGCAATACGCTTGCCCCTATCTGGCATACAAAAGCTGTTACAGCGCGTAGAGCTCTCATTCGTCTCAATCTTTGTCTCAAACATGCCGCTGCTTTGGGTTTGGATGTTGATTTACAAGCAGTAACAAAAGCACAAGCTCTCTTAGGAAAACAACGCCATAAAACACAAAATTTACCTGCAATGGATTGGAAAGATGTTCCTGCTTTTTATAAAATACTTTGCGAAGCATCAACCTTAACACAACTGGCTTTACGCTTGCTTATTCTGACAGGCGTTCGTACTAATCCTATACGCCATATTCATAAAGATCAAATTGATGGGGATATATGGACTATCCCTGCTGAAAATATGAAAGGAAAGCGCGATGCTACAACAGAATTTCGCGTCCCCTTATCATCAGAGGCAATGAAAGTAATCGAACAAGCCCGTTGTATCTCTAAAAGTAATTTCATCTTTTCTTTTTCTAGTCGGGCTCCTATTTCACCTATGGTTATGTCAAAATATATGAGAAAAAATAAACTTGAAGCCTGCCCGCATGGTTTTCGTTCTAGTTTACGTGATTGGCTCGCTGAGACAACCGATGCCTCCTATGAGATCGCTGAAACCATTTTAAGTCATACGGTCGGCGGTAAAGTAGAACGTGCCTATCGTCGTACTGACTATCTAGAACAGCGCCGTGTCTATATGGATAAATGGGCGGCATATGTCACGGGTCAATCTTAAGATATGGGGTGCATAACCCCATTATCTGTGGATAACTTTAGCT
>NZ_JAQITE010000108.1 GCF_028618595.1 Bartonella sp. AU18XJBT | reverse complement strand
GTTGTTCAGATGTCATTCCATTTGTACCACTTATCCAGTCATACAAATGGAATCTTATCCATGGCATTGCATTAGACATGCGCATCCCCTTCTTTCTTTAAATATAAAATTGCTAAAGCATCTGCTTCGTTGTCGTCTTTAGGCGTATGTCCTTTGGAACATATTGCCTTAATCATTTCTTCTTTTGAGGCATTGCCTTTTCCTGTCGTCGCCTTCTTAATTGTGCCAACCGGAATGCCTTCATATGGTATCTGATGATGTTCACACCACGCTGTTAAGGTTGCTAGAAAGCCCCCATAAATATGAGAAGCGTCTGTACCCACATGCCGGCGCACCTCTTCAAAATACACCGCGTCAATTTCATCAACAGATCTCTTTAGTTCAGTAAGCCACCGTTTAAAGCGTAAATAACGCATACCACCGCCTTCAAAACGGCGTGATTGAAAATCCTCTGTATCGCTTGTTATGTGACCATCCGCACCGCATATCGCCCAGCCTGTCTTAGTCCCTAGATCAAGACATAAAATGGTTTGTGCGTTAGTGATCATTATCCCCCCTTAAGGTTGCTGTGTGTTTATGCGTGCGTTATGACAGAGCGCGTTGCGATTGCCTGTCTTGCAAAAATGTTTTTGAAAAAGGAACCTCCCAATGATTCTAAAAAAGTGGGGAGGGGAAAGATGCAAGAATGGATAAAGATATTTCTTACGGGGTTCGTGTCATTTATCGGATCACTTTCAGTAGCGCTTATTTTAAGAAATAAAGACCGTAAAGAAGCAGCCAAAATCCGGAAAGATGATTTAGAAAAAGCTGCAAAAAAACGAGAAGAAGATAGAGAATGGATAAGCAAGCAATTTGCGGAAAGCCAAAAACAAACTACAGCTCTTGAAGAGCAAGCGAAATCGACAAAAGATCTTGCTGAATGGTCAAAACAACATGTTGAAATTTTGTTATGTGCTTCAAGACCACCCTTAGATCTCAAAGCGGGTTTTGACCTATTAGGACAAGTAAATGGTATCTCATATATAGCAATGATATTGCAGGTTACAAATCTAACAAAGAAAGATATTTTAATAAGAAATATACAAATGTCAGAAAGCAGCCCCTTTGAATTTATTGAAAATGTTTGTTTGTTTACCCAGTATAGGTCTGATATAGTGGACGAGTGCGTCGTCATTAAGAGAACAGCTCCCAAATACATTTCTTTAGATCCTAAAGAGATCAAATCGAACTCTACCGTAGAGTTTGCTTTAAATTTTTTCATTATGCCTGCTAGTAAACGCACTTTGTTTCACTTCCTATTAAGCTGTTCTGACTTTAATGTTCGAAATATTGCAAATTGTACCCTTGAACACACTTCACCGGATAATCCAGATGAATTAGTCACTGCTCGTTTTTGGGCGTCTTATCCACGCGACAAGCTTACGTTTAAAAAATATGAGCCCAAAATTCTTCAGTCTCAATCTTAATGTCGCAATTCTCTATTGAAGTATGTTCCCCTGAAACAAGAAAATCTATTGGTTTGATCTTTTCTTTGATCAACGTATAAATTTGGTAATTTAGTTCACTAATAAGCTTCATTTGTGAAGCCAACTTTAATCTTTGTTCATACAGTGTCTTATTTTTTTGCTTAATTAAAGTGGATAGGTTTTCAAGTACTACTTGTTGTTTCTCAATTGATTTATCTCGCTCTGCAAGAGTTTCTTCATGCCATCTCATCCAACTATCAAATTTTGACTTATGCCATTCTTCTCGTTTTTTAAGAATTGTTGTGTGAATCGCATATCGTTTTATGAGTTCTTCTCTACTACAATCACGATCCGGTATTTGTATAAATTCTTTCACAAACTTATCTCCATTCTCAATTTTCGTATTACAACCTATTAATCTACAAATCCGTGTGTAGAGTTTCTTCAATATTCCGTTTCTCATGATCTTTCTTCTTTAAGAATGTGAATGCTGCTGTTGATGTTCATCATTATCTATAGGAGCAGGCGTGAAAGCAGATATTTGAGATGATATAGTCTCACATGATTGCGTCCTATAAAAAAACGAGAAAAAGTCTTCTGCCTTAATCGGTGCTCCAATTCTGTTGGCTTCATTCAAAAGAATTGGGATATGTTTTGTTGGAATTCTCCCACCAGTTCCACCTTTTGATACAGGACGGAGCCAGACGTACACGCGTGTTCTATGAACCCCAAGCAACTGAGATACCCTACGAACCCCACCTAATAGATTTATTATTTCCGAAAATTGTTTCATA
>NZ_JAQITE010000107.1 GCF_028618595.1 Bartonella sp. AU18XJBT | reverse complement strand
TCATTTTTCCCATTCATTTTCATTCACCAATATTTAAAGGAGCATAAAGTATGGCAACAGGTTTTCTACACGGTGTTGAAGTTGTCGAGGTTGACGACGGCACCCGTCCCCTTCGCGCGGTACAATCGGCAGTTATCGGGATTGTTGGCACAGCGCCCGATGCTGATGACCGAGCCTTCCTCTTAACACGCCCGTTTTGGTAACGGGTTCACTTTCACAAGCCGCTAAACTGGATAAAACAGGTAAGCGTCAAGGCACCCTACCCAATGCCCTTGATCTCATTTTCAAGCAAGTGGGTGCCATTGTTGTTGTCGTGCGCGTAAAAGAAGGTGACAATGAAAATGCAACTCTCACCAATGTTCTGGGCGGTGTGAATGCAAATGGCGCTTATGAAGGCGTCCATGCTTTGATCGGAGCACAATCCATTGTGGGACAAACACCACGCATTCTGATTGCTCCAGGCTTTACGCACAAACGCCCTATCAGTCTTAGCAAGATTGATGTGATAAACCAAGGAAGTGGTTACTCTCAAGCAATCGTTAAAATTGCCGGCGGTGCAGAAGCAGAAGCAATCCTGAAAGATGGAAAAGTAACGTCACTTGTCATTAAGGACAGTGGCTTTGATTATCACACCGCCCCAAATGTGACAATTGAAGGAGATGGCACTGAAGCGACAGCCAAAGCCGAAATCAGTACAACCTCTAATCCAGTAGCGGCAGAACTCATTGGCATTGCTGAACGCCTACGCGCTATTGTGGTGCTTGATGCCCCAAACACGACAAATGAAGCAGCCCTTAGTGCAGCAAAGGATTTTGATTCAAAGCGCGCCATTCTCATTGATCCATTTGTAAAAGTGAATCATGATGGGAAAATTGTAGAACAGCCAGCAAGTGCAGCAGTTGCAGGTGTCATTGCTAAAACTGATTTTACACACGGGTTTTGGCATTCTCCTTCAAACAAAGTGATCAATGGCATTGTTGGCACTGCGCGTCCCATTGATTTTTCCATTGGGGACAGATCAAGCCGCGCCAACCTTCTTAACGAACAAAACATCACAACAATTATCCGCGAAAATGGTTATCGCCTCTGGGGTAATCGCACCCTTTCAAGTGATACAAAATTTGCTTTCTTATCGGTGGTGAGAACCGCAGATATGATCAATGATGCCATTTTGCGCGGGCATCTATGGGCTGTCGACCGCAATATCAAAAAAACCTACATGAGTGACGTGAGTGAAAGCGTCAATGCCTATTTGCGTGATTTAAAAGCACAAGGCGCCATTCTTGGTGGGCGTTGTACACCTGATCTAGAGTTGAATACAGCAAGCGCTATTGAAAGCGGCAGAGTCTATTTCAATGTCGAATTCACACCAACAACACCAGCAGAACACATCACATTCCGTTCACGCATTGTGAATGATTATTTAGAGGAGATTTTTTAATGGCTATCCCCGTTTTACCAAGAGTTTTGAAATATTTTAACATTTTTGTCGACGGCATTCCCTATCAAGCAAAATGTGAAAGCGTAACATTACCGAATTTGAACTTGGTTGTTGAAAGTTATCGTGGCGGAGGCATGGATTCCTCCATTGAAGTTGACCTTGGTCTTGAAACTCTCATTCTCACCATGACCATTTCTGATTGCTCTCCAGAGTTGATGGCACTGTTGGGGCGCACTGATGTCGACATTTCATTACGAAGTTCAATGCAAGCGCAAGGCACACCTGCAGAAGGTGTTGTCATTACCATGAGAGGACTATGCAAAGGCTTTGAAATGGCAGAATGGCAACCGGGGAGCAAAGCAACATCCACAGCAACATTCACATTACAGTATTTCAAATATGTCCAGAAAGACGTTGAAATCGTTGAGATAGACGTCCTAAACCTCATCAGAAAATTTAATGGCGTCAATCAATTAGCAGATCATAGAGAAAACATAGGATTATGAAAATGACAGTACAAACAAGCATTACACATAAATTACTTGTACCGGTTACCTTTGAAGGAAAAGAACACACCGAAATTACCTTACGGCGCATCAAAGTAAAAGACATGCAAGCCATTGATAAAAAGGAAGGCACTGATCAGGTGGTAACTATGATCGCACGCCTTTCGGGATGGCCATATGAAGCTGTTGGGGAACTTGATGGCGGCGACATGGCAAATCTTGGAGAGATTTTGGAGTCTTTTACCAAACGGCGGGATACCTCGACTGGGAAACCGCCGCAAAACTCATAGCCGATATTGCCATTGTGTTCCATTGGTCCCTTTCAGA
>NZ_JAQITE010000106.1 GCF_028618595.1 Bartonella sp. AU18XJBT | reverse complement strand
TATGGATTGTCCAACCATCACACTTCAAACCGCCAGTGGAATAGAGAAGGTCATTCCTTGCGCAAAAATCACAGCAAAAGGAATTGGTGTGCTGTCTCAAGAGCTTAAAAGACAAACCATGCATTAATAAGGAATGCAACAATGAAAAAGAAATACGAACTGACTGATAAAATCAATATAGTTTATCTGCACCAATTTTTTAATTTTTTAATTGACAATATACTATCAGTATATATATGCTCAAATAAGGTGCTTGAAAAACACCTTAAATGCATAGCGGATGAATTGCCGAAACAGTTTATTTTCCGCACATTAAAGGCTTTGACTCGTTGTATGTTACAAGCATATAATGGCATTGTCGGGTGTAGTTGCGCTATACAATACTCTTTATGGGGAAAGCGTAACGACGGACTATGCACCGTGTTTTTCAGCACCCGGCATCCTTTATTGGATGTCAATGAAAAACATCTAACTGCATAGGAGTTCATTATGAACACTCTTATTAAAATTACAGAACAAACAATTGATCAGGAAACAGTTCAAACCGTTAATGCACGTGAATTGTACACGTTTTTAGAGGTTAATGTGCGTTTCAATGATTGGATTGCACGACGAATTGAGGAATATTCTTTTCAAGAAAATCAAGACTTTGTGAGTTTTACTCAAAAAAGAGTAAAACCTAAAGGCGGTCGTCCAAGTACAGAATATCACATCACTTTAGACATGGCGAAAGAGCTCTCAATGGTGGAACGCAATGAGAAAGGACGTCAAGCACGCCGTTACTTTATTGAATGCGAGAAAAAACTAAGAAACCAATCTGTTGATTATGATCGTGATACGCGCTTTGATTTGCCAAGCTATTGGGAAGGTATGAACGCTGGTGAAAAAGTTTTATATCTTTTAGGTCCAATTCATGTGCGTCTTATTGACGCTTTTAGAGTGGACGAAGAAAACAGAAAATATAAAGCCCTCATTAAAGAAGCAAAACAGGTATTAGAAAAATCTATCGTAAAAGCGGCTTAGTTTAAAAACAGATTTCATTTCCTCGTCTTTAAGGGCGGGGAGGTGACAATACCACAGTCTCTAGAAACAGGATTGTAAAAACCAAAAACCATTTTTCAAAACAAGCGTGATTCACGCCACAGGTGAATTGCGCGCAATGGAGGAAATCAAGATGAGTGAACAAAACACTAACCTAACAGAAATTGAAGAAATACATCATTTAGCTGTCGAACAAACTGCTATGGAACGCATTTTAAACAGAGCCTTAGAAAATGACGTCGATATGGACCGTCTCGAGCGTCTCATTGCCTTACGAGAAAAAGAAATAGAACGACAAAACTACGAAAGATTTGCCAGTGATCTTTCGAATATGCAAATAGAATATCAAAAAATACAA
Organism: Bartonella sp. AU18XJBT; assembly: GCF_028618595.1. Lineage (GTDB taxonomy): Bacteria > Pseudomonadota > Alphaproteobacteria > Rhizobiales > Rhizobiaceae > Bartonella. Next base: position 878 of record NZ_JAQITE010000106.1, on the reverse strand, counting down.
AAAAACTCTACAAACACCCATACAAACAGCCAATATGCAACCCTTGACCAGTACATTGATGCTGTAAAAAATACTCTTGCAAAACACCGATTTGCTTTGTTTTCTCGTATCAAAGAACAGAGTTCAGATAATATAATTATAGAAATGACTTTGACGCATCCGTCTGGAAATAAAATCTCAACAGAAGGAAAGTTTCCTTATGACACGAAAGGATGCAAGTCAAATATACAATCGGTTGGTTCTGCAATCACATACGCACGCAGATATCTGTTAGGTATGCTTCTTAATGTCGTGAGTGAAGATGATGATACGGATGGAAACCCGCCTATTAAAAAGGCTTTTCCACAACAGATCAATGAAATCAGAAGACTCATAGTACAAACCCAAGCAGAAGAAGAAAAAATACTTGCTTATGTCGACGTCAAAAAGCTTGACGATATGTCTGAAGGACAAGCACAAACGGTATTACATCTTTTGAAAAAGAAACAAAACAAGCAAAAGGTAGAAACAGATTCTACTATACAAGATGCCGATATAGCAACACCACAAGAACAAAGAACGGCGGTGTGAGATGGAACAAAGAACAGCAGAATGGTTTCAAGCGCGGCTAGGAAAAGTCACGGCATCTAATGTTTACAACATACTCAGTAAGACAGCAAAAGGATTGCCTACAAGCAAATATGAAGACTACAAAATCAAACTCATGACAGAACGCTTAATAGAGGAAATAAGCCAGTCTTATACAACAGCGGCTATGCAATGGGGCATTGAACATGAAGAGAATGCCTTGAGAGAATATGAATTCATTTATGACACAGAAGTCACAAGATGCGGGTTTATTCCACACCCAAAAATGAAAATGGCGGGTGCAAGTCCTG
>NZ_JAQITE010000105.1 GCF_028618595.1 Bartonella sp. AU18XJBT | reverse complement strand
TGTTGAAAACCACGCATCTTCATGCCTGCTCCTCCCCCGATTGCTTGTTCAAATAATCATAAAACCGCGCCCGTGTCTGTGCATCTGCTCTCTGCCACACCCCTAACAATTGGGCAAAAATCCGTTCTTGTTCATTGATTTGGGGTGGCGTATTAACCCCATTGACCAAATCAACAGCCCGCCGCAAATCCCCCTCAACCTGTTGCAAAGCAATCGCCACCCGCCGTTGCGAAACCGGCTCCATCTCGGCAAGATTTAATAACTGCGCTTGATTATCTGCCAATGCCGTCCCTCGCAAAACAGAACGCAACTCCGGCTGTAGATGCTGGGCAATACAGTTGAGACGTTTTACAACATCTTGAGAAAAACCAATGCGGTCCGCCACATGTTCGGCAAAAGATAAAACTGTTCCTTTGCCATTTAAGTCACCATCATTTGGCAAAGGTGCAACTTGCACCTTTGCCACTTTGTCCTTTGTATATTGATTACCATGATCACCGCCACGTTGAATCTCCCCATACTTCTTTTCCCACAATTCGCGGTAAGTCTGGACAAAAAGCGCACGGTCAATAACAGACAATTCATTGCGAAAGAGGTTTTCTGCCACTTCTAAAAGCGCGGCATTATCCTTATCAGCCTGCACCACAACCGCATTAATTTTGCTATAGCCTAAAAGCTCCGCAGCCCGAAGCCGGTGCGCACCAGCAATAAGTGTATAATTGCCCTCTTTCGCATTGGGCGTATGGCGCACCGTAATAGGGTTCATCAACCCCTCCCGCGCCATTGATTGTGCAAGTGCCTTAGCATGCTCATCATCTACAGGGCGTATACGCTCCGGCACCACAATCACATCAAGAGCAAACTTTTGAAACTGTGCCATCACGCCCCCGCCTTTACCATTTCTTTAAAAAACAAATCCATCGCACGCCCCGCCCATCTTCGATAAGCTTTAGCAAATACAGGTTCTTCCAAACGCCGATTAATCACTTGTAAAGCAAGAAAGATAGCAGTCTGCTTCCGTACTTGCATGGCAACAATACGCCGCCGCGGCACCTCAAACTGATAATGCAAAATATGAATCGCAATCTGCCGTGCTAATATCGCATCAAATAAGCCATGCGGGGGGTCAATAACATACCGTATCGGTATATGTCGAAAGCCTCCACTCACGGCTTTTAAAGAACAGGAAAGCATCATTTGTAATCGCTCAGCTTCTGAATAAGGATTAAAAATTTCTCTTTTTTCCTCTGGCTTCCATAAATTATAAGCTGCAACCATAACCATCCCCCATTAGTAAAATCCGCTTACCACCTATGGAAAACAAAACTACCCAAACGGCTGTTCCATGATGCAACTCTATGCAATTTATCTTGCCCATTTCGTATTGATCTTTAGACATTGATAAACCTCTTTATCTTATGGTATCTAAATGCATGGCAAATGCGCAAAAACGCAAAGCCTAAAGTTCAAGAAGCATTACCGCGCAAAGTAGAATGCGCACGCGAATCTGTATTGGCATGTTTTGCTGCTTTAAAAATGCGACGGCGACTTTTGGGGTAGCGGTCGCTAAAAACCTGCTCAACGGGCAAACCGATAAAATCGGCAATGGCACGTTCAGCTTTCTCGTTAGACCGTGTCCAGATATGTTGAACACTGGATGACGAGAGTTGATAAGCTTTCGCGAGCTCCGCCAAGGTCATATTACGGCGGCGTAGCTCAGCTAAAATACTATGGCGATCCCATACTTGAATGCATGTTTGGGTGGTTGTCATAACTTTCGCTCCTGCTTCAAACGGATGCTCAAACCATCCGTTTTTTGTGGGGTTAATGGTAAAATATCTGCCCTCTATAGCGGGCGGTAATATGAGGTATAATGCAAAATTCGGCTTTTGCAAATGCCGAAAATGGATTTGGAGTGATTTTTTGGCACGACCTGAAAAAGAACCTACAACAGAACTCGCAAAACGATTACGTGAAATACGGCACACCCTTGGTTTCACAGAGCGCAAACAATTTGCTAAACATTTTGAAATCCCCGAAACGACTATGCGTAATTATGAAACGGGTTTGCAAGAACCCCCTGTATCTATAATGCGAATATATAAAGATCGCTGTGGAATATCCTTAGATTGGCTTGTCACTGGTGAAGGTGAAATGTTTAGTGACATGGCAAAGGCGAAAACATCAGGTTTTAAAGCGCCTACCATTCCTACTGGACTCATGAAAAAGCTTGGTCGCATAGCTTACACAACCTATCGCGATGCTAAAATAAAACTCCCCCCTGAAGATATAGC
>NZ_JAQITE010000104.1 GCF_028618595.1 Bartonella sp. AU18XJBT | reverse complement strand
CAGGACTTGCACCCGCCATTTTCATTTTTGGGTGTGGAATAAACCCGCATCTTGTGACTTCTGTGTCATAAATGAATTCATATTCTCTCAAGGCATTCTCTTCATGTTCAATGCCCCATTGCATAGCTGGTGTTATATAAGATTGGCTTATTTCCTCTATTAATCGCTCTGTCATGAGTTTGATTTTGTAGTCTTCATATTTGCTGGTAGGCAACCCTTTTGCTGTCTTACTGAGTATGTTGTAAACATTAGATGCCGTGACTTTTCCTAGCCGCGCTTGAAACCATTCTGCTGTTCTTTGTTCCATCTCACACCGCCGTTCTTTGTTCTTGTGGTGTTGGTGCATATTCTATATCTTGGAGGTGAATATATTCGGCATCTTGTATAGGCGCCTCTATTTGCTCTTGTTGTAGGAAATATTGTTCTTTTTCATTTTTTCTCTTTTGCAAAATATCCAAAATCCTTTGTGCTATTTCATCAGGAAGATCTTCAAGCCTGTCGACTTTTGCATAATCAAGCACTTTTTCCTCTTCTGTTTGAGTGATGTTTATTAATTGTTTGATTTGCGTAAGCACATCATAAGAAACTAACTTCGTTTGTACGTTATGGTTTGTTTCATTGATACGGTTTGCTTCATCTTCTTCATAAATACCGGAAAGCCCGAAAGCATAGCGAGCACATTGTATAGTGGCTTTATGGCGCAACATACGTGCTGGATATTTTTGCCAAGGTTCACTTTTTTCTTGTTGGCATTCACTTAAATATTCGGTGACTTCGATAGGATCTTGAATTCCTTTGAGACGAATAGCACATTTGATAGCAATGAGATTCCCATCCTTATCGAGTTGATCTTGAAAGGTCATGCCATCAAAGTCAGGATTTGATTTGATGATCTTTATCCAACCGTCGATAGAAACAACAGGGATCATGCCGCCGCCTTTTTTAGGAAATATATAAATTTCTTTAGTTAAAGGATTAAGTCCATAAGTTTTGGCAACAAAAAGAAAAGTAGCAAATTCTGCATTATTGATGACACTAGCATTTTTATATCCAATACAAGTTTTCATGATTGTTGTTCGAAATTCTTCAGCAGAAAATCCATATTTTTCTGCCATTTCTTTTAAAAAAGTGGAATTTTTCATCTTGATTTCCTACATTGCGCGCAATTCCCCCGTGGCGTGAATCACGCTTGTGTTAAAAAATTGTTTGTGTGGTTAAAAACGGCTTATAGAGATACTATAAGATTAGTCGTTCGTATTTTCTCATCTGGTTTGTTCTCTAGTTGAGATGAGGTCAGTATTATCAACATGCCCATAAGCACCTGCATCATTGACAATGTATATAGCATCGCAGTTACCAAAAACACGTACATCACCGTAAACTTCTGTATATCCATAAAAATGTATACCCTCGTAAACTTCTGCATTACCAAAAACATGAGCATTATCAGAAATTTGTGCATCATCATAAACACGGGCACCTTCATAAACACATGCATTATCACCAACCCAGCAATCCCCTTCGTGACTTAAATTGCCCTCATGCTCTATAAAACCGCCTAAATCGCCTTTCTCGACGTTTCCAAAGTCTCGTAAGGCGCGAATGCGGTGGAGAGTTCTGCCATTAACTTCGATTGTTGCGTCTGTCAGTTCGTATTTCTTTTTTATCATAAGAACCTCCTCTTAATGCATGGTTTGTCTTTTAAGCTCTTGAGACAGCACACCAATGCCTTTTGCTGTGATTTTTGCGCAAGGAATGACTTTTTCTATTCCACTTGCGGTTTGAAGTGTGATGGTTGGACAATCCATAAGTTTCTTTTGGATTTTGTCTTGATAAGGAAGCAAATTTCCACCTGCTGCACGTCTATAAATCCAACCTTTTTCTTGTAAGAAAAGAATGAATTGTTTTGGTTGCATCTCGAGTATTTTAGCGGTTTCTGTAAGACTAAACAGTCCGTTATGACGCTGTAAGCTTTCAAGAGCCATGGCTTTTGGTGTTAAATCTTCAATGATGGTGTCTTTTTGATCTATTTGACCTTGTAGGTAATTCAAAAAGCCAATCATAGCCTTTGGACTTGAATAGTCGATTTGTGGTGTTACTGCTTGCTTTTCCAACTCTTGCCAACGGTCTATAATCCTAGCGCGTAATGTCATGCTGTAACCGGAAACTAAGATAAGGCATTCACGCTTAGGGAGGTTGTAACAGTTTTTGGTCTTACCCTGTTTATCTAAATAGGTGGATCCAAATTTGGATTGACCCCCTTCAGGATATAATTCTCCTAACATTTGTCGAATATCACGCATAA
>NZ_JAQITE010000103.1 GCF_028618595.1 Bartonella sp. AU18XJBT | reverse complement strand
GCTTTTGAGAATGTATAGGTGTAAAGATTTTTTCCATAGAGGGCTTCATCATCCATAGACGCTAAAATGCCATTCATTTCATGGGCTTGTTTTTTAGCACTATCAGCAAAGATCTTGGGCGTTGCTGTCATATACAGACGTTTTTTACCCCGAATGATGCTGTTATCATGAACCTTGATAAATTCAGATTCATGCTTGTCTGTTCCCAACACAACACCCGTTGTACGGTGTGCTTCATCGCAAATGATTAAATCAAATTCGGGTAAATCATGGTCTTTTTGTGCATCGGAAATCACTTGGATTGAATGGTAAGTGGAAAACACCACCGTCATCACATCCAGAGAAGACTTACCCGCTTTACGAGAAAGCTCTTTTGCATCCGTTGTAGCAGGCAAGATCAGAGGTATCAAGAGCCGCCTCATCATCATTTTGTTTTTTACGACGCTTTCCCACTTGTGTATCCGAACACACAGCAAAGGAACGCAAGGGCACTTCTGTATCAAGGGTCCATTCACGGATTGTTTGTGACATCAAAGCAAGGGAAGGCACCAAAAACAACACACGCTTGCCTTTTCCTGCTATGGTCTCTGCTATCTTAAGGCTTGTGAACGTCTTGCCCGTACCACATGCCATAATCAGCTTGCCACGGTTTGCTTCTTTTAACCCTTCACAAACTTTCTTGATGGCTTCTTCTTGATGGGGACGAGGCTCTTTTGTTGATTTCAGAACAATTTCTTTTTTCGTTGCAAATATTTGCCAGTCTATACGACTGTTTTCCATATGACGAAGGTCAATGCGATAAATGGGTATCGCTTGTCCTTTAATCATGGCATTCACATTGTCACTTAATTCCACTTCTGTGGTATCAACAAGAAGACGATATTTAAAGATGTCTTTTCCAGATGCCGCGATAAAGCTATCAATATCTTTTTTACTGATCTGATGATCTGCTTGATAAAACTTACATTGAATAGCGACATAACCCTCTTGATTGCGAAGCTTTGCCACCAGATCAATGCCGATATCATTTTTATTCCAATCTTCACGCTCTTTAGCCCATTCATAATAGCTCTCAACTTTTTCGTATCTCCCATAGTGGAGAGGGTCATACATAAGATATTTTGTCACAAAATCTTCAAACACTTTCCCCCGTAGAGCATTTGATGTTGCCTGTTCACGATAGGATTGTAAAAGAGAGCGTAAAGTGAATTGTTCATTATCAGACTTAACAGATTGCAGCATATTGTAATAAAAATCCATTGCCTTATGAGATGATCAATAATCATCAAAAGAATCAAAATGAATTCAATTGAATGCATTTAAGGCAAATAACGATAAAAAAGGGAAAAAAACTGCTAAAAAAAGCCGATATTTTTTCAAAAGTTTTTTTTAAGGCTGTTTATCCACAGCCTATGAGAGAGATCAGATCAGCAAAATAGTGAAATTTGCTATTCGTTTTATGATAAAAAAGACAAATGAACTATGTGCTTTTAAGATATCAAAGTAAGTATTTTGATAAGTTTTATTACGAATTTTGCTTATAGGTTTTGAAGGTGTAAAAATCGTCAAAACCCCTTCAAAACGTATGCTATTAGTTGAATTTATAGGTTGTGTTATCAATATGAGTTGTTTTTTTTAAATCTGTAAAATATTAACACATTGAAATATAACGTTTTTATTTTTTATCGTTTTTTTATCTAAAAGAGGCAACCGTCAAAACCCAAAACCCCGTCAAAACCTATAGAGGTTGTGTTTTGGATATCTTTAGACACAAGATTTAAAAGAACCTCTGTATGTTTCTTCTTAAAAAAATGATAAAACAAAAACCCTCAAAGATAATTCGTAAACCTTCTGTTGGTACGATAAGATCTTTGAAGGTTTTAAGAATAATAAATAAAATTATAAGCGTTTCATTGTTTGATGCTGTTGTTTTTGACGAACGGGTGCCATTCATAACGTATGGTAGGTCGACCGCCTTGTGAGCTATTTTCACTTGCTATTTGACGAATATGATTGGAGCGACATAAGAGCTCTAAAGCTTGCTTCACAGCTTCTTTGTCTTTTAAACATTTCCAATCACGTTTATAAACATCCCTTGCCGTAAAGACATCGGGTAAATGATCACAGCGCTCGACAATCAATTTTGCCCCCTCTGTTGCTAGGCTATCCGCAGCCGCATAGAGCCTTTTGACATGACTTAACAAATATTTTTCCCAACGCAACGCTGTTTGAAGGGCATCTTTATTGATTTCAAAACGCCCCCCTTCGGTCAATTCAAAAATCAACGCAAGACTTACTATGGTTTTGGGCATTTTCAAAAGATGCGCTTGTAAACTTTCAGAAAGGTTATTCTCTTTGGCTTCTTT
>NZ_JAQITE010000102.1 GCF_028618595.1 Bartonella sp. AU18XJBT | reverse complement strand
AAATGAGTGGTTTTATTTGATTCAACATAAACAGCTTTGAAATGAGAGAATCTTACGATATTCGAGACTCTCATTCAACATACAAAACAGTGAATTATCATTATAAATCAATACCTTATCAAAGGTAGCAAAGTTTATATCGAGGGGCGACTACAAACCCGTAAATGGCAAGATAAAAACGGTGTTGAACGGTATGTAACAGAAGTCATATTGCCTCAGTACAAAGGCGAGTTAAAGCTTTTAGATGGCAAAAATGATGATAATCAAGAGCCGTCATCTCCTTATGACAGAAGCATTTACAGACCTCTTGATACGCCCCATACCGTTATGAATGACAGTGTTCCTTTTTAAATAAAAGGCGGTGTTATGAAAAAAAATAAAAAGAGGGGACGCCCTAAAATTAAAGGATGTATCAGAGAACCAAACGGACGCATCTCACGTGCAAAAGCACTACGTGAAGCCGTTGATAAATTGGCAATAGAAATGCGTGCAAAGCGCTTCGGTTTAACGCTACAAGAGGCAAAAAATCCACTTTCTGGTACCTATATCGGGCGGCTTTGCTTGCAAGGCGTGCTTACACAAGAGCAATATGACGCCGCCCAGCAATATCTACAGATAAGAAACGATTACCTTTGTGCAAAAGGCTTGCCTAATGCGATTTATGACGAAATGCCGTCATCTTCAGATGATAAGGCAAGAGATAAGTGGGTAGCATTTGCAACAGAGCAGTTTATAAACACGCAAGAGGCACTAAAAGAAGCCCAATGCCTCTATAGACAGTATAATCTTCATGCTGCGCTACAGTACCTCGTGATAGAAGATCAAATGTTACCACATCTTGTGAATTCGCTGCGTGTTGCTCTTAATGTGCTTCAGAAACATTTTGATCGTAAATGACAATCTCTATTACGGTTTCATTATATCATATATCGTTGGTAAGTCTCTGCAAAATCTAGCGACTTGTTTAGTGTTTTCATAATCACCGGTGCTCACGTCAGATACTACAACTATCATTTGTGTTTTGGGGCTAATGCCAGTTCCAGTCGAATTACTAAGAAATTTTTTTGCATAATAAATCATTGGATTTTTACTGTTATTGGATTCGTTGTATGCCCACATAAAATCTCTTTCACTCCAATTATGTTCATAACGTAAACGACTTATTACATTGGGTAGCATTGCCCATGACATTTCTTCATTATACTCACCCCGCAATAAATTCACAAAGCGTCCACATAAAATAACGAATACGTGACGATGCAATACAGGATCAAATTTGGAAGGCATCTTATGATGTCCACGGCTGTATACAAATTCTTGTGCTTGGCTTAGCTTATTAAAATGCGTAAAGCCAGTATATTCTTTACTCGCGTATTTGTCGTAAAGTTGATTATACTTCTCTATAGTATCTACACTTGTAAACATACGCGTCAATTTGTCTATAAATCCAAATGACGCTGATGCAGGTAGCGCTGATATAGAAAAGAAAGCTATAAATGTTATGATGCGTGTTATGGATAATGATTTCATTATTTTGGATCCTTAATTATTCATAAGCGCTGTTTAACCGATTCCCTTTGAAATTATCAATATGTGTTATTTTTGTGTTGACAAAGTGTAGCAAATCGTATTTAATGACGTCGCTGTACTTGGGCGTATTGTGTCTAGAGAGGGAAATGTACAGTTCAAAATCCCCGCAAATGCGGGGTTTTTTATTATCGGGAGGGCGTATTTTATGACATCACAAAATACAGAACAGATTTCTCAAACAAAGAAAAAATGTACGCCACCAAAAGCAGGTCAAGGGCGTGTCAAAGGTGTACCGAATAAGAATACACGTTTTTTGAAAGAGGCAATTCTTAAAGCCGCTGAATTGGCAGGCAATAAGTATGGGAAAGAGGGGTTGATCTCTTATTTGGAAAGATATAATACCTAAAAATACAATAAAGTCAATAGTTTGTTTGCAATTATTTTATATGAATCCACTCAAGAATCCATCCTTTTATGCATGTTTAATTTTACCATTTTCTATAAAAGATTAGCACGTATGAATAGAGCATAAAAAACAAATCATGATGTAAATGTTATAACGCATGTGTGTATTCAAATGAAATGAAAAGCTGTTATCATTCATAACAGTTTATAAATTTTATGATACGTTTTTATCACTTAAAAATCGCATTGTTTGAAATTTTCAATACTATACGTTTAAAGATCACATCTTGTTTTAAAGATTGGATTGTTAATCGCATGATAAAAACATAAAATTACAGTTCTCAAAATTGAGAAGCGTAAAATCTAAAAATACTATAGCAATATTTTATTATCTATAAGAGGGTAATCAGTTTGAAACTGTCATAAGCTTATAG
>NZ_JAQITE010000101.1 GCF_028618595.1 Bartonella sp. AU18XJBT | reverse complement strand
TAATTACTTACTAAAATAATCATTTTGTCAGTTCAATTTACTGACACATAACTGACAAGTTTTAATCAATTCACATCATTGGTTATCTTTAAAGATTGTACAATTGATATGAATTATGTCTTAAAAGTATTAAGATATTGAAATATAATGTTTTTAATTTTTCTCATTAAAAAAAATAATATAGGGGTTAGAGTTAACTGACAAAACTGACATCACTGACAAAAGCCTATTAAAAGCTATTTTGCTGATCTCTATAATTATCAGTTTCTATTGAGATGTTTTCATAACGGTTTATAAATCACAATTATCCTATTTATCATTTCTCTTATGAAAATGAAAAATGATGCCATGGCTATAAAGCAAATAACAGCTATAGAGAATGCGTGAAAAAAAGCAGGCTTTCATAATCATAAGGCATTTTCATAATCAAAATGCAAATGAAAGCATTGGTTATAAAAACAGTCCCTATAAAAAGCTGTTAAGTTGCAAATGTGTTATTAAAAGAAATTAACAGAAATCTTTAAAACCATTTAGTAAAAAACATGATAGGTTGTAAAGATAAAAATACGCATGATGAGAGCGTTTCTAAATATTATAAATGTATAGATTCAGAAAATAATGCAATCGTTTCACAAAGAACATAATATAGCTTTAAAAGCACATAAATATAAAAGAAGAAATTAATAAGCATAAGATATTATTAATACACAACGTATTTAAAAAATACAAAAAAATATCAAAAAAGATAAAATATTATTTGACAATAAATACGTATTTTGCTATATAAATACTCAAGTGATTAACAAACACTTTTGATAAGCGGATAGGTTACGATACAACCTTTCCCATGTCTTTAAAATACTGACTGTCTTTTATGTTTTAACTAGCATATAATGACTCTGTCGGGTGTGCTTACACCATACAATACCCTATGGGGAAAGTGTAAGCAACGGACTTATCACCGTGTTTGTTAGCGCCCGGCGCCCTTATGGACTGTCAATAACAAACAATTTTTATGATAAGGATTTAATTATGACAACTATATCAAAAAACACCTCCGTTATCTCTTCCATTTCAAATGAAACCGCATCTAATAACAAACAAGAGCCTGCAAAAAAATACGAATTTACAGGTGAGACAATAGAGGTTGGTGATTATACTCTTTATCGCATTCAGGCTTTAAGGGATTTTGCTAATATAAAAGCTGGTGATCTAGGCGGCTTTATACATAAGGTTGCAAATTTAGCTCATAATGGTGATTGTTGGGTCGGGGGGGATGCCATGGTTTATGGGGATGCACGTGTTTACGATAATGCCCATATATATGACAATGCAAAAATTACTGGATCTGCAAAAATTTATGAAAATGCAAGGGTCTATGGCAATGCTAGCGTGCATATTAGAGCTGAGGTTTATGGCAATGCGCAAGTATATGAGAATGCATTGGTTTATGGTGATATTTTCGGACATGCTAAAGTGTATGGAAATGCAAAAATTTATGACACTATTTATGGCAAGTTTCTTGATAAAACTAGAATTTATGGCAATGCTGAGATTTATGATAAAGCACGTGTTTTAGGAAGCTCTCAAGTTTATGATAATGCCCATGTTTATGAAAATGCTATAGTTTTTGATAACGCTAGGGTTTGCGATAATGCCCATGTTTGTGGCGCTGCTATGGTCAATAGAGAAGCCAAGGTTTATGGGAATGCTATAGTGACTGGTTATGCCCATGTTTATGATAGGGGCTGTGTTTGTGACAATGCTAAGGTTTATGGCAAGATCTATGGTGGCGCTCGGGTTTCCAATAATGCTTTAATTTCTGAGAATGCTGAGGTTTATGATGATGCTCGCATTTATGACAATGCTAAAATTTATGGCAAGGTCTATGGTGATGCTCATGTCTATGGCAATGCACAGGTTATTGGCTATACTGAGATAAGTGGTGATAGCAAAATTGGTGGCAATTATAAAGAATCTGTTATCACTGGTGATATTGTTTTTACAACTGTGTAAATGACGCGCGGGCGCGGCGGGGGCGCCCCTCTTTAAAACATCTCATTCAAAAATTAAATCTTCTTATAAAGGAATTGTGCCATGCAAAAAAAGTTTGCACTCACAAATGAGACACGTGTATTTAATAATCAAACCCTTTATCGCATTAAAGCATTAAGAGACTTTGCTGATGTTAAGGCTGGTGATTTAGGGGGCTTTATTGAAAAGGAAGCTAATCTATCCCATGATGGCAATTGCTGGGTGTATGATAATGCTCTTGTTTTAAATCCTGCCTATATTTATGAAAATGCCAAGGTTTCTAATAACGCTATTATAATGGGCTTTGTGTATGGCAATGCGCATGTTTGTAAGCGCGCCCGCGTTT
>NZ_JAQITE010000100.1 GCF_028618595.1 Bartonella sp. AU18XJBT | reverse complement strand
CTGTCAACGCTAAACAAGCCAAATGCCAGACTATATCTATATTGTAACTATATTTTTGAACAAGTGTTTTACTTTCTATCGATGCTTGCAAGTCTTGGGCGCGTGCCCATCGTATCACCCGCTCAGAGATTTGCGTCAATTCTTGCTCATTCAACCTCTCTACACAAATATCAATCCCTTTACCAAAACCACTAAAAATCCCTCCCCCAATTGTATTAAAAGACTGATAAATATCCGTAGGTCGTATCCAATTATATTCTCCCCTATAGTGAATATAACGACAAGCTATAGAAATCTCTTCATTAGATATTTCAGCTTCAAGACGAACATTGTAATTATCATGAAGACGTATAAAGCCAAAATCAAACTGAATAAAACGATCTGGCAAAGAGAGAAACATTCTCCCAGGTTCCATAGCAATCCATCCTCGCGTTTTGAGGATGCGATTTGCTGCGATAAGACTTATCGAGCACTGTTTTGGCTTCTTACGCGTTAGAATATCGTCTAATTCCCCATTTTTATAGGCCTGTGCAAAAAGAAGCAGACGTTCATTCCACGTCATCATTTTATAATCAGAAAATTCTGATACGTTTATTTTGGGCCTAGACTCATAACTCCTTAAAGCTTCTATCTCGCCGAGAAGAGCCTTTGCAACAAGAGAATGATTAGCAGCTTCTTCATGTAATTTTTGTTCAATATTTCGTGTTTTTGCCCAAGTAATGACTTTGTTTAAAGCAGATTCAATATGACTTTCTGAAAGATCCGGTACCGTAACCCCGAAATCACCTATTTCTGGATAGAGTATATATCCATACCGTGACTTTTGCCCCCTAGAATATTCACAAGCAAGACTATAAGAAGCAGTTGTGAGACTAGCTAATAACCAAAATTTTTCACCATCCGTTTCATGTTTCACACCATAGCTCAAATCCACAATGCGATCCGGAAGATAATAATAGGCAAATGTATCGCCTACTTCATCACGATAGAGCTCACAGCCCAGACTTTTTAATATTTCTGCTGCATCTTTAGTTTGCATAATGTTTCACTCTTCTCCAACCGCCGGATAACAGCTAACTGTATAAGGAATTATTCTATTCCACTCTTTGTTTATTTGATTTTCACTCCAATTGTCTCTAAACTCTTTCAGAAGCTCTGCGTCTCCTTCAAATTTTTTCAAATCTTCTTGGTATTTATTAAGCTGTTCCTTATTTTCCCCTAGATAGCGTTTCATAATTTTTCCAAAAGGTTTTGCATCTCCTGTTTTATACGCTATTTCAAAATCTTTTTGACATTCTGTTAATTGAGAATTACCAGTTTTTATATCAATAACTTTTAATATACCTTTCTCCACATAAATAATATCAGGGCGATGTATTTTTTTTAACGAAAAGTTCATAGATTATTCTCCATAAGTCGCAGTTTATTCACGCTAATACTGTTCTACCACTGTAAATAATAGTTGATCTTTCGTTTCCCAGCCAAGCGTTTTTAAAATCTCTGTCACGTCTTTAGTTCGCATCGCTATTCACTTTTATTCAAAAAGACCTGGATAATGAAAAACGTTAACGTCAGTTTTATCTAACTTATTATTCAATTGTTCTTTAATCCATTCTTTATTAGCCTCGTTTAATTTTTTATCACTTCCTTTAAAATCTTTGAAATCTTTTTGATATTTCTCTAAGAACTCTTTGTTCTCTTTAAAAAATTTTATAAATTTTCCTTTTGTGGACTCAGCATTTCCTTCTTTATATGCCTCTTTTAAAATCTTTTGTTGTTCACTTAATATAGCATTCTCCCCCGTTTTTACCTCGCCAATTTTTATTTTACCATTCTCTATATAAACGATATCCGCACGAGATCTTACTACCCCCTTATCCGTCTTAGTTTTGAATACTATTTCTGTCTCGCATACTATACATCCTTTATCACTTAATTCTTGTTTTTTTTCATCGCGCTTTTTGTCATGATGCTTCCTGACTTGTGCAAGTATGTTACCCTTTCCATCATTATTGTTTTGTGGTTCTTTATTGTTTCCGTTTTTTTTCTTATTTTTACTTTCCTTCTGAGAATCTTTATTTTTTTCTTCTTTTGAGCTTTGATTTGTTTTTTCGCTGTCTTCTTCTGCATTTTTCGATGCAAACCAATAGCCAAGGAAATCCGTTATAGCAGTCCCATTGCTAGAGGATCCAACAACAGTTGCTCCGCCAGCCATAAAAAGAGACAGAGCTGCCAACTCTTCTGGTGTAAGCGACACAATGAATGCTGCTAATGCTGCTACCGCAGGAAGAAAATTATTCTCCGCGGCATTACCAGCGGCATCAGCGCCAGTATTGACATCACCACCAGCAAGGGCAGCAGCAAAGCCCCCTGTAACCCGTGCGACATCAATGGCACG
>NZ_JAQITE010000010.1 GCF_028618595.1 Bartonella sp. AU18XJBT | reverse complement strand
GCGCTGTAGGACTTGCTCGATAAGGCTGTCCTCCGTACATCTGTAACACACGGTTAACAAAATCACTTGCACGCATGCCGCTGTTACCACCATTCAAACCAACCGCATTGCTGCCAACAATTTGCGCTGCATTAGCATGGGGATTTTGCAAAAGGCGCGCCATTATCGTTGCCCCTTTTGTAAAGATAAATCATGATAGAAAAATTGTAGAACAGCCAGCAAGTGCAGCAGTTGCCGGTGTCATTGCTAAAACTGATTTTACACACGGGTTTTGGCATTCACCTTCAAACAAAGTGATCAATGGCATTGTTGGAACTGCTCGCCCCATTGATTTTTCCATTGGGGACAGATCAAGCCGCGCCAACCTTCTTAACGAACAAAACATCACAACCATTATTCGTGAAAATGGTTATCGCCTCTGGGGTAATCGCACCCTTTCAAGTGATACAAAATTTGCTTTCTTATCGGTGGTGAGAACCGCAGATATGATCAATGATGCCATTTTGCGCGGGCATCTATGGGCTGTCGACCGCAATATCAAAAAAACTACATGAGTGACGTGAGTGAAAGCGTCAATGCCTATTTGCGTGATTTAAAAGCACAAGGCGCCATTCTTGGTGGGCGTTGTACGCCCGATCCAGAGTTGAATACAGCAAGCGCTATTGAAGGCGGCAGAGTCTATTTCAATGTCGAATTCACACCAACAACACCAGCAGAACACATCACATTCCGTTCACGCATTGTGAATGATTATTTAGAGGAGATCTTTTAATGGCTATCCCCGTTTTACCAAGAGTTTTGAAATATTTTAACATTTTTGTCGATGGTATTCCCTATCAAGCAAAATGTGAAAGCGTAACATTGCCGAATTTGAATTTGGTTGTTGAAAGTTATCGTGGCGGAGGCATGGATTCTTCCATTGAAGTTGACCTTGGTCTTGAAACTCTCATTCTCACCATGACCATTTCTGATTGCTCTCCAGAATTAATGACACTGTTGGGACGCACTGATGTCGACATTTCATTACGAAGTTCAATGCAAGCACAAGGCACACCCGCAGAAGGTGTTGTCATTACCATGAGAGGACTATGCAAAGGCTTTGAAATGGTAGCATCAGAAATGGAGTTCCCTTTAAGATCAGAAAATAGAAAACCATTCTTTTCAAAGGGGAGAGTTTTTTCAATAACAGCAAGCGCTTCAGCTGTAAGCGGAGCATGAAAATCATAAACCTTTCCAACAATTCTCTTCATATTTTCTTTTGGGATAATCCATATTGATGCATAAATCTTTTCTGACTGAATATGCCTGATTGGCATAGAACGCCACCCTGTCAAAATAAGAAGTTTTAAGGCTAGATTTGATACAAGCTCATCATTTTAAGATCGAAAAAACTTAGGCATTTCTTTCCATGGCATTGCTGGAATATTTTTGGTATTTTGAATAAACTTTTCTAATAAAGCTTTCGCTACCAATTGCATATCCACATCTATATCAAGTGCTGCCGCATGTTTTATAGCTATATTCAAGCGGGATAGAGCTTTACTTGCTGTTTCGTTTTTTGTCTTCCAAATGGGAAAAATACATCCTTTTATCTCAACTTGCGTCAGTTCAGTGATTAACGTATCAACAAGTTTAGGAAAACATATAATTCAAGATGTGTTAACCACCTTGCTGCTTTTCCTTCATTTTTTTGCTTTAAAAGCACTAGAGGCAGTTTCTTGTAATGAAATCCCCCCTGCCCGACACAAATTTTCTTTTTGTTTTTGATAAATTAGAGCAACTCCTTGATCCAAAAGATCACGACAAGCTGAAGCCTTGAACCGTACTTCTTTTAAAAGTACATTACTACAAAAGCCCAATCTCATTTCTCATCGTCTTTTATTGAGGTCAAACCTAAAAAACCATCATCCTTGATCTGGTGCAGTTTTGATAAGCCATAAACCAGCTCTATCAGCATATTTGCCTTTAGATAGATTTTTTACAGATAAGACAGACTGTCTATCACCCGTTCTTATTCTTCGAACTACCTTTTGAATCGCGCTTGAAGCACTTTCATCTGGTACCAAGATTATATATAAAAGGCAGTTAAATAAAAAAATAAAGGCCCTATCAAAGAGATAGGACCTCTTAAATTTAAGCTCTTTTATCCCACAAAACTAGAATTTGTAAGCTATTCCTGCGCGAAAATCATTCGTCTTATACTTAACTTCAATCTCGTCTTTAAATTTCTTTTTACCAAAATCTGAGTAACGATATTCCGCGCGCATAACAAGATGATCTGTCATTGCAAAATCAACACCACCACCGAGAGTATAGCCAATCATCGTTTTTGTTACATCCGATGTCCTATTAAATGGCTCATCTCCCGTAATTACTGTCGACAAAATATCTTGAAACTGTCCATAAGCAACACCACCAGCAATATAAGGCATTACACGCCCCGCAGAAAACCCAACACGCACCCGTGTAGCACCTGTCCATTTTTGTTTTAACGTATGATTAAAAGTTAAACTGTTTTTCTCTTCTTTAGCCTCTGCAACAGAGCGAGAAAAGCCTCTACCCTGTCTCCTGACAAGTTTTGCCCTTTTTCGACTTTTTTCTTCTATAGATGGCTCCTCAGTACCCGATCCTTCAATATCCGTTCCTTCAGTACCCACTCTTTCAGTGCCTGATCCACCAGGATCACCACCAGCACTTGATTCATCAGCATGAAATCTTGTTTTTGTATCCTTTTTTTCCGTTAAAAGCATATCCGTATCAATCCCCACAATAAAATTATTACCGAGATCAAAATTAATACCCGCATAAAAACCACCTATAAATCCAGAAAGCTCAGGCATATACTGTTTCTCGACAGGTACCCATGGTTTACTTTTACTCTCCTCATCAGGATAGAGAGGAATATCAACATCACGCGTTATTGCAGAAGTCTTACTTGAAAAGCCACCAACTTGCCCCCCAAAATAAATACCTCCCCAAGAAAAAGGTGAAGAAGCAACAACTTCTGAGGCAACATGTACTGGCTCTTCATGAGCCACCACATCTGCAGCCTGTACTATAGAAGGCGAAATCAAAGAAAAAACAGACGCTGTTATAAATTTTGTATTCATAAAATTATACCCCATTGCTAAATTATATAATCAAAAATCACATTTAGAAAAACAAAGTTTTATAAAATCTTATGCAGCAAAATCGCATGTACTCCTTTATCGTTACATATTAAATCTATAACTATAATAATATATCATTACAATATATCATTACATCAAAATTTAATATTATCAAATAAATTTTAAAATATTATAATAAATCAATATTAAAATAATAAAAATTTAATAAAAATACTTATTATGTTTTTAAAATGAGAAGGTGTAAAACATTTTGTATTTAAAATACAACAAAAAATCATAAAATAGTATATTTTATGCCTTTTTTTTATGAGAAAAATGCTAAAAATAATGTAATTATTTTTAGAGAATCGATGTTCATTAAAAGTAATTATAAATACCTTAATATTCTTACATGCAAAATGCATACTGTAAATTTTACATAGTATAAAAAATTACACCTATTTTATATTAAAACTATACCTTTTTTTATACAATTTTCTAAAGGATGAGATTATTAATACGACAATATCATTATCCTTCTAAATCTTGTCTCCAAATAAAAATTCTCAATCATTTTATTTAAAAATTGCTCTTCCCCTACTGATTTCTATATTATCATCTGCCTTTATTGCAAAACGGTCTTTATTAGGAAAAGTTATAAAACATCCCTTCATACAAATTGTAATTATTTGATGAGTATTTAAAGAAATTTTTGAAGGTATACTTCCTTCGACAACAACGAGAGATTGTATCTTTAAATCAGTATTCTTCACTGTTGCAGCAAAAGCTGTTATGGTAAAAAGATTCAACAGAATAACTGTAATCAAAGCACAAATATATTTCAGCATTCTAGGATTCCTTCCTCAGCAAAACGCTTATATAAGCTAAATCGAAGAGCATTGGTTACATGAGAAGGTGAAGTAATATTAGGCACATAAATAGCTAAATTAAAGGAGAAACTCTTATGATCAAATGCTGTAAAACTCACCTGCGGAGTAGGACTTTTTAAAACGCCTTCTGTTGCAAAAGCAATCTCCAACAAAATTTCAGCAACATGCTCTGGAGCAACCTTAGATGATACAGTAACTGGTATATCAATTCGTCCTACTTTATTGCGTCGTGTCCAATTACTAACGTTGTTATTAATAAGGCTTGAATTGGGAATAATAATCGTCTTACGCTGAATGGTCTCAAGTTCTGTTGCACGCACATTAATACGCTTAACAACACCAGCGACTGATCCAGATTCTATATAGTCTCCTATTTTAAATGGTCTTCCAACTAAAATAATAAGTCCAGAGACAAAGTTTTGGACAATATTCTGTAAACCAAAACCTATACCAAGAGAAAGTCCTCCAGCAATAAGAGCGAAATTTCTAAGATCCAAACCTGCCATTGACAATCCCGTCAAAGCAGAGACAACAACGCCTCCATAACTTATCACTGTTTTGATAGAATTACGGATACCAGAATCGAACTCTCCATGAACCAACACCACACTATCTAACCAACCAATAAATCGGCGAATAAGAAACCAGCAAACACAAAAAGAAATAATTCCTGTTACAAGAGAAATCAAAGAAAGAGTAATATTTCCAATCTGAAAACCGGTAACCAATTGCCACAATACTGCTTTCAAATCAGAATAGGAAAATCCAAACTGTACAGCAATTGGCATTGCACAAAAGACAACAACAAATAAATTGAAAAAGACGCTCACAAAAACTCCCAATTGATTCATCGTTTTTTCTTCTAAATGAAACCTCTGCATCAAAAGATGACCAACCGTTGTTTTCATAAATTGTCCTTTAGTTCCAAGTGCTTGAGCGCTTCGTATTCCTAAATACATGAGAACTAAAAATGCTCCATCAATCATAATTTGCTGCATAATAAAACGTGCAAGACCAACGTAGCCTAAAAAATTCAACACAAAGAGCAGTAATCCCAAGCCAATAAGAGGAATGCGTATATAAAATGGCCAAAAGTATGGCTCTTTTTTTTCTCCTTGAAGACGCCTACGTCTAAACCGCAAAGGTACAAATGATATTATAAACAGCAATATCGCTACAAGAAAAACAGCAATAAAACTTTTAGCAATTGTCAAAGATAGAGGCGCTGAAATGATTTCATAAATACTATCAAGAACAGCGTCAAATGCCAAAACACCCCCTAAAGAAGTAAGTAGAATCACTAATTGATAAGCAGACAATGGTGCAATACTGAGAAGACGCACATGGGGTATATTCGATGATAAAAGAACAATCGCTAAGCGATTAATTAAAAATACTAAAATAATTTGACAACCTATCATATCAAAAACTGGTGTAAGCTTACCTGGATCTAAGTTAAAACTACGAAACAAAAACAACACAAGATAAACGCAAAGAGTACATACAAGCGAAGGTAAGAGAACTGAAATAAAAGCGATCAATAAGCGTTGTAAATAAGATATTTCCTCATTAGACTTCCTAAAGTGGCAATACACATGAACAAGAACTTTTCGAGAAAAATATGAAAGACCCAAAGTAATAAAAAGTGGGATTAAAAAGGAAAGAAATAGTTGTAACAACTTGAAATAAAATATAAAACTCCACCAATAATTTAACAAAAAAAGAAAATCTGATAAAGCCTCTTTTGTTTTTTGGGCGAGATGTTGAACCATCGGAATAGAAAACTCAAGCCTATACGTAAGTGTGCGTTTAAAAAGCTCCCGAGATTGAGAAATAGAAAGTTCAGCTATTCTATTTGCCGCTAAGAAAATCTCTTCAAAACGAAGCATGATACTGTTAATTTTATCTTTTTGCTCTATCAAGTAAGAATATTCCGTTACTGAGCTTTTCAGTTTTTTTACGTCACGATGGAGCTCCGTTAATTGATCAAGAAGTGTATTAATCTCATTAAGAGGAGGACGCAAAACAAATGCTGCCTCAATAGCACGTTCACTGATATCTTGTGCACGTAACCGCAATTCTTCTAAAGCACGCTCATTTTCTGGCTTTCTGTCAAAATCTCTTTTTAAAGTTTCAGTATTTTCTTCAAGAGTATCAATAATCAACTGTTGTTGTTGAACAATTTCATCAACTGAATAAGAAGTAATTGTTTGTTCGACAATTGTATTTTGTGCACCCCTATTCCCCCATGCACCAGAATGAAATACAAAGATAATCCCCAAAAGAAGGAAAATTATGCGGATGTTTTTTCTACAAAATGTATACATATCTACCTTATGCGCACAAAAAGGATTTTATCCCCCTTCTCTTTAATATGGTATAAAGAAGATATTTTCAACTTTTATAGAATAATCTTATAAAAGCTTTCCCTTATCCTATAATACTGATAATAAGAGAAAAGGATATAAATAAGCTGAACTCAATAAGATTAAAGAAGGCACTCTAGCATGTGTTTTTTGCACCTCTATTGCAAAAAAGAAAATTTTCTTCCTTTGACAACTTGGATTTTTTTATCCAGTTTAGGGGTATTATTGACGAGCAACCTAGGAACGCGTGCTTATTTAATCAAACAATCACACACCAACAATATCATTAAAACGAATAGATTTGATTTACAAAATAAGTATGATCAGTTGAATACTACCACAACTGAAAACAAAAAACTTGTAACACCCCATGCAGAATCTATTTTTATGAGAACCTTTCAAAGAATCCTAACATTGGATTTCTTTTTAATAAAGATTCCAGCTGTTGACACACGATTTTGTAACATTAAAATGCAATATTTCTCAAATAAACGCGCTCCTCCCAATAAGTACTCTTAATTCTCTTCCTTGAATTATAAAACGATCATCTTATTTTATTTGTGCTTTTAACTTTAAATAACTGTTAGATTGCCTATTAGCGGAATATATCATGCGTACACCTGGTTGGTTAACTACCCTTTATTGTTTTATTCTTTTAAGCAGCATTTATGTTGCCTTACCCAATTTATTTTCACACGAACAAGTTAAAAACTCGAAATTCTTACCCGACACCCGTGTAGCACTTGGCCTTGACCTTCAAGGAGGCTCTTCCCTCCTGCTCGAGGTTGATAGCAAAACGTTAAAACGCGATCAGTTACACATAGTTTTAGGCAGTGTACGCAATGTATTGCGTGAAAAACAAATTCGCACCTCAAGTGTGCGTATCGTTGAAGATAGCGTTATTGCCCTTATTTCAGATCCATCGCAAACTGAAAAAGCACTCTCTGCTTTGAAAACATTAATAACCCCCATACACAGTAGCTTTGGCACAACAGAACATAACATCACGATCAGTGCTCAAAATGAAACTCTCCGCATCACATTAACGGAAGCTGGTATAAAAGACCGTGTAAGCAATGCTATTGAACAAAGCTTAGAAATCATCCGTCGCCGTATAGATCAAGTTGGTGTTTCAGAACCAGCCATCCAAAAGGTCGGAAATGATCGTATTATGGTCCAATTGCCTGGTCTACAAGATCCAAAACAACTGCGTGATCTTTTAGGAACAACCGCTAAGATGAGTTTTCATCTTGTTCCTTCTAATGTGGACCCCAATAATCCCCCTATAGGTGTTTCTATTCTCCCTGGATACACTGATGCAACACAACATTATGCAATTTATGATCAAATCGCTTTAGATGGAAATGTCCTGAAAGATGCTCGTGCAGGTTTTGACCCCCAAATACCAGGACGTTCCATTATTTCATTTACACTAGATTCCGCTGGCGCAAAAATATTTGCCGATATAACACGACAAAATATTAACCGTCCTTTTGCCATTGTTCTGGATAATAAGGTTTTAACCGCTCCGACCATCAATAGTGTCATTCCCAATGGACAAGGTCAAATTACAGGAAACTTTGACGCCAAAGAAGCCTCAACTCTGGCTGCTCTGCTTCGTGCTGGTTCCCTCCCCGCACCACTCACAGTCATTGAAGAGAGAACCGTAGGCCCAAATCTTGGTGCTGATGCCATCCAAATGGGACTTTACACCGGCATAATTGGCTTTATTCTTGTTGCAATTTTTATTTTTCTTCTCTACCGTATTTGGGGATTAATTGCCAATATAGCACTAGCTCTACACACGATTTTAACGTTTGCTGCACTGAGTCTTTTAGGAGCTACGCTGACCCTGCCTGGTATTGCTGGTATTATTTTAGGCATCGGTATTGCCGTTGATGCTAATATTCTCATCAATGAACGTATCCGTGAAGAAAGTCGAAAAGGTGTGAGTGCTTTTGCAGCCCTAGATCGTGGATTTAAACACGCTTTTGCAACCATTGTTGATGCAAATGTTACAGCAATTATAGCGACCGTCTTACTATTTTGGTTCGGTACTGGTCCTGTTCGTGGTTTTGCCGTCACAATGTTGCTTGGTATTATCATCTCCATGTTTACAAATATCACCATTGTACGCATCATCATGATTTGGATCGTTCGTAAATGGAAGATTAAAAAATTGCATATCCACTCTGCTTTCAACATCCTGCCACAAAACACAACTTTCCACTTTATGAAAGCACGCTTCATTGGTATTGGCGTTTCAATTGTTTTATCAATAGCTTCAGTTTTTCTCTTTTTTAAGCCTGGATTGAATTTCGGAATTGATTTCATTGGCGGAAGCCAGATGAGTATTACCACGAAAGCACCAGCAGATCTAGCAACTCTGCGTTCCAAGCTTTCTACTCTTAATATTGGTGAAGTTACCTTGCAAAATATTGATAACGAAAATACCGTATTAATTCGCATGCAGAAACAAAGCGGTAGCGAAGCACAACAAACCATCGCCATTGATAAGGTCAAAACAGCTGTACAAAATATCTATCCCGATACCACATTCGATCAAATAGAAGTTGTTGGTCCCAAAATTTCAGGCGAGCTTGCCACAGCTGCTTTTACTGCTGTTATTCTTGCGGCTATTGCCATGTCTCTCTATATATGGTTACGCTTCGAGTGGTTCTTTGCCATTGGAGCAATTATCACTCTCATTCTAGACACCACCAAAATGATTGGCTTTTTTGCTTTATTTCAATTTGATTTTAATTTAACGGCTATTGCTGCGCTCTTAACAATTGTTGGATATTCTATAAATGATAAAGTTGTCGTCTATGATAGGATGCGCGAAAATATGCGCCTTTATAAAAAAATGCCGTTGCGCGAACTGATTGATCTGTCAATTAATCAGGTTCTTGTACGTTGTTTTTTTACATCAGCTACAACAATTCTTGCTATGCTCCCCATGGCGATATGGGGTGGAAGTGCTGTTCATAATTTTGCATTACCCATGGTCTTTGGGATTATTATTGCAACATCATCCTCTATCTTTATTGCTGCTCCTATTTTACTCCTGCTAGGAAATTGGTGGCGTGAACGAAATAATCGTGCAAATATCAAAATAAAATAAAAATGTCCTTTAATGCGTATGATACATCTCTCCTCTCTTCTCATAGAAATGTAGTCATTTTCACTCACTCGATTTTTGATCAAGAATAGTAAATAATCCATGCTCCACGACACACCACTTATCACAACTATTGTTGCAGGTTTATGTTTAGCATTTCTCTTAGGAATGCTTGCTAGCCGTTTACGTATTTCACCACTTGTAGGCTATTTGTTAGCTGGTGTTATTGTGGGACCCAATACAGGCGGATTTAAAATAGATTCCGTCATTATTAATCAACTTGCTGAAATTGGTATTATTTTGCTAATGTTTGGTGTTGGGCTCCACTTTTCATTAAAAGACCTTTTGTCTGTCAAAGCTATTGCTGTCCCCGCTGCTATTGCACAAATGGCATTTTCTACTTTTCTAGGTTTGTGCCTTGGTTTGATTATGGGATGGGGTTTCAGTGGTAGTTTGATCTTCGGCCTCGCTTTATCCATAGCAAGTACTG
Source organism: Bartonella sp. AU18XJBT (assembly GCF_028618595.1). Classification (GTDB taxonomy): domain Bacteria; phylum Pseudomonadota; class Alphaproteobacteria; order Rhizobiales; family Rhizobiaceae; genus Bartonella. The sequence goes on along the minus strand of NZ_JAQITE010000010.1, from coordinate 50,453 downwards.
TTATCCTGCTACGCGCTTTACAAGAGCGTCATCTTATTGAAACAGAAAAAGGACGCATTGCCGTTGGATGGTTGATTATTGAGGATTTAGCAATGGTCCTTATACTTGTCCTCATCCCTTCCCTAGCAAGTGCACTCAGCAATACCAAAAAAGAAGCGTTGGATCCTCTTGTTCAATGGTTGGATTTAAGTATTTGGGGTATTTTTGGTCTCACCATACTGAAAGTGATTGTATTTATCGCACTTATGCTCGTCATTGGGCGACGCGTTATCCCATGGCTTTTAAAAATGAGCGCACAATCGGGATCACGTGAATTATTTCGTCTTAGCGTCTTTGCTATTGCATTAGGAGTAGCATTCGGAGCCGCTCATTTATTCGGTGTTTCTCTTTCTCTTGGTGCTTTTTTTGCTGGTATGGTTATGAGCGAATCAGAATTAAGCCACCGTGCCGCCGAAGAATCCTTACCACTGCGCGATGCTTTTTCTGTTCTCTTTTTTGTTTCTGTAGGCATGTTATTTGACCCAGAGAAACTCTTAACTCATTTTTTTCCTCTCTTAGCAACCTTATTTATTATCGTAATCGGAAAATCTGCTGTTGCCTTTTTCATCGTTAAGGCTTTTCGCTATTCTAATGCAACAGCTTTGACTATTGCTGCAAGCCTTGCCCAAATCGGAGAATTTTCCTTTATCCTTGCTGGTTTAAGTTTAAGCTTAGGACTTTTAAACAATGACGCTCATGATTTAATTCTTGGAGGAGCAATTTTTTCTATTTTGCTCAATCCTCTTGTTTTCATTGCCTGTAATAAAATTAAAAAACATCTAGAAAAAAATTCTGCATCTTCACAAAACACCCAAACAATTATTGATATTGATCCACAAGACCCAGACCAAGATTTTTTACCGATGACCTTAAAAAATAACCATATCGTAATTATTGGCTATGGTCGTATCGGTAAGTGTGTTGCATTATCTTTAATCAATAGAGATAAACCTATAGTGATCGTAGAAGAATCAAAACGCCTCTCTGATAAAGCGATTGCAGATGGCTTTGAGGCTATTTGTGGCAATATCATTCAACAAGAAATAATGAACGCAGCAAATATAAATAATGCACATAAAGTTGTTATTACAATGCGAAGTACCATTGAAGTAGGAGAATGTATCGTGAATATACGTGATATGAAAAAAGATATCCAGATAATCACACATGCATTATCCGACACAGAAACAACTTATCTCATTGATTTAGGTGCTGATGTTGTAGTAACAGATGATGAAGAAATTGCCAATGGCATTATAGAGTATATAACAGAACGAAGATCTGTAAGGAATATGCTCAATCATGAAGATTTACAGAAAACATAAAATGGATACAGAATCGTGAAAATAAAGCAATTTATATGGCCATTGATTGGTATCTTAGCAATGCTGGTATCTATTCGAATTCTTTACATGAAGCTCTCTACCATTTCATTTGGGGATGTATTGGAGCGCTTGAGCGATTTAAATGCACAGCAATGGTTATTAGCCTGTTTATGTTCTCTCCTAGCTTATGCTGCTCTTGCTGGATATGATCGAATTGCCTTGCAACATCTAGGCCATAAAATTTCTTGGATTTTTATCGCTATATGTTCATTTACAACCTACGCTCTTTCACACAATATCGGTGCTTCAGTTTTTTCTGGTGCCGTTGTGCGCTATCGTGCCTATAAAATGAAAGGATTAAACGGAACAGAAATCGCCATATTAGTAGGTTTTTGCTCTTTTACTTTTGTAATCGGCACAATCTTACTTTTTGGAATCGTTTTGGTGCTGCAACCCGAAATTATCACCCTCATTCATAAAGAACTTCCTAAATGGCTAGGAACAACGGTTGGAGCAATTTTACTCAGCTGTATAGCACTTTATACGTTTGGCAGCTGGCTTCAGTTAAAACCCTTACGTTTGGGTAAGAAAATTCAACTTTCCTATCCGCGGCTGAAAATTGTGATTCAGCAGCTTCTCATTAGCCCTCTAGAGCTTTTAGGAGCAGCAGGAATTATATATGCTGTTCTCCCACACAATGCAGATATTCATTTTATCTCTGTTCTTGGTGTTTTTCTAGCATCTTTTACGATAACTCTTCTCTCCAATGCTCCAGCAGGAGGAGTAGGAGTTCTTGAAGCTCTCTTCATAACAGGCATGCCCAACATAAATCCAACTGATGTTATTGCAGCACTTATTGTCTTTAGAATGTTTTATTTGATTATACCGTTCATCATTTCATTGTTTGTGGTCGTCATTTTTGAAGCGCAACAATATTGGAAAAGAGCCTCCAAAACACCACCTGAATAAATAAAAGGCTATCAACGACTTCTTTTTTTGTGTACCTATAAATGATTATAATCACGCTAAATTCAATTATATATGTAAATTAATACAATCATTATTTATTTATCTTTTTCACATTGAAACTTGAAGGTCCCCTTTTATAAAAATCTTATTTATAAAAAACATAGAAATATTTTTCTATTTTCCTTTCAAAAAAAACTCCTATAAGCTTGAATATTAAAGATACTATTTCATTGTGTAATCGATTTTTATGTTGGATAAAGCATATGATTGCAAAATTTTTTGCAAAAAATATATGCTCAAAATTAAGGACCTCTATTTGAAAATAACTTCATTTTATTATTTGAAAAAGAAAAAGTATTATAGATAAATAATAATTAAAGGACCCTTTTAATAAAAAATCTCGCAAATGATCATACAAAAAGGCAAGAAAAAACTTTACAAAATTTTTATTTCTCAAAAATATAGGAATAATGTGTATACATATTGCGTCACGCTTTTGTTTGTTACGTTCTTTAATAGAATCAAGCCTCTTAAAGAGAAAAAACACCATCGTGTTGCCAATTTACATATCTTTTTTAAGAAACCTCTCTCAGCGCTCTTCCCATTACAAAACAACACCCGTGAATGGTATAATAGTAAAGCCATTGTTGCAGCGTCATCTTTATACTTAATAAAAGAGCAAGACTGCACCATTATACTATTTTTCCAATGCTGTGATAACTTTTAGCGCCTAAGAACGTTAATAAAAATCATTTTTATGCTTTTCTTCAATAGTCTTTATCCACACGTTAATCCCATTTATGATGCACAAATGAATGATTTTAATTGATTCATTATAAGAGGGATTAAAATAAAAGAAGTTTATGATATTAAAGTTTTTTCAAACAAAGAATAATTAATTATTATAAATCAATATATTATAATGATTCTGAGCAGTTTTCTTAATGTTTATATTTTTAGAGATTAAGCTAACGGGAAAATAGTATAGCGTAACTGTACAATCTAATATTTAAAAACTTTAAGCCTTATTAAAGCTTATTTTCTGTTGTTTAGCAGGTATGAGCTTTAAATAATTAAGCTGATCTAATTTTATTCTTGTTATGTCCAGCTAATTACTTTGTTTTATCTTGATTTATCCTCTTGGAATACTGATGATTATTACAGATATCTTTTATTTAAGTGGGAGAGTTACCAAAAAATATTCACGCTTCTGACACAACTAAAGTGTAAATTTTCTTCTATCTTTAGACAATATGCTAAAAATCCAAAAAAATTTAATCAATTTATATTAAAAGAAGTGAAAACCGTTGATTTTTATACCCCTTTAAATAACACAATTGTCGGTAAGAAACTTCTCCTTACCAATTGATTAAAAAAGAAACAATACGCATTAAAAGATCTTTAAATCCCCTAAAAGTACAAAACCTGATGACTAAGCTATATCAACAATCTTTACTTTTAAACAAACACATATGGGAAATCCTACTGCCCAATTTTATTTAGCAACTCGTACCTTAAAAAATTTACACAATCAATAAGTTATTTATGGTATAAAATCGAGTGGTGGGTGATGAGGGGATCGAACCCACGACCCGCTGATTAAGAGTCAGCTGCTCTACCAACTGAGCTAATCACCCATAAGCTTCCCAAAAGATGAGAATGAACGTTTCTATAACGCTCCTAAGGATGGATGTCCAGATATTTTGTTGTTTGTTATATAGACTCATTGTCTGTAAGGTTAAAAATATGATATTCACCACTTGATCTTATATAAAAATAACCCCATTATAGGAATCTTTATAAATAAATGTTCTGATTGTTATACAGAACCTATAGTTTAGAGGATTATCGAGCATAATGCCCGAGCAAAGTTTAGAGGAACCTTCTTGTGGTTGTAAGCGGGATGGGGCATTGTTTTGTTTTATCAATAATCACATGGATTCAAACAATATTTTGCTGTTTTTTTTCGTTGAATATAAATTTTTTTTACATTCAATGTTCATGATCCAATATACGAAAAAAGCCTATGAATTTTTTTTGTCAATCGCACGCTTTTAAGCTTCTAAAAGGTAAGGAATGATGGAATGGATCACTGATCCCCATGCGTGGTTTGGTTTGATCACGCTGGTTTTTCTCGAAATTGTTTTAGGAATAGATAACCTTATCTTTATTGCAATTTTAGCTGAAAAATTGCCCCTACATTTGCGTGACCGCGCACGCTTTCTAGGTCTTACTTTAGCATTAATTATGCGGCTCTTCCTTCTTACAGTTATCGGATGGGTTATGAGACTCGATAGGGTAATTCTTTCACTTTCATCTGTTGTATTTAGTTGGCATAGCTTTATTTTAATTGGGGGGGGAGCTTTTTTGCTAGCAAAGGGAACGCTAGAATTACATGAAAGGTTAGAAGGGGTATCACATGAAAGAAAAACAGGCGTTGCTTATGCTGTTTTTTGGCAAGTAATTGTTCAAATCGTGGTGCTGGATGCCGTTTTTTCACTAGACAGCATTATTACCGCAACAGGTATGATTGCAAAAGAGCAAGCAGCAGTTATGTATATCGCAGTTATAGCTGCTATGGGAGTGATGATGTGCGGATCTGGTGCTCTTATGCGTTTTATTAATCGTCATCCCACTATTGTAATTCTTTGTCTTGGTTTTTTGATGATGATTGGCTTTACTCTCATTGTTGAAGGATTTGGTTTTCATATTCCAAAAGGGTATTTGTATGCTGCTATTGGTTTTTCTGTTCTTATCGAAGCTTTTAATCAAATTGGACGTCGTAACCGTGAAAAAATGATTAAAACGAATGATCTACGCAGTAGAACAGCTGATGCTGTTTTGAGGCTCTTAGGAGGAGGAAGCAAAGATAGTCACCTTGCTGAGACTGTAGATGTTATTGCTGAACAAGCTGCAGCTTCTGAGTTGTTCAGACCAGAAGAAAAGGAGATGATTCGTGGTGTTCTCGATTTAGCTGATCGCCCTGTTCGCTCTATCATGTCGCCACGTAATGAGATTGAGTGGTTAGATTTAAATGCTGATGAAAATGAAATGCGTGAAGAATTACAAAAGGTTAAACATAGCCGCTTAATTCTTGCGCGTGAAAAAGTGGATGAATTTGTTGGCGTTGCGTTGACAAAAGATCTTCTTTTGAATTTGGCTGAAGGAAAAAAGATTAATTGGAAAAAAGCTATGCGAGAACCCCTCGTTGTTCATGAAAACACAAGTGTTTTAGGATTGATGGAGCAATTACGTCATTCTTCGATTCAGCTTGCAATTATTGTTGATGAGCATGGATCTTTTGAAGGAATTGCGACACCAACCGATATTCTTGAAGCTATTGCAGGAGACTTTCCTGATGATGATGAAGAACTCATGATCGCAGAACAACTTGAAAATGGCAGTCTTCTTGTTGAGGGATATGCTGATATCCGCCGTTTAAGTGGTTATCTTGGGCGTAACCTTGTGGATGAAGCAGATCGTTATACGACTCTGGCAGGCTTTATGCTTTGGCAGTTTGGTCATTTACCAAATGAAGGAGAAAGTTTTGAAACGGATGGTTTACACTTTAAAGTGATTGAAATGGAACGCCGAAACATATCTAAAATCCTTATTTCTCCAATTATCTTACCAGAAAAAAGCTAATTCTTTTTATAAGCAAGATGAATAAAAGATTTTTTTATGATGAAAAATTGAAAAGAATAGGAAGTTGATAACTTATATGTTTGAGTGCAAAATGAAAATACACTTATGAGAATCTCACTAAATGAACATTTAAACGTTTGAAACATAAAATGAGATCTCTATAAGAAACGGTTGAAACCTAGGTTTTATAAAAAGCGATTGTTTATTGTCTTATGAAAAGCTGCTTTTAAAAACCAATGCTTGGTAAATGTAAAAAACGGGTTTTGTTACAGATATTCACTTAATACGCATTTTTTCTTGATTATCTTGATATGAACCTACCAAGCATTTTAATTTATTTGATAGGTTTAATTTTAGAATGTAAATTATTTCAATTCACTCAGCTAGATTTTGAGCTTGATATTTTGAAACGTTTTAAAAGAGGCATTTTAATAATGTGCTTTGTTTCAAATGACCACCTCAAAAATGAGGGAGTTATTCTTAATATGTTTTATAGCCATAAAAAAGTGTTTATAGGTTCTGTAATTCAAATGAGTGATAAAGATCATATCTGTTCATTTACGTTCCTTTTGATAAGTTTTAATCAATCGAATAGAGTGCTTGCAATATGATACGTTTTGTATATATGCGTTCATTATTGATTTCTTTTGTATGATCTGTAGTACCTCTATTTAAAAGCCGCGTCATATCACTTGGCACGGCTTTCTTTTATGCATTCTCTCTTTTATGATGGGTTTTATAGCCATCAAAAAGGCGCCCCCCTCGTCTATCATTTATTCTGTTTATCAATCTTAATAACGTTATCGCTTTCATAAACCTCACAAATTATGGAAACCGAATATAAGTCGCTATGTCTTTTTATTCTTGCATTACCATATACATACCTCTAATTACGAAATAACCAGAAATCTTGGCATTGCCATAAACAGAGCTATATACATCAGCATGACACCCCACTCTAGATTGCCGTAAACCTTGCTTAACAACAGCATGATCATAAACCGCGGCATTGCTGTGAGTACGTGCATTACCAGATAATTTTGCATTCCCATAAACCCGCGCATAATGATAAACTCAAACATTATAAGAAAAACGAGCATTGTCATAAACATGAGCACCAAAATACACATGGGTTTTATCACATATTAAGGCATTGCCATACACATAGACACCAATAACAGCATTGCCATAGCCCCTTGCGCTTTTATAAATACGACCAGATTTTACAACACAGGCATTATCAGAAACCTAGCAATTGCCATCATGAGAGAGGTTGCTTTCATTTTCAATCAAACCACCTAGATCGCCTTTTTTACATCACCAAAATCTTTTAAAGTACGAATGCGATATAATATATGACCAGTCACAATCCATTTGATTGGTCAATTCATATTTTTGGGATCTTTTATTAACAGAAGCGGTTTCATTTGCAATGGAAGCAAGAACGGGGCTGTTTTGTTGATATCGTTGTCATAATTAAACCTGTATGTTTTAAAAAGTTTTAAACAAGCATTAAGCCGACTCCAAACCAAATGTTGATCGCATCAAGCGCCCTGTTCAAACTAATAATAACATATTCATTACCTAGTAGAATACCAACTCCTACACCTGCATAAAGCGAAGCAATAATCCGCCGATTATGGCTATGCTGTATGACCATAATAAAACCCAAAACCATCATTGCTACACTCGCAATACCAACAGCAAAACGGATCAAAAGGACTAAGTATTAACGCCATAGAAATAATAAGTGCAACCATTACTATAGCTGCACAAGATAGCATGCGAAGAGCAAGAGATATAATCCAAATTCTGCCAAGCGTAAAGAACATACCCCCAAACTAAATAACCACCATAATTAGCGCTAACTATATAAGAAAGTTGCTTAAAGGTAAACAATCACTCATCCAACATAACTGACAATATTGGTGTATAGAGAAATTGCCCGATACCCATTCTCAAAACCATAATAACCATACTGGATACAGCGTTTTGAACCAATTCAAATCTTGACGATTATTTTTCCCATTATTATTCTTTAACTAGTGATATTTCTCATCCGCGTTCCATCTCACTATAACAACCTTTAGCGCCCCAAATAGAATAAAAGCAAATTTAGCTATCTATTTTAATGCTCAGAACAATATATTTAGCGATCTACTGTCAACATCGCCAGATAAGTTATACAATAAGATATTGGATTATATGTATTTTTATGTTATAAATATTTATAGTTAAATTGAAAGCATATTTAGATAATCTGGCTTTTTATCTCGATATTCAAAATGACTAACTGAAAAATTATATACGCAGCCATAAATTTTACTTCTCTTAAAATCATTTTCTTATCCGCTACAAAACTTAATAAACAACTCAAACGACCATTTTCATAGAAGAGGTAAAGTGGTTTCTTTTTAGGTAATATTGCTATTTAGGATGATATGAAGTTGAAGAATTTGGTGCACCCGACAGAATTCGAATCTGTGACCTCTGCCTTCGGAGGGCAGCGCTCTATCCAGCTGAGCTACGGGTGCTTCAAACTGATCATTAAAATCAGTTATGCTCTTTTAACTAATCATACTCTTAGCTTCAATGCTAAATTATCATTCTAATAAAAATTACTTGTTTGTAACTTATCTAACGACGCATTCCTCTTACTTTTCAATGATACTTTACCTTGAAATAACTTCTCTTTATTCAATGCTCTTTTTATTATAAAAAGAGTTTTTATTGCAACTTCAAAACTCTCAAAAATAAGTTACAACATAAATTATAAGTATCAGGATAATTTTTAAATGACTACGTTACCAAGTCGCTTTCATTTTATTTCCGCAGAAACTGAGGACGCTATCAAAGCTACCCATAAGTTAATTTCGGTTTATGGTCATTCTTCTCTGGAAGAAACTGATATTGTTGTTGCAATTGGTGGTGATGGGACAATGTTACAAACCGTACGAGACGTCATGTACACAGGAAAACCTATTTATGGCATGAATCAAGGTTCTGTAGGATTTCTTATGAATAAATTTCATGAAAAAAAATTGCCCCATCGTATTGCTGTCGCACATAAAAAAGAAATCCATCCCCTGCGTATGATTGCAAAATCTGAATGTCAAGATTTTATCGAGGCGCTTGCAATTAATGAAGTATCCCTCTTTCGGCAATCTTATCAAGCCGCAAAAATTCGCATCACCATTGATAACAACGTACGCATGGAACAATTAAGTTGTGATGGTGTCCTCGTCGCTACACCAGCTGGATCTACCGCCTATAATTTATCAGCACAAGGACCTATCTTACCTCTTATGGCCCCCCTTATGGCCCTCACTCCCGTTAGCCCTTTTCGCCCTCGGCGTTGGCATGGAGCTTTACTTCCCAATACAGTAACAGTGCGTTTTGATATGCTTGAACCTGACAAACGCCCTGTCAACGCTGCTGCAGATAATATTGAAGTTAAATCTGTCCATTCAGTTACTATTTCAATGGCAACAGAAGTAACAGCTTCAATCCTTTTTGACTCAAATCATTCATGGGATGAGCGCATTTTATCAGAACAATTTCGCTATTAATGATTGTATTATGCGTTTTATATGTATATGATTGTTATAGTTAGTTTTTTTGTGAAAACATCTTAACACTTTTAAAGAGTGTAGAGTATTGATTATAATCATCATTTAGATAGCACAGTTAAAATCACAGAGCAATTGATAAAAAAATGATACCATCTTTAAACAGTTTTGATGATTTAGGTCTTTCCGCAAAGGTTATTAATGCGGTAAAATCAGCGGGATATAGAGCTCCTACACCTATTCAAAGTGAAACAATTCCGCATGTCCTTCAAGGAAAAGACGTTTTAGGAATCGCCCAAACAGGCACAGGTAAAACCGCCTCTTTCGTATTGCCTATGCTCACTCTCCTTGAAAAAGGTCGTGCACGAGCACGAATGCCCCGTACACTCATTTTAGAACCAACACGGGAAATTGCAGCTCAAGTTGAAGAAAATTTTGATAAATACGGAATAAATCATCGTTTAAATGTTGCTCTTTTGATTGGCGGAGTTTCTTTTGAACTCCAAGATCGCAAACTTGAACGGGGAGCTGATGTTCTTATAGCAACACCAGGGCGCCTTCTTGATCATTGCGAGCGCGGTAAACTACTTCTAATGGGTGTTGAAATCCTTGTGATTGATGAAGCTGATCGCATGTTGGATATGGGCTTTATTCCTGATATTGAACGTATCTGTAAGCTAACTCCTTTTACGCGTCAAACTTTATTCTTTTCTGCAACAATGGCGCCAGAAATTGCAAAACTAACGAAACAATTTTTACATTCTCCCGTATCTGTTGAAGTTACAAAAGCTTCCTCAACGGCTACCACAATTACACAATGGCTTGTCAAATCTGGAAATAAATCATGGGATAAAAGAGCGATTTTACGAGAGCTGATCCAAAATGAAGGTGCAGAGCTTCAAAATGCAATCATTTTCTGTAATCGAAAGAGAGATATCTCCGAACTTTTTAGATCGCTCATCAAACATAATTTTAATGTAGGGGCACTTCATGGAGATATGGACCAATATTCGCGCATGAACACCCTAGCTGATTTTAAAAATAATAAACTTACGCTTCTTGTTGCTTCTGATGTTGCTGCCCGTGGGCTCGATATTCCAGCTGTAAGTCATGTATTTAACTATGATGTTCCTACACATGCTGAAGACTATATCCATCGAATTGGTCGTACAGGGCGTGCAAATCGTAGCGGAAAAGCTTTTACAATTGTCACAAAAGCTGATCAAAAATATATCAATGCCATTGAGGAAATGAGTAATGAAAAAATTGAATGGCTCAATGGAGATCTCTCAACTTTAATAGCCGATGATCAAACAGAAGATATTGTTGTAAAGAAAAAATCTTTAAAATCATCAAAGAAAACTGCTCCCAAAGAGTCCGTTGCTCACGCTAAAAAATCTGTAGAAGAGAATAAAACAGAATATATCAAAAGTGCAAATAATAAAGAGAAGCCATCTGAGAAACAACGCCCACGAAAAAATAAGAATTACACGCCCCTTGGATTTGGTGATGATATTCCTGCTTTCATGCTTATAAAAACGTGTAAATAAACCCATTCTTTATTCCCTTTAAAAGTGAAATGAACGAAATGCTTTAAAAAAAGCCGCTCTTATTTCCTAGTGAGTCTTTCCGCTACCTTTTCACGCCCTAAAAGCTGCAAAATTTTTCCCATTTCAGGTCCATGGTCCATGCCCGTCAGTGCCTGGCGTAATGGCATAAACAAAGCTTTTCCTTTTCGACCTGTTTTTTCTTTTAATGCTGTTGTCCAAATTTTCCAACTTTCCTCACTCAAAGCACCTTCAGGTAAAAAATCGAGTGATTGGCGCACGAAAGCACGATCTTCTAGTGTCACTGTATCAAAATTCTGTTCATCATGAATGATTTTCCACCACAAAACAGCATCATTGACTTTATTAATATTGCTTCTTATCGCGTTCCAGAAATATTCCGCCTTATCTCCCTCAATAGAAAGTTTTTTAAGGCGCATTTTTACTTCCTCATAGGTTAACTCATGGACAAGATGACTATTCAAAGCAAGAAGATCAGCAATATCAAATTTTGCAACGGATCTTGACGTATCTTGAAGATTAAAACGTTCTAAAAGCGCTGCTTGATTGGGATAGGGATGCACATTTTGCGATGTCCCAATCAAAACAGCAAGACACTGAACAGCTATAGATTCAAATCCTTCTTCCCGTAGAGAACGAATAGAAAGATCATGGTCACGTTTTGAAAATCCTTTTCCTAAAACTGTCGCCAATAAATTGGTATGACCAAAAAACGGTAATTCTGCATTAAGAGCTTTAAAAAGAGCAATTTGAGCACCTGTATTTGTAATATGATCATCCCCACGAATAATATGCGTAATAGCCATATCTACATCATCAACAACAGACGGCAATGTATAAAGATAGCTTCCATCTTCACGAATAAGAACAGGATCTGAAAGAGACGCCAAATCAACCGTCTGCTTTCCCTTTACGGCATCATTCCAGCAAACTTCTGTTCGCTTTGTTTGCAAAGGATCATTTTCAAAATTAGGAAGAAGAAAACGCCAATGGGGTTTACGACCTTGTGATTCAAATTCTTTTTTCTCTTCTGCTGTCAATTTTAATGCAGCACGGTTATAAATAGGAGGCAATTTACGTGAAAGCTGGATTTTACGACGCCGCTCTAATTCTTCTGCAGTCTCATAACAGGGATAAAGAAGCCCGCGTTGTTTGAGAATTTCCGCAACTTCATCATATCGATTAAATCGCTTAGATTGGTAATAAATTGCATCTGGTTGAATACCAAGCCATTCAAGGTCAACAGCAATAGCATCGATATATTCTTGTTTAGAACGTTCAACATCTGTATCATCATAGCGCAAAATAAATTCTCCCTTATACGCTTGCGCATAAAGCCAATTGAAAAGCGCACTACGGATATTGCCAATATGAATATAACCTGTTGGAGAGGGAGCAAAACGAACTTTAACCATAAAATAATACTCAATTTTTATCGCGAAAATAATTGACTATGGGATAGCGACGATCGCGTCCGAAATTCTTGTAACTGATTTTTACACCGGGTGCAGATTGTCGTCTTTTATATTCGGCACCATAAAGAAGCTGTTCAACTTTCTCAACAGTTTCCTGTGAATGCCCACGTTTAATAATATCACAAATACTCATGTCATTTTCTACAAGAGATTGCAAGATATCATCTAGAATAGGATAAGGGGGAAGAGAATCTTCATCTTTTTGATTTTCCCGCAGTTCTGCAGAAGGCGCTTTTTCTATAATATTGTATGGAATGACAATTCCTTCTGGTCCTCTCAAATTGTGCAAGTGATTTTTATTGCGCCACTCAGCTAATGCATAAACCTGCATTTTATAAATATCTTTAATAGGATTAAACCCGCCATTCATATCACCATAGAGTGTTGCATATCCCACAGCCATTTCTGACTTATTGCCTGTCGTTACCACCATTGAACCGAATTTATTTGAAAGAGCCATTAAAAGTGTACCACGTACACGGCTTTGAAGATTTTCTTCTGTTACATCAGGCGACAACCCTAAAAAAATAGGTGCCATTGTCTTAAAAAAAGCTTCAACAGTTTGCTCAATCGGTATGATTTCATAACAACATCCTAGAAGTTGTGCACATTCTTTAGCATCTTTTAATGATTCTTGTGAAGTATAATGATAGGGCATCATAATGGTGCGAACTCTCTCAGAACCAAGAGCATCCACCGCCATTGCCGTACACAGGGCTGAATCAATTCCTCCTGAAAGACCAAGAATAACATCCATAAAGCGATTTTTATTAACGTAATCTCTCAAACCTAAAACACAAGCTTGATAATCGGCCGCTAATCCATTGAGAAGACTTTCATTAGGACCTGAAATACAGTGCCAGCCCGTCGTTGTTTTTTGCCAATGGGTTAAAGCAATATGGCTATCAAAGTGCTTCATTTGAAATATCTTTTTTCCTTCTCCATTCAAGGCAAAAGACCCGCCATCAAAAACGAGCTCATCTTGACCACCAACTTGATTAGCATAGATAATTGGTACCCCAGATCGTAGAGCTTGCGTATGAACAACATCTATACGTTTTAAAGTTTTATTACGATAGTAGGGAGATCCGTTAAGGACAAGAATAATTTCCGCTCCTTTATCTTTAAGCTCTGTACTAAGAGAAAAATCATTCCAAAGATCTTCACAAATGACAATTCCTAATTTGATTCCATGATAAACAATAGGTTCAGGACGTGGACCTGAAGAAAATAAACGCTTTTCATCAAACTCAGCATAATTAGGTAAATCAAACTTCAAACTTTCGGCAATGACTCGCCCTTCATCAAGAAGCATGACACCGTTGTAAATATTGCCATTGCGTCTTAATGGAAGACCAATAACAATTCCTGGTCCGCCTACAGTTATCTTTGCTAATTTCTTAACAGTCTCTTCACATGTTTTTGTAAAAGCAGGTTTTAGAACAAGATCTTCCGGCGGATAAGCGCTTATAAAAAGTTCCGTGAATAAAACAAAATCAGCCCCCTCTTCCTTAGCCTTTTGATGTGCCATGACAGCTAAAGAAAAATTCCCCTCAATATCACCAACAATAGGATTTAATTGGGCAATGGATACCCGAAAATCATTTTTCATAAGCCTTTGTATCATTTCATCAGTTTAGCAACCACAACTTTATTCTTCATCATCGGAAATATCACTTTTTTTTAAATTCTCTTTTGCCATAATGACCTAAAAATATATTAGGAAAATTTTTGCCTACCCACCAGCAGCAATTGCTAACGAGTCAGTCACACGATTTTTTTTAAGGAGTTCAGCAACAAGAAAAGCCAATTCTAACGCTTGATCTGCATTTAACCGTGGATCACATTGCGTATGATAACGATCAGATAAATCGTCCACAGAAATAGCATGCGCCCCTCCTGTACATTCAGTAACATCACGGCCTGTCATCTCAATATGAATGCCCCCTGGATAAGTTCCCTCTCCACGATGCACTGCAAAAAAATTCTCTACTTCTTTTAAAACATAATCAAAGGGACGCGTCTTATAACCATTGGCAGTAATTGTATTGCCGTGCATTGGATCACATGACCATATAACCGCACGTTTCTCGCGTTCAACGGCACGGATGAGTTTAGGCAGATAACTTTCAACTTTATCATAACCAAAGCGCGTAATGAGAGTAAGCCGCCCCAGTTCGTTTTCAGGATTTAAAATATCAATTAATTTTAAAAGCTCATCAGGTTCAATGGAAGGACCACATTTTAATCCTACAGGATTCTTAATGCCGCGACAATATTCAACGTGAGCATGATCAATCTGACGTGTACGGTCACCAATCCATAACATATGACCGGATGTTGCATACCAATTTCCTGAAGTTGAATCAATCCGAGTCAAAGCCTCTTCATAACCAAGCAAAAGTGCCTCATGACTAGTATAAAAAGATGTTTCACGCAATGAAGAATGTGTTTTGGATGTAATTCCTATAGAACGCATAAAATCAATTGCTTCAGAAATGCGCTCTGCCAATAATTCATAACGCTCCCCCTGCGGACTGTTAGAAACAAAACTCAACATCCATGTGTGTACATTTTCTAAATTAGCATAGCCACCTTGTGAAAAAGCACGCAATAAATTAAGTGTTGCGGCAGATTGGCGATAAGCCATAGACATCCGTTGCGGATCCGGAATACGAGAAACGGCTTCAAACTCAATGCCATTAATAATATCCCCACGATAAGCAGGAAATTCAACGCCCTCTTTTCTTTCGATATCAGAAGAGCGAGGCTTTGCAAATTGACCAGCAATACGACCAATTTTAACAACCGGTTTAGAACTACCAAAGGTCAAAACAATCGCCATTTGCAAAAATACACGAAAAAAATCACGGATATTATCAGCTTCATGTTCTGCAAAGCTTTCGGCACAATCACCACCTTGCAATAAAAAAGCTTGGCCTTTCACAACTGCTGCTAATTCATTTTTTAAATCACGTGCTTCACCGGCAAAAACTAAAGGAGGATAGCTTCTCAGTTTTCGCTCAACATCTTCTAACATAGACTTATCCGGATAAGTCGGAACTTGTTTAATTGGCCTTGTTCTCCAAGAGTCAGGCGCCCATTCTTTTATCATTACACTCTCTCTAAAGATTAATCTTACAGATTGGCATATCAAAAGCTTTTTACCACAATATATGCTCTTTATATGCTCTTTAACTTTCTATTTTCTTCCCATTTTCATATATATAACTTGGTTTATACATCGTTACCAACTCTTCTGCCATCGTTGGATGCACTGCCATCGTTTCATCAAAGATATCCTTCGTCAGCTTACCCTTGAGAGATATTCCTATAAGCTGTGCCATCTCACCAGCGCTTTCTCCCAAAATATGAGCTCCTACAACGATACGACTTTCACCATCAACAATGAGCTTCATAAACATTTTTTCTGAACTCCCAGAAAGAACATTACGCATAGGACGAAAAACTGTACGATAAATTTCAAGGCGTTTATAACGGCGTACTGCATCTTCTTCTGAAAGACCAACTGTTCCAATCTCTGGCTGAGAAAAAACTGCCGTCGTAATTAAATCATAATCAGGTGTCGTGGGAATATTCTCAAACGCAGTCTTCACGAAACACATTGCATCATGAATCGCAACAGGTGTTAATTGAACATGACCTGTTACATCACCAACAGCCCAAATATGGGGTATATTTGTTGTCATTCTTTCATCAACAACAACTGCACCAAATTCATCCACTTGAACACCTGCCCGCTCAAGTTTTAAACCCGTTGTATTTGGTACACGCCCCGTAGCCAACATAATCTGATCGGCACTGATCATTTTCCCATTTGATAAAACAACTTCATAACAATTTTCTGCAGCCTGCACTTTAGAAATTGTTACGCCATAGAGAATAGAAATCCCTTTTTCAATCATTGCATTGCTGAGCAATTGCCGCAAATCATAGTCAAAATTACGAAGGATTAAATCACCCCGATGGAGTAGTGTTGTTTTTACACCTAATTCATGAAAAATATTAGCAAATTCAACACCAATATATCCTCCACCAACAATAACTATTGATTTTGGTAGTTGATCAAGGTCAAAAATCTCATTAGAAGTAAGGCAAAATTCACCGCCTTCTATGGAAGTATTTGGTGCAAATTTTGCCCCTGTTGCAATCAAAATTTTCTCTGCACTTACCCGCTCACCCGTGGCAGAAAGCTCTAATGTGTGATCATCTATAAAAGTAGCACGACTTTCATAAATATACACATTATTATTTTCTAATCCCTTACGATACAGCCCTTCTAACCTTGATATTTCTTTATTTTTAGCTGCAACCAACTTTTCCCAGCTAAAAATTGGATCCGCATATTTCCACCCAAAACCAACACTTTTCTTAAATTCTTTTACATATTGTGATGCATAAACATAAAGTTTTTTGGGAACGCAACCACGAATAACACAAGTGCCCCCTATACGATATTCTTCTGCTATAGCGACTCGCTTTCCAAGCCCCCCAGCAAGCCGTGCTGCACGCACTCCACCAGAACCACTGCCAATAACAAATAAATCAAAGTCAAAAGAGCCCACGAATTATTCCTTCTTATATATCTGTAAGAATAGGCTAAGATCATTTATTATCAAATGAAAGTCTTTTTTTCTTTTGAAGAAGCATTTCTTTATAAAGCTGTATTCTAACCTACTCTCATTAAAATATTAAAAACGGCGGAAAAACCGCCGCTATTTAAAAATCTGAAATTGCCCATTGGTTATCATGATATCAATCAAGCTATTTTTTATTTCCTGAAGATTCTGATTTTATAGGTACATTTGTAGGCATAGTAGAATTATTCAAATTAAGTGTTTCAGACATCTCTTTTCTCACATTTTCTACAAGATCCTGCATAAGAGCAGTACGCCATATATCAAATGCTGAATAAGAATCACGCGCTATATTGGGGACTTCTGTCAAAAACTTTTTACCGGTATCAGAATTATAAAATGTTGTTATTGCATCAAGCTCTTTTTGAGTAAAATATTTTGCATATACATGAGCAATCTCTTTTTCTAGATCAGAGCGCCTTTTAATTAAAGCAAGCGCCTGCTTATCAACAATATCAGAAATATCCGCTGCCAAATTTGGATCATCCCTCATCAGTGCAGTTTTAAGATCATCTACCGCATTTGGTAAAAAACTATCAAATTGATCCGTTGCTTGAATAGCTCTGATTGCCTTTCGCGCTGAATCTAAATGTTGGTCACTCACACCTTGTGCATAAACCATTCCAATATTCACAAAAAAAATAATAATTGCACCAAAATATACGACAAAACGCTGAAAAGAAAATATTGTTTTCATTTAATGATTACCCCGATAATTAATTATAATTCAAATGCGTTATTTATTCAAAATTTTAATACTCTTTGATTTATTGTATTGTGCTAACATATCGTCATGAAACTGTCTTCTCTAAAAATCAAAAGATTCTAAAATTTTTGTTTGACCATCAGCCATAGCGACAATTGCACGTGAAGCCAACCCCAAAAAAAGTCCATGCTCAACAACACCAGGAATGGCAAGAAGTGCATCCGATAATGGTTTTGGTTGCAAAATACAGCCCCAAAATGCATCAAGAATAAAATGGCCACCATCTGTTTCAAAAGGATTTGTTCCATTCATCCGCAATGCAATTTCTCCAGAAAGCCCTAAATCATCAGCGACTTTTTCGATAGCTCTGCATGTTGTATGGATACCAAATGGATTAACTTCAATTGGTAGTGCAAAGGCACCAAGTCGTTTTACCACCTTTGTTTCATCAGCAATGACAAGCATTGCACGAGATGCCGATGCTACAATTTTTTCATACAACAATGCTCCCCCTCCTCCTTTAATAAGCATCATCTCAGGACCAATTTCATCTGCTCCGTCAATATCAAGATCCAGTTCAGGTATTTGTTCTAAAGTGCTAACAGGTACTCCAAACTTACGACAGAGTTGTTCAGAATATCTCGAAGTAGCAACACCAGTCACATGCAAACCACCCGCAACACGCTCGCCTAGAAGACGAATAAATTCATTGACTGTCGAACCAGATCCGATACCAAGCCGCATACCATCTTCAACAAACTCGAGTGCTTTAATAGCTGCCATTTTTTTTAACTGCTGAACATCCATGAATGACTTTGCCTTTTATCCGTATAAGCAGCATTTATCACCCCTATTACCACCGATAATAATGATAATAAAAGATAACCTCTTGACGCAATCTATTTAAATTTACCATCATCTTTTGCTTGAAGAGATGTTACTCGTTATAGAAATATATGATAAGAATAAAATAGAATAATCAACAATTATCTTTTTTATTTCTTTGAGAAGATTTGTTAGCATTTTTCTCATTCAATAAGATTTTTTGATTTATCTTGTTCTATCAATAGGATACACAAAGATACACATATCAATTTTTTTTGAATAATTTAAAATGATCATATATAAAAAAATCATCTATTTTTAGAAAACTGTAGATTATTATCTCGTTTCAATGACGTTGATAAACTTACCAAGTGAAATACCGTAAAATATTATCAGAAAAGTCTTCTATTATTTTTTGTTTTGTCATTATCCAAATGTGAAGCAAAAGATGATAGATTATATATTTTTTATGAATGCTGTCTGTGCATATTCCATGGTCTATGAAACCCTAGCGAAGACCAAATAATATCTCCACCTTTGGTCATCATAACGCTTCCTCGTGATAACAATTGTTGAGGCATAAATATTATTTTTGCCTTCTTGTTACAAGTTGGATTATGCATTACAAATGTCTGAATGAGAATATCTGCCTCTACACATTGATCTGTTTCTCTCTGTAAAACAATCACTTTTAATCCATTCTCTAATAATGACGTACATACATGATAATCACAAATAAATTGTCCGTGCAACGAAGGACCATATTTTGTTGGTTTAATCGTTTCATTCACACGAAATGACTTTTTCCATATGGATGTCGTGAACTTAGAGATATGGTAACGATCAATATATAGCTTTTTATCATGAATAACGCCCACGAGACGCATATTATCTGCTATAATCAGTTGTACAGGTGAATGCATTACACAAATAGAAATACCAGCCAAAATAAATAAACTAAAAAAGAGCCGGATAGGTGTTTTGCAAAAAGTCAGTCCAACCAAACCTATACTCAATAAAACTAATGCTGATAACGGCATAAAACCAGGATTCAAATCAGGAGAAATAGCCTTGATCGCATGTGCAATCTTTATTACAAGATCAACTCCAAACCCCATAATTTGAAGGGGGAGCCATTCGAATCCTCCTAACATTGAGAGGACTGCAATTAATCCAAAGGGAATGACAAAAATTGAGATGACAGGCAAAGCAAAAGCATTACTGATAATGCTCAAAGATGCCATATTAGAAAAATGATAAGCAGCATAAATTCCACTTGCACTCCCTGCAACAAGGGAAGAAGCACATGTTGAAAGCATCGATAAGAAAGCAAAATTTATCACTCCTCCTCCAACATACGAGGGCGTTGTTTTTCTTTTACGAAAAAATGACCTTCCACTCCACCAATCAAAAAAAGCGATCAAAGCAGCAGTCGCAGAAAAGGACATTTGAAAGCTAGGACCTAATATTTCATGGGGTGTCATCGCCAGAGTTATCAACCCTGCAATAGAAAAATTACGCATTGTTATAGCTGAGCGATTACACAATATAGCAACCAACATAACAGCAATCATCACAAAACTTCTTTGCGCTGATATTGCTAAGCCCGACAATAACAAATAAAAAGCTGTTATCATAAACGCAACGATAGCAGCAAATTTTTTACTGGAATAATAGGAAGAAAAAACTGGAAAAAATGCTAAAAAACTACGGATACTCAAAAGAACTATGCCGCTTAACAACGCCATATGTAAACCTGATATTGATAAAATATGGGCTAATCCAGCCGTACGTAATGCTTCATTTGTCTCATTTGAAATACCAGCACGCTGCCCTGTTATGAGAGCAGCTGCAACACTCCCCTTTTCTCCTTCAAGGGCTATACGAATTCTTTGTGTCATCTTCGTGCGTAAATTTTCAATTTTCTGTAGAATGATAGCGAATATTCCATCAGGCTGCGAAACGGATATTTTTATTGGTTTTCCTAAATAAACGCCTTGTGCCCCAATTCTTTTAAAATAATTATGAAAACTAAAATCGTAGCCTCCTGGACGCACCGGCCCAGAGAATGCACGAATCTTAACTTTTCCATGCAGTCCATCACCAATCGCTAAGCCAGATGGCAAATATCTTGCTGATAAACGAATACGATGAAGACTATGGCATAATACGGGCTTTTCTGTACTCAAAATATCCAAAACCAAACGAAATCCCCCTTTAGCGCCTGGCTCAATAGAAACAATTCTTCCCGTCAATGTGGTGACAATGTCACTGCTTAACATAGGTGTTGCAATACGCCACGTTTCTATTTTTGCTGCTAAAGCACCCAATATAATACAAAACAAAAATCCCACGGGAATCCATATTTTTCGATAAAAACGTGCCACATAGAATATTCCCAAAAAAATACTGACCAACGCCCCCAAATGTCCCCAACTTGGCTCCCACTCTAAATGGAAATAGAAAATGATTCCCAGGGCAAAAAAAACTAAAATCAGTGAAAAAAGGATACCAAAAGAAACTTCTTTACTGATACAATCTTCTAACCATTTGCGAAAAAAAATGATTATTCCTTTTAAGAGTGTCAATAAAAAAAGTTTTTGTTGGTTATAACTGCTGTTCTTTGTATCATCATATTCAGAAAAAACACTTTGCCCTATTTGGCATGGCTTTTTTCTTTCTGTAACAGATTTTTCGGATAAACCCGCTTTAACTTTACTTTTATAAAACATCCGTCCCCCACTTTAACTCGCAATACGGCTATTGCACACCCCATCACTTATGTTAACATGACTTTTCTATAAAATTCCATAAGTAATATCTTAGTTTAAAGGAAAATATTCGTGTCTGTTATTACTCGTTTTGCCCCTTCACCCACTGGCTTCCTTCATATTGGTGGTGCTCGTACTGCTCTTTTTAATTGGCTTTATGCAAAACATACCGGTGGAAAAATGCTTTTACGAATTGAAGATACAGACCGAGAGCGCTCAACAGATGCAGCTGTAAAAGCTATTATAGATGGCTTGCACTGGATGGGGCTTAGTTATGATGGCGCCCCTATTTCGCAATTTGAACGTGCTGAACGTCATCGCCAAATCGCCGAACAGTTGGTCAAAAACGGCAAAGCATATTATTGTTATGCTTCACCTGAAGAGTTAGCTGAAATGCGTGAAAAAGCCCGTGCAGAAGGTCGTCCACCACGTTATGATGGACGTTGGCGCAACCGTGATACTTCTGAAGCTCCTAAAGGTATTAAGCCTGTTATTCGTATCAAGGCTCCACAAGATGGAGAAACAATTGTGCATGACCGAGTCCAAGGTGACGTTCGCTTCCCTAATAAAGATCTCGATGATTTTATTATTTTGCGTTCTGATGGTTCGCCTACCTATATGCATGCTGTTGTCGTTGATGATCATGATATGGGCATCACACATATTATACGTGGTGATGATCATCTTACCAATGCAGCACGCCAAACAATTATCTTCAATGCAATGGGATGGGACATTCCTGTTATGGCCCATATTCCTCTTATCCATGGTGAAAACGGTGCAAAACTCTCAAAACGACATGGTGCACTCGGTGTTGATGCCTACCGGACAATGGGATATCTTCCTGCTGCTTTGCGCAATTATCTTGTCCGTTTAGGTTGGAGTCATGGTGATGACGAACTGATGTCACTTAAAGATATGATTTCTTGGTTTGACATTGGGGATATTAACAAAGGTGCTGCTCGTTTTGATCTCAAAAAGCTTGATTCCATCAACGGACACTATATGCGCATGAGTAATGATCAAGAACTTTTTGATGCCGCTCTTAATATTCTACCAGAAACCGATAGGGGAGCACAAATTATTGAAAGACTTGATGAAAAACGCCGTGTTCAATTTTTAAAAGCAATCCCACATTTGAAAGAACGTTCAAAAACTCTGTGCGAACTGATTGAAAATGCCTCCTTCATTTTTACGCAACGCCCTTTACAACTTGATGAAAAAGCACAAATGCTCTTAGATAAAAATGGACGCACCATTTTAAACGATCTTTATCTTGCCCTGAATGCTTGCCTCTCTTGGGATACAAAAACCCTAGATGAAACACTTCGCTCTTGTGTACAAACACAGAATCTCAAATTTGGATCTATCGCCCAACCACTTCGCGCAGCTCTTACAGGATGTGCAACATCACCAGGTGTTTTGGATGTTCTTATTTTATTAGGACGCGATGAATCTCTTCATCGCATCAAGGACCAACTTATCGCCCATGATGTGTACTGAGTATATTTCCTCAAATAGGGATCTATACAGATATCTTAACGCGCTCTAAAAGAGTTTTTTATGTTATATCATTGAAATACATTTTTTATTGAGTAATAATGATCAATAAGGAAATATTTTTAGATTGCATGTACTCACTTTTAGAGGCAATCTACCCTTAATATAAGTAAGAAAAGCTTCAGCTATACATCCCCCACTCTGATGAAGCAGAGTCTTAATTTTTAGAAGTGAAGGATCTGAAAGGAATACCGAATGTCCGAGAATAACGCATATATTATTGTGAATGATAAAAAAGTAGAGCTTCCCTTGCGTAAAGGTACGATTGGACCTGAGGTCGTTGAAATTGCTTCTCTCTACAAAAAAACCGATATTTTTACTTATGATCCTGGTTTTACTTCAACAGCTTCTTGTGAATCAAAAATTACTTATATCGACGGTGATAAAGGCATATTGCTTTATCGTGGTTATCCTATTGATCAATTGGCTGAGAAAGGAGACTTTCTCGAAAGTTGTTATCTTTTACTTTATGGAGAACTCCCAACACAGCAAGAAAAAAATGAATTTGATCGATGTATTATGCAGCATACCATGGTACACGAACAGTTTGCACGCTTCTTCCAAGGCTTCCGTCGTGATTCTCATCCTATGGCCGTCATGGTTGCCTGCCTTGGCGCTATGTCTGCGTTTTATCACGACTCTATTGATATTACAGATCCTCACCAGAGAATGATTGCTTCTGTTCGTCTTATCTCAAAAGTTCCAACGCTTGCTGCTATGGCCTATAAATACAGTATCGGACAAGCATTTGTTTATCCACGTAATGATCTTAGTTACGCCGCAAATTTCCTCCGTATGTGCTTTGCTGTTCCTTGTGAAGAATATAAAACAAACCCTGTGCTTGCTCGGGCGATGGATCAAATCTTTATCCTTCATGCAGATCATGAGCAAAATGCTTCTACATCTACTGTACGTCTTGCTGGATCCTCGGGTGCTAATCCGTTTGCCTGTATTGCAGCAGGTGTTGCATGCCTTTGGGGACCAGCACATGGTGGTGCCAATGAAGCATGTCTAAAAATGCTACAAGAAATAGGTTCTATTAAAAGAATTCCTGAATTTATTGCACGTGCAAAAGATAAAAATGATCCTTTCCGCCTTATGGGCTTTGGGCACCGCGTCTATAAAAATTATGATCCACGCGCAAAAATCATGCAAAAAACCTGTCATAAAGTTTTAAAAGAACTCAACATTCAAGATGACCCGCTTTTTGATATTGCAATAGAACTTGAAAACATTGCCTTAAGTGATGAATATTTTATTGAGAAAAAACTTTATCCCAATGTTGATTTCTATTCCGGCATTACATTAAAAGCTCTAGGTTTTCCAACTGAGATGTTTACTGTCCTTTTTGCATTGGCGCGCAGTGTCGGGTGGGTGGCACAATGGAAAGAAATGATTGAAGACCCTGCACAAAAAATTGGTCGTCCTCGACAACTCTACACAGGCTATGCTATGCGTGACTATATTCCTATAGATGAACGTGCAAATTAAAAAAGAAATCAATAAAGCTTCAATCTACTGAAGCTTTATTGAGAGTAATCAAAAAACATCCTTTAGGAATTTTTATAAAACGTAATTTTAAAGCTCTTTCTACCGAGATAGCATCATCATAAAAATTTACTAAAAAATTCTAAGTTTTAGCTCTGTAAATAATTAGCTCTGTAAATAAATTGAGAATACTCTTCTGCGAATTAGCTAAACATTTAGCAAAAAGAAATTGAAAATTTTACCTTATAATCCTCATTATCTTTAATGAAAATGTATTCCCTATCATTCCCTCATGTTTAAAAGCCTTATTACATATTAAAATCTAGCAATGTCAGAATTTTTCTTTCTATCTTTTCCAGATAAAATTGCAAAAGGCTTATATTAAGTACTTCTCTAAGATGCCAAAACTTCTTATCTCTCTTCAAGTAGATTAGAATAAAAATACTTTACATTTTTTCCTGTTAAGAGCAGAAATTTTCTTTGTATTTAAATTAATAATTTTTCTTTCAAAGATAAATTATTAATTTTTAAATAAAATTATTTAAAATCATCCTATAATCAGAAAGAGGTATACTTCTTTCCTGTATTTTTTATTCCCATACTTGATAAGAATAAATCATTTTTTGATAATGATATCCTGCATAATGATAACAAAATGAACACAGATAAATTTTTTGCATTGCTCCAAAAGAGCTTACAGATTATAAAATTTATGATGGTTTCATATTTGCCAGCTTATCTAATAGGAGAACATCATGAAATTATTAGCAGGAGCTCTTATAATGAGCGCGACACTGTTTACCCTATCGGCCAATTCTCAAACGCTGAAAATTGCAAGCGATGCTTCTTATCCACCTTTTAGTTATATTGACTCAAATAACGAACTTCAAGGGTTTGATATTGATATATCTTATGCGCTTTGTAAAAAAATGAATGTTGAATGTACTATTGTCACACAAGATTTCGAGGGGATGATTCCCGGTCTTCTTGCCAAGAAATACGATGCTATCGTTTCTTCTCTTTCCCCTACAAAAGAGCGCTTACAAAAAATTGATTTTACAGATCCTTACTACAACACTGTACTCGCTGTTATCGTTACCAAAAATTCGGAAATTAAAGAAATCTCAACACAAGCCTTTAGAGATAAAAATCTTGGAGTACAATCGAACACAACACAAGCTGCATATGCAGAAGATCATTATGCTTCTGAAGGAGTGAATATCAAACTTTATCCTACAGCAATAGAAGTTAATCGTGATCTTTTAAGCCACCGGCTTGATATCGTCATCTTTGATAAATTAAAAGCATTAAATTGGCTTGAAAATGAAGGAAAAGATTGCTGTTTCCTCTTAGGAACTTTAGAAGAAACAAAGTTTCCTGTTGCAATTGCACTTCGTCAAAATAATAATGATCTTAAAAACAGTTTTAATAAAGCAATAGAAGAAATCCGCGCCGATGGAACCTATGAGAAAATTATGAAAAAATATTTTACTTTCGATATCGATTAGATATCACTCTGAACTAAAATTCAATCTGTATATTTAAGGAGTATTTTTTAACTCTTTAGATGCGAGTATAATTGGAAATTCGGCGTTTTTATAAGAAAATTTACATTTATCAAAATCCAATTTTTTCTTTATGTTCAAATTGAATAGCCTTATTTTCAAGAAAAATCTTTAATTTTTACCCATGAAATGATTCAAATCAATCATTTCGTGAAAGTTGATCTGTCATACAATCAATAAGATATTTATTCTTTTTTTATCAATAAAAAAGATAATTTTTTTGATAATAATATCCAACATAATAATCTAAAATAAACATCAGTAAATTTTTGAATTGCTCCCAAAAAGCTTACAGATTATAAAAACATAATGATCTCATATTTGCCCGCTTATCCAATAGGAGAACATCATGAAATTATTAGCAGGAGCTCTTATAATAAGCGCCTTACTATTCACCCAATTGGCTGATGCAAAAACATTAAGAATTGCGAGTGAAGGCACCTACCCTCCCTTTAGTTATATTGACTCAAATAATAAACTGCAGGGACTTGATATTGATATATCTTATGCACTTTGTAAAAAAATGAATATTGAGTGTACTATCGTTACACAAGACTTCGAGGGAATGATCCCTGGACTTATTGCAAAAAAATATGATGCTATCATTGCTTCCCTCTCTCTCACACAAGAGCGCTTACAAAAAATTGACTTTACAGATCCTTACTACGATACAGAACTGGCTGTTATTGTTACCAAAGCTTCGGGAATTAAAGAAATCTCGACAAAAGATTTTAAAGGCAAAAATCTTGGTGTGCAATCAAATACAACACAAGCTTTCTATGCAGAGGATCATTATGCCTCTGAAGAGGTGAAAATAAAACTCTATCCTTCCACAATAGAAGTGAATCGTGACCTTTTAAATCATCGACTTGATGTGGTTATTGTTGATAAATTACAAGCATTAAATTGGCTTAAAAATGAAGGAAAAGATTGCTGTCTCTTCTTGGGAACTCTAGAAAAAACAAGATTTCCTGTTGCAATTGCAGTCCGTCAAAATAATAATGATCTTAAAAATAAGTTCAATGAGGCTCTAAAAGAGATTCGTTTGGATGGAACTTATGAAAAAATTATGAGAAAATATTTTACAAGTGATGTTTATTAAATATCAATATAATATTTAAATAAAACCCGCTGGTTGTTGATAAAAAATATTATCTAACTCTTTCATGAGGAACACAAGAATGATTGAAAATTTAGCATTGCTATCATTTAGCAATGGTGGATGGGGAGCAGTTATAGTTTCCAGTGCAGGAATGACTTTGTCATTGGCATTATGTTGTGGCCTTCTAGGCTTTCCTCTAGGACTTCTAAATGCAGTGATGATTCGATCCAATATTAAGATAGCCAAAGCTATGGCACGCCTCTTTTCAATGGTATTTCGTGGGCTACCAGAGCTTTTAACTTTGTTTTTAGTTTACTACGGATTACAAAGCCTTATTCAAAATTTATTTGATTATTTTAATTTTGAAATCATGTTCAGTATCAATGCTTTTGTTGCTGGTGTTCTTGCTCTTAGTATGGTTCTTGCAGCTTTTTCTTGTGAAGTTTGGCTTGGAGCATTTAATATTTTTGATAAAGGTCAATATGAAGCGGCTAAAGCTTTAGGACTTTCACGATCAACCACATTTTTTCGTATTGTCTTCCCTCAGCTCATCCGAAATGCCTTGCCAGGACTTTCTAATAATTGGCTTACTTTACTGA
Source organism: Bartonella sp. AU18XJBT (assembly GCF_028618595.1). Classification (GTDB taxonomy): domain Bacteria; phylum Pseudomonadota; class Alphaproteobacteria; order Rhizobiales; family Rhizobiaceae; genus Bartonella. The sequence continues at coordinate 22,589 of NZ_JAQITE010000010.1, read as the reverse complement.
AAGATACATCCCTTGTTTCTACCATCGCACTTGTTGACCTCATGCGACAAACGAATCTAGCTGTCGCTGCTACCAATAAACCCATGCTATTTTATTTTGTAGCATGCTTACTCTATTTGTTATTTTCAGCGTTTTTTACTGCAATCCTACGCCATTTAGAAACATACACTCAAATAGGCTATAAAAAGGTGCTAGGTCAATGATTCCTGAGTGGCTTTATTTCCTTTTTAATCCTGATCTTTTAAGTCATTATGGACCAAAATTTATTAATGGCTTCATTGTTACTGTTGAGCTTGTTTCTATTTCTTGTTCTCTAGGTCTTTTTCTTGGTATGCTTATTGCTTTTGCACGTCTATCAAAGAATACATTTTTACAATATTTTTCAAATGCTTATGTCTATTTTTTCCGTGGCTCTCCTTTATTAGCTCAACTCTTTCTTTTTTATTATGGGCTTGGTTCAATGAACAGTTTATGGCAACAAATGGGGCTATGGTGGTTTTTTCAAAATGCATGGTATTGTTGTCTTTTTATTTTTACACTCAATTCTGCTGCCTATCAATCTGAGATTTTTAAAGGAAGTTTTCTATCCGTAACAACTGGACAACGTGAAGCATCAAAAGCTTTAGGTTTAAGCAACTCTGTCACATTTTTTAGAGTTATTCTTCCACAAGCAATGATTGTAGCATTACGCCCCCTAGGAAATGAGTTGATTTTAATGATTAAATCCAGTGCTCTTGCCTCACTTATTACTGTTTATGATTTAATGGGGGTTGCTAAACTCACTTATTCACGGACTTTCGATTTTCAAGTTTACGTTTGGGCTGCTCTTATCTATCTCTTTATCGTTGAACTCATTCATCGTTTTATTGTTTTTATCGAGCAACGCCTCACTCGATATTTACGATAAATAAAATGATCATAAAAAACTTTACCAAACCAAAATGTTGAATTAATCAAGTTCTTCATCCATGAAAGAATAAAATAAGATGAATTTGAAAAATAATAAATCGATCTCTCACAGTGAAAACCCTGTAATCTCTATTCGAAATCTAAATAAATGGTATGGAAACTTTCAGGTCCTACATGATATCAACCTTAATGTTCAAGCTGGTGAGCATATCGTTATTTGTGGACCATCCGGATCAGGAAAATCAACGTTAATTCGTTGTATTAATCAATTAGAACAAGCACAAAAAGGTTCAATCTGTATCCATAACGTTGATATCCATACCGCTCCTATACAACAGCAAAAAAATGTTCTTCGTAAGATAGGAATGGTCTTTCAGAACTTTAATTTATTTCCCCACATGAGCGTTATACAAAATTGTATTTTAGCACCCATGACAGTTCAAGGGCTTTCCAAACAACAAGCGCAAGAACGGGCAATTCGTTACTTAACGCATGTTGGTATTGAAAAACATTGTGAAAAATATCCTTTACAACTTTCTGGTGGGCAGCAACAACGTGTTGCGATTGCCCGTGCGCTTTGTATGGAACCTGAAGTCATGCTTTTTGATGAACCAACCTCTGCTCTTGATCCAGAAAGTGTGGGAGAAGTTTTGGAAGTGATGGCTCGATTGGCCGATACAGGGATCACAATGCTTTGTGTTACCCATGAAATGGGCTTCGCACGTAAAGTCTCAGAAAGAATACTCTTTCTAGAAAATGGAAAAATTGTTGAAGATGCAGCCTCTGAAGAATTTTTTACCAATCCTAAAAGCCAACGTGCTTGTAATTTTCTTGCTAAAATTAAATATTAATCATTATTATACAATTTTATTCCTGCTTTTTAAAAGAGTGATAATTGTTTGTGCGCCAACACCCCCCGATGGCACTTCAGTTTTCATTTTCTGTTTTAGCATCTCAAAGGAATCAAGTTGTGCCTGTCGTATTAAAGGATTATACAAAAGTTGTTCTACTTGTCTTGCTAACATGCCTGGGCGTAGAAATTCATTCAAATATTCCGGTACAATAGGCTTATCAGCAATAATATTGGGAAGAGCAGCACTCCATAACATCATTTTAGGAAAAATAAATAATTTAGAAAAGCGATCAAGTTTATAGCAAAGAACCATAGGGATTTTTGCTAACGCTAATTCAAGTGAAACAGTTCCATGTGCAGCAAGAGCAACATCTGCTTGTGCAAAAGCACGCCATTTTTCATCTTCACCAACTACAATTTCTATCTTGCTTTTCCAACCTTGTATAAAGTCACGAATTCTATCTACCAAATGAGGTAAGGTTGGTAAAATAATACGTAAATGAGGAATACGTTGTACAAGCATCTCTACTGTTTTTTGAAAAATAGGCATTAAGGAACGAATTTCTGAATTGCGTGATCCTGGCAGAATAACTAATCTAGGAGATGATTTTTGTGTATCGATCAAATTTCTTTGTTTTAATTGGCACTCTTTTTCTGATTGAACTCTCAAAAGGGGAGGATATGTTAAAAGATGATGTCCAACATAGGTTGTGGCAGGACCTCCCAAATCTTGCATAATCTTTTCTTCAAAAGGAAAAACCGCTAAAACATGATCAACAAATCCACACATAGCTTTTGCACGTTCTGGCCTCCATGCCCAAACGGTTGGTGCAACATATTTAATAATAGGAATAGAGGGCGCTAAAACGCGCACCTTTTTTGCAACACGATGGGTAAAATCAGGACTATCAATAATAATGAGGCAATCAGGTTGTTCTTGTGCAATAAATTTGGATAAATTGCGAATATGCCTCAGCAATAAAGGCAGTTTTTTCAACACCTCCTTCAAACCTATTAAAGCAATATCATGGGAATCAAAAAAGCTTTTTAAACCTAATGCCTTTAAATGCCTCCCCCCAACACCAATCAAATGAATATTGCACCCTGTTTGTTGTGATAAACAAGAAATCAAATCTGCTCCAAGTAAATCACCAGATTCCTCACCTGAAACCACAGCAATCTTTAAGGAACAATTATTCATGACCAAACCTTTCAAATGTCTCTATAAATAGAGAATATTTGTTGGCTTTTTCTATTGTTGTTTTCACCGATAATATTAGACTTCTATTTGCCTCCACCGCAACACCAGATAAGCCACTCTTTGCAACATTCATTATTGTCGCGGGCCCAATTGATGGTAAATCAACGCGATTATCCTGTTGTGGTTTTGCACATTTTACAAGAATGCCACCTTTAAGGGGAATTTGCCCTCTTTCTCGCATTTCACAAACACGCCACAGCATATTATCAGTTCCCTCTGCACCCTCAACCGCAACCACTCTCCCATTGATAGCCACAACGGCTTGCCCGATATCTAATTGACCTAAAAGCTTTGCTGCTTCTGCTGCTAAAAAAATATCTTTTTTCTCTTTTGGAGTAGCACGCCGCACTGTTAAATTGAATTCTATGGGTGCTAAAAGATCTGGAACTATTTCATGAGCACCGATAACACAAAAACCGTGTGCTTCAATAACCCGTATAAAAGCTTTTAATAACGCATCGTCCCCCCTCTTCAAAGCTCTGATTAACTTAGGAAGAGCTAAAAATGTTGTCCAGTCCAGTCGCAATTGTTTAAGAAGTGGACGCTTTTTCACACCACCTGCCAAAACAATATTATATACACCAGCTTCTTTTAAAATTTTAACGAGTCGCGCTAACTCTACAATTGATAGCTCGCAATGCTCATAGCGATAAAGAACAGAATCTGCCTCACCACGCAAAAGAACAAGAAAAGGATTTTCTCCATTCTTCTCAAGAGCCTGCGCAACAGTAATCGGTAGAACACCATTTCCTGCTATAATAGCAGTACGGCCGGAAAGAAAACTTCGGGCTCCCCAAATAGGCATTTTTAATCCTTATGTTCTTTTATTCTATCACCTTCAAATTTTGGTGTACAATAAAAACGCTTTCCTTCTTCTTTAATAAAATTAACAACTTCAGAAACAGACTGAGAAGAAGAATAGAAAGAAGCAACATCACTGACACGCTCTTTAAATGGTTTGCTATGATCAAAAAGCATGGCAACCGCATGACGGAGTGCATGAATATCTTGACGCTCAAGTCCTGCACGCTTCATACCAATAATATTGAGGCCAGCAAGTTTTGCCTGCACACCAACAGCTGTTCCATAAGGTATCAGATCACCAACCAGTGCAGATACACCACCAATAAATGCATGATGTCCAACACGAACAAATTGATGAACAGCAGCACCACCACCAATAATCACATAATCACCAATAGTAACATGACCAGCAATCATTGCATTATTGGCAAATGTTACATGATTGCCTACATAACAATCGTGAGCGATATGCGCATAACAAAAAAATTGGCAATTATCACCAACAACTGTCATTCCTACACTCGAATCGGAACCTCTATGCATTGTTACACCTTCACGAATCGTACAGTTCTTGCCAATAAAAAGAGTCGTAGCCCCTCCTTTATGTTTATTATTTTGCGGATCTCCTCCTAAAACGGCATGAGAAAACACTCTACTCTTAGCTCCTAATGTTGTCTTTCCCATTATTACAACATGACTTGTCAAACTACATTCATCACCAATAACAGCCTCTGAACTAATATGGCAAAATGGTCCAACGCGTACATTCTCACCAAGCTGCGCTCCCTTCTCCACAAGAGCAGTTGGATGGATTTTCGTACCGGACATTTTTAAATTCCCATCAAATATCGTTTATTCTTCTTCGACAATCATCGCAGCAATTTCTGCTTCAGCGACGCGGACATCTTCTACTTTTGCAACACACGAAAAACGTCTCATACCAGATCTTTTTTTCAAAAGCTGAACATGAATCTTGAGCTGATCACCAGGCATAACCGGCTTGCGAAATTTTGCCTTATCAACCGTCATAAGGTAAACTAAATTTGTTTGCTTATTGCCTAAATTTAAAAGTGCTATCGCTCCTGCCGTTTGTGCCATAGCTTCTAAAATCAAAACTCCAGGCATAACAGGCTTTGCGGGAAAATGTCCCGTAAAATGCGGCTCATTAATCGTTATATTTTTAATACCAATAGCTCCTTGTTCACCATCAATATCAACGATACGATCGATTAATAAAAATGGATAACGGTGAGGTAATATTGATAGTAGTTTTTCAATATCGACAACCTCTAAGTTTTTAATCTTTTCACTGCTGATCATATCAGCGTTTCTCCTTTTTAACTTTTCCCATACTACGCAACGTCGCTACTTCACGAAACCATTGTTTAAATGGTCGCGCTGGACTACCTCCCCATTTTTCGCCATCAGGAATATCATTCATAACACCACTACGAGCTGCAATCTGAACAGATTTACCTATTACGATGTGATCGGCTACTCCAACACATCCGCCAAGCTGAGACATATCCCCTATAGATGTACTTCCCGCAATGCCACATTGAGCGGCAATGAGACAATAGCGGCCAATTTTTACATTGTGGGCAATTTGTACAAGATTATCAATCTTGCTTCCTTCACCAATAACAGTATCTTGAAATGTTCCACGATCAATTGTCGTGTTCGCACCAACTTCTACACCATCCTCAATAATAACGCGACCAAGCTGTGGAATTTTCTCGATTCCAGAAATGCCCCCAACATAACCAAAACCATCTTGCCCAATGCAAACACCAGGATAAAGCTGAACCTTATCACCTATTATAGAACACTGAACTGTTACCTTAGGAGCAATATAGCAGTCACATCCAATACGGCAATTTTCACCGATAACAGCTGTAGATGAAATAAGAGTTCCTGCACCAATCTCAACATTTCTACCAATAACAGCTCCCGCTTCAATACACACATCATGTGCCAGCTTAGCCGTTGGATGAATATGCGCAAGCGATGAAATCCCCTTCGGTCCCAACCAAGGTATTGGTTTGACAGAATCTGGAAACAAAATACGACCAATCTGAGCAAAGTCACGCTGTGGTGTGGTTGTTACCAAAATTGCCATAGTTTCAGGAACTTTAAAAACAATTTCATTCGTACAAAAAACAGCAACAGCAGAACTGTTCAGTAAAGCATCAGAAAACTTCCGATGCTCTACAAAAACAAGAGAACCTTCCACAGCACTCTCAAGTGAAGAAAGAGTATTGATAACTTTATGAGAAAACTCTGGATTAAGAAGCTTTGCACCCGTCAACTCAGCAACATTTGCAACTGTCAATTGCCGGGACGGCGTAAAAAAAAATGTATCCGCCATCAAAATACTTTCTCTCCCAGCTTAGGCCATTCTCTTCAAGTTTTTCCTTCTTAAAATTGCTCAAATTAGAACTTCGTAGAAATACCAAAATTCAATTGTTGCAAACGATCACCTTCCTGCTTCGTTATTGGCCAAGCATAATCAAAACGCAAAGGACCAAACGGAGAATCCCACATCAAACTCACACCTGCGGATGAACGCCAAGCACTTTTGGTATTGGTAACAGGCGGTTCACCCTTAAAAACGGCTTTATAATTATTGCCATAAAGCGTGGCAATATCCGCAAATAAAGCACCGCGCAACCCGAACCCTTCAGGCACAACAGGAATAGGAAACTGTACTTCAGCAGTCGCATTCATATATGTCGTTCCCCCCAAGAAATAAACCTCACCCTTACTGGAGACCTGACGCGGACCAATTCCATTATATTTGAACCCTCGAATCATATCAGTATTTGCTTTAAACATATCGAAAATACGAACACCGTCTCGGCCCATTCCGTGGATATACCCCCCCCCAAAGGAAAGCAAACCAACAATATCCTTCTGATCAGAAAGAGTCTTGTACATCATCGCCTTACCCGTGGTCTTCAAGAACTTTGCACTTCCACCAAGCCCTGCATATTCCTGAAGAAGATGCACGTACCACCCATCATGGGGGGATCTCATATCATCAATCGTATTATAGGTGAAACCATAACTAATTGATGAACGTTTCCAAGGACTTTGTTTTGCAGCTTGAACAATTGCACCAGAATATTTCCCATATAATGCTATTACGTCACTCTCTTTGTCAAAATCATACTCTCCGCCAAAATCATATTCTTCCTGCACGTAAGAATAAGCTACATTAGCAGATAATTGATTATTAATAGGTAACGAAAACCGCAGCGATCCACCTGTCTGTCGTACATCATAAGCTTTATCAGCACGATAAGTACTACGAAAAACATCAACACCAGCAGATAAACGATACCCTAAGAAATAAGGATCAACAAATGATAAATTATAATTACGAGATTTTTCTTGCCCTGCACCCAACCCTAAACGAACATATTGACCACGTCCCCCAAGATTACGTTCAGTAACAGAAACTTCAAGTGACATACCAGGACTTGTTCCCCCTGTTGTATACCCTCCAGAAAGAGAGAGATCTCCTGTTGAAGCTTCAACGACATCTATTACCAAAATAACTTGGTCAGATTGATCTGTGGGAACCATTGAAATATTAACTGCTTTGAAGAAACCTAAACTTTCTAGACGACGTTTTGCCCGCTGTAATAAAGTTTGATTGTAAGCATCTCCTTCGTTTAAATCAATCTCACGACGAATGACGTAATCACGCGTTTTTTCATTGCCACGTATATCAATACGCTGAATATAGGCACGTGTACCCTGTTCAATATTATATAAAATTGAAATTGTATGATTTGCTAGATTACGATTTCCCCGCGGTTCAACTTTAGCAAAAGCATATCCCGAATCAGCAACCTTGTTATTAATAATTGCAACAGACTGCTCAATATCTTCTGCACTATAAACATCACCTGGCTGGGTTTTAAGCACCTTTTTCACAGATTGAACGTCAATTCCATCAACATCACTTTCAACCTGAATATCACTAATTTTATAGCGCACCCCCTCATCAAGAACGAAAGAAATTTTATACGTATTGCTTGCTGCATCAAAAGTTGCTTTAGAAGAGACTACACGAAAATCTGCATAACCACGATTATAATAAAAGCGACGTAAAGCTTCCTCATCAGCGGCGAGACGCTCTTCACTGTAAACATCACCTCCCAACAACTTCGAAAAAATTCCTGAAGTTTTTGTTGAAATCACATCACGCAAACGGCGACTTCCAAAGACACTATTTCCCTTAAAAGTGATATCACCAATCTTTGTTTTTTTCCCTTCAACAACATTAAATACCACATTAACCCGCCCTTTTCCAAGGTTAATCGTTTGAACATTAACAGTGATATTATTACGACCAAGAGTTTTATAAGCTTCACGAATTGTATTTATATCAGCAGAAAGCTTAGCAGAATTAAAAGGCTCATTCGGTTTTAAAGAAATAAACCGCTTAAGATCTGGGTCTTTAAAAGATTTATTTCCTTGAAACAATACTTGATTGACAACCTCATATTCTTTCACGAATACAATCAATTTATCACCTACCGGATTTATTTTAACATCATAAAATAAACCCAATTCAAAAAGGTTCTTTACAGCATTATCAACATCACCACTGGAAACCCCTTGTCCAGGCTTAATTCCCATATTGTCTCGAATCGCCTGAGAACTTACAAACTTATTCCCACGGACCTCAATAGAACGGACTACAGACGCTTGTATTTCTCCAACCGCAGCAATTGACATAAAAACCGTTGCTGGGGCAATCATCCCCATCTTTAACACCAATACAGATGCTGCATTTAAAAACTTTGAATTCGTAGTCATTGGTTTTTTTACCTTACTCTTGTTCCTTAGACATGATGCCTTAAAAAGCTAACTGCCATAACAACCTTTTTACAGCGAGACTTTTCATTCCTTAATACTCATTATAATATATGACGCCACAACATTTTGCAGACATGGTAAACAACCTTCAATTTGTTTTCGCTATTATTACTCAATTTATAAAGCCTTTTCCATAATTTAATTAGCTAAACCAACAAAAATAATCATTTAAAAAGACAAAGATCATAAAAAGGAGAAGAATGGCAAAACCTAAACGAAAAACAATTCCCTGAATTTTAGCAGATATTCTCCTCCCAGTAATGACCTCCATGACATGCAATAAAAGATGCCCACCGTCAAGCGGTAGAATCGGAAAAAGGTTAATAAGCCCAACACTTATTGAAAGAAAAGCTGCCAAATTCAATAAAGAGATAAAACCTGTCTCGCTCACTTTCCAAGCAATTTTAATGGTTTTAGAAGGTCCACTTAGCCGACAACGATCCTCTTTGCCTCCTATTAAACGACTCATAAAAAGAACGGTTTGAGTGGCGATAAACACAGTACGGTCTGCTGCTTCTCTTACAGCTGTTACAAAACCATAGCGAATATGTTTTATATAAGTTGGATCTAAATGTGCAGGATTATTTAAATCAACAGGAACACCTACACCTATCATAGCACTTCGTGTTCGATTACCAAATCCATCATCTCGCTCAACAACTTTTGGAGTAATCACCGTTGTAAAGACTCGCCCCATGCGTTCTATTTTAAACTCTATGGGTTCTCTTCCGTGAAAAGTTACATAATTCATCAAATCTTCAAAACTTTCAACTCGTCGCCCATCCATTTCAACAAAACGATCACCTAATTCCAAACCGGACTGAAGAGCAGGACTATCTTTTACCAAAGAACCAACAACGGGCTCAATGGCTACACGACCATAGATAAAGAAAAAAAATGTTAGAATAACAACAGTAAAAAGGGCATTGAAGAACGGACCGGCAAAAACAGTTGCTGCTTTTTTCCAAGCATGCGCACTAGCAAATGAACCATCAACTATCAGAGATGATGAGGATGATACCGTATCGTTTTTTTCCTCATCCCCAACAAATTTTACATAACCTCCTAAGGGGATAAGTGCTAAACGCCACTTCGTGCCTTGCTTATCTGTATAACTCGCTATTTCTGGTCCAAATCCAAGCGAAAAAATTAACGCCTTAATACCACACCACCGACCAATGAGATAATGCCCAAATTCGTGCACAAAAATGATAATCATAATGATGAAAAGAATACTCAAACTTCTTAAAAGAAAATCACCCATAGTGACGATATGATTTAAAAGTTCCAAACTATCTTCTCCCAATTAGATCATACTAAAAAGATTAAAAGGCGCATCCATACCAGACATAAATGAACCAATTAAATAAAGGAGAAAAGCTGCCCCTACCAATCCATCTATACGATCCATAAAACCACCATGTCCAGGCAATAAAGAACTAGAATCTTTGACAGAAAACCGTCTTTTGAGCCATGATTGCCCTAAATCACTCAATTGTGAAACAATTGACAAAACAAGTGTAAGGAGTGGCACAAAAAAACTGGCTAAATTTATATCAAAAAATCCAAAAGAAACCCATATACCACCGAAAACTCCGACAAATGTACCACCAAGCGCTCCAGACCATGTTTTATTAGGAGAAAATTGTGGTGCTAATTTAGCCCCCCCTAATGCACGTCCGATAAAATAACCACCAATATCTGTTCCCCACACTATCGTAAATAAGAAAATAACAACTTGAAATCCCAACATTTCATGATCCCGTAGAAAGCATAAAGCAACAACAGGAAAAGATGCATATAAAAAACCACAAAAAACCCAACCACTCTTTTTGATAGATATAATAGCCAACACCACAGCTAAAACGATTAAAACACAAAAATTCAATGAAGCAGATACATTTAACACTAAAAAAAAGCCAAAGATCAAATAAAAGATACTTGCTAATATTTTTTGTACAGCACACCATTTTTCTTTAGTAATACTCATCCACTCATAAAGAACAAAACCGCCAATACACCATACAAATAAAAAAAAGAAGTTTCCTCCCAACCATGTTAGATACAACGCAATAACGCCAAAAACAAAAGCTGTCAGAACACGATAAACCAAATTAGACAAAACAACATCCAAACCATAAAAATAGAAAATACAAGCTCTAAAATTGACGCAAGAAAAACTCCCCTACGCAGTATTTTCATTTCATACTTGTATAATTTCTCTTATAATTTATCATAAACAATTCAGTCTACCAAGATAGCGTTTATGAAACTAATAATCAATGAAAACAGCTTCAAAAATCTTCGTCAAGATTAATCCTAAAATATTTTTTAATACTTTCTCAAATATAAAATGAAAAAGTAGTTACCTCTGCCCCATACAAATTAACTAATATAGGTTTCGTATAACAATACTTTTCTATCAACTATTCGTCGTCAAAAAACGAATTACGCCACATAACATCTGTTTGATCGATTATACTCACATGTTTTATAATGGGAAATAAGAGAAAGGTTAGGCTTATTTTTTTTGCTTTATATTCTTTCCCTAACCTTCATCTTAGAATATTTGAATAATTTCTAATAATGCTTTCATTATACAGTTTAACAAAGACGTGCTCAACTAAAAGCCCACACCATGCTGTTAAATACTGTCTTCCAGAAAAGGGCACAATTTACCACGCAGATTAAAAAATTAAAACATCTGCCTTTTCAAATCAACCTTCCCAAAACAAGATGATAAAATACCTTCCTGCATCACACCTTGCTATCACAGAACACAGCACTCCCCACTATTATCCCTAGAAACAATTTACAGGCTGGGGATATAATATCCTTTTCTAGCGACAAAACCGTCTTAAACGTGCATAATTTCAGATTCCTTTACGGCTAAAATTTTATCAATATCAGCAATAGTTTCATCTGTGAGTTTTTGAACTTTTTCAGACAAACTATGGGCTTCATCTTGTCCAATCTCACCATTTTTTTCTAACTTTTTTAAATTGTCCAGACCATCTCGACGAACATGACGTGTAGCAACACGCGCTTGCTCTGCATAGTGATGCGCAATTTTTACAAGTTCTTTACGGCGTTCTTCATTCAGCTCAGGCAAAGGAATACGTAAATTCGTACCATCAGTTATGGGATTTAAACCAAGACCAGAATCGCGAATAGCGCGCTCTACAGCTCCGACCATCGTTTTATCCCATACAGAAACAGAAAGCATCCGAGGTTCTGGAACAGAAATATTAGCAACCTGATTTATGTGCACAACAGAACCATAAGATTCAACGGTCAACGGTTCTAATAAACTGGCCGATGCACGCCCAGTTCGCAAACCACCTAATTCATGTTTAAAAGCCGTAATGGCACCATCCATGCGACGTTTCAGATCATCCATAATTGATGTAACATTCATATTTCTGTCTCCTTCAATTGTCCTTTGAAGCTTACCCTTATTCCGATACTATTGTAAAGCGTCCTGTTCCATTCAAGACCTTAGCCAAACCGCCCTTTTCATGAATGGAATACACAATAATCGGTACATTGTTCTCACGTGCTAGAGTGACCGCCGTTGAATCCATAACAGATAATCCCCACTGCAAAACTTCAACATGTGTTAATTGATCAAAACGCTTAGCCGTAGGGTCTATTTTTGGATCTGCTGAATAAATACCATCAACTTGTGTTCCTTTAAGAAGAACATCTGCACCAATTTCTGCCGCACGTAAAGTAGCAGCAGAATCAGTGGTAAAAAATGGATTTCCTGTACCGCCCGCAAAAATGACAACTTTTCCCTGATTCATATAAGCTATTGCTTTACGTTGCGAGAAACTTTCACAAATTTGTGGCATAGCAATCGCAGAGAGTACAACAGTTTCAATCCCTAATTTTGTCAAAGATGTTCGCAATGCTAAAGAGTTAATAGCAGTTGCAAGCATTCCCATATGATCACCTGTCACTCGGTCTCCACCATGCGAAGCAACAGCAACGCCACGAAAAATATTTCCCCCACCGATAACAACCGCAACCTCTATCCCCATTGTGCGCACTTCTGCAATATCAGCGGCAATACGGTCTACAACAGAAACATCAATGCCAAAACTCTGCCCCCCCATAAGAGCTTCACCAGAAGCCTTTAAAAGAATACGTTTATACGGAAGTGCTAATGCCATTAATAATCTCCCCAAAAGCACATTGACTTTTTGCTTTTGACATTACGAAGGGCATCACCTTTTTCATGTGACGCCCTCTCAACAATTATATTGTTCCCATCAGAGATTCTACAACCAACGATATGATTTTAAATCTCTGATAAAGAGTTTGCAATAACTAGCCTTTTACAGCAGCAGCAACCTCTGCAGCAAAATCAGACTCCTCTTTTTCCACACCTTCACCTAATGCAAAACGAATAAAGCCTGTAATTTTTGCTGGTGCACCAATTGATTTTTCAGCATCCTTTAAAGCTGCCTCAACAGTCACATCAGGATTCATAACGAAAGCTTGAGAAAGCAAAACAACCTCTTCAAAAAACTTACGCATACGTCCTTCTACCATTTTTTCAATGATATTTTCAGGCTTTCCAGACTGACGTGCTTGATCTGAAAAAATCGCCTTTTCACGTTCAACAGCAGCAGCATCAACATCTTGCGCTGTAAGCGCTAACGGATTGGTTGCCGCAATATGCATCGCAACCTGTCGACCAAAAGCAAGAGCAGCCTCTTTATTTCCTGTTGTTTCAATCGCAACCAAAACACCAAGCTTACCAAGACCATCAGCTACACTATTGTGTATATAAGTCGCAACAACACCACTCTCAACAGACAATTTAGCGGAACGACGAAATGTCATATTTTCACCAATTGTACCAATTGCATCTTTAATTGTAAGCTCTACAGTCTTCTCAGAACCGGGATAAAGAGAAACAGAAACAGATTCAACATCACCTGGCGTATCTAAAGCAGCAGTTGCTACATTGCGCACAATGTCTTGGAATCCGGCATTGCGTGCAACAAAATCTGTTTCAGAATTAATCTCAACCAAAACCGCATTTAAATCTTTTGATACGACTCCGATTAATCCTTCAGCCGCTGTACGACCAGCCTTTTTATCTGCTTTAGCTATTCCTTTTTTACGAAGCCAATCAACAGCAGCTTCCATATCACCACTCGTTTCAGCTAGAGCGGCTTTACAGTCCATCATACCAGCGCCAGATAGTTCTCGAAGTTCTTTTACTTGTGCAGCAGTAATGCTCATATTTGCCTCTTTATTTTGTAACAGCGAAAGCGTGCAAAGTTCTTCTGCACGCCTATAACTTCTTCTTTAGACAATAAAAGTACCTTAATTAGGCGTTTTATATTATTCAGAAACTTCTGAAACCGCATTTTCTTCCAAAACAGGCTCCACAGGCGCATCAACTTGAGCCCCTAAATCGATACCCATTGCTCCTTGCTGGCGTGCAATACCATCAAGAGCGGCACGAGCAAAAAGATCGCAATAAAGAGAAATTGCACGTGAAGCATCATCATTACCTGGTATCGGATGCGTTACGTCATCAGGATCGCAATTGGTATCAATAATAGCAATCACTGGAATGCCTAAACGTTTTGCTTCTTGGAGGGCAATATTTTCTTTATTCGTATCGATGACAAATATAAGATCTGGAACAGATCCCATATCCTTAATACCACCAAGCGCACGATTAAGCTTTTCACGATCACGTTCAAGATTTAAACGTTCTTTTTTGGTAAAACCTTGCGCCTCAGCAGCAAGAATTTTGTCAAGCTTTCGCAAACGATGTATCGAATTGGAAATCGTTTTCCAGTTTGTGAGCATGCCGCCAAGCCAACGCGCATTAACGTAATACTGAGCAGAACGATTCGCCGCATCAGCGATAATGTCAGATGCTTGCCGTTTCGTACCAACAAAGAGAATACGACCACCACGCGCAACAGTATCTGAAACAAGTTTAAGTGCTTGGTGTAAAAGCGGAACAGTCTGCGCAAGGTCAATAATGTGGATATTATTACGCTGACCATAAATATAGGGTGTCATTTTGGGATTCCAACGATGAGTCTGGTGACCAAAATGCACACCTGCTTCTAAAAGCTGGTGCATAGTAAAATCGGGTAGTGCCATAAATCTTATCCTTTCCGGTTCAACCTCCGCGGAAAAAGCAGGAACACCTACTACCGGCGGATGCTTGCTAGAATTTTCTCACAGATCATTTGCAAACACCCAGACTCCGCGTGTGGAATAGCGCAAACATACTAATATTTGATTCTTTTTCAAGTCATTTTCTTTAATCATTTAATATTTGCATTTTTACATTCATTAAGATCTTTTCCAAGTTCCAAGAATTCGAGACTATTCAATTTTGCACGCACTGAAAAAGTTCCATAATCTATATGAAGATCACGCATGACACCATTCTCATGTAAGAGAAAACTGCTACGATAAACCGGCAAACCATCTTTATTTTCTCCATCATCAAAATAAGAAATTGTAACAGGCCAATATTCTTCTTCATCCAATTTTCTAACTTTTTCCGTTTCGCTATCAGATAAAAGCATCTTCTTTTTCCCTATGACGATACTTTCTTTTATAACTTTATCTGCTTTACTTGTCCCATCAAACACAGTAGCATTGTAAAAATGATCTCCTGCTTTTGCATGGCGGATAATATTTTTTAGTTGCATCATTGGAAATTCAGCCATTGCAAGCTTATACTCTTTTTCCTTTGGCTTTTTTAAGGTAACTGTAATACCATCTTGAGTACGCTCCGCGACCCCCTCGGCACGATGCGCAACCTCTTCTCCCTCTTGATCTGTAATATTAAAACGAAATGTACGGCTGTCTCCTGTTTCATAACTCGTCGTCTGTTGATCCGTCAAACGTACCGGCATATCCTCAATGTGAACACGGCTAATAAAGCGAAAACGTGTGCTATAGCCTTGGCATGCCGAACCAGTAAGCTCGTAAACCATTCGCCCTGACATCGCAGAAATTGTCATTTCATGAGAAACGCTATCGAGATGAAAATCATAAATTGCTCGATGAGGCACAATAAAAACAGGCTCTTCAGCTCTCGCTGTACATAAAAAAACAATATATAAAATTATTATAAATAACGATCTAATCATTCCCAACTTCCGAACTTTATCCCCGTTGCATAACATCATACAATAAGGCAAAAAAGGCTAATTTCTCAATTAACCACACATTTCCTTAAATCAAAAAATAGATTATGCAATGAATATATTATAAAGCAGCTATGGAGTTTAAATTATGACCAATATGATTGAAAAAAACTTAGAGAAGTTCGGAATCACTCTTCCTGAAGTAATCTCCCCCCTTGCCAATTACATCACCACTTCACAAAGTGGTAATCAACTCTTTATTTCTGGACAACTCCCTCTTATTAATGGAAAACCAATAGCCATCGGTAAAGTTGGTGCAACTGTGAATACCAAACAAGCCCAAAAAGCATCTGAAGCTTGTGCTCTCAATATTCTCGCTCAACTCAAAGCAACTCTGGGTGACTTAAATAAAATAAAACGTGTGGTAAAAATTACTGTTTTTGTGGCTGTAGATTCTCATTTTACCGATATTCCTTTTGTTGCCAATGGAGCTTCTAATTTATTCGTCAATATCCTTGGCGAAATTGGAAAACACGCCCGTTCTGCTATTGGTGTTGCCTCTCTTCCTATGGATGTTCCTGTAGAAGTTGAAGCCATCATAGAAATCTAAGCCTTCATTTAAGACAGTGCACCATCCTAAATATAACCGAAGTCAAAATACTTCTTTGTCTTACACTCTGATAAACCTTGCATTTTTTTGTTTTTAAATTAAAATTTTAAACTTGCAATAAAAGGAAATATTTGTATGAAACAAGCTTATGACAATAATAATATTTTTGCTAAACTGATTCGCAATGAAATCCCTTCTGTTCGTGTCTACGAAGATGATGATGTTATTGGATTTATGGATATCATGCCACAGGCACCAGGTCATACGCTGGTTATTCCTAAAAAAGGCTTTAGAAACTTACTTGATGCAGATACTGAAACATTATTTCCTGTTATTAAAGCTGTTCAAAAAATTGCAAATGCCGTCAAAAAAGCCTTTCAAGCAGATGGCATAACTGTCATGCAATTTAATGAAGCAGCTAGTCAACAAACCGTTTATCACCTCCATTTCCATATTATACCACGTATGGAGGGAATAGAACTTACCCCTCATAATGATATGATAACACCTACAGAAATACTTGAAGAGAATGCAAAAAAAATCCGAGCAGCCCTATAGCACACTCTTAGGTTGTTGTGCTTTTTTTTCCTAAACGTTTTTTTGTAAAATTTTCTATTTTACTTTTCTTTGAGCCTACAGATATATCGGAAGATGAAATTTCTAACTGTAAGCTTTCTTTTTTGCCATTTGATTTTTGTGTTAATACGCGAACGATGCCCCCGTTACGTAATTTTCCAAATAAAATTTCATCAGCTAATGGCTTTTTAATATATTCTTGTATAACACGCCCTAATGGGCGTGCTCCCATCTGAGAATCATATCCTTTATTGGAAAGCCATAAAGTTGCAGAAGGGCTTAATTCAAAACAAATCCCCCGATCAGCTAATTGTGCTTCAAGCTGAAAAATAAATTTTTGCACTATCTGATTGATGATTAAATGAGATAAAGGTGCAAACGGAATAATTGCATCTAACCGATTACGAAATTCTGGTGTAAATAATCGATTGATTGCCTCTATATCCTCACCATCACGATGTACTTTCCCAAATCCAATAGCTGATTTTGCCATATCTGAAGCACCAGCATTGGTTGTCATAATCAAAATAACATTGCGGAAATCAATTTTCTTACCATTATGGTCTGTTAATCTACCATAATCCATTACCTGCAACAAAATATTAAATAACTCTGGATGCGCTTTCTCAATCTCATCTAGCAAGAGGACTGCGTGAGGTTTCTGATCAACTGCATCTGTAAGGAGACCTCCTTGATCAAACCCTATATAACCTGGAGGAGCTCCTATTAAACGTGCTACCGTATGCCGTTCCATATATTCTGACATATCAAAACGCAATAATTCAATGCCTAAAGATGATGCAAGCTGTTTTGCAACTTCAGTTTTTCCTACACCTGTTGGTCCTGAAAATAAATAACTTCCTATTGGTTTATCCGGTTCGCGTAAACCTGCTCGCGCCAATTTTATGGATGAAACTAAGACGGAAATTGCCTGATCTTGACCATAAACAACATGTTTGAGTTCTCTTTCAAGCTTACTCAGTATCTTCTGATCATTCCGAGAAACTGTTTTTGGTGGAATTCTTGCAATTGTAGCAACAGTCGCCTCAATTTCTTTAACACCTATACTCTTCTTGCGTTGTTTTTGTGGCAAAAGCTTTTGCGCTGCACCACTTTCATCAATAATATCAATTGCTTTGTCAGGTAACCTACGGTCAATTATATAACGTGAAGATAATTCTACGGATGCCTTCATCGCCTGATCTGTATATTTAATCTGATGAAAATCTTCAAAGTAAGGCTTCATCCCCTGCAAAATCTTAATCGCATCTGTCACAGAAGGTTCATTAATATCAATCTTCTGAAAACGACGCTCTAAAGCACGATCTTGTTCAAAGAATTTGCGATATTCTCTGTAAGTTGTCGAACCAATACATCGCATAGTCCCAGAAGATAATACAGGTTTTAAAAGATTTGCCGCATCCATATTTCCCCCTAATGTCGCTCCTGCTCCAATTAAGGTATGAATTTCATCAATAAATAAAATAGCATCTGGATACAACTCAAACTCTTTAATAACTTGCTTTAAGCGTTCTTCAAAATCACCGCGATAACGTGTACCAGCAACAAGTCCCCCCATATCAAGAGAAAGTATTGTTGCATTTGATAAAACTTCAGGCACTTGCCCATCAACAATGCGCTTTGCCAATCCCTCAATTATAGCGGTTTTCCCCACTCCAGGATCACCAACCAAAAGCGGATTATTTTTTGACCTTCGACATAAAATCTGAATCATGCGTGAAATTTCTATTTCACGGCCAATTAATAAATCAATTTTTCCATTACGTGCTTTACAATTGAGATCAACACAATAATTCGTTAAAGCACTTGTTCCTCTTTCACCATTATCCGAAATCTGCTGATCTAATTGCTCTTCAAGTCCTTCAAGTAACATGGATAACCCATCATCACGCGTGATACCATGTGAAATAAAACGTACAGCATCGTAGCGTGTCATTCCCATCTCTTGAAGAAAATATGCTGCATGGCTTTCATGTTCAGAAAAAATTGCAACAAGAACATTTGCCCCAGATACTTCATCTTTTCCAGCTGATTGTGCATGAATCACCGCACGTTGGATAACACGCTGAAAAAACGCTGTAGGCTTTGTATCCTCATCAGCTCTAATCTGTTCATCTAACTCTGAGCGAAGATAATTGGTTAAGCGCTCTCGCAATTCCTCCACATCTACCTGGCAAGCCTGAATAACGGAATTTGCATCGGCATCATCTAACAGCGCAAGTAGAAGATGCTCTAATGTTGCATATTCATGCCGTGCTTGAGTAGCAATTGTTAATGCACGATGCAAAACCTCTTCAAGACTAGGTGTAAAAGATGGCATAATTCCTCACTTCCATTCCATTACACATTGTAACGGATGTTCATTTTGACGTGCACATTCCCTCACTTGTACTATTTTCATCTCAGCGACTTCATAAGTATAAGTTCCACATTCTCCTATCCCATTGTGATGAACATTTAACATAATCCGCGTTGCCTCTTCGAAATTTTTTTTAAAAAAGTTCTTCAAAACGAAAACAACAAAATCCATAGGTGTGTAATCATCATTAAGTAAAAGAACTCGACATAATTTAGGTCTTTGGAGTTTTGCTCTAGCCTTAGGCATTATAACCGCACCATGCCTACCTTCATCCCAATTTTTGCCCTTTTCATTATGCATAATATGATTTATAGAGTTTATTATGAGGGTCTGTCCCATTATCGTTTTCCATGCAGCACATTTTCTATTAATTTTAAATTCTTTCATAACTATTGCAATACCTGTTGGTATAAGAAAAAAACTTTCTCTCTATGGTTAGACTTCAATCACTCACTCATAAAATAACTTCTGTAAACAAATTAGTAATACCATTCGTCTAAACTGCATCAACAAATTTCAGAAAAGAAAGCTTTATAGAAGTTTTTTAAGATAAATGGAGAAATAGGATACTGCAAGTGTATATTAATTATCAAAAAATTATGCGCTACTATAAAAAAATAGCAATTTCTTTTGTTATGTTAGCTTTTTCTTACTGTTGGGCATCAGCCACACCTCAAGGAGCCTATCCTGATAAGTATGCGGCTATTGTTATAGATGCTACTACAGGAAAAACTCTATTTCAAGCCAATGCAACACTGAAACGTTATCCTGCTTCTTTAACAAAAATGATGACATTGTACTTACTCTTTGAAGCTATGCAGATGCGTCGTGTGACACCAAATACACCAATTCCTGTTTCACATTATGCAGCAACGCGTCCACCAACAAAAATTGGTTTTAAAGCAGGACAAACAATTTCTGCAGAAGCAGCAGCTAAAGCACTCATTACAAGATCCGCAAATGATGTTGCTACTGCCATTGCAGAATATCTTGGAGGTAGTGAAAAAAAATTCGCTCAAATGATGACAGTAAAAGCTCGTAAACTTGGCATGAAACATACACATTTCGCAAATGCTTCAGGACTTCCGGATGTGCACAATTATTCTACAGCACGAGATATAGCGACTTTGTCATTAGCTTTACGTAAACATTTTCCAAAACAATATAAATTGTTCAAAACAAAAAGTTTTAATTTCCGTGGACATACAATTAACAGCCACAATAAACTCGTTAAAATAATGAAAGGTGTTGATGGGATTAAAACAGGATACACACAAATGTCAGGTTCGAATTTAGCAACTTCGATGCGTCTTGAGGGGCGCTCTATTGTTGCTGTTGTTATGGGAGGTAAATCATCTACTGCACGTGACGAACATATGGCTAGCTTATTGAATCAATATTTGCCCAAAGCAAGCCAAATGAAAAGTGGTGAACGTTTAATTGCTTCTGTGCGCTATCACTTACCCACAGGCGCCAATACTCCTATACCAACCATTAAAGCTGATTCAAGTGATTTGGATGATGAAATTTCGACTATGTTGACAGCATTTGCAGAACAACCTAAAAACTCCAATATCGCAATAACGGCTGTAAATAAGGTAATTATACCAATACCAAACCCTCAAAAAACTATACCGGTTGAGACTCATAAAATTGTAACAGCTTCTTTGTCCGCAAACGCCGGATGGGCTATCCAAATTGGTTCTCTTCCTAGTGAAGAACAAGCAAAAACTCTACTTTTAAAAGCAAAAAATACAGCTTTTTCTACTTTAAAGCAGGCAACTTCACACATGCAACTGTTTGAAAAAAATGGGCAGCGTTATTACCGAGCGCGCTTTACAGGGTTTCAATCAAAAAAAGCTGCATTTGATGCTTGCTCTACATTAAAGAAAGCAAATTTTAACTGCTATACTGTAGCCTACTAAAAATTTTTGAATTCTGCGTTAAGGATAGTATTATGACAGATAATGCTTTTGCTTCATTCCATAAAAAAGAAATTTTATTGAAGCAATCATCCCTCCTTTCATTGCGTTCTCTTCACGATGCTGCCACAAAACTTACTGGTTTAAAATATAATTCAACTGCATTAGATACACAATCTCTTGTTAACCTTCTCATTTGCCAAACAATGCGCAACCGTCGTCTCATTATGCCTCCTGTACGCATTCATTTACGCGTTGCGAGCCAAACTGGTAATGTGCCTATTAAAATCCGTCTAGGAGCAACAAATATTTAATTCTACAAACCATCTCTAAAAAACTATTTTATTATTAATCATTATCTACAGCCTTAGAAAAACCTTTAATAAGCATACTTTTTTCTTAAACTATGGAATTGTACTGACAGCTTTTCCAACTATCCAATACCTCCAAACTTTCAATAAAACCATTGTTAAGGACATAAAAAATACTCAATACTTTTTCACTTTTGGATTTAATATAAAAAAATATCCTTGATATCTTTCTGGAAAAAATGAATAGCTTCATTGGATTAAAGCGTATCATTTTAGGGGTTATTGTAAAAGTTTAATAAAGAAAGTTCCTCTTAATAACGCCCCTCCTACAACATAAACGCTGTAAAAAATAATCTAACGCCTCTTTCTTGTATTTCTTCAACGGACAAAGAAAATAGAAAATACAAACACTATCAATGAAAAAACGTAAAAGAAATTATCAGATTAAATATTATGATAACAATTTCCATAAGAATTTAATTTATAATTATAATTTATTTTTTGCATATTCAATAAGAGATTTTCGTAAAATTGTCTCATTTTAAATCAGTTTATATTGCTTCAATCAAAACCACTCATTTGCACATAACAAGTGGGATGAGTGTGTGGATCAAATTTGTATAAGAAAGGACTAAAAATGGCTCTTATGAACCGTCTTAATGCAAGGGCTGTCGCAACATTGGGGGCTGGCAAATATAACGATGGTGCTGGCTTGTTACTTCATAAGCGTAAAGATGGGGGTGCCCAATGGATTTTACGGTATACCCTTCACGGGCGTCGTCGTGAAATGGGATTGGGTGCTTTAAAACATGTCTCTTTAAAACAAGCCCGTGAATTGGCAACTGGGTGGCGTTCGGTTTTACGTGAAGGTCGTGACCCTATTAAAGAACGCAATAAACAAAAGCGTGAAGCAATAAGCAATCTTCATTATTTA
>NZ_JAQITE010000001.1 GCF_028618595.1 Bartonella sp. AU18XJBT | reverse complement strand
GTCAAAATCTATTTTGACAAAACCCGCATTTAATGCTAAAAAATAACCATAAAAACAACAAATTACCACGTATTCCTACCTAATCCAACCTCTTCCCACTTAGTATAAAACCTACTGTCAAACTACAGGCAAAGGGTCTTCAAATATCGTTTTTGCAAATAAATTTTTATTTTTACAACTTTTGCACTTTTTTGATTTTTTGTTACATAAATCTAGTTCAGATAATAAGAGAATGCATAGTGAAATTGAAGAATTATCTCATATTTCTTTCTCATTCTACTTTTGCTTAGTTAGTACAAAAACTACTGTAAAATCATATTTATTTTGCACGTCTTTCTTGAATATGTGCTAGCAACCCTAATGTTGAACTATCACGATTATCCGCTTTACTTTCGCCACGAAGAATTGGTAGTAACTCGTTTGCTAATTCTTTACCAAGTTCAACACCCCATTGATCAAATGAATTAATATTCATTAAAATCCCTTCAACAAAAGTACGATGTTCATAAAGCGTAATAAGACGACCGAGTGCAAAAGGTGTTAATAAATCTTGAACTAGCGTAATGCTAGGACGGTTTCCTTTAAAACTTCTATGAAGTGCTAAATGATTTGCTTCATCCTCATCAACTCCATTTTTTATCAAGATATGCCGAGTATCTTCAATACTACGCCCCTTCATCAATGCTTTCGACTGTGCTAAACCGTTTGCTAGCAACATCTCATACATAGAATGTAAATTTTTCTCATGCCCTTTTATAAATAAAATAAATTCTACAGGAATAATATCTGTTCCTTGATGCAGAAGCTGGAAAAAAGCATGTTGACTATTTGTGCCTGAATCCCCCCAAACAATTGGACCACTTGAAAAACTTAATGGTTTTCCATCCAGAGAGACTTGCTTACCATTTGATTCCATATCAAGCTGTTGTAAATAAGCTGGAAAATGTATTAAACGCTGTGCATAAGGAATGATAGAACGTGATGAATAACCACAAATAACACGATGCCAGAACCCTAAAAGAGCAAAACGAATAGGAATATTTTTATGCAAAGGCATAGTTTTAAAATGTTGGTCCATTTGCAAAGCACCATTGAGAAATTGGCGAAAATTTCCACCACCTATTGCAAACATAACAATAAGTCCAATGGCTGACCAAATTGAATAACGTCCTCCAACCCAATTCCAAAATTTAAAAACTCTTGTGGAATCTATGCCAAATTCTGCCACTTTATCAAGCGCACTTGAAACAGCAACAAAATGCGTACCAACGGCTTCTTCTCCTAAATGTGAACAAATCCACTGTCGTGCAACTTGAGCATTTATCATTGTTTCAGCCGTTGTAAAAGTTTTAGAAGCAATGACAAACAGCGTTGTTGCTGGATTCAAAATAGAGAGAGTATCAGAAATATGAGCACTGTCAGCATTCGAAACAAAATGACACTGTGGACCATCATGATAAGGTTTTAAAGCATATGTGACCATTGCAGGACCAAGATCAGAACCACCAATACCAATATTGACAATATCACTTATTCTCTCGCCACTGTTTCCCTTATAGCTGCCATCACGCACCTTTTCAGAAAATCTTTCCATATCTTCAAGGACATCTTGAATATCGCGAATAAGATTATGACCATCCAACATGAAAATTTCATCAGCAGGTAAACGTAATGCAATATGAAGAACTGAGCGTTTTTCAGTTGTATTAATCGCCTTACCAGAAAACATTGCATCACGCCGGCCTAACACATCTGCTGCGACAGCTAAATCATCTAGAAGTTGCAATGTTTTAAATGTCACACCACATTTTGAAAAATCAAAAAGAAGATCATCAAGTCTGAGGGAAAAATGGGAAAAACGCTGTCCATCTTCTACAAAATGGCGACGAATATCATAGACTCCATCCTTTGCGGCATGGTTTCTTAAAGCTTTTAATGTGGCTTCAAAAGCCTTTTCATTTCGAATCAAAAAGCTATCTCCCATAAGCTTATCCTATACGGTTATTGATAATGAAATCTATACCCAAACAATAACAAAGCAGAAAGCGTCTCCTTTATTGCTCGCTATTTCACTGCTCACATAAAATGAAGGAATATACAAAATAAAAGAATAAGGTCCAAAAATGATATTTTTACAAGAATAAACTTTCAAATCTTTTCTATCAGATACATCATTTAACTTGATTGAGTTCTTTTGTTAAGCGTAAATCTTCTTCTGCTTTCGGTCTTATAAACCGTCCCAAAAAAAGATAAACAACCGGTGTGACATAAAGCGTAAAAATAGTTGCTAAACCTAAACCACCAACGATAACCCAACCTAAAGCTATACGAGCTTCTGCGCCAGCACCTTTGGCTAAAACCAAAGGAATACCTCCTAAAATGGCACAAATCATTGTCATACAAACTGGACGAAGTCGAATATTTGCTGCTTCTTC
Source organism: Bartonella sp. AU18XJBT (assembly GCF_028618595.1). Classification (GTDB taxonomy): domain Bacteria; phylum Pseudomonadota; class Alphaproteobacteria; order Rhizobiales; family Rhizobiaceae; genus Bartonella. Next base: position 232,759 of record NZ_JAQITE010000001.1, on the reverse strand, counting down.
TACGGCTTCACGCACGCTTCTTCCCTGATCTCGTAATTGATCTGCAAATTCAACAATGAGAATACCATTTTTGGCCATAACGCCAATTAACAAAATTAGTCCAATTTGGCTGTAAATATTTAGACTCACACCACTTAATAGCATAGCAATTACAGCACAACCAATCCCTAATGGAACCGTAGCCATGATAATGAATCCTGAAATAAAGCTTTCAAACTGAGCAGCCAAAATCAATAAAATAATCAAAAAGGCAATGCCAAAAACAATCATAAAATTGGAAGATGTTTCATTAAGCGTTTCGGCTTCCCCTAAGGGAACCACGTAGATTCCTTTTGACAACAAAGGAGAAGCAATTTTCTGTACAATTTGGTAAGCTTCCCCTAAAGCGATACCTGGAGCAAGATTTGCACTTAAAATAACAGCACTCATGCGTTTTTCCCGTTTTAATTGGGGGGCGATAGCTTTTTCATGTAAACGCGCAATAACCGATAAAGGAACATATCGATTGTCTTTAGTCTTTAAAAAAATATTCTCTAAATCGCTAGGACTCTTCATAGAATTTGTACGCGATATTAATTTAACATCGTAAGAATGATCATCCACGTTAATGGAACCAATCTTTTTACCATCCAACATTGCTTGTAATGTATCGCCTAAATTGGTGATATCAATCCCTAAATCGGAGGCTTTTTTTCGATTGATTTCAATAAAAAATTGCGGTTGTGTTGCATCAACAGTAAGGCGTGGGCGAATAAAACGCGGATCATCTTGTAAAGCACTCATCAGCTTATCAGCAATGGGTTGTAATGTTGCATAATCATTGCCAAGAATTGCAAATTGTAACCCTTGCCCAGTTCCTCTCACACCTAGAGAATTTCCCTGCGCAGCAAACACAAAAACTGCGGGAAACTGTTTAACCTTTGCATTAACATCCTTCACAATTTCTTGCTGACTACGTAAACGTTCATCCCAAGATGAAAGCAATAAAACCAAAAAAGCAGTATTGGGTGAACCACCAATGCCCGCGATAGAGTAACTGTTAGCAATCTCCCCTGCATCACGTAATGGCTGTAGACTTGCTTCAATTTGCTCTACCTGCTCGTTTAAATATTGTGTTGAAATACCTTGTGGTCCATTAATGACCAAAAAGATAAGAGCTCTGTCTTCTGCTGGGGTTAATTCCTGTTGCAGCTTCATATAGCCTCCAACACAAAGACCCGCAAAAATAAGTGAAGCAAAAACAACAGACCAAGGCTTTTCTAAACACTTATGCAAACTGTAAGTATATGCCTTATGAAGAAAAGTACCTAATTTATATAAAAAAGTAAAATGATGGGCCTTTTCTTCTTTCTCCTCAATATGTTCTTTGAGAAAACGTGAAGCCAACATGGGACAAAGCGTTAAGGCAACAACTGAAGAAAGCAAAATAGAAATTGCCAAAACAAAACCAAATTCTCTAAAAAGCCCTCCAACTTGCCCAGGAAGAAAGGAAATAGGAACAAATACAGCCACTAAAGTCAATGTTGTTGCAACAACAGCAAAAAAAACTTCACGTGTTCCTAACACCGCTGCAGCTCTGGAACCTAACCCCATATTGCGCCATCGAACAATATTTTCCAGAACAACAATGGCATCATCCACGACAAGCCCTGTTGCTAAAACAAGTCCTAAAAATGTGAGAATATTCAATGAAAATCCTACAAGATAAATAGCTGCAATGGTACCAATCAAAGCAACAGGAAGAGATAAAGCAGGTATCAGTGTTACACGAATATCTCTGAGAAAAAGAAAAATGACTAAAATAACGCTCAAAATAGCAATGACCAACGCAACCTCAACCTCATGAAGGGCACTTTTAATAAAAATTGCATCGTCATTAATAACGTCTATATGTACAGAAGAAGGAACAATACTTTTGAGATTATCAACAACGGCTCTTACACCTTGAGAAATATTAAGCGTGTTGGATTGTGCTTTCCGCACAATACCTAATCCAATACCTGTCTTTCCATTGATACGAAGAATAACCGTTTCTATATCGGGCGATAAAGTAACATGCGCAACATCACCAAGATGCACACGAGGTTTTAAAACAACTTGTTCAAAAGATTCTGGTGTTGTTAAACGTGCAGTAGCACGAACAACTAAAGTTTGCTTAGAACTTCGTAATGATCCTACTGGCACATCCGTTGTCATATCAGCAAGAACACGTGAAATATCTGCTACAGTTAATCCATAACTTGCAAGTTTTGCTTGATCTATATCAATCTGAAAAATCTTTGTGCGAGCACTATCAACCTGTACATCACCAACACCATCAACAGCAGAAATTGCATCAACAATCTGATCGTTTACAATCGTGGTTAAATCATCAACACTCATTGTTGGTGACGTCACAACCAAATACATCATAGCAGCAGCATTCGAATCTGCTTTAATAATCAAAGGCGAATCCGCATCTTTTGGTAAAGAATAAGCAATACGAGACAGAGCATCACGAATATCAGATGCCGCTACATTCAAATCAACACCCACATTAAAATTAATCTGCACACGAGAGCGTCCAAAAGACGATGTTGAAGAAATCGTCTTAACACCTGAAACACGAGAAACAGCATCTTCTATAACTTTTGTTACTTCACGATCAATGGTTTCTGCTGACGCACCAGAAAACATCGTCACAACCGTTGTTACTGGAGTATCAACATCGGGTAATTCTCTTACATCAACATTCAACCATGCTGCAAATCCTGCAATGATGATCATAGCATTTAAAACAAGAGTAAAAACCGGTCTGCGAATAAATAAGGCAATGAGACCACCTTGTTCCACCTTTGACATAGGCTGTTTTGTGCTCAATTCTTGGTTCATTGTATATCCGTTCCATAAACCGCTGATAATTGCTGTTGATGGGACTTTGGATCATCAATAGTTACTTTACTTCCTGGATAAAGCATTTGCACCCCTTGAATGACAACTTGATCACCCTTTTCTAGGGGAGCTTTCACGAAAACCTGATCCGCTTTATGCTGAATAATTGATACGGGAATAGACTCTACTTTTCCTTCTCTCACACGCCAAACGAATGACCCTTTACTATTCCATTGAACCGCAAGAGGATTAACGACAGGAAAAGAACCACCATGAAATTGCAATACAACAGAAAAGGACATCCCAGACATGAGCGTATCTTTTTCATTATTGATTTCAACCTGAGCATGAAGCGTGCGACTTTCTGGATCAACAATATTATCAATCGCATAAATATGGCCAACAAAAGATTTATCTGGCTGCGCAGTTAATGTTGCCGTTACCTCATCTCCTTTATGGATGCGCGACACATATCGCTCAGGGGCCCATATATTGACCAAAATACGTTCTCTATTCTCAATACGCCCTATTACGGTATTAAGGGTCACATTATTCCCCACATCAATGGGCAAAATACCAACAACTCCAGGAATCGGGGCACGAATTGTTCGTCGATCGAGATCTAATTCAGCATTACGCAAAACTAAATTTGCGTTATCCAACTCTAAGCGTGCCGTAATTTCTTGAACTTCCGTTGCTGTATTGCTAGCGCGTAATTTAAGAATGCGCGAAAGCGTTAACGCATTATTATCACGTTGTACTTTTGCTTTTGCAGCCGCTATTTCTTCTTTTTTAGAATCAAGCTTTGCAATCACATCATCGACTTGTACTTTTGTACCAGCTGACACAAAAAGCTTATCAATGACACCTGAGGATAAAGGAGTAAGCTCAACCTCTGCAAGAGCTTTTCCACTCCCAAGAACGTTAAGTTGTTCATAAAAATCTTGTATTTTTACAAGATCAACGACAACATTCGTCGGTGGTCTTCCCATTTTTTCCTTTGAAGATTTATATGATACTCTTGTTTTATTCACCATAGAAATTGGTTGTTCTACACTCTTTTTTCCAGCCCAATAAGTAACCGTTAAAACGACGATTAAAAACACCAATGGGAAGCTCTTTTTTAATAACGCCATACATCCACCCTTGCTGTGTCATGTTCATCTGAAATAGTTTTCAACAGTAATATCGGCGTTTTACAAAAAAAACCAAACAGCGGGTGTATATATCTTACCCCTCACCGCAAAAACACACCTCATCTCTACTTGACTATCTTTCATAGATTAAAACGTCAAGTTAACTATCGTTCATTTTGCTTTGTACGGTCACAACAAAAATGATCATATCAAAACCAACTGAAACCATAATATATTATATCCTTTTTTAAAATATCTCATAAAAAAGAGAGATTTTTTTATGACGCCTCAAGTTTCACTTGCATTTCTTTAATGAAACGATTAGGAACCCTTTGTCTTAGATAATGTAAAAAATTGAAATGTATGCACCCGTAGCTCAGCTGGATAGAGCACCAGACTACGAATCTGGGGGTCAGGAGTTCGAATCTCTTCGGGTGCGCCATCTATCAATATAATACCTTACTTATAAAGTCAGGCTTTTTAAATTCTTTATTTTGTGATTTATTTTTACCTATCTTTGATTTTTTTGCATTTTGTTATTTCATTCTGTTGTGAGTCGTTTCTTTAGCTATTTTGCTAGAATAGGATGTTATGAGTCCTTCAATGCAGCCCCAAGGTGCTTTTGTTAGCTAATAATCGTAGCGATTGCGTGAGTAGCGTGTGTTGTTGTTTTCTTTTTTCAATCTATGCGCTTGTTATTGGTCTCTTCCAGATTATACTCTCTAATCAGTCAGGTAATTTTTCACGTGCTGATTTCTAATTTTTCCATAATTGGATGTTTCTGAATATTTTATTCCTAGCAGTTCCATCTTAAGAGGCACTTCAGATGTACCACCATCAAACATTTATGGTATCCATTAATATCATCGGCATTTTATTGCAAACCAAAGCTTCTTTTCGAAATATTTTTAATTGAATTAAACGTATTTTTACTGCTTAAAAGCAGAGAGATTCTTTTTCCTAAAAAACAATAAGACTCTTCTTGTGCTTCTTTAGCATTATCTCTTGCATAGCCTATCATCGACTTCTATGATATCTTAATACTTTCTGTTCTCTATGAATTTTTCTAATTAATTCATGGGGTACAGATCCTGAACACTAATAAAAGCTAAGTTTAAAGAATTTTTCCATGCCTAAAACAGATATTGAAATTGCTCGCACTGCTAAAAAGCAGCATATTATTGAAATTGCACAAAAAATTGGTATCTCACATGAAAATCTCATTCCCTATGGCCATGATAAAGCTAAAATTTCTTCTGAATACATAAAATCGCTTAATAAAAATCCGGATGGTAAACTTATCCTCGTCACAGCCATCAATCCCACACCTGCCGGAGAAGGAAAAACAACAACAACAGTTGGACTAAATGATGCTCTTAATCTTATTGGTAAAAAAACAATAGCTACCTTGAGAGAACCATCTTTAGGTCCCTGTTTTGGTGTAAAAGGTGGTGCTGCTGGTGGTGGTTATGCGCAAGTCGTTCCAATGGATGACCTTAATTTACATTTTACCGGTGATTTTCATGCTATTACAGCTGCTCATAATCTTCTTGCCGCGATGATAGATAATCATCTTTATTGGGGGAATACTCTAAACATTGATCCACGTCGCATTGTTTGGAAACGCGTTCTTGATATGAATGACCGTGCATTGCGCGATATTGTTATTTCATTGGGAGGCATAACAAATGGTTTTCCACGCCAAACAGGTTTTGATATTACTGTTGCGTCAGAAATTATGGCAATTCTTTGTCTCTCTGAAAATTTAGAAAATCTTACACAAAGACTCAAAAAAATTATTGTTGCTTATCGTTATGATAAAACACCCATCACCGTTGCTGATCTCAATGCGGAAGGTGCAATGGCAGTTCTTCTCAAAGATGCTATACAGCCCAATCTCGTACAGACAATTGAAAATAATCCTGTTCTCGTTCATGGAGGACCTTTTGCCAACATTGCTCATGGTTGCAATTCAGTTATAGCAACAAAAACTGCTTTAAAACTTGCTGATTATGTTGTCACAGAAGCAGGGTTTGGAGCAGATCTTGGAGCAGAAAAGTTCTTCAATATCAAATGCAGACAAGCAGGTATTGTACCAAATGCTACAGTGATCGTCGCAACTATTCGTGCATTAAAAATGAATGGTGGTGTGGATAAAAATAACCTGACAGAAGACAATATCACCGCTTTAGAAAAAGGAACAGCCAATCTTTTACGACACATAAAAAATATGAAGCACTACGGTATTCCTTGTGTTGTGGCTATCAATCATTTTGACAGCGATAGCGATGCTGAAATAAAAACATTACAAAAAATAGTTGCAACAACTGGACACAAAGCTATTATCTGTAAGCATTGGGAACAAGGTGGAAAAGGCGCTATAGAACTTGCACAAGAACTCGTTACCTTGATTGAAGAAACACATTCTCATTTTAAAGTTTTATATCAAGATAATATTCCACTCGTTCAAAAAATTAATTGTATTATAACAAAACTATATGGTGGACGTGGCGCCATCATCCCAACCCCTATTCTCAAACAACTTGAATCTTGGGAAAAAGAAGGTTTTGGGGACTACCCTATTTGTATGGCAAAAACACCTTATTCTTTTTCCTCTGATCCCAAGCAATATGGAGCTCCTGTTGATTTTGAAATTCCCGTACGAGAAGTTCGTCTCTGTGCGGGAGCCGGCTTTATTGTTGTCATTTGTGGAGATGTTATGACCATGCCGGGATTACCCCATTATCCCACAGCTGAAAAAATTCATCTTGACGAAAATGATCAAATACAAGGACTTTCATAAATTTATAACCGTAAATTCTATCATTCATTATAAAAAGCGTTTTATTGCAAAAAGAATAGAATTTTAAAAAGCTATATAGACAAATGCCTTCTTTATATGATATAGGTGCTTGTCCTTTTGGATATGCCTTTAAAAGGACGTAGGTTTTTCCTATCATTTATGACACTGAAAAAAGCAGGATAGATAGTGCAAGTACTCGTTCGTGATAATAATGTTGACCAAGCGCTCCGCGCGTTGAAAAAAAAGATGCAGCGTGAAGGTATCTTCCGTGAAATGAAAATGCGTAGTTATTATGAGAAGCCATCTGAGAAGCGTGCTCGTGAAAAGGCTGAGGCTATTCGTCGTACACGTAAGCTTGCTCGTAAGCGTGCGCAAAGAGAAGGTTTTGTTAGTAACGGACGAACTGTTGCGGCGAAGTAATATACTTTATGATATTATATAATTGCATAAGCAATAGATAATAAGCTACGAGAAGGTTTTATTTTCATAAGCGGTTTTAATAAATTGCTTGTGTGTATTTTTTCGTGTGCAATGTTGTCTAATATGTTAGTTATTTGAAAATAATAAGGTTTCTATCATAGAGGTGGTTTTTATTTCACTCTTATATTTCAAAAACAGATAACAAACTACACTTTAGATATTTAAGTGACTTGTTCCTATGTGAATGGAGTGCAGGGTGTTTCGTTATCACTTTTTGCTATAATTCTTCTCCTTCTGGATATCTCTTAACTCACTGTTTTTTATGTACCAATTTCATGATGATTTTCTTTTTTGTCATTAAACATTCTACATCTTTCGAACATCCTAGGTTAGATTGCAAAACAAAAATGCTTCTTATGAACACCCTAAATAATAGGAACTGCATAGCATTAAAAGCTGATAAATAGAACGATGGAGCCACCTTATCTACCATACAGATAAGCATTATCATGGTATAAGATTATGGTATAGCAAATTTTATAAAATGGATTATCACGAAAAAGTGTCCTGTTAAAATTAGCCCTTCACATATCAATCTACTCTATAATGTTGCTCATATTTTTATGCTTAAATATTTTATTTATCGTATTATTTTGTCCATTCAAAACTTTTTTCATGCCACACGATACCCCTTTTACTGAACAGCTTTGTTCATAATATGCATACATGTACTTTTACTTCGAGAAACAAACCTAGAAAAGAGATGCAATACGTTAGCCCTAATTTCCTGTACAAAAACTGCTACGACTCCAGTATGCTTTACTGTTTTATCACGCGTACAGCTACATAAAAATCCAATGTTTATTTATATCTATCCCCTCATAAACAAAATAAGCACTAAGAAATACAAACTTTTGTTTTCCTTATTTTGATATTTTTGTAGCAATTTGCTCATCGTTTAGATCTCTTTAACGAGCAGTGTGTCATACTTTTTATCAGTTTCCAGTCTTATCTTTCAGATTTTAAATTTCCAATATATGACGAAATAAAGGAGTTCGGTGTGCAAAATTCTCGTTGGTTTCGCGTTTCAATACTCGCATCATGTATCTTAATAGCAGCAGTCATTGTATTGGGGGCACCTCATTTGTTGCATGCACAAACATTTAATCAAAATTTAGGGCCCAGTGGTTTACCCCTTCCGCGATTTGCTTCGATTAAACCCACCAGCGTTAATGTACGCGTCGGACCAGGAAGCAACTATTCTATCATTTTTACCTACAAAAAGAAGGGATTACCTATTGAAATCATTCAAGAATATGATCAATGGCGCAAAATTCGTGATGCAGAAGGCGATGAGGGATGGGTGTATCAATCGCTTTTATCGGGAAAGCGAACCGCTATAACTATTCCATGGCAAAAAGATAAAACAAAAAGGCTGATGCTACGAAAAAACCCCACCGACAACGCAGAACTTGTGGCGGAAGTAGAACCTAACGTCATTGGTAACATCCGCCAATGTGATGGACAATGGTGCGAACTAAACATTAATAATACGCGCGGATGGCTTCAGCAACCCCAGTTATGGGGAATCTATCCTGATGAAAAAGTAAAAGGTTGGTGAACGCTCAAATTCATTAAATTTAATTTTTATTCCTCATTGAATATCTTCACTGCCTATCACAAGATTGATTTTTTGGTTTCAATCGCACGATCAAATCAACATGTGAAATTTCCATACCTTCTGGTGGCTTAGGCAAATTTCTAATAATGGGAGCTTCTTCCAAATTGTAAGGAATATCAAGAATACGATTTTCGCCTTCTATATAAAAATGGTAGTGATCAGAGGTATTGGTATCAAACCAAGTTTTTGAGCCTTCTACGGCAATGATCCGTAATAATCCCGCTTCCGTAAATTGATGAAGCGTATTATAAACCGTTGCTAAAGATACAGGTACACTTGCCCTCACAGCTTCCTCATAGAGCTCTTCAGCAGTAATATGACGATTTCCTTGGGAAAAAATCATATGCGCAAGTTCCACCCGCTGACGTGTTGGACGCAGACCATTTTGACGCAAACGTTTTTCTAACATAGAAATGGAATAATATTGCACAATTTTTTCACACTCTTTTGTGAACTGTTGCTCTTCATTTATATCTAAATTGTCTGCACTCACTGACATATTACAAACCCAAATATATTCCTGCTAAATAAGATCAAAATACAAAAAAAATGGGAATAGTATGGTGTAATCTTGTATTCCATTTTTAAATAATTACCTATGTAGAATACATAAAAAAAGGCTTTTGTCATTAAAAATGATATAAAATCATTTCCCTCTCTTTAAAATTTGCTCTAAAAGTAGGTTGGGAAAAGCGCAGAAATAAAGATATATGCAAATAAATGGAGTAACAATGGCTGAACAAAAGTCTCGCTACACTTATGAAGAGCTTCTAAGCTGCGCTCGCGGCGAAATGTTTGGTAGAGGTAATGCGCAATTGCCAGCACCGCCAATGTTGATGATTCATCGAATCACTCAAATTAGTGAAACTGATGGTAAATACGATAAAGGGATGGTTCGCGCCGAATTTGACATTACACCTGACATGTGGTTCTTTAATTGTCACTTTATAGGCGATCCCGTCATGCCAGGATGTCTCGGACTGGATGGTATGTGGCAATTAACAGGTTTTTTTCTTGGTTGGCTAGGCGAACCAGGAAAAGGAAGAGCGATATCAACAGGTGAAGTAAAGTTATCAGGGATGGTAACTCCACAAACCAAAATTCTTGAATATGAAATAGATTTTAAGCGTATTCGACGTGGAAATTTAGTCTTAGGAATAGCTGATGGGTGGCTAAAAGCAGATGGAGAGACTATTTATAAGGCGAATGATTTACGCGTTGCTTTATTCAAAGAAGATTAAACGTTATTTCCATTAGAAAGAACTTTTCACTATTCTGTATGGAACGAGGAGGTATGAATGCGTCGAGTTGTTGTAACCGGTATGGGAATTGTCTCCGCGATTGGAAATAACCCTGGAGCTGTTTTAACCAGTTTACGTGAAGCAAAATCCGGAATTTCTTACGCACCTCAATATGCCGAATTAGGCTTTCGTAGCAGAGTTTACGGTAAACCCGATATTAATATAGAAGAACTCGTAGATCGACGTGCTCTACGTTTTCATGGGCGTGGAACAGCATGGAATCATATCGCCATGGATCAGGCAATTGCTGATGCGGGTCTAGAACCGCATGAAGTATCGAATGAACACACGGGTATTATTATGGGTTCTGGAGGTGCTTCAACACATTCAATCGTAGAAGCTGCTGATATTACACGCCAAAAAGGTCCAAAACGTGTTGGACCTTTTGTTGTCCCTAAAGCGATGAGTTCTACAGCATCTGCAACATTAGCAACTTTCTTTAAAATAAAGGGGATCAATTATTCAATCTCTTCAGCTTGTGCTACCTCAAATCATTGTATTGGTAATGCTTACGAGATGATTCAATATGGTAAGCAGAAACGCGTCTTTGCGGGTGGCTGCGAAGATTTGGATTGGACACTATCTGTTTTATTCGATGCTATGGGTGCTATGTCCAGCAGATATAATGACATCCCTCACAAAGCTTCACGTGCTTATGATGTTAATCGTGATGGTTTTGTCATTGCTGGAGGGGCTGGCGTTTTAGTCCTTGAAGATTTAGAACTTGCTAAAGCACGTGGTGCAAAAATCTACGGAGAAATCGTTGGATACGGTGCGACATCCGATGGGCATGATATGGTTGCCCCATCAGGAGAGGGAGCGGAACGGTGCATGCGCATGGCCCTTGTAACAGTCAATAATAAAATTGATTATATCAATCCCCATGCGACAGCAACTCCTGTTGGTGATCCCCCTGAAATAGAAGCTATCCGTCGTATCTTCGGAGCAGGTGATCAATGCCCCCCCATTTCCGCTACCAAATCTCTAACAGGACATTCCTTGGGTGCAGCTGGTGTTCAAGAAGCAATCTATACATTGTTAATGATGAATCATAATTTTATTTGTGAAAGTGCTCATATTGAAGAACTTGATCCAGCTTTTGCCGATATGCCAATTGTTCGTAAACGCCGCGATCATCAACAACTTAATACCGTGTTGTCAAATACTTTTGGCTTTGGCGGTACCAATGCAACGCTTGTTTTCCAACGCTATGAATAAACAAAAGTTCTTAGTAATTGAAAAAAGCACGGTCTTACGGAGAATAATATGAAAGGTTTGATGGAGGGCAAACGTGGCCTTATTATGGGAATTGCGAATGACCATTCAATTGCTTGGGGCATTGCCTGTCAGCTTGCACAAGCAGGAGCTGAATTAGCATTGACTTATCAAGGAAATGCTTTTGGAAAACGTGTTCAGCCTCTAGCAGATAAACTTGGCTGCAAATTAGTGCTAGAGTGCGATGTTGAAAAAAGTGAAAATATTGAGTACGTCTTTGAGCAACTTGAAAAAGAATGGAAAACTATTGATTTTATTGTCCATGCCATTGGTTTTTCAGATAAAAATCAGCTAAAAGGGCGTTACGTTGATGTTACAACACGTGAAAACTTTCAACGTACGATGGTTATTTCAGCTTATTCCTTTACTGAAATTGCCCAGCGTGCGGGTAAGCTTATGCCCAATGGAGGAACACTTTTAACTCTTACCTATGGTGCTTCACAGCAAGTTGTGCCTAATTATAACATCATGGGTGTTGCTAAAGCAGCTTTAGAAGCTATGGTCCGTTATTTAGCAGCGGACTTTGGTCCTCAAAATATCCGTGTCAATGCGATTTCCGCTGGTCCTGTTAGAACTTTAGCAGGTAATGGCATTGCAGCTGCACGGGCAATATTTTCACATCAACGCCGTAATGCCCCATTACGGCGTACCGTAAATATTCATGAAATTGGAAAATCTGCTCTTTATCTACTCTCTGACTTATCATCAGGTGTTACAGGTGAAATCCATTATGTTGATTCAGGCTATAACATCATGTCTATGCCAATACTTGAAGAACTAAAAAAAAGTGACGATTCCCAAGAAGGATAAATTTTATTTCATTGCACTAAAAAGTAAAATAAATCATGTGTATAGTGCTTTAGTTGGGTATTGAAACTTTCTCAGCTATATAACAGTGTATTGACTTACTAATAATATGACGTAAGGCATGTGTGCAAATATTTGTAAGAATAAGTGAATACAAAACAAAATGTACGATGCCTTGTTTTGCAAAGTATTTTATAAAAAGCTAGGATATTTCTTCAATCCATGGTTGATAAATATTGTATTTTATGACGTTATTTACCTTACTAAAGCATATGCTTTTGCCCTTGCTTATAAATCAATATCCAGCCCTCATGCCACCCAGTTTGAAACAGAGATTAGAGAATTATTAAAATTCCTAGCTTCAGCTTTTGTATACCAGATTGAGGAAAATATTGCCTACCGTTTGATTTATTCTTGAAACGTACATGCAATCTAATTTAGGAAGAAATATGAAGGCGTAAAGAAATCAATCGTTCATCTTACTATTATTCTTTAATGAAAGCATTTCTCTAATGTATCAGATAAAAGAGAACGCCCAAAAACACTACAGTTGTTGCTCCTTCATGCATTTTTTTAAAGATATCTCTCAATGCACGCCATTTCATTTCACAATGATACCTGTAGAACGTATAAAAACCCCTGTGAAGTACATAAAATCCTTTTTTACCACCATTTTAATGTTTATACAGATGACAAACCGACACCGTCATTTTACTTGCCATGTTCTAATGTTAAAACAACCCTTGACACTTGAGATGATTCATTAGAAGTATTTTTAATAATTTTTATCCACATACTAACCCGCTTGTGACAAGGAAACACATATTTTTTAATTAACTCAATACAAAATAAAATGAATTATTCATATAAATCAATTTGTTATCTTTATAATCACATTATTTTTCAGTTTAGATGACAGCCACAAACAAGTACAATAACACTTTTTCAATCTTAGACTTTTAAAGTTGTAATTCCAAAAATCATTTCTTGCATATAAAAAACAGAATTGACATGTGAGAAAATAAAAGGCGTAAATATCTCTACTGAACAACTTCAATTGCCAAGAACTGTCTCAACATCGAGGGGGGTAATGATGCTCAGCTTCCTTCCTTCATAAACGTAAAGATAGGAATGCGCACAATGGCTTTATCGCTATACTATTCACGGTCCCCGTCACGAATTGGGCTTTGGGGTTTTAAGAGAGGTCTCTTTAAAATAAACGCGTGAATATACAACAACAATCGGTTTTTTTGGGCGTTCTATTTTACCTGACACATCAAAGAAATGCTTTCATTAGAAAATGAAAAAATAAAGGTGTGAGATAATCTCCATTATTTAAAAGATATTGCTTTCGATAGCGTAAAACTGAATTTAAAAATAATTGTAAAGATGAGAATTGGTTTTCATCTTTACAATTTCATCTTCTTCCCAAATTAGATTGTCTTCTTGTTTTAAAGAATTACAAAAACAGAGAATACACAATATCCCTGCCCCGATATTCTTAGCTTATACGTTACATAAATAAGATACTTCTACCTAATAAGTCTTGTATTATTCTGTTTGCAAATATCATTGTGAGATGAATTTAAGAGATAATCAAAATATCTTGTTCATTACATTACATAAACATGCATAAGTGGAAATGATAATCTATTTTCAAAGAGATAGCTCTTCGACAAAAGCCAAAACTTTTATATTTCAGCCATATTTTATAAAAAATCGAATGGTCTGAATCTATAATTTGCTGGAATATGATTGCCTTATACAACCATCAATACAATCTATTTTATATGCTTCATAACATATTTCTATTTTTTACGATTGGAATTATTTTTAAAAAAACAAAATATCAGTTTATTTCGTCCTTGAGGGCGCGGCTTAGCAGTGTGTTTGCCGCTTCAGTTATGTTTTTACCACAATAGAGAATTTGATAAATTTGTTCTACAATGGGCATTTCTACCCCAATACGCTGCGCCAACGTATGTACTTCCCTAGTATTTAAGTACCCTTCCACAACCTGACCAATTTGTTTTTCCGCTTCTTTTATGTCTATTCCTTTACCAAGAAGTATTCCAAAACGGCGATTACGCGACTGATCATCAGTACATGTCAAAACCAGATCACCTAAGCCTGTCATTCCCATAAATGTGGAATGCTCAGCACCCATAGCTCCTCCTAAACGACTGATTTCAGCTAGTCCTCGTGTGATAAGAGCTATTCGTGCATTTGCCCCAAAACCTATGCCATCTGATATTCCTGCACCAATAGCAATAACATTTTTGACTGCTCCCCCTAATTGAACGCCAATCATATCTGAACTTTTATAAACTCTAAAACTTTTGTCACAATGAAAAAGTTGCTGCAATTCTTTACCAAACTCAACATCAGAAGCTGCTATCGTCATTGCAGTAGGCCATCCAATAGCGAGTTCTTGAGCAAAAGTTGGTCCAGAAAAAACAGCTAAAGGAATTTTTTCACCTAAAATCTCACGAGCAACCTCTTGTAAGAAACGTCCAGTACCATGTTCTAAACCTTTTGTAGCCCAAATAACGCGTGAATGCTGATCTAAATAAGGCTGAATATTATACAAAACTTGATGAAATACATGGCTTGGAACAGCGATTAATATATTGTGACTTGCCATTATTGCAGTTTCAAGCGAAGCTTCAAGTAATAAATTTTCAGGAAATCGAATATCGGGTAAATATACTTGATTACAGCGTTGTTCCTGTAATTCTTTGATATGTTGAGGACTATATCCCCAAAGTAAAACATTATGACCATTACGGGCAAGAGCTATCGCTAATGCAGTACCAAAAGAACCAGCACCAATAACTGTCATTACAACGGGTTTCATTAAGTTTTCTGATTATTTTCTAAATTTTTGATTTCAATTGCATATTATTATTATAAATAACTTTAATGCTATCTTTAATATAAATTCTGTAAACCTAAAAACATTACTGCTTCGTAGCTTTTTTTATCTTATACAACATAAAAACTTGTTTCTCACATTCTCTTTCTTTGTAGTAAATTTTACAAATATCACTTTGTGTATATTCTACAAATAGCTATTTATCTCAAAATTAAAGCTTGACTAAATACCCCTTGGAATTTCTCTTTTAAATTAAAAGTGTATTCAAAATAATGATACTCATTCCACTGATATCTTGTACTTATCCCCTTCTTTATATCCTACGAATTCCTTCTACGAGCTGATACATGCCGCATCAGCTCTATAGATATTTCTAACAACTACTCTACAGGAGTTTGCGTATTTAGATCCTGCCCCATGGGCATTTCTGAACCAGGAACTTGATCTACAGGAGTTTGCGTACTTAGACCCTGCCTCATAGGCATTTCTGAACCAGGTGCTTGATCTACAGGAGTTTGCGTACTTAGATCCTGCCCCATAGGCATTTCTGAATCAGGTGCTTGATCTACAGGAGTTTGCGTACCTAGACCCTGCCCCATGGGCATTTCTGAACCAGGAACTTGATCTACAGGAGTTTGCGTACTTGCACCTTGCTCAATCGAAACTTCTGAGCCCTGTATTTTTTCTGGCTGTTTTCTTACGGATACATCTTTGTTTGATAACTGATCAGATACTGAAGAATCATCTACACCTGATATTTCAGGTTCAACAACACGTCCTGAACCACCCATCATATTATAATTCAAATGGGAAATAGCCCACCAAGTTCCCCCAATAATAACAAAAACGCAAATAGCAGCAAACCATAAAGCGCTTAAATTCCACTTGGCATCTGGACCAGAGTTCAAGTGTAAAAAGAAAACAATTTGTACTATAATCTGAATAATTGCCATTCCAATAAGATACGCGACCTTTGTACTAATTGCCCAACTTTCCATCATTCCATACATCACAGGAATAAAAGAACCCAAAGTGAAAAATACAGCCAGAATAAAACCGACCAAATAGGAACCAGTACTGGGACCATGTGTTTCATTTTGCATGCTCATCACAACGCTCCTAATAGATAAACCATGGTGAAAACACCAACCCATACAATATCAAGTAAATGCCAAAAAATGGAAAGGCATGCCAAACGTGTTTTATTATTCTGATCCAAACCATGACGACGAAGATGAAAAAACATCACGACCATCCAAAGAAGACCAACACTTACGTGAAGTCCATGAGTACCAACCAAAGCAAAAAATGCCGACCAATAAGCAGAAAGTATCTCCCGTCCAAAAAGTTGCAAACCTGTTGAAGGTTCAATACCCGCATAAGCATTTGGATCGTAATAAAATACCTCACTCAAAAGCTCATGGAATTCGTAAAGTTCCATACCAATAAAACAACACCCAAATACAAAGGTTATAGCCATCCATAAACGCACACCACCGATGTTGTTTTTATGTGCTTGTACCATTGCAAAGCCATAAGTGACGGATGAAAACAATAAAAAAGCGGTCTCAATCAAAACAAACTTTAAATCAATAAACTCATTGCCTGCTTTACCACCACCATAAGAAGCAGAAAAGACAGCAAAACTTGAAAAAAGTGTCGAAAACAGGATTAAGTCTGAAAGAATATAGACCCAAAAACCAAACGTCATTACCGAGTTACTATCGTGGTGAAGTTCATCTACAGTACTCGCATTATTCATTGTTACAGCACTCATACTGTCACTCCTTGTTCTTTAAGAACAGCTGTAAAAGCATCTTCAGTTTTTTGCACTTCTTCAGCTGGAATATAATAACCATGGTGATCACCTGTTAATGAATGACACACAAGCGTTGCAATAAAACCAACCAGTCCGACCGCAACAAGCCACCAAATATGCCAAACAAGCGCAAAACCAACAACTAATGAGAAGAAGCCAGCAATAATCCCAGCCGATGTATTCGATGGCATATGAATTTTTGTAAATCCACTTGTCGGGCGTTGATAACCACTTTTCTTCATATTCCAATAAGCATCATCAGACTGTATCTTTGGAAGAAGAGCAAAATTATAGGAAGGAGGCGGTGAAGAGGTAAACCATTCAAGTGTACGTGCATCACCCCAAGAATCATTTAACGTTACCGGTAAGTGACCTTTATGCTTAATACCGTACCAAATTGCCAAAACAACCTGTAACACAAAACAAAGGATACCAAGTAAGATAATAAAAGCACCTAGAGCAGCAATAATAAACATCGGCTGCCAACTAGGTTCCATGTAATGCTGAAGACGACGTGTCGCACCCATTAAACCAAGCGCATAAACGGGGAAAAAGGCAAGGTAAAAACCAATAAACCAACACCAGAAAGATGCGATACCTAGCATGCGATTTGGTTTATAACCAAAAGCTTTTGGAAACCAAAAAGCAAGCCCGGCTAAATAAGCAAAAACAACACCTCCAATAATTGTATGATGGAAATGTGCTATCAAAAAGAGCGAATTATGAAACTGCCAATCAGCAGGGACAATAGATAATAAAACACCGGTTAATCCACCACCAACAAACGTAAAGATCATTCCCATGCACCAAAGCATCGGAGGCTCAAAGCGAATCCGACCTTTATACATCGTAAGCAGCCAATTAAAGACTTTTACACCTGTTGGAACTGCGATGATCATCGTCGCAATACTAAAGAAGGTATTTACAACTTCACCGCCACCCATTGTAAAGAAATGATGTCCCCAAACAAGAAGCGAAAGAATCAAAATAACCACCATAGCCCATATCATGGAAGTATAACCAAAGAGGCGTTTTGAAGAAAAAGTTGATACAACCTCGGAAACAATTCCAAAAGCAGGAACAACCAAAACATAAACCTCAGGATGACCAAAAACCCAAACATAGTTAATCCATACCATCGGATTTCCGCCACCAACATTAGAAAAGAAATTCATGCCCAAATAACGATCGCATGCCAAGAGTGCAAATGCTACAGTTAAAACAGGGTAAATAACTAAAATAAGGACATTGCTAACAAAAGCGCTCCAACAAAAAATAGGCATTCTCATCATCGTCATCCCAGGAGCGCGCATCTTAATCAAAGTCGCAACGAAATTGACCGCCCCCATTGTTGTTGCTATACCAGAAAGTTGAAGCGACCATAAATAATAATCCACCCCTGTATCTGGACTCGTTTGCAATTCTGAAAAAGGTGGATACATCAACCAACCACCACGACCAAAATTCCCAACACCTAGGGATATGTTAATCAATATTGCCCCTGCAGCCGTAATCCAAAAACCTAGATTATTTGCAAAGGGAAAAGCAACATCACGCGCACCAATTTGAAGCGGTATAAGATAATTAAAAAGACCAAATAAAATAGGCGTAGCCATGAAAAAAATCATGATCGTGCCATGCGCCGAAAAAATTTGATCAAAATGGTCAGGGGGCAAATAACCTGCTGTCTCACTCCCAAGAGCAAAAGCTTGATGGGTCCGCATCATAATCGCATCCGCAAAACCACGAACAAGCATGATAATGCCAAGCACGATATACATAATGCCTATGCGTTTATGGTCAACCGTTGTAATCCAATTTCGCCATAAAATCCCCCACCACCCAAGTGCTGTTAGAGCAACAACAGCAATTAAACCAACCAAAACAATCGCAATACACGTATATAAAACGATCGGTTCATGTGCAAGTGCATGAAAAGCACCTGCCGTAGGATCTGTAAGTCTTCCAAACATTTCTTAACCCATTTTAAATGAAATTCAAGTTTAAAAGAAACCTTATTTTAAAAGGGCTCTTTCTTTACTGACCCTTTTTAAATAACATCAGGATCAAATACTGAACACAGTGCACCCCACAGTGTCTGAGCAGCAGCACGCTTCATTAAATCTTCATTACATACCGTATTTTCGTCGACACACCGATTAACAATACGATAGTAAAGCCGCTTCTCAACAGGCGCAAAATAACGAACTTCAGCATCTTTTTCCTTCGCAGCAATATCACCCATACGAGGCGCAATAGAAAGTTGACGATAAGATGTACGATCAAGAACTCGACCATTAGCCCGAGCTTTCACAATCCAATCCTCAAAATCCTGCGAAGACACAGAATGCCACTTAAACCGCATCCCTGAAAAACCATCACCGCTGTAATTTGCCGAGGTTCCTTTGAATACTCCCTGTTCTTCAGCGACCAAATGCAACTTAGCATTCATCTGCGGCATAGCATAAAGAACTGTACCCAATTTAGGAACCCAAAAGGCATTGACAGAATTTTCTGACGTCAATTGCAATAAAACTTGACGTCCTTTAGGTGCGTAAATTTCATTGATCGATGCAACACCATATTGAGGATAAATAAAAACCCATTTCCAATCAAGAGCTACAGCATCAATCTGCAATGGCTCTCCTTCCCCCACAACCTCTACTGGAAGAGGATGTGTAGGCTCAAGCTTATAGGTATAATAAGCTGTTAATGAACCTAAAACCATTACGATTACAATTGGAATACCCCACATTACTGCTTCAATTTTATTTGAATGCGCCCAATCAGGAGAATAGTTCGCTTTCGTATTCGATGCGCGATATTTTATCGCTAAAAATACCACACTCACCATAACTGGAATGACAACGCAAAGCATAACAACCACACAAGCAACAATCAAAATGAGCTGTTGACGTGCGACATAACCTGACGGCTGAAGGACATCCATTTTACAACCAGACAAAAGCAGTGCTCCCCCTAAAGTCACAAGCATTTCTAATTGTCTAATAAAGTTTTTCATCTTTATTTACCCCCGTCATATGCACCAAAAATTGTCATAAATATATACCTCACATTGTACAGATTTGAAAATAATTATCAAGTGAATTCAATGCCTATATTACTCTTATCAAACGCTTACTCTTTATCTATCACAATTTAATTGTTTTGCAATATATTCAAGTGCAAACCAATATCCTTCACCACCACACCCGGTTATGATAGCATCTACAGCTGCAGATGTATAAGAATGGTGGCGAAAAGCTTCACGCTGATAAATGTGAGATAAATGAACTTCTACTTTCGGCCCTGAAAACATTTTTAGGGCATCAAGAAGTGCAACAGATGTATGACTGTAAGCCGCTGGGTTAATGATCAACCCAGAACTTGTCTCTATTGCTTCTTGTATCCATGCTACTAATTGCCCTTCACAGTTACTTTGATAAAAATTTATGATAATATTATTTTTTTTTGCCCATTCTCTGCATCTTTTTTCAATATCTTCTAAAGTTTCAGTTCCATAAATTTCTGGCTCACGTTGACCTAGAAAATTTAAATTAGGACCATTTAAAATCGTTATTATCTCAGACATAGCAAGCCTTTTCTTTCAGACCTATCATTTATTTAAAAAATATTTAGCATGTTTTTACGACAATAAAGCTCCATCCTTAATCTCAAAGAATTCTGCGCGTCCTTTTAAGTCATCAAATAAAAGACGGTCTGTTCCTGTCATAAATGTTTGTACAGCTAAATCATCAAGAATATCAAATAAAGCAGCACGTCGATGCGAATCAAGATGGGCAGCCATTTCATCAAGAAGAAGAATGGGGGCTCTTTCCGATATCATACCTGTTAGACGTGCATGACACAAAACTAAACCTGTCAACAGCGCTTTTTGTTCACCTGTTGAACAAGATGCAGCTCCCATATTTTTATCAGCATAAAAAACCTGCAAATCTGCACGATGTGGTCCTTCTAACGTCCGACCAGCAGCACGATCCATTGCGCGATTATGCCGTAATCGATCATAAAATTTCTCTTCAACTTCAGTTGCTGATGTTTCACTAAGAGCTGTTTCCAAAAAACCATCAATTTGCAAAAAAGCTCGTGGAAAAGGTATCTGTGATGGCATTTGTGTAAACATGTCATTTAAAAGACGAATAGCATCAACACGCGCAGCAGAAATAGCTGTCGCTAATTCTGCCATCTGCTTTTCTAAAGCATCAAACCAAGCGCAATCTTCATTTCCGTCTAAAAACAAACGATTACGTGCGCGCATAGCTCTATCATAATCGGCTACGCGGCGCCTATGCAAGGGATCAATCGCCAAAACCATACGATCCAAAAAACTACGGCGCTCAAGTGAAGGACCTGTAAAAAGACCATCCATAGATGGTGTTAGGACACTAATATGACAATAATCTGTTAGGCAATCGCTCGACTCATTCACACCATTAATATGGACCTTTCGACTGTTATCGCTAACCTCGAAAGCTGTACCTATCTTTACTTCACCATAAAGAGCGCATTCAAGACGCGCAAATACAACAAATCCTCCACCGCCACCATCTACAAAGCTAACGTCGGAATAAACAGCACGCCGCAAACCACGACCAGGAGAAAGAAAAGATAACGCCTCTAAAAGATTCGTCTTACCAGCACCATTATGGCCAGTAAAAACCACATGCTGACCAGAAAAATGAATATTGAAAAAAGAATAATTGCGATAACGTAAAAGCTGCAGCTGCCTTACTGCCACTTTGTGCACATGACTGGCCATGCATTGCAAAACAATTGCCCCTAAACGCGAATAGGCATCAGTACATAGAGCACATCCGCATCATCTTTATCACGAATTAGAGCAGGTGCTCCAACCTCAGCCAACATAAAAACCATCTCATCGCTTGAAAGCTGCCCAGCAATATCCAAAAGATAACGTGAATTAAACCCTATCTCAAGCGGTTCAGATGCATAAGTTACTGATAATTGATCTTCTGCACTGCCTGAATCTGGGCTATTAACAACAAGCCTTAACTGTCCATGCTCAATCGTTAATTTAACTGCACGCCCCCGATCACTTGAAATTGTTGAAACACGATCAACTGCAGAAGAAAAGTCCTGCCTATTAACAATCAATTCTTTATCATTTCCAAGAGGAATGACACGTTGATAATCTGGAAATGTTCCATCAATTAATTTTGATGTAAAAATCACAGAGCCTATAGAAAAACGAATCTTTGTCTCTGAAAGCTCTATACATACATCGCTATCATTTTCTTCTGAAAGAAGTTTTTGCAATTCTCCTACAGCTTTACGAGGAACAATAACACCAGGCATTCCCTCAACTCCTGAAGGAGCTTCCATCTCAACTTGTGCCAAACGATGACCATCAGTTGCAACCAAACGCAATTTCAAAACACCATCATTAATAACATGGAAATAAATACCATTCAGATAATAACGGGTTTCTTCATTAGAAATAGCAAATTGCGTACAATCAAATAAATGTTTTAAGCTTGATGCCGATAGAGAAAAACGATAACCAAACTGTCCAGGAAGTGACTCTGGAAAATCTGCCTTCGGAAGACATTGAAGCTGAAAATGTGCACAACCCGAAACAACGGACATTGTACCTGCTTGATTCTCATCAACGGATAATACAACTTCATTGCTATCAGGAAGTTTACGAATGATATCATAGAGCAAATGTGCTGGAACAGTTGTTGCTCCAGCTTGTTTAACATTAACTGTAAAAGATTCCGTAACCTCTAAATCAAGGTCTGTTGCTTTTAACTGCACACAATCATTTTCTGCATTAATAAGCACATTCGATAAAATAGGAACAGTATTACGGCGCTCTACCACACGGTGAACCCGACCAAGAGACTTGAGAAATTGACTGCGATCAACTGTAATACGCATAAAAGCCCCGTATGATTTACTAAAAACTATAAGAATTCTTTAAAATTAAAGAATAGACTCTCTTTAAAGAATCGCCTGCTAGAGTTTATTAAACCTCTCTTAAAATGGCAAGTCACTCCTGCATAGGAAAAAATAAATCTTTTCATTAAATTCTTTAAAGTTTCTCCAAAGAAAAAACGATAAACACTATACAGCCTGTTCTCCAATCAACCGCTTAAGCAATTCAAGTTCCTTAGCCAAGGTCTGATCACCACAAACCAAATCTTCAATTTTACGCACAGCGTGTAAGACTGTTGTATGATCACGCCCACCAAAACGGCGTCCAATTTCTGGCAACGAGCGAGGAGTTAATACTTTTGCTAAATACATCGCAACTTGCCGTGGCTTCACAACCGTACGTGTACGACGATTAGATAACAAATCCTGTTTAGAAACATTATAATGGCGTGCTACCGTACGCTGAATTTCTTCAATCCGAATGCGCTTAGGTTCACCAGAACGTGTCAAATGACCTAATAACTCATCAATCCGTTCTAAAGATAAATCAGACTCAAAAGATTGACGAAACAAGAGCTGATTAAATGCACCTTCAATATCACGCCCCGACCCTAAAACCGTTTTCGCAATATATTCCAAGATATCATCAGAAATTGATACCATACCATCATCTTGTTGCGCCATCTTCAACCGCTGACGCAACATTTGCAAACGCATTTCATAATCTGGTGCTTCAATTTCAAGAGCTACCCCTCCCTGAAGACGAGAGCGAACGCGAAGATCAAGCGATTCTAATTCTGCTGGTGGACGATCTGCAGCGACAACAACCTGTTTTGCACTATCAAGCAACATATTAAGCAAATGGCAAAACTCGTGTTGTATCGACTTACCCTGTAAAAACTGCATATCATCAATAATCAAAAGGTCGATATCACGAAGCTGTTCTTTAAAAGAAAGAGCATCATTATCACGAATAGCTGTTGCAAAACGCCACATAAAATATTCAGCAGTTAAATAAATAACGCGCGCAGACGTTAAACGCTTTAATGCAGAAGCAGCAATAGCTTGAAGTAAATGTGTTTTTCCTAAACCAACAGATGCGTGAATAAAAAGAGGATTAAAACGCAAAGCACTTTTATGCCCCTCCGCAATGGAACGCGCAGCTGCTAAAGCAACACGATTAGAAGCCCCCTCAACAAAACTTTCAAAAGTATAGCGAGAATCAAGTGGAGATCCAAAAACTCCCGTTTGAGAACTCTTAACTGAATGCTCTGCGCAACTTTCAACAAAAGATGAAGTCGCCTGCTCCTCTAGCACAACAGAAGGAACACTTCTTTTACAAACGACATCTCTTGAAACACGTTCCATACCACGGACAATAACTTCAACACGAAGAATTGCTGAATTCTCTTGTTTCCATAAATGAGTCAAAAGAGAACCATAGTGATTATTAATCCATGAACGTAAAAAAGCCGTAGGAACAGAAAGCTTTACAAGAGTATGGCTATATTCAGCAAGCTTTACACGTCCAAACCAACTGGTATAAGCCTCAACACCAACCTGCACCTTTAATTGCGCCATAACACGTATAAAAGCCGCCGCACTTTCCTCCTCTGAAACAATAGAATGCCTTATAGAAGCATTTCTACAAACGTTCTCATCACTCTCCGTCATCCTATTCTTTATTATATTCTCTGCCGACAGGATATTTACCGAAACACTTTTAAAGGAACTAGCTTTAGAGTTCAATTTATCCACCATCTTCCATCCTGATAAAAATAAAATTTTGTCCTGCCAAACAGCTAAAATAAATCTAGCCAAGGCAAAACGCCCTACCCCAAATAAGATTACTCACCCTCCCCTAGGATAGCCTCATCACAACCCCACTAACAAAGATGACCAATAAGATTTACTTGCACTCATGATATGACCCATCCTTCTAAAAATGGTAAACATATCCATTAAGAAAACTAAAAAAACCGTCAGAAAACCTCTCCAACACAAAAGTTCCGAAAATCCTAAATCAAGACATCTTGTATTCAACAAAATCAGAATAATGCGCTAATGTGACCCCTTCATGCCTTTTAGTCTTCATAAGAACCATACAAAACAGCAGAGGTAAAATGCAAGAGGTCAAAATAAAATCAAAAAAACCGAAAAAAATGCTTATATTAATGAGGACTGAAAAAAATATTGATTCAATTCATTTTTTTTCTCTAAATTTACCAATAATTAAAGAATCTCTTCAGATTAAAAAAAAAAAATAAAATGCTTGACAAAAAAGACTCTGTACAAATCCACAAAGCTTGTGGATAACCATACCCCCCCTATAAACTTTCTCTCCTTTTTCAAGTGGAGAATCATCGTCGATTCTTATTTTCAATAGAAACTTTTTGAAATAATAAACAAAAAGCCAGCATCCTTATGGATACTGGCTTTATTCTCAATTAAAGAAGAAAAAGTTTAAACGCTGAGAGCCTTCAAACGTTTAGCTAAACGCGATACTTTCCTCGCAGCAGCATTTTTATGAAAAACCCCTTTAGAAACTGCACGCATAATTTCAGGCTCAAAACTCTTAAATGCAATTTCTGCAGATGCCTTATCGCCACCCGCTAAAGCATCATCAAACTTACGTATAAAGGTACGAACGCGTGAACGGCGGGCTTTATTAACCTGTGTGCGTGCCGTAACCTTGCGCACCGCTTTTCGAGCAGAAGGTGTATTCGCCATAAATATAATCTCTCTTTCAACACCTTGGTAAAATGAATCTAAAGAACAACTCTACCAATATAAATAAATCCAACCCAAGCAAAACTATAAAGCTGCCTATAACTCGTGTAACTTATAGCGCAATCCTAAAGCTAACGTCAATTAAATTTTCAAAGATAGTTATAAAAAACGAAGCCAAACTCTTTGATCCGCAACTTTATAGCTTAATAACAGATATTCCTTAACAAACAAAAGAATTTAAACAGCTAGCTTACGCAAGACATATTGCAAAATCCCCCCATGATGCAAATAATCTAGCTCATCTTCAGTATCAATACGACATAATAACGGAACGGTTTTTACCGTACCATCAGAAAAAGTAATTATCGCTACTGTCTTTTGACGAGGTTTCAAGTTATGAATTCCTTCAATTGTTACCTTTTCATCTCCCTTTAAGCCCAAAGATTTCCAACTTACACCCTCCTCAAAGACAAAGGGAACAATGCCCATACCCACAAGATTAGAGCGATGAATCCTTTCAAAAGACTGCACAATCACTGCTTTTACACCAAGAAGATTGGTACCTTTGGCTGCCCAATCGCGGGATGATCCATTACCATATTCAATACCAGCAAAAACAACGAGTGGAATACCTTCTTGTTTATACGCCATAGCCGCATCGTAAATGGCTTGTTCTACCGCTGACGGATAATGAACCGTATAACCTCCTTCTCGACCATTTTCCCCTAACATGAAATTACGAATACGAATATTGGCAAAGGTCCCACGCACCATAACTTCATGATTCCCACGACGCGTTCCATACTGATTAAAATCAGCCACTTTAACACCATGATCCATTAAATATTTTCCGGCAGGAGAAGCTGCTTTAATAGAACCAGCAGGAGAAATATGATCCGTCGTGATTTTATCACCAAATAAACCTAAAATCCGTGCATCTCTAATATCTGGTAAGATATCAGGTGTTTTCTGCATATTATCGAAATAAGGTGGATTGCGTACATAGGTGGATTGCTCATCCCAAGAATAGGTAGAACCCGTAGGAATCTGAACTTTTTGCCAATTTTCATCTCCCTTAAAAACATCTGCATACTTTTCGGCAAAAACCTTACGCGTGACATTTTTTTCGATAAACTCCTGTATTTCTTGAGAAGTTGGCCAAATATCTCTCAAATAAATGGGGTGACCATTCGAATCTTCACCAAGAGGTTCCTTGGTTAAATCTTTACACACCGTCCCGATGAGCGCATGTGCAACAACTAACGGTGGTGACGCTAAATAATTCGCTTGCACATCAGGGGAAACACGCCCTTCAAAATTACGATTTCCGGAAAGAACTGCAGATGCAATTATACCATTGTCATTAATCGTTTTGGAAATAGCTGGGTGCAAAGGACCTGAATTCCCAATACATGTTGTGCACCCAAATCCTACTAAGTTAAATCCTAATGCATCTAAATCTTTTTGCAGACCCGAATTTTGAAGGTAAGCTTCAACGACTTGTGAACCAGGTGCAAGAGAAGTTTTTACCCATGGTTTGCTCTTGAGACCTTTTGCCACAGCATTTCGTGCCAAAAGCCCCGCTGCAATAAGAACACTTGGATTCGATGTATTCGTACACGACGTAATCGCAGCGATCACCACATCACCGTGACCAAGCGTATATTCTTCACCCTCAACCTGATAACGCTTATCTTGTCCAGAAGTCTTCTTATAGTCTTCGACCAATGCCTTCTCAAAACCTTGCCCAACATTTTCCAATGCAATACGTCCTTCAGGACGCTTAGGACCGGCCATCGAAGGAACAACAGTTCCTATATCTAATTCAATTGTATCACTAAAAATGGGATGAGCTACCATTTCGTCATGCCACATCCCTTGTGCTTTGGTGTAAGCCTCTACTAAAGCAATCCGATTTTCATCACGCCCTGTCATATTGAGATAACGCACTGTCTCCTTATCAATTGGGAAAAAACCACACGTTGCTCCATATTCAGGTGCCATATTTCCAATCGTTGCCCGATCAGCAAGCGTCATCTGCTCCAAACCAGGACCAAAAAACTCAACAAATTTACCGACAACACCCTTCCGGCGTAGCATTTGGGTCACCGTTAATACGAGATCGGTAGCTGTTACACCTTCTTTAAGTTTACCCGTTAGACGAAAACCGATCACTTCAGGTAACAACATAGAAACAGGTTGGCCTAACATTGCAGCTTCTGCTTCAATACCACCAACACCCCAACCTAAAACCCCTAAACCATTTACCATAGTCGTATGCGAATCAGTTCCAACGCAGGTGTCAGGATAAACCGTCTCACACCCCTCTTCATTCTTCATCCATACACATTGTGCTAAATATTCTAGGTTAACCTGATGACAAATCCCTGTTCCTGGAGGAACAACGCGAAAATTTTGAAAGGCTTGCTGCCCCCATTTAAGGAAACGATAGCGTTCACCATTGCGTTCATATTCATGCTCAACGTTTTCCTTAAAAGCCATAGAGTTGCCAAAAGCATCAACAATAACTGAGTGATCAATGATGAGATCAACAGGAATGAGAGGATTGATTTTTTCAGCGTTACCACCAAGTTTAACCATAGCATCACGCATTGCAGAAAGATCAACAACTGCTGGAACACCTGTAAAATCCTGCATAAGAACACGTGCAGGACGATAAGCAATTTCTGCCCCAGCGCTCCCTTTGTTGTTTAACCACTTAGCAACATTGAGGATATCCTCTTTTTTAACTGTGCGACCATCTTCAAATCGCAATAAATTTTCGAGAATAACTTTCATCGAAAACGGTAAACGAGAAACACCTTCAAGGCCATTCTTCTCCGCTTCGATCAAGCTATAATAAGTATATTCTTTGCCACCAACATTTAATACTCTGCGACAATTAAAGCTATCAATTTGAGTCATGACTGTCCACCCTCATACTATAACCACCCAATTTCCAGGAATGAACAACACAAACTACGAGTCAAGGTCGCAGCTTGAGCGCAGACGCAACTACCTCCGCTATCCATTTCCCCCTCCACCCTCTCATAGGCAAATGCGGAAATCAGCGCCAGAAACCATTTTACACCAGATATTGATGTAAGGTATCCTTTATAGAACTATTTCTAGAACTATTCTAGGTACAATTGAATAAAAAATGTGTTTTTATTCAATAATGCAATAAAGAATATGAAAATAAAAACAAAATAGGCAATCACATGGTATTATCAGGCAAAGATTTAGCCGCTTACAGAAATGAGGAAATTCTGTTTAAAGGTCTTTCTTTTTGTTTATTTTCACAGCAACTGATGACAATCACCGGCCCTAATGGTATCGGAAAGTCTACATTACTCCGAATCATTGTTGGTCTTCTTGAAGCTGCTGAAGGTTATATCATACTTAAAGACCATGATCAAATATACCCTGTTGCAACTGCGTGTCATTATCTTGGTCCTCAAAATGCTATGAAGCCTCTCTTATCTGTTATGGACAATTTGCAATTTTGGGCAAATTTTTACGGCCAACATTCACGCTTTGTGCATGAAGCTCTTGCCGATATTGGTCTTTCTAACCTTGAACATTTACCCTTTAACGCTCTGTCAACTGGGCAACAAAGACGTGTAGCTATTGCTCGCCTTTTGCTCTCTTATCGTCCTCTTTGGATTTTAGATGAACCAATATCTGGGCTTGATAACCATGCTCAAAAACTCCTTGCTCGTATTTTCCAGCGTCATCTCAACCAAGGTGGTATGATTATCGCTGCAACTCATAATTTCCTAGGTATTCCAGAAAACCATAAAATCGCTCTGGAAAAATTTTCACCTCTCTAGGAGAGAATCAAATGAAAGCATTGTTCTGGCGTGAGCTTAAACTATTATTAGCGCCACAAGCCTCTTCACTAACAGGACTATTGTTTTTTATCGCTGTTGTTGTCATAACCCCCTTTGCCATTGGACCAGACCCCAAAATTCTTGCACAAATAGGGCCTGGTATATTGTGGTTTGGAGCCTTTCTTGCAGGACTCCTCAATCTGAACAAACTGTTCCAAATCGATCGTGATGATGGTAATCTCGACCAATTTATCCTTTCAGGAAAAAGACAAAGTTTTACATTAATTGTCTTTACCAAATGTCTTGCCCATTGGGTAGGAACAATGCTTCCTCTTATTTTTGCTACACCTATTTTAGCCCTCATGCTCCATTTAGATGTAACAATAACTTTTACAACAATACTTACCCTTTTATGCGGAACACCAGCCATTATTTTTATTGGCGCCATAGGAGCTGCACTCGCAACCTCATTGTTGCACAGTACTCTGCTTATTTTTATCATTATCTTGCCGTGGATCATTCCAATTATGATTTTTGGTGTTTCTGCTGCTACAGCCCCAATAAATCCAAATATTTCTTTTCTCACGTCCTTGGCTCTTCTCAGCGCTTTTTCACTTCTTTTGAGTCTCTTTGGCTCTTTTGTTGCTGCGATAACGCTTAAACTTTTATCAGAATAATAAAAGATGATTGCCGCATAGCAAAACTCTGCCTATTATGAATTTCATGAATGAACTATCTCGTACATATAAAATCAGATCGCTTCCTGCAAGTTTCACCTTTTTCATGAAAATAAGCAGTATTGTCTTACCTTGGTTGGCCGGTATAACATTGTGTTTCCTTATCTTAGGGCTTATTCTGGTGATGCATTCCCCTGATGACTATCAACAAGGCATTACTGTTAAGATTATGTACCTTCATGTACCCTTTGCGTGGTTGTCTACATTCTGTTATGTAATGATGAGTGCAGCGGCATTAGGAAATCTGATTTGGAAATATCATCTTGCTGATGTGGCACTTAAATGTGGGGCGCCTATTGGGGCAATTTTTACTGCCTTGGCTCTCATGACAGGAGCACTTTGGGGGCGACCTACATGGGGAACATGGTGGGTCTGGGATGCACGGTTAACATCAGTTTTAATTCTGCTTTTTATCTATCTTTCCATTATCCTGCTTGGACGTGCTTTTGACAACCAAGTAAAAGCCGCTCGCGCTACTTCAATTCTTACACTTGTTGGGTTTGTTAATATTCCTGTTATTAAATTTTCCGTTAATTGGTGGAATACATTGCATCAACCAGCATCATTGTTACGTGCTGGAGGATCAACAATCGACAATGCTATGTTATGGCCCCTTATAATAATGCTATTTTGTTTCATCTTTATGTTTATTGCGCTCTATTTGATGGCTATGCGAAATGAAATCAATAGTCATTATATCCGAATACTTCAGATTAAAAAATCCCGTCGTGCACAACAACAGGACGCTTCATCATGCTCGACCTAAATAGCATCCAGGGCGGACTTTTAGGAAATCTATCTCAGAAAATTGATTTTTTCCTTAGCACCCTTAAACACGAGCAAATTGTTGTTTTAAGCTATGTTCTTTCTGCAATATCCCTCTTATGTCTTATTGGATATATTCTTTGCAAAGCCCTATACCAAAAAAAAATTCTCCAACAGCTAAACAAAAAAGAGTTTTCACAAAAAGAAAAGTATCATGAAAACATCCCTCCAAAACTTAAAAAAAATATATCTTTGCCTGTTCTGCTTGTTTTTTTTGGACCATTTGTACTTTTTCTTCTTCTCATGGTGCTTTTTTTCAACTTTATGGATAAAAAACACCTTAAAGATTCTTCTCTTCTTCCAAACGCATTAGCTGAAAAATCTGCTCCTAATATTCATCTTCCTCTTCTTGATAAAGAAAGTTATCTCAATTCAAAACAGTTTAAAGGACGTGTCACATTGGTCAATTTTTGGGGCTCTTGGTGTTTACCCTGTCGCGAAGAGCATCCTATTCTTATGAAAATTGCACAAGATAAACGCTTTGATCTGATTGGTATTAATTATAAAGATAACAAAACAAACGCCCTGCGCTTTTTAAACAGTTTTGGTAATCCTTTTAAATTTATTGGCTTTGATGTTTCAGGATATACAGCCATTGATTGGGGAATATATGGCCCCCCAGAAACCTTTCTCTTGAATAAAGAGAGCATCATTCTTGCCAAACATGTTGGTCCCTTAACATGGCAAATTTATCAAAAAAAAATTCTACCAAAAATTGAACAAGCAATCATGACAGAAGAAAAATAAAATATCAACATATTGATTTATAAATAATAATTTACCATCTTTATCTGTTAAATGACAATACCTTATACTATGAGTACTATGAGATTTTTCAAAATTTCTATATGTTGAATCAAAAAAACATTTAAGATAAAGGCTAAAAATACCTTTTATGAATTGTCTAAACGTGAAAAGAATTGGCAATATTTTAAGTTGAAAAATATAATAATGCAGGTTTGTAAAAACATAACGTTTTAGCATGCTATATATGCTATTTTATTTATACGGACCCTCATTCTTCTTAGGAAAATTTGGCAAAAGCATTACCATTGTTGATTCAAAAACATGTGTACAGAAATATCTGTAGAGCAAACCTCCAAAATATGACAAAATTTAAGTAGTTTTCATTTTTCTTTAGCAATTAAATATCTGTTTAGGAGCTTTATTTTTAATTAGTTGGACAAAACAATATTGCTATAGAAACATCGCTAACTTAGTGAAAGTAACCAACTATTATTTTCAAAATCATATAGTGTTTTGTCTCCGCTTTTTATCTGAAATGCACATTGTTATGAGGAGACTTCACCGCTATTTTCATCTTTATAAAATAACAAATCCGTTCCTTCGCAGCATCATTGTTATATTTATTCCCATTACACTATCTGTTCGTAATAGACTCTATAACGTCCATATTGAGTCTATACATTATTTATTCTCTCGATAACTTCTCGTATGATTATAGCTAATGAGCTTTTTTGACTCTTAAATAAGATAAATCCGAGTAAGAAAATGTGACTACAATCAAAAAATCTTATTTAACAGAGAAGATAAGTTATGAGTACATGATCAATCTATCAATGAATATTATAAAAGAATTCATTGTAAGAAATAAACTTTTGAGATGTAAAAAATAAAAAAGAAGCTTTTTCGAGAGGAGAAAATATATTTACAGAGAACTCTTTTTAAGCACTCTATGACGTGATTGCTGATTTCAGCAGAAAGATCACTCGTATACATTAAAAAACTCTAAGACAAGAAATACTCTAGAAGTCCATATGAGCTTAGGCGTAAACTTTTACGATGCAAATAAAAGTTGCAATCATCATTTTTTATGAAAAACATTTGATTATGTTTTTTCTTCTAAAAACTCTTGCGGTGTAAAACAATATGTTTTTGAGCAAAATTCACATGTGACTGAAATATATTTATTTTCAACCATTTTATTGCGTTCATCAATAGAAAATCCTTCTAGGATTCCTTTAATTTTTTCGTGTGAACAAGAACATTGATCGACAAGAGAAAAAGGATTAAAAACTCTAATACCTTGTTCATGAAAAAGACGAAACAAGAGCTCTTTGCTACCGACTTGAGGATCTGTTAATTCTGAACTTTCAATCGTTGCCATGAGTATTTTAGCTTCCTGCCATTGGTTATCCAATTGGGTATGGGTTTTCGTTCCTTCTCGCTTTTGAGGGGCATCTATTTTATGACGAGACGATTCTTGGGGTAAGAGTTGGATCAAAATACCTCCAGCTCGCCAGCTTTTCTGCGGTTTTCCTTGTTGGTCACGATTAATTAATATAGCAACAGCCAAACGGATATCGGTAGGAATTTGTTCTGATTGATCAAAATAAATACGAGAAGCTTCTTGTAAATTTGATCCATCTAATGCAACTATCCCTTGATAGGGTTGCATATGGGGACCTTGATCAATTGTGAAAGCTAAAGTGCCTTTTCCTAAAAGTGTTTCTGAAGAGATTTGATTATTGTCTATGGCTTGTTTAAGCTGTTCTTTATCAAAACGAGCGTATCCACGTAAACTGGACGGAGGCGAAAAATCGCATACCAACATATTAACCGGTCCATCGGAATGAGTTTGTAAAATAAATTTTCCCGTAAGCTTTAGAGAAGTTCCAAGCAAAACAGTTAAAAGTAAAGCTTCTGCCAAAAGATAAGAAACCGGTTCAGGGTATTGATGTCTGTTAAGAATAGAATTTAAAGTTTCTCCAAGTTGTACGGCACGTCCACGGATATCAAGCTCTTCGACTTGAAAGGGAATAACAGTATCATCTTCATGCAAGAAGTTGTTGTTGAGAGAGGCTTCATCTTTAGCTTGTTCACTCATAGCTTTGCCTTTTTTATATAATTTGTTGTAGGGAGACTATTGTGGAGAGAAAAACGCATCTTGTAAACACCAAGAAAGAATTGCTTTTTGAGCATGAAGACGATTTTCAGCCTCATCGAAAACAACGGAGTGCGGTCCATCAATAACAGAATCAACCACTTCTTCACCACGATGAGCAGGAAGACAATGCATAAAAAGAGCATCAGATTTTGCTAATTTCATGAGAGCTTCATTAACTTGATAAGGCTGAAAAATAGAATGACTGCGAGCGCGAAATTCTTGTCCCATGGAGACCCATGTATCGGTCATAATACAATCAGCATCTTGAGCTGCTTTTTGGGGACTATAAGTTAGTGTAAGGTGCGCTCCTCGTTCACGTGCCCAATGTATAAATTTTTCTTGTGGTTCACTGCCCTTTGGAGTAGCAATACGCAAATGAAAATCAAAAAGAGCTGCGGCTTCAATTAAGGAATGGAGCACATTATTACCGTCTCCCATCCACGCAAATATTTTTCCAGAAATTGGCCCCCGATGCTCTTCATAGGTTAATATATCTGCTAGAATTTGGCAGGGGTGTGTATCATCTGTAAGAGCATTAATGACAGGAATTTGTGCATATTGTGCCAATTCGAGCATACGTTGATGTTTTGTTGTTCTTAATATCACGATATCCACAAAACGGGATAAAACACGAGCCGTGTCAGCTATAGTTTCACTATGACCAAGCTGCATCTCTGAACCCGTGAGCATGATTGTATCTCCCCCAAGCTGGCGCATACAGATATCGAATGAAATACGGGTTCGTGTGGATGGTTTTTCAAAAATCATCGCAAGTGTTTTACCCATAAAAGGTTTTGAACCTTTCCCTGCTTTAAAAGATGCTTTAAGGATTTTTGCATAATCGATCAGTGCGCGTGCTATTGCTGGCGTTAAAATGGATAAGTCCGTGAAATGACGAAGAGCATTTGTCATGTGTGTGATATTTGCCTTTCTTTGTTTACTTGCGAAAGATAAGCTATTGCTTTTTCAATACGATGCAAACTTTCATCTATTTCTTCTTCCCTAATGATGAGAGGAGGCAATAAACGCACAACGTTGTTGTTGGCAGCAACACTTAAGAGATATTCATTTTCTAAAGCATTAACGACAAGATTTGAAGACACAACACACTGAATACCCACCATTAGGCCCATCCCCTGAACTGCGCTGATAATATCAGGATAGCTATTGAGAATGTGCAAAAGTCCACTTTTTAGTTTATCCCCCATGCGCTGAACATGGTTGAGAAAATTTGGCTCTAACAAAACGTCAAGAATACTATTCCCTACAGCCATTCCAAGAAGATTTCCTCCAAAGGTTGAACCATGGCTCCCAAGTGTCATGCTTTTTGCAACTTTATCGGTTGCAAGGCAAGCACCTAATGGAAATCCTCCTCCTAATCCTTTTGCGAGGGTAAGAATATCAGGCGAGATATCACTCCATTCATAAGCAAAAAGCTTTCCTGTTCGTCCTATACCCGTTTGGACTTCATCCAAAATTAATAACAGACCATTATCGTCGCATATTTTGCGCAAAAATCTTAAATATTCATGAGGAACCGTTCGTATTCCTCCTTCTCCTTGAATAGGTTCAATAAGAATAGCGGCGGTATTTTTACTAATAGCGTTACACAAAGCGATTTCATCACAAAAAGGTACTTGAATAAATCCACCAGCTTTAGGTCCAAAGCCTTCAAGATATTTTTCATGCCCAGTCGCAGCAAGTGCTGCAAGTGTACGTCCATGAAATGCCCCTTCAAAAGTAATAATTTCAATGCGTTCTGAATGACCCGCAGCATAATAATAATGGCGTGCCGTTTTGAATGCACACTCCAATGCTTCAGTACCTGAATTGCAGAAAAAAACCTTATCCGCAAAACTATTTGCACAAAGCCGCGTGGCAAGAGCTGCTTGTTCAGGAGATTGAAAAATATTAGAAACATGCCAAAGTTTTTCAGCTTGCATTTTGAGCGTATCAACTAATTTTGGATGTGAATACCCTAATGCATTAACAGCAATACCAGATGTGAAATCAAGATAATGCTCTCCCTTATCGGAAATAAGCCATACACCATGCCCCCGTTCAAAATGCAAATTTCGTCGTGCGAAGCATTCATAAAGTGGTTGTATAGAA
This sequence comes from Bartonella sp. AU18XJBT, assembly GCF_028618595.1. Lineage (GTDB taxonomy): Bacteria > Pseudomonadota > Alphaproteobacteria > Rhizobiales > Rhizobiaceae > Bartonella. The sequence goes on along the minus strand of NZ_JAQITE010000001.1, from coordinate 196,707 downwards.
ACGGCATCCATCATAATTTCCTTTATATTTTAACCTTTTCAATATATATACATACAAAGTAACACTACAAATAAAACAACATGGTACATTTCACTACGGTGCTTTCAATATTTCATTACGATTAATGATTACACCTATGGAATAGATCATTACACCAATTGAAAAAAAGTCAATGAAGGTTCTACAAATAAGCATTTTGAGAAAAAGCCTTAAGTAAAAGCTTAACCTATGATTGATTTGCAAGTTGGGGAAAACATTCTAAATAAACTCTTCAAGACGTAAAGACTCTTGTCATAGAGTGATTGCATATTGTAATTTACAATGTAATAAGCAGGATGATGTGTTTTGTTGTAAGTCCACAGGTTGGATGATTTTCTTATGCTCGCTTAGAGTGTAAAATTCTTTCATTCAGCGCAGTGAAAATATTATTAAAACATTTGAAGATGCAAAAGGGGAGAGCATCTTAGTGACGTAATCGGAATGGAGTGCTGGTATGGGTTGGACATGTGAACGCGTTGAGCTTCTTAAAAAGCTTTGGAGTGAAGGGTTAAGTGCAAGTCAAATTGCTGCTCAATTAGGTGGGGTCAGCAGAAATGCAGTCATCGGCAAAGTACATCGATTAAAGTTGCCAGGGCGTGGTAAGACAGCACAAGGAAATGCGCGTGCGCAAAAAACTCCCGTGGGAAGCAGCCCTTCATCTCCACCACGTGTGCGCCGCAACACATCAACGGTATCGCCAATAAATACATCATCTGTAAAGATTGAAGAACCAGCTTTAAAGACAGAATTTGTAGTGGAAGATTTCAAAGAAGTTGATATGTCCACAAAATTTAATATAGTTGTGCCTATATCACGTCAACTTAATCTTCTACAATTGAGTGAAAATACATGTAGATGGCCGGTTGGCGATCCATTATCAGCAGATTTTCATTTTTGTGGTGCAGATTCTAATGAAAATAGCCCCTATTGTGCCTTTCATGCTAAGCTAGCATTTCAACCAATATCTGAAAGACGTCGGATAAGAGTGTAATATCCTCGATTGAATTTCATATTCTATGCTTTCTGCGCTTCGTTATTAAATTTTAGTTATCAAATTATTATGAGAAAGAAATTTGATGAAGCTTTTGATGAATGAAAAAATTTCTTCATGAAATTATTCAGCGAAATTGTATCTTTTAGTGCTATTGCATAGCTATGTGTTGTAAAGCTATATTCCGGTTTATTTTCAAGATTCTCTTTAATTTAGTTGTACTGATTTTAACACTATCCATAGCAATCTCTTTTGAATAATACAGTTTCTCAATTTTTCATGTTGTTATTTTTCATGTATTTAATAGAGTAATGCTGTGGTTTATAAGAATAATCTATCGCTTTACAACCTGAATGAGATTCATCAATATCTCTCTCATTTTAAGCCCTCTTATATTGAATCAATCAAAATCTTTCGTTTGGGCGTCACGAGCGAGATGAGAGCTGTGGAGAGTAAAAACACTTAAAGAAAACCATACCTTTTATACATGCTTTTAAATGCTTTCAAGTGCCAAGAGCTTCAAGGGTTGTGCAACATTAGGAAATGGCAGAGTATGTGATGATGTCAGCCGACTCCTTTATTAAGCATAAAGATAGGAAGTTCTTTATGGATTTGTCGTTATACCCTTCACGGATATTGTCGCAAAATAGGCTTGAGAGCGTTGAGAGATGTTTCTTTAAACAAGCCTGTGAATATATGCAATCCAATGGCGTTCTGTTTTGCGTGAGGGATGTACCCTATTAAAGAACGCGATAAACAAAAGCGTGCAGCAATACGTAGAATGCAGAATAATATCTTTATAATTTTTTATAAAAAATTATAAAGGAGGGAATATTGTATTCAAAGATTTTTCACAATATATGAGAATAATTAATTATCAATCAGTATGTTATCCCAGATCTTCTATAATTTATAACATATGAGATCTTGTAAAATCAATACTCAACCTGAAATGACCATAATGACATCACATTCCTTCTCCTGACACAAAACGGCGCAACCAAACATAAAGCGCACCTTCTCCGCCATGCTGACGCGCTGCTTGCTCAAATGCATGGACATAATATCGAAACGCTGGTGTTGATAACCAATACGGAACGAATCTATACAAAGCTCCATCGCTCCCAACGGACCGTCCTTTTCCTGTAATCACAAGGACATAACGCAATCCTCTCTGCTGAGAGGATTGTAGAAAATTTTTTAAGAAAAAATAAGCTTCTTCCTGCATATAACCGTGGAGATCAAGACGCGCCTCAAGAGGATAACGACCTTGGGAAATTTTACGATGTGCAACATGATCAAAGAAATGAATCTTTTGTGCTTTTGTAATTTCCCTCTTTTCTCTTTTATTAATCGTCGAGGATTGTTGATTTTTCTGAGATAATGTGGAGATTTGAGTTACAGGCTGTTTTTTATCATTAATATTTGCAATCGTTTCTGAAGCAGAAGAGAGCATCTTACCATGAAGCGGCGTTATCGTACGACAAACCATCTCCCATAAAAGGCGATCTTGTGAAGCCAATAAACCTCTTTTTTGTCTCCATTTACTCGAGGACATTTTAATTTCTCATAAATCATTGAATGCTTATAAAAGAAAAACAAAAAGTACTTTAATTTTCATTTTCTGTAGCAAAAAGCTTCCAGTTTGGATCTGACGATAAACTATTGCGAACAAAAGTCCAAATATCCCTGATTTCTACAATAGCATCAGGATCACCGTCTATACGCTCGCCCTGTTCATTGTAAGTAACAGAAATCATCTCACTGACAATACGTATTGTTAAAAGTTCATCCTTTTCTTGTATTGCCGCCGCAACAAATTCAATCTTATTAATTCCAACAAAAGTGAACTCTATTCTTTCTTTATTTTTTTCTCGTTGCTCAATAGCTGTACAAAAGCTCTCAAAAACATCCTGACACAGCAAGCTTTTAAGTTGATTACGATCACCTTTGGCAAAAGCTGTTACAATCATTTCATAAGCAATTTGTGCACCTTTTATAAAAAATTGAGGAGAAAAATGAGGATCAATTCTATGCAATTCCCGCAAATTTTTATTCAAAATACTCCCCTCCGGTGAAATTTTATCAATTTCACTAAAGTCGTCTTTTTGTGAATTTTTATGATGAGGGAACGAAACAATATTATCAGCAGTTTCTGCTTCAACCTGTTTTTTAGAACGACGTGAATAAGGATCAAAGGGAGGCTTTTCAAACCCAATTCGTTTCCCTAATACATTACGGAGTTGCACAAAAATAACAACCATAACAACAAGAGCTATGACAAGTATAACGTCAAATTCCATGGGCGCTGTCAATCTCCAAAGCTTAAATCTCTAATAAACATTGCAGTCAATACCATTTATCAATAAATATGTAAAATAAGGAATCCTACCATTCAAATATTTTTATAGATTTTATATTAAAAGGAGTGCTCTTAAGAATTTCTCCCCACCTCATCCAGAAGGAAATTTTCATGTGATAAAACTTTATTCTATAAATCCTCGTTTTTTTGTTGTTATCTTTCTTTGCATTCTTTTAATCGAGATTGCTGGTTTTATCTTTGTTGGTCAAGAACTTGGTATTTTGGCAACTTTGAGTTTGGTTATTCTCACAACCATAGTTGGGGTTGTTTTATTGCGAATTCAAGGGTTTAGCCTTTTAAAAAATATACAAACTGAACTTATCCAAGGACGCACATTACAGAATAATATTATTAATGATGCTTTCATCATGTTTAGTGCAATTTTACTTATTCTTCCTGGCTTTGTAAGTGATCTCTTGGGAATATTACTTCTTATTAAACCAATTCGCTCTGTTGTTTGGCATTTCTTTACATCATTAAAAAACAAAATGAATCCCAATACTAAAAGAAAACATGACTCTGAAAAAATAATTGATCTTAAAGCAGAAGATTACACAATTCATGATACGACAGAATCTCCATGGCGCAAAAATGATGATAACCATTGAAATGCCTAAAAAATCTGTAACAAACTAAAAAAATATTCAAGATAAAGAGCGCATTTCTTGCAACCTTTTGCAAGGCGTGATAACCAATTCGGACTTTAGATCTAAATAAATATACATATTATAATGAGAGAGGTTCGTCGTATGGCCGAAGGTGAAATGAATAACAGTGGTGGAGAGCCGGTTTTTGCTGTATTAACTCAATATTTAAAAGATTTATCATTCGAAAACCCAGGTGCTCCTCGTTCATTGCGTGCACGTGAAAAGTCACCACAAATTGATATCAATATTAACGTCAATGCTAACCCAATTGGTGATGACAATTATGATGTCGTTTTGTCTCTCTCCGTCAAAGCCAATGATGAAACTGAAACCTTATTTCATGTAGAACTGATTTACGGTGGTGTTTTCCACCTTAAAAACATTCCACAAGAACATGTGATGCCATTGGTCTTTATTGAATGTCCCCGTCTTTTATTCCCATTTGCTCGCCAAATTATATCTGATGCTACTCAAAATGGTGGTTTTCCACCTTTGTGGATTGATCCTATTGATTTTGCAGCACTCTTCCAAAAGCGTCTTGCTGAAGAACAAAAAGACAGTCAAATACAGCCCTCTTAAAAAATTTATTCTTTTGCTATCATAAAGCCCCTGGATATATTATTGGTATATTAGGGGCTTTTTTCATTTAGACGACTTTTGCGGCATGATAAGCCGCAAGCATTGCGATATTGACAACATCTGTATCGCTTCCACTAAACGGTACAATTTGGACAGATTTTTCCAATCCAATTAAAATAGGGCCAATGATGGTTGCTTCACCAAGTTCTTGTAACATTTTGCTTGCAATGGAAGACGCATGATATCCCGGCATAACCAAAATGTTAGCGGACTCTGTTAATCCCATAAATGGATATTGCTGCATCAATTTGGAATTGAGTGCCACATCAGCACTCATTTCTCCATCAAACTCAAAATCAACTTTGCGTTCATGCAAAATATTAATCGCATCCTGAATTTGCTGCGTCGTTTGCCCTTTCATATAACCAAACGTAGAAAATGCTAAAAATGCTACCCGTGGTTGATATCCAAATCCACGTACAAACGAAGCGGTTTGTTCCGCTATATCCGCAAGTTCTTCAGCATTAGGATTTTCATAAACAGCTGTATCCGCAATAAACACAGTTCTTCCACGGCAAATGGCCATTGAGATACCAATCAATCGTTCTTTTGGTTTTTCATCAATTGCACGACGTATATCAATCAGCGCTGTTTCATAATTGCGTGTCACCCCTGTAACCATTGCATCAGCATCTCCTAGTGCCACCATACACGCAGCAAAATAATTGCGATCATTATTGATACGACGATGACAATCACGCAACAGCCAGCCTTGACGCTGCATCTTTTTATAAAGATAATTCGCATAAGCATCTGTACGGCAAGAAAGCTTAGCATTCATAATAGAAATACCTTCACGCTCCAGATCAATTCCAGCGATAACAGCCGCTTCTCTTACTTGCTCTTCACGACCAACCAAAATCGCTTGTCCTAATTTTTGATGAACATAGGAAACGGCTGCCCGCATAACTTGCTCTTCTTCACCTTCTGCAAAGACAATTTGTTTTGGCGCTTGACGAACATGGTTATAAACCCCACGCATCATCGAGGAATTAGGATCTCGTCTCGCATTCAAGTCGCGCTCATAGGCCTCTAAATCATCTATGTTCTTTTGCGCAACACCACTTTCCATTGCTGCTTTTGCTACCGCTATTGAAACAACCGTTAATAAACGCGGATCAAAAGGAACAGGGATGATATAATCAGGACCAAATTTTAATCGCTTTCCATGATAAGCTTCTGCAACGCTGTCAGGCACTTCTTCATGCGCTAAATTGGCAAGAGCCTTTGCCGCAGCAATCTTCATGTATTCATTAATAACTTTTGCACGCACATCAAGCGCACCACGAAATATATAAGGAAAACAGAGAACATTATTAATCTGATTTGGATAATCGGAACGTCCTGTTGCGACAATGGCATCATGACGCACTTGCATAACCTCTTCCGGCGTAATTTCTGGATCGGGATTAGCCATAGCAAAAATGATCGGCTGGGGTGCCATGGATCTTACCATTTCAGGAGTAAGAGCACCTTTAGCAGAAACACCAAAAAATATATCTGCACCTTCCATTGCTTCCATAAGCGTACGTTTATCTGTTTGAATAGCATGCGCAGATTTCCACTGATTCATTCCCTCTTTGCGGCCTTCATAGACCACACCCTTTGTATCACATAATATGATATTTTCGGAACGAAAGCCCATCGCTTTAATCAATTCAATACAAGCAATCCCGGCAGAACCAGCACCATTACAGACTAACCGCGTATTTTGCATATCGCGCCCTGTTAAAGTCAAAGCATTGAGAACACCAGCAGCAACAATAATTGCTGTACCATGTTGGTCGTCGTGAAAAACAGGTATATTCATCACCTCGCGTAGGCGGCTTTCAATTATAAAGCACTCAGGTGCCTTAATATCTTCAAGATTAATTCCACCAAAAGAAGGTTCTAAATGACGCACCAAATTGATAAAACTTTCTGTGTCGTTTATATCAATTTCTAAATCAATGGAATCAATATCCGCAAAACGCTTAAATAGCACTGCTTTGCCTTCCATGACCGGTTTAGAGGCAAGGGCCCCTAAGTTGCCTAACCCTAAAATAGCTGTACCATTTGAAATAACAGCAACAAGATTTCCTTTTGCTGTATAATCATAAGCTAGCGCTGGATTTTGAGCAATTGCCTTAACTGGAACTGCAACACCTGGTGAATAAGCAAGTGCTAAATCATGCTGTGTTGCCATAGACTTTGTTGCAACAATCTCAAGCTTTCCTGGTCGACCACGACTATGAAAATCTAGAGCTTCTCGTTCGCTCGCACTGTAAACAGTTTGAGACATTTTCTGATCCTGCTCGCTTTTTTTCATCTCACTTTATTTTCTCCAAAAACAGTGTAAATGTTGCTTGATAATGCGTATAGTCATTAAATTTGATTCATATATTAGAAATCGCTATTCTTGCCTTAGCAAATCTGATGATGCGTTGCAATTTAGAGATAAATAGATATTGAAGTAAACAAAAAAGAGTAAAAACTTCACTTAAAGGAAACAGGCATCGTACAAATGGATAAAAAAAACAACCATAAAAATAATTTAATTCCACAGCCTGCCTCCTCATCTTCTTCCTCTCAAGAACGTCTGACACCTATGATGGAGCAGTACATAGAAATCAAAGCCGTCCATCATGATTCCCTTCTCTTTTACCGAATGGGGGATTTTTATGAATTATTTTTTAATGATGCGATTGAAGCTGCTCAGGCTTTAGGAATCACACTCACAGCACGCGGAAAACATTTAGGACAAGATATTCCTATGTGCGGTGTTCCCGTTCATGCTGCTGATGATTATTTACAAAAACTGATTGCTTGTGGTTACCGCGTTGCTGTTTGTGAACAAATAGAAGATCCTGCTGAAGCAAAAAAACGGGGCTCAAAATCTGTTGTTCGGCGGGATGTTGTTCGCCTTGTAACACCTGGAACGATAACAGAAGAAAAACTCCTTGATCCAACACGCGCAAATTATTTGATGACACTTTCCCGTATAAAAACTAGCGATGGAGAGGAATTTGCTCTTTCTTGGATTGATATCTCAACAGGCATATTTCGTGTAACAGAAAGCCGCCAAGAAAAACTTTTAGCAGATATTATGCGTGTGGATCCACAAGAAATCATTGTCGCTGATTCATTTTTTCATGATAAATCTCACAAATCACTTTTTAATATTCTTGATCGTATCTTTTCACCTCAACCTGCTTGTCTCTTTGATGCACTGACTGCTGAACGCGATATTTGCAATTATTTTAAACTCTCAACTCTTGAAGGCGTTGCCGATTATTCACGTTCAGAACTCTCTGCAATTGTAGCTGCTATTCGTTATATCGAAAAAACACAAATCACGCATCGCCCTCCCCTCATGCAGCCTGAGCGCCAAAATGAAAGTGCAACTCTTTTTATTGATGCCGCAACCAGATTAAGCCTTGAGCTTATTCGTACGACATCAGGTCAACGGGATGGAAGTTTATTAAAAGCTATTGATCGCACTGTAACAGGAGGGGGATCACGCCTTCTCATTGACCGCCTTATTGCTCCCCTCACCACTCCTTCAGCTATTGATACGCGTTTGGATTCTATCGATTTTTTTCTACGTAATCCTTCTCTTGCAGAAGCGATAAAGCTTATTTTAAAAGGGGGACCAGATATGCCCCGCGCCGTTTCACGTTTGGCTCTTGGACGAGGAGGTCCCCGTGATATGGCAACAATTCAGCGCGGCTTTGAAATCATTCGTGAATTGCATCAACTTCTTGATAATGAGCTTCTGCCTCAAGAAATAAGTGATGTACAACAGGTGTTCTCAAACTTACCCACAGCGTTATACTTTCATTTAGAACAAGCATTAGCTGATGACCTTCCACTCCTTAAACGTGATGGTGGTTTTATTCGTTCAAATTATCATGAAGAGCTCGATGAAATGCGTGCTTTACGTGATGAATCGCGCCGTGTCATTGCTGAACTTCAAGCGCAATATGCTCAAGAAACAGATATTAAGACGCTTAAAATAAAGCATAATAATATTCTAGGTTATTTCATTGAAGTAACCAGTACACAAGCATCTGCTCTTACAAATAATCCACAAGCTAAAGCACGTTTTATTCATCGGCAAACAATGGCAAACGCTATGCGTTTTACGACAACAGAGCTTGCTGACCTTGAAAGCCGTATTGCTCATGCTGCCAATCACGCATTGACACTTGAACTAGAGATTTTTGATATTCTCGTTCAAGAAATTACCGAACAAGTTGATTTTATTCGTAAAGCCTCTGAAGCACTTGCTATTTTAGATGTCTCTGTCGCTTTAGCATATCTTGCTGAAGAACAAGGATATTGCCGCCCTAAAATTGATCTTTCACTTACCTTTCATATCACAGCAGGGCGCCATCCTGTCGTCGAGCAAGCACTTCGCAAACAAGCAGCAGAACCTTTTATTGCCAATAATTGTGATCTCTCTGTACAAGAAAATCAGCAATATGCAGCAATTTGGCTGTTGACAGGACCTAATATGGGTGGAAAATCAACTTTTTTGCGGCAAAATGCTCTTATTGCTATTATGGCGCAAATGGGGTCCTTCGTTCCAGCGACTTCAGCACATATTGGTGTCGTTGATCGCTTGTTTAGTCGTGTCGGAGCTTCCGATGATCTTGCACGGGGACGCTCAACCTTTATGATGGAAATGGTTGAAACAGCAACGATTCTCAATCATGCTAGCCACCATTCCCTTGTTATTCTTGATGAAATAGGACGTGGAACATCAACTTTTGATGGACTTTCTATTGCTTGGGCTGCTGTTGAATATCTCCATGAAGTTAACCATTGTCGTGCTATTCTGGCTACCCATTTTCATGAAATGACTGCTCTTACCGAAAAACTTGACAGACTACATAATGTAACCATGAAAGTCAAAAATTGGGATGGTGATGTAGTTTTTCTTCATGAGGTCACACCAGGAGCTGCTGACCGTTCCTATGGTGTACAAGTCGCAAAACTTGCTGGACTTCCCCCAGCCGTTATTACACGAGCAACAGATGTACTCCATCAATTAGAACAAGGTGAAATGGCCGGAAAAGGACATAAACTCATTGATGATTTACCACTCTTTTCTCTTAAAGCAACATCTTCTAGCAATGAAGCAAGAAACAAACATTGTGTACTTCACGAAGCTTTAAAAAATATTCATCCCGATGAACTCTCTCCAAAACAAGCTTTAGAAGCAATTTACCACCTCAAACAGCTTGAAAAGAGTAACCCTTTATAGAAAACAGATGTTATTTTTTATTAAAAAGCTTTCTTAATAGGAGATAAAGTATCCCTTTTTGATAGGCTACAGCACAAACTGTTGTTTACCGTATTCCCATCGCTTTTCTACACAAATATATTTTGATAAGTGTAATGCACATAGAGGCAAAATCCTATGCATTATATTTCATATTTCCTTACATCAATATTGTCCCGTATACGAAAAAATGGCCAAGATCGACTATTTTTACAAAATAGTCTTTTTTTGTAAAGGTTGTCATGAAATCTCCTCCACCTTGCAAATACGCAATATTTCATGAATTATGCTTTTTTACAATCAATATTGTTGTTATCGTAGCAACATTTAGTTTAAAGCTGTCGGCGTTGGGATGCCACCCCATTTTGCATAATAAATTCATGGATAATGGGTCTCGCATTTTCTTCACATTTTAAGTTATAAAGAGTTCTTTTACTGTTTTTATATGAACCATATAATCAGATATATCACAGAAGCATTTTATTTTCCTAAACATCCTTTGAACTCCTTCCCGCACCTCAAAGGATAAGGATTTTCATTCGAATCAAGTCTGCAAACAGTCCAAATTCTAAGGAATTTACCTTGACTTCCTAGTCATGTGATTCACTTAAACTCAAAGCTTTACAAACAAGTTTAAGAATATTCACCACGCACTAAAATACTTAATATATTAACGAGGATGCCATATATCACAGCCCTAAATAGCAGTGTTTTACGGTACAGCAAGATAATGCCACCAGTACAATAAATATCTTTCATAAATATGAGTAACAAGAAATCGTAATTTCGTATAAAATTGGAATATGATATGAAAAGTAATCAGACCATATCTATCTTTATCTGTCTTACCTAGCTGCTAAAATAAGCAATCCTCAGCAGCTTTTAGTCGTATTGATAGCTTTTTAATCATACTGATCATGACTCGAAATATTCTGATAAGTTCATAAACTCATAAAATAATTAGCTTAGAATATCGTGTAAAAGATGCAAAAAAATCAGAGTACTATCTCTATTCATCTCATCAAATATTACGTACTGCACCTTTTGCAGCAGATGTAGTCATCGCTGCATAGGCTTTGAGAGCCTTTGAAACTTTACGCTGACGCTTCTCACTCGGTTGCCAAGCATCTTTTCCTTTTGCTTCCATCTTAGCACGGCGCTGCTTCATCTCAACATCATCTACCAACATATGAATTCTACGATTTGGAATATCAATTTCTATGATATCCCCCTCTTCCACCAACGCAATTTCTCCTCCTTCAGCAGCTTCTGGTGAAATATGTCCTATCGAAAGCCCTGAACTTCCCCCTGAAAAACGTCCATCTGTAACAAGTGCACAAATCTTTCCTAATCCTTTAGATTTGAGATAACTTGTTGGATAAAGCATTTCTTGCATTCCAGGTCCACCACGTGGACCTTCATAACGGATTAAAACAATTTCACCTGTTTTAATCTTATCAGTTAATATAGCTGAAACAGCTGAATCTTGGCTTTCAAAAATTCTTGCCGGACCTTTAAAAGTTAAAATTGATTGATCAACGCCTGCTGTTTTTACAATGCAGCCATCTTTTGCAAGATTTCCATAAAGAACTGCCAATCCTCCATCTTGTGAATATGCATGTTCCCTATCACGAATCACACCTTTTTCACGATCAAGATCAAGAGTCTCATAGCGACAAGATTGGCTAAAAGCTATCTGTGTTGGAATACCACCTGGAGCGGCACGATAAAATGCACGAACTGTTGGTTCATTAGTTTGTTTCACATCCCAACGGTAAAGAGCTTCTTGCAACGTTTTTGCGTGAACCGTATAAGTTGACGTATCAATAAGTCCTGCCGCATCCAGTTCCCCTAAAAGCCCCATAATACCACCAGCCCGATGAACATCTTCCATATGTACATTCGAAACAGCAGGAGCAACCTTACATAAAACAGGAACACGGCGTGAAAGATGATCAATATCCGTCATGGTAAAATCCACCTCACCTTCTTGCGCCGCAGCTAAAAGGTGCAATACTGTATTGGTTGATCCCCCCATGGCAATATCAACGGTCATTGCATTTTCAAAAGCCTTGCGTGAAGCAATAGAGCGCGGCAAAACTGCTTCATCATCTTTTTCATAATAACGCTTAACCAATGCAACAATCTGTCTTCCAGCTTCTTCAAAAAGCATCCGTCGATCTGCATGTGTTGCTAACATTGATCCATTTCCGGGAAGCGAAAGCCCCAATGCTTCCGTTAAGCAATTCATGGAATTAGCCGTAAACATTCCTGAACAAGAACCACATGTAGGACAAGCAGCACGCTCCATTTCAGCAACCTCTTCTTCTGAATTTTGTTCTGAAGCTGCTGCAACCATGGCATCGACCAAATCAACCCTTAGATCTTGATCCTTCCATTTAATCTTACCTGCTTCCATAGGACCGCCTGAAACAAAGATTGTCGGAATATTCAACCGTAAAGCAGCCATTAACATACCAGGCGTAATTTTGTCACAATTAGAAATACAGACAAGTGCATCCGCACAATGTGCATTAACCATGTACTCTACAGAATCAGCAATGATTTCACGTGAGGGCAAAGAATAAAGCATTCCATCGTGCCCCATCGCGATTCCATCATCTACAGCAATGGTATTAAATTCTTTCGCAACACCACCGACAACTGCTATCTGTTGTGCGACTAATTGCCCAAGATCTTTTAAATGGACATGCCCTGGTACAAATTGTGTAAAAGAATTCGCAATCGCAATAATGGGTTTACCAAAATCAGTATCTTTCATCCCTGTTGCACGCCAAAGTCCGCGGGCTCCTGCCATATTACGCCCGTGGGTCGATATTCTTGAACGGTAAGAAGGCATTATTTTTTTCCCCTCAAATAATTCCATTTTGCTTGTTGTGCTGTAACTTCATTATAAAAACAAGAGCTTTAATATTCAAAAGAGAAAAATACCTTGTACTGAGGCATTTGAAGCACAAAATTAAAAACTCTGCATAAACTTTTTCATAAGGCCTTTGTTTTTATTACCTGTTAATCAACATCTAATCCCTGTGCAATTCCACATTTGAGACAAATATCAAAACACTTCAGTGTGGCACGAACTGTTCCATATTTTTGTATGCCAGATTTGGTAAGTATATTGCATCTATCTGTTTGCGTAATTTCTGAAACAAGAAGACAGCCTCATTTGGAAAGAATATAAGGAATCATGGTAAAAATCTATTAACTCCTTACAATTCAGCTTTACACCTTTCACAAGTATTCATAGCAATATCTTTTAAATAATGATGACGCATTATCTCATGCTTTTTTTACACTCCTCAATGGAGTTACTTCCCTTAGGAAGAACAGAACACCCCAAACAAAATATACTTGTATAGCCTTCATGGCTTATTTTAAAGAAACATCTTTCAATGCACTCGAGCTCATTTCACGATAGCGCCTATGAATGGTATAAAAGTCCCCGTGAATAATATAAATCTATGGAGGGCATCTTCACACTTATGAAAAAGCAAACGAGCACCATCATACATTTTTCTCATCCCCAATATTGTGAACGCCCTTGGTAATTAAGACAATTCACACGAGATATTTTTATTCCTTTCTTCAAGTGTGTTTATCCACACGGTTCTTCATGCTTATGACATACAAGCAAGTGACTTTAATTGTTTTAATATAAGAGGATCTAAAATGAGAGAACTTATGATTTTCGGGACTCTCATTCCAGTTGTAAAAAATTAATTATGAATATAAGTCAATACTTATCTGATTATAACTTACATTACACCCTTTACGAAAAAACAGATAGAATTTACAAAGAGTACAACTTTTTGTCGTAAGGTAATCTAGTGCAGAGTTACAATTTGTAGTTCATGCTCATTGGCTCCAGCAAGGGCAATAGAACGCTCATCGGATAAAATGAGAGGATAACCTGTTTCACCAAAGAGAGCCCATATCGTAATGCCTGGAGTCATTGGTGGAAGATCTGGAAAGTTTTTAGCCAAATCATCTGTACAAACTTTTTTTAAATAGGCAATCTGTCCCGCATCAGAGTGGGACGTGTTCTGAAACGACAAGTTTTGTTTATGTTCTCCCATTTCACTGTTCCTTTACGCCTTAACTTTTATGACACACCACTACTGACTTTAATTGGAATCTGTTTTATTTCTTTTTTTAATTTTGGTTGATACAGATTAATTGATAAAAGACCATTTTTCAACTCTGCATTTGTAACATGCATCCCTTCCGCGAGAACAAAGGTTCGCTGGAATTGTCGCGCAGCTATACCACGATATAAATATTGATGATTTTGGTTGTCTGTTTGTTTACCATGAATAACCAATTGATTATCATCGAGCAAAATATTAAGATGGTTAACCTTAAATCCTGCAACAGCCAAAGTTATCCGGATATGATTTGCGTCATCATTTTTATGTAAACGTTCAATGTTATAGGCTGGGTAAGCCTCATCAGCTTTACCGATACGTTGCAATATTTTTTCTACGGTTTCAAACCCTAAAAGAAAGGGATTGGAGAAAGGTGTCACATGTGTCATTCATGAGTATCCTCTTTAAAACGGCTTACTTGACCAAACTCTATAAAAGTGTTCGCTGCATTCCTCTCATATGGCGAGCGTAAATGATAACTTCAAGAGAGAAGATTTAAGAGAGTTCAATGCCTCAAAGTACCATAAAATTGTCAAAAGTGCGAAATTTATCTGGTATATTATATAATGAAAATGAAATTGCAGAAATATTTCGCCGTTTTTCTGTGCAGCGCCCAGCGCCTAAGAGTGATCTTATCTATACAAATATTTTTACACTTTTGGTTGCCGTTGTGCTTTCGGCTCAAGCGACAGATGTAAGCGTTAATAAAGCGACAAAAGAATTATTTCGCCTTGCTGATCAACCGGAAAAAATGGTTGCATTAGGAGAAGAAGAAATAGCACATCATATCCGTTCAATTGGTCTTTGGCGAGCAAAAGCACACAATGTTTATGCACTTTGTAAGTGCTTAATTGATTGTTATGGCGGTCAAGTACCTGATACGCGTGAAGCACTTATGGCCCTTCCTGGAGTGGGGCGCAAAACGGCTAATGTTATTTTGAATGTTGCTTTTGGTCAGCCTACATTGGCAGTAGATACACATATTTTTCGCTTAAGCAACCGTCTTGGTTTAGCACCTGGCAAAACACCAGAGATTGTTGAGAAAAAATTATTAAAGATTATACCAATCCATTATCTTCGTGATGCGCATCATTGGCTGATTTTACATGGACGCTATATTTGCCAAGCACGTAAAGTACAATGTGGGCAATGCATTATTGCCGATTTATGTAAAGCAGCCATCAAAACAAATGCTATTCCGGCACCTTTAGTTGAGCTTCAAGGCAATGGAGCGCCGATTTTTTTGTAATACGGCCTTGCTATTTTGTGTATAGTGGCTTATGGAAACACTATTAGAACCGCCCGGCAGGGCATGCCGTGGCTGTTTAAATGCTTGTTCAAGCGTTGGTCCGCTTGAGTGAATAGAATGTTTGATTGAATAAATTAATGTATGGAGTAGCAAAATGCCCAAGATGAAGACCAAATCATCCGCTAAAAAGCGGTTTAAAATCACTGCGTCAGGCAAAATTAAAGTAGCAGCTGCCGGTAAGCGCCACGGTATGATTAAGCGTTCGAATAAATTTATTCGTGATGCGCGTGGAACAATGGTTTTGTGTGAACAAGATGCTAAAAAAGTCATTCAGCATTATTTGCCGAATGGTGTTTAAACCTTACGCTTTTGATTTTGAGGAGATTATAATATGGCACGTGTGAAAAGAGGTGTGACAGCACACGCTAAGCACAAAAAAGTTCTTAAACAGGCTGAAGGTTTTTACGGTCGTCGTAAAAATACCATTCGTGCGGCTAAAGCAGCAGTTGATCGTTCAAAGCAATACGCTTATCGTGATCGCAAAAATAGAAAACGTACTTTCCGTGCTTTGTGGATTCAGAGAATTAATGCTGCTGTTCGCGCAGAAGGTTTAACTTATGGACGTTTTATTGATGGCTTATCAAAAGCCGGTATTGAAGTTGATCGTAAGGTTCTTTCAGATATAGCAATCCACGAAGTGGAAGCATTTTCTGCTTTAGTAGCTTCGGCAAAAAAGGCTTTGGAATATTTAAAAGATACGACACCTAATGCTTTCGAAGGCGCTGTCAAATAAGCCAGTCGTGTTCTCTTAAAGCATTCATTTATTCGAGGTCCCGTGCTGGCTATTGCAAGTGCGGGTTTTTCTTTATTAAAAAATAGGCAAAAATATGAATGATATTGAGCGTCTGGAACAAGAAATTTGTTTAGCTTTAGAGGCAGCAGGTGATGAACAAGCACTTGAAGAAGTGCGTATTGCAGCATTGGGTAAAAAAGGTAGCATCTCTGAAAAATTAAAAGCATTAGGAAAAATGGATGCTAGCGAGCGCCATAAAGTTGGACCAGTTCTTAATGGATTAAAAAATCGTATTTTAGAATTATGGGCACAAAAGCGTGATCTTCTGAAAAAACAGGCAATGGATGCCCGTCTTTCTCGTGAAACGGTTGATGTTACCTTGCCTGTTCGCTCTTCACCTATAGAACGGGGACGCATTCATCCTATCTCACAAGTGATTGAAGAAATTATTGCCATTTATACGAAGTTGGATTTTTCTCTTGCAGAAGGACCTGATATTGAAACAGATTATTATAATTTTACGGCATTGAATTTTCCTGAAGGGCATCCAGCACGAGAAATGCATGATACCTTCTTTTTTGATGTCGATAAAATGGGAGAACGAAAATTATTGCGGACCCATACATCACCTGTACAAATTCGCACACTAGAAAAACAAAAAGCACCGATACGGATCATTGTTCCTGGAAAAACTTACCGTATGGATTCGGATGCAACACATTCTCCCATGTTCCATCAGGTGGAAGGTCTTGTCATTGATAAAACCTCCACCATTGCCCATATGATGTGGTTACATGAAACCTTTTGTAAAGAGTTTTTTGAAGTTCCCTCTGTAAAAATGCGTTTTCGTCCCTCTTTTTTTCCTTTTACCGAACCATCTATGGAAGTGGATATTCAATGTGATCGTTCTGGTTCAGAAGTCAAGTTCGGAGAAGGACAGGATTGGTTGGAAATTTTAGGATGCGGAATGGTGCATCCTCATGTGTTAAAAAATGTTGGTTTAGATCCCGATGAATATCAAGGCTTTGCATGGGGAATGGGCATTGATCGTATTGCCATGTTAAAATACGGTATGCCTGATTTACGAGCTTTTTTTGATGCTGATCTGCGTTGGTTAGACCATTATGGCTTTCGTTGCTTTGATATGCCTGCTTTTTTTCCTAATAGAAATGTGTGATCTTAGTCATCGCTTTCATGTGAGGTTTTAAAATGAAATTTACATTGTCGTGGTTAAAAGATCACTTAGAGACAAGTGCATCTTTGGATGAAATTTGTGAGAAACTAACAGCTATAGGTCTTGAGGTTGATTACGTTGATGATCGGTCTTCTCTCAAAGGTTTTGTAATTGCAAAAGTTTTAACCGCAATAAAGCATCCTGATGCAGATAAACTCCAGATTCTGTCCGTCGATACAGGGACTTCTACACCTGTTCAAGTTGTCTGTGGAGCACCAAATGCGCGTGCAGGTCTTGTTGGTGTTCTGGCACTACCAGGCACTTATATTTCAGGACTCGATGTGACATTATCTGTAGGAAAAATCCGCGGTGTTGAAAGTTTTGGGATGATGTGTTCGCAAGTGGAGCTTGAATTATCAAATGAACATGACGGGATTATCAAACTTCCAGAAGATGCACCTATTGGAGATTCATTTGCAGCTTATGCTGGTTTAGATGATCCGATTATTGATATTGGTTTGACCCCCAATCGCTCTGATTGTACAGGTGTTCGTGGTATTGCCCGTGATCTTGCTGCCGCCGGAATGGGAAAATTAAAAGAATTATCCTTGTCAAAATTTGAACCTTCCTTTGAAACGCCTCTCGATGTTTCATTAGATTTTTCGCAAGATTCATCATTATGTTTAGGTTTTGCTTGGCGTGAAGTGCGCAATGTTCAAAATGGTGCGTCACCACAATGGATGCAACAGCGTTTGAATGCAATTGGTTTGAGACCGATTAATGCGCTTGTTGATATGACCAACTACATAAGTTTTGACCTTGGTCGTCCACTCCATGTTTTTGATGCAGATAAAATTAAAGGTAATTTATGTGTACGTTGTGCTCGTGAAGGAGAACAACTTCAAGCACTGAACGGAAAAATCTATCGTTTGGGCGCTAAGAATTGTGTCATTGCTGATGAAGAAGGTGTTGTTTCGATTGCCGGTATCATGGGTGGTGAAAGAACGAGTTGTGATGAAACAACACATCGCGTTATTATTGAATCAGCACTTTGGGATGCGAAAAGCATTGCACAAACAGGAAGAGCATTAGGTCTTATCAGTGATGCACGTTATCGATTTGAACGAGGTGTTGATCCGGCTTTTATGGAAACAGGGCTTGAGATTGCAACAGAGTTTGTCTTACGTCTTTGTGGTGGTGAAGTATCTAAGAAGAGGATCATTGGCTATCAGCAACAAGAAATAAAACAGATAGCTTTTCCTTTTTCTGAAATTAAACGTTTAACAAATTTGGAAATAGAGCCTGAAAAAGTCATCTCTATTTTAACAAAACTTGGATTTTTTGTTGAAGGAAAAGGAGATGTCGTTACGGTAAAAGAACCATCATGGCGCCATGATATTATGGGTAAAGCTGATTTGGTGGAAGAGGTCATGAGGATTTATGGGCTAGATAAAATTAAACCTATTCCTTTGGAAAACTTCACAGAAGGAAAAGATCAAATTTTAACATGCGCACAAATTCGCTCACGTGCTACACGTTTGGCTTTAGTGCAACGTGGTATGAAAGAAGCGATAACATGGTCTTTTATTTCTGAAAATCAAGCTCTTGCTTTTGGAGGAGGTCAAGAAGAGCTTAAATTGGTTAATCCTATTGCTGCTGATATGTCAATGATGCGTCCTTCCCTTTTACCTGGTTTGATTATGGCGGCACAGAGAAATGCCGATCGTGGTTTTTCCGATCTTGCTTTGTTTGAAGTTTCCAGTATTTATGAAGGCGACACCCCTGATAAACAACACCGTGTTGTTAGTGGGATTCGTCGCGGAACAGAGCAATTTAAAGGGGCTGGGCGTTTTTGGAATGGAAATGCAACCGTCGTTGATGTTTTTGATGCCAAAGCAGATGCTTTAGCTATTTTAGAAGCATGCAATATAGATGTTGGGAAAGTGCAGATTGAAGTTGGAGCACCCAGTTGGTATCATCCTGGTCGTTCAGGTGTCATAAAACTTGGATCAAAGATTATTCTTGGTTTTTTTGGTGTTTTTCATCCTGCTACATTAGAAAAATTAGATGTCAGTGGCCCTTTATGCGGCTTTGAAATTTTTCTAGACCGAATCCCAGAATCAAAGAAAAAAACGACCAAAAGCCGTCCTCCTTTGAAACTCTCACCTTTTCAAATGGTACGGCGTGATTTTGCCTTTATAGCGGATAAAACTGTTTCCTCTTCTCTTATTATTCGTGCAGCAAGTGGAGCCGATAAAAAACTTATTCATTCTGTGCAGATTTTTGATATTTTTGAAGATCCAAGCTTTGGTGAAGATAAAAAATCTGTTGCGATTGAAGTAACTATTCAGCCCATAGAACGGACTCTAACAGATGAAGATTTAGAAAAGCTTGCCTTAAAGATCGTGGATAATGTTACCAAAATGACAGGTGCATATTTGCGCTACTGAGTATTCTCATTTTTATGAGATATTTTACATGAAGTAGGAGCATTTTTGAGTGCTCCTTTTTTGCTTGGCATTCAAGAGCTATAAAGCTTCTTGAAAGCGAACCTCCTTAGCAAAACAAGCTGCCTAAATCATCAACTTTTTCAATATGAAAAAACTGTTTTTAAACATCTTTAAAAATTATTTTTCTCTTAATCCTTCATTGCAAATGTAAAAGATAACTGCTATTGCTAAATGATAATGCAAATTATTTGCAATAAAAAGAAGGCATATAAAGGAAAGAGAGAAGCAATGAACGTAAGAACGTTTTTCACCATAGTTTTTGGAAGTGTTATTTTTTTTACACCCAATTTTGCTTTGTGTGCTGGTAAATTTAAAGCTGTTACGACATTCACTATCATTGCTGATATGGCACGCAATGTAGCAGGTGATGCTGCTGATGTTGAATCCATTACAAAACCAGGTGCGGAAATTCATGAATATCAACCCACCCCACGCGATCTTATGCGTGCTCAGGGAGCTAACCTTGTATTGTGGAATGGATTAGAGTTAGAGCTTTGGTTTGAAAAGTTTTTTCAAAACATCAAGGATGTTCCAAGTGTTGTTGTTTCAAAAGGTGTTGTACCCATTAAAATTGGTGAGGGTCCCTTTAGCGGTAAACCCAATCCTCATGCGTGGATGTCACCGACCTCTGCTTTGATTTACGTTGATAATATTCGCGATGCTTTTGTAAAATATGATCCTCAACATGCTGAAATTTATAAAGAGAATGCTGAAATTTATAAACAGAAAATTCGTGCAACGATTGATCCAATTAGGGCTGAATTAGAAGCCGTACCGCAAGATAAACGTTGGCTTGTGACCAGTGAGGGGGCTTTTAGCTATTTGGCACGTGATTTTGATCTAAAAGAACTTTATTTATGGCCCATTAATGCTGACCAACAAGGAACACCACAGCAGGTCAAGCATGTTATTGATATGGTTCGCAAATACAATATTCATGCAGTTTTTTCTGAAAGCACCATTTCCCCTGCTCCTGCTAAGCAGGTTGCCAGAGAAACAGGAGCCAAATACGGTGGTGTTCTTTATGTTGATTCTTTAAGTGAGAAAAATGGTGAGGTGCCCACTTATATTGATTTATTACGTGTCACGAGTGGGCGTATTAGCAATGCTTTATTAGAGGGAGTAAAAAGCCAATGACGGAATGTGGAATATTTGCCCAAGGAGTAACGGTAACGTATCGTAATGGACATACAGCTTTACGTGAAGTGAATTTTGAAAGTCCAAAGGGTTCTATTACGGCATTGGTTGGTGTTAATGGATCCGGTAAGTCAACGTTATTTAAAGCGATTATGGGGTTTGTACGCCCTTCAAAGGGAAAAATTCGCATGTTTGATTTGCCCGTTGATATAGCTTTGAAAAAAAATCTTATTGCTTATGTTCCTCAAAGTGAGGATGTTGATTGGAATTTTCCTGTCTTGGTTGAAGATGTTGTATTGATGGGGCGGTACGGTCATATGAATTTCTTTCGCTATGCCCGTCCACAAGATTATGAAGCTGTTCGCATTGCCTTAGAACGCGTTGATATGTTGGCTTTTGCCAAGCGCCAGATTGGAGAACTTTCTGGTGGACAAAAAAAGCGTGTTTTCCTAGCGCGCGCTCTTGCACAGAAAGCAAAAGCTATTTTATTAGATGAGCCGTTTACAGGGGTTGACGTTACAACAGAAGATAAAATCATTGCTTTGTTACAAGATCTTCGTAAAGAAGGAGCCGTAATCTTGGTTTCAACGCACAATTTAGGATCTGTTCGCGAATTTTGTGATCATACAGTTTTAATAAAAGGAACTGTTTTAGCTTCTGGGTTAACAGAAAAAATCTTTACAAAGGAAAATCTGGAAAAAACTTTTGGAGGGTCTTTGCACCACCATATTTTTGATCTTCAAAGTACGAAAAAAAATGATGTTTTCATGGGAAGAAAGCAGTCTGCAGTTTGTGAAGATATTGAAATAGTGGAGCACGTTGCATGATTTCTTGGTTGCTTGAGCCACTGAGCTATCAATATATGGTGAATGCAATGTGGGTTTCTGGGTTAGTTGGGTGTGTTTGTGCCTTTCTTTCGGCTTTTTTGATGTTAAAAGGTTGGTCATTGATTGGTGATGCACTTTCCCATTCGATTGTTCCTGGTGTAGCAGGAGCTTACCTTTTAGGGTTACCTTTTTCACTTGGCGCTTTTTTTTCCGGTGGTCTTGCAGCAGCAGCAATGCTCTTTTTTAACCACCGGACAAAGCTTAAAGAAGATACCATTATTGGGCTCATTTTTTCTTCCTTTTTTGCCTTTGGGTTGTTTCTCAAATCATTAAAACCAATGGCTGTTAATATTGATACGATTGTTTTGGGAAATATTTTAGCAGTTAGTTCATCAGATATTCTACAATTGGCTTTTATCGGCTTTGTTTCGTTGCTTATATTGCTTTTGAAATGGAAAGATCTTCTTGTTTCGTTATTTGATGAAACGCATGCACATGCCATTGGATTAAACGTAAAATTTTTAAAGATTCTCTTTTTCACATTGCTTGCCGCTTGTACTGTTGCTGCGATGCAAACCGTTGGAGCGTTCTTAGTCATTTGTCTTGTTGTGACACCTGGAGCAACAGCCTATCTTTTAAGTGATCGTTTCGTGAACATCTTGGTTATTGCAGTTGTAATTGGAACATTCACAAGTGTTTTGGGTGTTTATGTGAGTTATTTTTTAAATGCACAAACAGGTGGGGTTGTTGTGCTTTTTCAAGCATCTTTATTTGTTTTGGCTTTTATTTTTGCTCCTAAACATGGGTATATTGCTGCGCGCTTACGCATAAATGCGGCAAAAAAGGGTGTAATATTATCATGATTGATCAATTACTGCTTCCGTTTCAGTTTTCTTTTATGCTTAAGGGTATGCTTATTGTCATGATTCTTTCTATTCCCATGGCGATGCTTTCCTGTTTTCTTATTTTGAAAGGATGGGCGCTGTTAGGCGATGCCATTTCTCATGCAGTTTTTCCAGGTGTTGTTGTTGGTTATATGACAACACCATGGGTAATCGTATTTTTAACTTCTTTGCCATTTGCTTGGTTTCAGCATATGCGTCCAGAGAACATTACAATGACTTTGATTACTTGCGGTGCTTTTGTTGCAGGAATGGTATGTGCACTATTAACGGGTTTTTTAGGGAGCAATAGCCGTATCAAACAGGACACGGTAATGGGTGTGGTCTTTTCTTCGATGTTTGGCTTGGGGCTTGTTTTAGCCACATCTATTTATAGTAGCTTAGATTTGAATCATATTCTATTTGGTAATCTCTTGGGTGTTAACTGGCTTGATATAACGCAGACGGCGATCATTTCTGCTATTGTCACTTTTATTTTAGCAGCAAAATGGCGCGACTTTATGCTGTATATTTTTGACACAGTTCAAGGACGTGCAATGGGGTTACCAATATCTCTACTCCACTATACCCTTCTAACGATGATTTCTCTTACAATTGTTGCGGCTTTGAAAGCTGTAGGTATTGTGCTTGTTATTTCTTTACTGATAGCACCAGGAGCAATTGCCTATCTTGTTACAAAGCGGTTTTCTTTTATGTTAATGATCGCGATACTTGTTGCAGCTTTTTCTGGTTTTTTAGGGATTTATCTCAGCTTATTTATCGGCTCTGATTCTGCTTCTACAATTGTGTTGATCTTGACGTTGATTTTTATGGCTATTTTCATGATGATTTTCTTTCGTCGAAGCACCGTTCAAGAAACTTGAAAATGTTAAAATTCATGCATATCAGCCATGCATTTTTATATATTGTTTCTCATCTTTATTTTAATTAGAGTTTGGGGTGCTAGGTTATTTTTCCTCCTAAAGTCTAGCAGGTGAATGCAGTATATTTTCTCCCCCCCCAACACTGCATTCTTAATTAAGAGGCTGCATTGATTTATTTTGCAGCCTTTTTATTTTTTTGTTTTTCTAAAATCTCTTCTCTTTTCTTGAAATCATTTACAATAATTATCATATTGCGTAAGCTATTCGGTATTTTCAAGAAACTTATAACAGAAAAGACGCTTACGCATGAAGGGGTAGAGTGTAATTGTGCACTCAGACATGTAAACAAAAAACAGATACAATGTTTTTGTATAGGACTTTGCGTAGAGGAAAATAGTACGAGAAAATGAAAAAAAATTTTAAGATATCGCACCCTTTGCGTATCTGCTATTATATAGCAGGGTGGATAATGGTTATATTAGGTATTATCGGTGTAGTATTACCTATTATGCCAACTGTGCCTTTTTTGTTAGTTGCCTCATGGTGTTTTACGCGTTCTTCTCCACGTTTTCATCAATGGTTGAACAATCATCGTATTTTTGGTCCTCCTATTAAGCGATGGGAAGAAAAAAAAGCAATATCTCCATTCATTAAAGTTTTTGCAATGATTAGTATGACAGGAGGATTTTTATCCTTTTTTGTAATGGTACACCCTCCTTTATGGATTTCCTTACTTGTTGCGGTTATATTATTGCTGATTGCCATTTATATTGGAACACGTCCATCTTCATAATGATAAAAAAGGCTTTATGAGATACTCTTTTTAGCTTCGGCTTATTTGTAAAAACTATGAGAACTTTTAAGTTGTGAGTATAAGCTCTCCATATCCAAAATGCATATGAAATAGCGAGCTTTTTGAAAGCAATTAATTAATAATATGTTTGTGAAATAATTTTTATGAACAAAGAAGACTGTTTACGAACACTCAAAATGTTCTCACTTGGTAAACAATGATAAACCACATTCATGGAAAAGAGCATTATTTTAGGTATGTTTGTATGAATCTCTCTATTGAGAAGTCATTGATATGATAGCTATTTCTTTCTAAAAAGACATTTCGTTTGTTTTTATATCTCTTAATGAGGATATAGTACAAAGCTTACTAAACACCATCATTTTTGTACTTATACAGTTAAGAAGCCGGTCTATTATATCAATCTTTAATGTTACATCTGTTCTTAACTTAAGAATAATTCATAAGAAACAACAGAATTTTTCAAATGGTTTTATGCATACACGCATTCTTATTATAATATGCGAATAAATAAATTCTCTGTCTTCGTATAAAGCTTTTTCGAAATAAAAATATTATTGCATTCTCTGTTTTTTAATGAGGTCATGCCCCTCACGTAAAACAAAACATTTCTCAACGCCTTACGAACTCCATGATAGCAGACCATACATGGATAAAATAAAATCTCCTGTAAAGTGTATAAAATCTATTTGGGCACCATCATCCTTGCCTTGCAAAATGCACACTGATAGTCCCCATGTTATTTGTCATCCTCCAATGTTGTCTTAGCAATTCGTAATGTTACAATTGTATCTTGTCATCTGGTTTTGTATATTTTGACACTAGATTTTGTACCAATTTATTTTTTTCAAAGAGTTTAAAGATGTTCTCAAAGGGTTTGCAAAACCTTTTCTCATTTTTACTATGGAAACGCACTTTTTTCTAATTTTCGGTAATTTTTGCAATTTTAGGTGTCAAAATCTATTTTGATAAAACGTACATTTAATGGTCAAAACTGTACATAAAAACAATAAATTACCACGTATTCATACTTAATCCCACCTCTTGCCACTTAGTACAAAACCTACTATCAAACTACAACAATAACCCTTAAAATTGAAAACCTTCATACATGCAAAATGATAGTATCTTGTTATGCCGTATAATACCGTTATTTATAACAATGATATAAGAAAGACTCCTTGGTTAAACTTCCCTAGCACGTTAAGTATTTTTTAATGCGTAGTGAATATTTTTTTATCTGTCGATTCTTATGTAAGTGAAGCATATACGTGATAGGCCAAGTACAATCTGTTCAAAAAATAGCCAAACTGTTTACGGACCAGCAAAGGCTAAGAATCCTCATCCTTAGGGCAGGACAAAAATCAATCTTACAAACAATATAATGATTCAATATACTCGTTTTAAAAAACCGGAAACTAGGTCTTTATAGGTCTAGCAATTCTCTTTTTATTACCAAAAAAATTGAGATAACGTTGTACTTCTTTTGGATCACCAATCGTTTTTTTAGGATTATCTGAAAGTTTTACGGCTGGTCGACCATTGGCATGAGTGGCTTTACAAACAAGGGAAAGAGCATCAAGAGTTTCGATTTCCTGAGGTGCACAGCCTGTAAAGTCATTGGTAAGATCCGTGCCCCATCCAAAACTCATGCGCACTCTATCATGGAAATGATGATAGGTTTTTTCAATTGTATTGACATCAAGAGCATCAGAAAAAATTAAAAGTTTTTTGCGTGGATCTTTTCCTTTTTCTTTCCACCATTGAATAATACGTTCACCACCTTCAATAGGGGGCGCACTATCGGGTCTGAAACCCGTCCAATCAGCGACCCAATCTGGTGCATTGCGTAAAAATGCTTCTGTACCAAAGGTATCAGGTAAAACAATGAGAAGATTTCCACCATAATAACGGTTCCAATCTTGCAAGACTTGATACGGAGCTCTGCGTAATTCATCATCATTGTTGCTGAGAGCCGCGATAACCATGGGCAATTCGTGTGCATTGGTTCCAAGAGCTTCTAAATCCGTATCCATGGCAAGAAGAACATTAGAAGTTCCAGTAAAAGAATTACCAATGCCTTCTTTTAATGCTTCCACACACCAGCGCTGCCATAAAAAAGAATGGCGGCGCCTTGTCCCAAAGTCAGATATTTTAATATCAGGCAATTTTCTGAGACGTTCAACTTTACTCCACATTTTTGCTTTAGCACGCGCATAAAGTACATCAAGAGCAAAACGATCTAGTTTTTTGAGAGCAGCACGTGAACGTAATTCACTGATGATAGCAAGGGCTGGAATTTCCCACATAGAGCTATGAGCCCACGAACCATAAAAATGAAGAATATACTGGCCATCTTTACGGGTTAGTTCATATTCTGGGAGTTGAAAACTCTCAAGCCACTGAAGAAAATCCGGTTCAAAAATTTGTTTGCGTCCATAAAATGTATTACCAGCAAGCCAGATCATTTCTTTTTTTGTAAAGCGCAAACTAAGAGCATGATCAAGTTGAGCACGTAATTCACTCTCATCAATATCATCGGCAAGACGTATTGTTTTAGAGCGATTTATGAGGGAAAAAGTAACATTAACATTAGGATATAACCCCCAAATCATCTGCACCATAAGAAGCTTATAAAAATCCGTATCAAGAAGTGAGCGAATAATGGGATCAAGTTTCCAAGTGTGATTGTAAACACGTCTAGCAATATCCGGATGATTCATAACCTTTTTCTTTCAGTTTCATAAAATCTAAAATATTATGCACCAACACGGCTAATATAGGCGGTGCAATATAGCAACTCTACAGTTTTGGGCAAGAATAAAAAGTCTTCTCTCTTTTTTCATCTTTCATCTCTAAGATTTGATAATACGTATAATTTCATGCTGACCTGTTTTTTGTAACTTTATCCCTGTATGAAATTCGGTATATTCTTTGCCATTAACATGGAGCATATTTTTAGGTCCCCATTTTACTTTAATGCTATAAACGGCATCATAAAACTTCATTGTTGCTTCATATTTTGGCCAAATAGAGGGTAAATGTGGTTGCAAAAACAATAGGTCTCCCTGACGCTGTATTCCAAGAATAGCTTGTGTTGCGGCGCGGTAAAACCAACCGGCTGAACCTGTATACCAAGTCCAACCGCCTTGACCACACCGTGGTTCAACAGAATAAATATCTGCGGCCATCACATAAGGTTCAACACGATAAATTTCAGGATCTTGTCCATGAGTAATTGGGTTTATCATAGAAAATAAAGCATAAGCTTTATCGTTTTGTTCCATTTCAGCCAACGCAAAAATACTCCAAATGGCACCATGCGTGTATTGACCACCATTTTCTCGGATTCCTGGAGGATAACTTTTTATATAACCAGGCTCGAGTGTACTTTTATCAAACGGTGGCCAAAAAAGGCGAATGAGTCCGCCTTTTTTATCATAGAGATATTCCAACATTGATTTCATCGCTTGTTTTTGACGTTCAGGCGATGCCATTTGAGAAATGACAGCCCAAGATTGAGCAATGGTATCGATTTGACATTCATCATTGATTTTAGAGCCAAGAGGTGTTCCATCATCAAAATAACCACGTCGATACCAAGCACCATCCCAACCGTTTTCTTCTAGGGATTTTGTTAAATGTTCAAGGTACGTACTCCATATTTGCATATGGCTATTGTCACCACGTTTTTTTGCTAAAGAGATAAAAGCTTGTAATGTGTACCCAAGAAACCATCCTAACCAAATGCTTTCACCTTTTCCTTCCACACCTACCAAATTCATGCCATCATTCCAATCCCCACCTAAAATAAGAGGGAGACCATGTGGTCCGCAGCGTTTAATGGCAAGGTCTAAAGCTAAAGCACAATGTTCATAAACTGTTGCAACCTTTGAGGATTGGATAGGTTGAAAATAAGCATCCTGTTGCTCACTTTTGAGAACATCACCTTCAATAAAAGGAATGAGCGTATCAAGAAAGACATCATCGCCAGTGGTATTAACATAAAGAGCTGTTGCATATGCAAACCAAACGATATCATCAGAAATACGCGTACGAACACCAGCATTTGTGTCAGGCAACCACCAATGTTGCACATCACCTTCAAGAAATTGGTGCGCTGCTGCATTTAACAATTGTTCACGTGCTAATTGTGGTTCCAGCAATAACAAAGACAAGCTATCTTGTAACTGATCACGAAAACCAAATGCACCACTCGCTTGATAAAAGCCTGCGCGTGCCATGATGCGGCATGCGTAGATTTGATAAGGAAGCCAATGGTTGACCATAAGATTAAAAGAAGCGTCAGGTGTTTTGACTTGGAAAGGAGAAACAAAATCACTCCATTGCTGTTTTTGTTTTGTGAGCAGAATTTCAAAATCACTTGCACGCACTTGATTGAGTAATTTTTCAGCTTCTTGTCTGTTTTCAGCACTGCCAAGATAGAAGATGATTTCTTTTGTTTGCCCTGGTTGAAGATCAATATCATAGGCGAATGCTGAACAAGGATCACATCCTGCTTCAATGGTATTCGAAAGAACATCGGCTTTACGGATCGCAGTTGGATGCGTTACGGTTCCCATTGCACCAATAAATTCAGCGCGATTGGTCGTGGTGCTGGTTGGCATTTCGGATGCTGATAAAAATGTAACTTGTTGAGATTTCTCGATGTTATAGGGATTTTGAATAAAATGTGCACCCCATCTGGCCTCATAAGAGGAAACAATAAAAGGGGCATATTTTGTACGGACATTTCCTAAAACCCATTCAACATAATTATAAAGGCGTAAACTACGTGGCTTTTCCCCTTCATTCGTGAGGGTAAGACGTGAAAAGCGAATAGGTTTTTCGGGATCGACTGTATGAGTCAGTTCTAACGCAATTTCTGAATGTGTCGATTTAAAAGTTGAAAATCCAAAACCATGACAAGCTTCATAGACAATATTTTCATCACATTCTACAGCAGAAACCGGTGAAAAACGTTTTAAAGACTGGCGATCAACCAGATAAAGAGCTTCTCCTGGCCGGTTAGACGTTGGATCATTCGCCCAAGGAGTTAGTTGATAATCGCGGCTATTGTTAACCCAAGTAAAAATTGCACCTTCAGCAGAGACATGAAAACCAAATCTGTGATTAGCAATGACATTAATCCACGGATGCGGTGTGGTGGTACGTCCATGTAGACGTATTACATAATGATTGTGCTGATTAAAACCGCCATAACCATTCCAATATCTTAGATCTTCTCCATTTGGGAGAAAAGAAGAGGGTTTTTGTTGGCCAATAAGACCAATGGAAGAAAAAAGATTTTGTTCAGTTTGTGTTGTAATTTGCTTTCCTTCGTTATATCTTGGCAAGTCTAATTGATCATAAGATTCTTGATAATTTTTACGAATTGTGAGATTAACATTATTCTCATCAAGTCGTTTAAGTTGTTCAGATAAAGAGCCATTTTGGGCATCAAAAACGATGCGCGCTGATGCAAGAAGCGTTTTAAAACTCTGTTCACTCATTTGATCGCGTCGAAGCATGAAAATATGTTGGCGTTCATCTGCTTTTTGCGTGTGGTGATAATAAGATTCACAGACCCACTCAAGAGCGCGTTGTGTATTTTGTATATAGGAAAATGTTTGTTCGTTAAGAATGACCAAATCAACGATGAGTCCGCGCATACGCCAATATTCGTGTGCTTTAAGGAGCTCGCGCAGTACGGTTATATTTCCCTCGTTATTTAACCTAAGAAGACAGAGTGGATTATCTCCTGAGATAGACATGGGCCAAAGATCAGACTGTTTTCCTAGCGTTTTTGCTAATATTTCAGAAGGAAGACGCCACGTTCGTTCTGGATAAATAAGCGGTGTTGCATATTTTTGATAGACAATAGCTTCTTTAAGCTCAGTTCCGCTCTGATACAGTGCGACTTGTGAGCGCGTCCATGCCATTGAAAGTTCTTTTTGAAACATATCAGGTTGTCGATAATGTTTAATATGATTATTTAGCGCTTCTTTTGTATGAGCAGCAAAAGTCCAAAAAATAAGTTCTGCTTTTTCATGGGCTGGAATTTTTATACGGCATCGCAATGACATAACAGGATCAAGAACGCAACCTTGACTGTTACTGAAACGAGCATTTTGGTCAAATGCAACAGGCCGATGAATGGATCGCCCCCGCCCAATAAACAGAGAGCGATCCGTTTCAGCTTCTGTCTCTCGGAGAGTATCTGTTGTACTGGAGACAAAATGGGCAACATATATTTCAGGATCACTAGGTGAGCGTTTACGCCTTTTGGCAAAAATTGTTTTACCTTCTTCAGCAATTTCTGTCTCTATAAACATACGGGAAAAAACAGGATGAGCTTGGTCTGTGCCCATTGTGGCAAGCGCTAATTCACCATAAGAAGTCACTTCAATGAGGCGCTCTTTATTTGTCGTATTCATCAGTTGAATACGTCTACCTTCGCCACATCCTTCAGATGTAATAAGACATTCAAGTGTTGATTTTATACCATCAACCATTTTTGTATATTCAGCCTTTTCATCTGTAAAAATGCTGACAGCTTCTTCTTCAATAACACGTGTTGGCTCACCAGTAACAGACCACCACCGTCCACTATGCGTATCGCGTAAGAAGAATAAAGTACCTTGTTGATCTTCTGTTGCATCAGGAATAAAGCGCGTAATCGCATAATCGTGCCAACGGCTGTAACCAGAACCATTCGCTGTTAACATGGTAGAATAAAATCCATTAGACAAGAGTAAGGTTGCTCGTGGTTTGAGCAACGGATTTGTAATAATGCGCAAAGGGGCAGCGTCAAATGCTTGAGACTTATTGCGCATACGATTAACAGCTTTGGTATGAATAATAGGAATAAGATGAGGCGCTCTTTCCTGTAACAGCAGTTGCGTTGCTTCAACAACGGGGTCACGGTGAAAACGATCACGCATTCGTCCTTGAAAAATAACATTGTTAAGAGCAAGGATCGACATGCCATGATGGTGCGCATAATAATTGCGTACAACAGCGTATTTTTCCCCTGTTTTCACGCGTGAAGGAGTAAAATCGACAGAGTCATAATAACCATATGTTCCTAAAACTCCAAGATCACGGAGTCGTTTTAAATTAGCGACAGCGCAAGCAGGAGCATATTGTGCCGCTAGAAGGCTGGCATAGGGAGCAATGACAGCATTGCGTGAAAGACCACGTTGGAGTCCGAGGTTTGGAACACCAAAATGAGCGTATTGGTAATTCATTAAATGATCGCGAGCGTTAAATGCGGCTTCTGAAATGCCCCATGGCAATTCCCGTTTATGGGCATATTGTATTTGACAACGAATAATCAATCGATTTGTTTGATCTAGGAGAGATCCTAAAGGTTCATGCATTACGAGAGATGGCATCAGATATTCGAACATCGATCCAGACCATGATAGGAGCGCACCTTTCCAACCTATGGGGACGAGGAGTCGACCAAGACGAAACCAATGTTTAAGTTTTATGTCTCCTTTTGCGATAGCAAAAAAGCTTGCAAGACGTGCTTCTGAAGCAAGTAGATCATAACAATTTTCATCGAGTTTATTTTCTTGAACACGATATCCAATAGATAAGAGATGCCGTTTAGGCTGTTCTAAAAAATCAAATTTCATATCAAAGGCTATTTGCCGTGCCACTATAGCCAGCCTGTTTAGTTTTTTATGTAATTTTTCAGTATCACAATGAGCAATCTCATCATGATGATAAGCGTTACAGGTATCGATAAGGCATTTAGCCCAAGAAAGCGCACGCGCAGATTCTAACGTTTGAATTTTATGGTCAAGTTCACCGACTAAGCGCACAATATCGTGGGCTGCAAGTGAAAGATCTATGATGTGAGAAGGGAGCGTATTTTCTTGTTCTGCAAAAGTGAAGACAGAGTCATGAAAACGAGTGATGTTTTCTTCGATTTTTTGGCGTAACGAGCGTAACCTAGGTTGATGATTTGGAATTTCTCTGACAGTTTCTTCAAGAATAGTAAGAACATCTGATAAGCCTTCTCGATCAATTTGAAAAAAAAGATGTGGTTTTTCAGCCCATTCACTTAAGGCAGAAGAGAGTGTTATCAAATGACCAGCAAAATTTCCTGAATCAACGGTTGATACATAAGTAGGTAAAAGAGGCCTGAGCGTATCCGTTTCATACCAATTATAGAGATGACCACGGAACTTTTCCATTTTTGTAAGAGAGCGTAATGTACATTCAATGCGGGTAATAGTCTCTTCAAAACCAATCCAGCCAAAATCACGTGCTGCAATAATAGAAAGGAGATAAACGCCAATATTCGTAGGAGATGTACGTTGAGCAACAAGAGGTTCAGGATCTTCTTGAAAATTATCGGGAGGCAAATAGTTGTTTTGTGCATTGACAAAGGTTGCATAATAAAGCCATGTCCGCCGTGCAATAGAGCGAAGTTTTTTTTCATCTTTTGAAGAAAGATGAAGGCTATCTTGAAAGGTTGAAGGTTGACTCACAATCCAAGCAATGAAGGGTGAAAAAAACCATGCTATCCCAAAAGGCAAAGCAATCAAGCTTGCAAAACTATCAGAAAAAAGAGGGAGTGCTATAGTAAGGACACCAATAAGCGATGCTGGTGCCATTGTAAAAACATAGAAAAGCAAACTGTTGGGCATTGATTTTGTTGCGGCAGAAGTTTTCCATTCAAGAAGATGCTGTTTTGAAATCATCATACGATAGAGTGTACGAATAATCGCATCGGTCATAAAATACGCCGAATGAGCAAGAAACGTCGTTTTAAGAAATATATCAGCGCTTGTAAGAGCAGTTTTGTTCCAAATTAATTGAAAATGTCCCCGCAAAGAATGATCTATATTGGATGAGACAAGCGTTTTTAATACACATAGAATGGGTGAAATGAAGGAGCTAACCAACAAGAATATTTGCCAAACGATTGCACTCTTTAAAGACAAAAAAGCCCATCCTGCAAGTGATGCGATTAACCACATAAGTGGAGTGAGAGAACGACGTAAATTATCCAGCATTTTCCAACACGTCACGGAACTTATTTGACGGTGGGAAAAAAGATAAGGCAAAAGCTGCCAATCACCGCGGACCCAACGATGATAACGCATAACATCAATATTATAAGCAGTTGGATAATCTTCGATGACTTCTATGCTACTCACCAGAGCAGTACGAGCATAACCTCCTTCTAAGAGATCATGACTAAGAATAGTATTTTCTTTAATTTTGCCATCAAGCGCTTGTTCAAATGCATCAATATTATAAAGACCCTTACCGATAAAGGTGCCTTCTCCTAAAAGATCTTGATAAGTATCAGAAACAGCAAAAACATAAGGATCAATGCCACGGTTGATAGAAAAAACCCGTTGGAGAATTGATGTTTTTTTCCCTGTTGTAAGTGAAGGAATAATGCGTGGTTGTAAAATGCTATAGCCCTTTACAACCTTTCCACTTTGTGGATCAAAAACGGGATGATTGAGTGGATGGTTAAGCTTTCCAACAAGTTTCACGACGCTCTCTGGAGTAAGACGTGTATCACAATCCAGCGTCATAACAAAACGGCAATCCATAGGAAGATGTGGATTGGGGGGATAAAAGCTTGTGTTTTTATCGCCTCTTAAGAGCCGATTGAGTTCATGAAGTTTTCCTCGCTTTCGTTCCCATCCCATCCAACATTTTTCGCTTGCATTATAAAGGCGTCGGCGATGTAAAAGGAAAAAAAGAGGAAGTTCATCCCGATGATAACGACTATTGAGTTTATCAATACTCTTTTGCGCATAGTGCAATAAATCAAGATCATCTTGCGTTTCTCTCAATAGAGCATCCACCCAATCTGTAATGAGTGCAAAATGAATGGCACCTTTAGGATTGGAAAGATAGTGCACTTCAAGATTGCGCACTTGCTCATCAATATCATCGCGTGATGTCATCAAAGTAGGTACAACAACCATTGTCCGTGCATGTTTTGGAATACCTTCTTTATATTCATAGCCAATGAGTTGTCTTGATGGGACAAACCACGAAACAACAGTGTTAAATAAAGCAAAAGCAGCATCGATAGCAGGAAAAAGCGCCAATACAGTAAAGCAAAAAGACATCCATTGTGTCATGCCAGATATTTGTAAAAGGGCGTAAATTACAAACAAAAGAGCGAGCGTCAGAAAAGAGACAGGAATGGCGATGACTCTCAATTTTGAGCAACAGGAAGCGCGTATCCATTTTATGAGAAAGGGCGGGATATATCCACAAGCCTTTTCAAATATGCCACGACCATCATCAACAAGATACCACCCCACACAAGAATGATGAGGCATATCTTTAGAAGTGGAATTTGCTATTTCTACAACTTTATGTGCAATTTCCAGCTCACTAAGAGGCGAAAAGCGTGAAACTTTTTCAATGACTTGTCGATAAATATTGCGTGAGTGAGAATCAATTTCAGAAAAATCACTATTTTTACGCAAAATAGAATCGACACAACTCACTGTTTCAAACCACGCTGTCCAATCAACATCATCTATAGCTTTAAGAGCACGGATAATATTTCCCATGGTCACACCATCTGCTGCTTGTCTGGTATGTTCATCGGCTGTTACAATCTCTAAGCTACTGCCTTGGCTTTTCAATTGCTTTTCAAGCCAAGTTAATGCTATGGTTGAATCGACAGATGCACTGCGCAGGCGATAGAATAAATGTGCCGAAAAAGTTGGATCAACAGTAAATGGTTTATACTGCGTAAAAAGAGAGTGTAGATTTGTTTTATTTTCTACAAGAGAAATTTTATCAGCCACTTGACTAGCAAGATGGCGCATATGTCGCGCTTTTTCGATACGGACGGAAAGACGACGGATATTTTCAATGAGCAGCATTTGCATAACAGAAGGAAGAGCCCACAATTCACCAATTGTGAGCGCACAAACTTCTTGAAATCCGTTGGTTATAGCAGTGAGTGTTTCTTGTGAAAAACTGCTATCGGTATGCGCAATATAAAGCCAAGTTAAAGCAAAAATTCGTGGTATTCCCGCTTTGTGTGTAGAAAGAGGAAGTTGCTTTATGAAGGACTTGGGCAGATTACGACGTAGTTTTTGTATGGTTTTATCAATGGTGTAATGATTATCAATGAGCCATTGAGCAGACGGTGCGATGGTTTCATCATTTCGAGCAGCAAAATCACTGGTATGAAAGGCATGAAGAATAAGTTTAGCATTTTCATTCAATCTCTTGCGAAAATCTTCTACTCCGTCATATTCAGGGAGTAAAATTTCTTTACCAGAAGCTATATCATGCCCTAAGTTATAAAGATCTTCCTGTACCTTATAAATTGCACGAAGAGGAAAATCCGTATTAATAAAATAGTCTTTTTTCTCTTTTTGAGAAAAAAAGCACTTTATGAAAGGTATTATGCACGTCATAATGTCCTATTGTTATCCAATTACATCGTTTTTTATTTAAATTGTAAGCATTTTATCTGAATAGTGAACCGTTGATAGACAAAAAACAAACTTTTTGTTTTTATTTGCAAGCATTTATAATTTTTGACGCCAATAATTAGAAAATAAACAGACAATTTTTTAGAAAATAAAAAGGTCACCCTAAAATGAGTGACCTTAATAACACCGTTAACTTTAGTGATTGATGATTAATCTTGTTCTTGTTTTTTCAAAGCTGCACCAAGAATATCACCAAGAGAAGCACCTGAATCTGTAGAACCATATTGTGCAACAGCTTCTTTTTCCTCTGCGATTTCTAAAGCTTTAATCGATACTGAAATTTTACGTGTTTTTTTATCAAATGCTGTGATGCGCGCATCAACTTTTTGCCCAATTGCGAAACGCTCAGGACGTTGCTCATCACGATCACGCGCAAGATCAGCACGCCGAATGGTTGTCTCAAGGTTGTGGTCAATCAATTTCACACCAATGTCATTGTCATTAACAGCAATCACTTCGCATGTTACAACAGCACCTTTTCGCAATTCACCAGAAGCAGCTGCTTCTCCAACTTTATCGCTGGAAAGCTGCTTAATTCCAAGGGAAATGCGCTCTTTTTCAATGTCAACATCAAGGACCACAGCTTTAACGATATCGCCTTTATTGTAAGTATCAATAACTTGTTCACCAGGACGGTTCCAATCAAGATCAGACAAATGAACCATACCGTCAACATCGCCTTCAAGCCCAATAAACAGACCAAATTCTGTTTTATTTTTAACCTCTCCTTCAATTTGCGAATTGACAGGAAATTTATTGGCAAAAGCTTCCCATGGATTTTCAAATGTTTGCTTTAAGCCAAGAGAAATACGCCGTTTAGAAGGATCAATCTCAAGAACAACCACTTCTACTTCTTGTGATGTAGACAGAATTTTTCCAGGATGAACATTTTTCTTCGTCCAGCTCATTTCAGAAACATGGATCAGCCCTTCAATTCCTGGCTCAATTTCAACAAAACCACCGTAATCAGTAATGTTGGTAACAGCACCCGTAATTTTTTTACCAATTGGATACCGAACACTGATGCTTTCCCAAGGATCACTTTCAAGCTGTTTCATTCCAAGAGAAATACGGTGCGTATCCTGATTAATGCGAATAATCTGAACTTTAATCGTTTGGCCAATTGTGAGCACTTCAGATGGGTGATTAACACGCCGCCATGCCATATCTGTAACGTGCAAGAGACCATCAATCCCACCAAGATCAACAAAGGCACCATAATCTGTGATATTTTTCACCACACCTTCAACGATTTGGTTTTCTTCAAGATTTTGTACAATTTCTGAACGTTGCTCAGCGCGACTTTCTTCTAAAACAGTACGACGTGAAACCACAATATTACCACGACGACGATCCATCTTCAAAATTTCAAAGGACTGAGAATTATGCATGAGAGGTGAAACATCACGAATGGGACGAATATCAACTTGGCTGCGCGGCAAGAAAGCAACAGCACCATCAAGATCGACTGTAAAACCACCTTTTACTTGGCTAAAGATCACTCCATCAACGCGTGCACCAGCATTAAATTTTTCCTCCAAACGGACCCAACTTTCTTCGCGCCGTGCTTTTTCACGCGATAAAACAGCTTCACCCATCGCATTTTCAATGCGTTCAATGTAAACCTCAACTTCATCGCCAACTTGCAAAGAACCATCTTTTGCTTTAGCTCCAAATTCTTTGAGAGGAATACGTCCTTCGACTTTAAGACCAGCATCAATAATGGCCATGTCTTTTTCGATTGCAATAACACGACCTTTAACAACAGATCCTTCATTAAGATCATTAGTTTGAAAAGATTCTGTTAAAAGGGCTTCAAAATCCGCTGTTGTGGGATTGTATTGTGACATAAGAACTCCTAATATATACCTTGTATTATAAGGTATGAGCGCTAGGTTAGTGTTAACATAAGCAACTCCTTAGCCTTTTTCCTTGAATAAAGGAAGAAAAGTTAGCGCTAGGCTAGAAGTCACCTTAACGAATTTATCCAATTATATGCATTTTTATGATTGGATCAATAAAACTACATGCAATTTCGAATGTTGCTTCTATACTCAATTCTGACGTATCAAGCAAGTGGGCGTTTTTTGCTGGTTTTAGTGGACTTTGTTTGCGCGTTATATCGCGACTGTCGCGCTGTTCAAGTTGAGCTAGGATTTCATGATAATTTGCCTGAACACCTTTTTTTAAAATCTCCTGATAGCGACGTTTGGCGCGTGTTTGAACATTGGCTAGAACATAAAACTTGATATCGGCATCAGGACAAACAATAGTTCCGATATCACGCCCATCAAGCACACAGCCGGGCAAAACTTTAGCAAAGTTGCGTTGTTTTTCGACAAGAATTTTGCGTACAGAAGGGTTAATCGCTATTTTTGAAGCCGCTTCACCAAGTTCATGAGAAGAAAGAAGAGCAGAATTTAAGGTATTAAAATCAAGTTCTTTAGCATAAATAATAGCATTTTTTTCATCATTAAGAGCTAAATTTTGTTGTAAAAGCGTATGAGCAACACTACGATAAGTAAGGCCAGTATCGAGATGGCGAAGACGATAATGTGCAGCAATTTTGCGTGCTAATGTTCCTTTGCCTGAGGCTGCAGGTCCGTCAATGGCAATAACAAAAGGCTTCAAACGATTTTTCCCCCAAGTTGTTTTATAAAAGGAATAAATTCCGGAAAGCTCGTAGCGATCATTCGTTTATCATCGATGGTAACAGGTTTCTCTGATACAAGCCCAAAAATGAGAAAACACATAGCAATTCGATGATCAAGATGTGTGGAGACATGTCCACCCCCCAAACCTTTGGCAGAACCTTTCCCATAAACAATAAGAAAATCTTGACCTTCTTCACAGTCTACGCCATTAACTTTGAGTCCTTGAGCAACAGCAGACAA
This sequence comes from Bartonella sp. AU18XJBT, assembly GCF_028618595.1. Taxonomy (GTDB): domain Bacteria; phylum Pseudomonadota; class Alphaproteobacteria; order Rhizobiales; family Rhizobiaceae; genus Bartonella. The sequence continues at coordinate 157,930 of NZ_JAQITE010000001.1, read as the reverse complement.
TCGATCTGATTCTTTTACACGCAATTCTTCAATTCCTAACATCACTGTTTTTCCTTCTGCAAAGGCTGCTGCTACTGCCAAAGCAGGATATTCATCAATCATCGATGGAGCGCGCTCTTTGGGCACCGTAACGCCTCTAAGGACCGATGATTTTATCTGTAGATCAACAACATCTTCTCCGCCTGTTTGACGTCGGTTCAAAAATTCAATTTGAGCACCCATTTCCCACAATGTTTCGATAAGTCCTATTCGAGAGTCATTTATCAAAACATTTTCAATGGTGATATCAGAGTCTTCTACAAGAAGGGCTGCGATAATTGGAAAAGCAGCAGAAGAAGGATCCCCTGGGATATGAATCGTTTGCCCAGTAAGATGGGGCTGACCATTCAGATGAATCAAACGCGCACCTTCGTTATCTTTTTCTATTTCAAGTTGCGCACCGAATGCTTTTAACATTTTTTCCGTATGATCTCGTGTCAGAACTGGTTCAATAACAGTTGTAATGCCGGCGGTATTGAGTCCAGCAAGCAGGATCGCTGATTTAATTTGGGCGGAAGCTATTGGAACACGGTAACGAATCGGATTGGCCATTTTTGGACCATAAAGCGTTAAAGGAAGATGATCGTCGTGCGTTGCCTCAATTTCTACCCCCATGAGACGCAGTGGATCAAGGATACGTCCCATTGGACGCTTAGAGAGAGAAGCATCACCAATAAAGGTTGTTTTCATATGATATGGACCAACCATTCCCATAACCAAACGAGCACCTGTTCCGGCGTTTCCAAAGTCTAAAGGTTTTTGTGCAGCTAAAAGGCAACCATTCCCTGTTCCTCGTATGATCCAGAAGTCATCTTTTTTAATAATACAAGCACCCATAGCTTGCATAGCAGTAGCTGTATTGAGTACATCAGCACTTTCAAGTAATCCATGAATATATGTCTCACCATTTGCTAATCCTCCCAATATAAGAGAGCGATGAGAGATTGATTTATCTCCTGGTATTTGAATTTTTCCAGAGAGACTACTCGATTTATAGGTGGTTATAGGGATTGCTTTTTGCATGGAAATTCTATTTAATTCTATCTAACTTTTATGAAATTGTGTATCCTTTAGCACATGCTTTAAAAGACGTCATGAAAAAATCACTGTGGAACAATGTATTTATCTTTGACAAAGGCATTATTTTTCGATTAAGCACCATAAAATTTATCTTTTAATGGAATAATAGTTAATCAAAGAGGCACGGTTTATGGCAAAACAAGAACTTGGAACTAAACGTGTTGATCCAGAAACAGGAAAAAAATTTTACGATCTAAATCGCGATCCTATTGTGTCGCCCTATACAGGAATTTCTTATCCGCGTTCTTACTTTGAAGTTGCAGCAGCTGAAGCAAACAATGAGGAAGAAGTTGATACTGAAGAGCTTGATACAGCACTTGAAAAATCTGCTTTTATGCTTCTTGAAGATGATGATGAGGATCCTAAAGAGGACGATCTTCCTGATTTAGAAGATAGTGATGTAGATCTTGGTGATGATGATGATACATTTTTGTCTCATGATGGTGACGATGAAGATGATGATGTTACTGATATTCTCGGAGGTGGTGTTTCTAATGATGACGATTCTTAAGAGAAGTAAAAAGAAGACATCTTTTCCATTGAATGTAAATTCTTCTTGATCTTCAATTTTGATCGTTCTAGAAAAGCTGGAATTGTATACTTTCCTTTTGGGAAAATTTGTTTTTATAGGGGCTATAGCTCAGCTGGGAGAGCGCTTGCATGGCATGCAAGAGGTCAGCGGTTCGATCCCGCTTAGCTCCACCAAAAGGACCAACTGTTCTATCAAGGGAATCAAATAATAAAAGATGTGTGCATCAATTTAAAAGGTCTATGTTCTATTAATCATCATTCCAATAGCGCCTGTTCCTTGCATTTTAATGATATTATAATACATTTTTAATCATTTGTTGCTTTATAAAATTTTACTGTTGTAACTGTGAAAGTAGATAATTTTTTATGCTTTACACAGAAACAGAAAATGAGCTGTTTAACTTACGCCTTGTTTTAAAAGACAAAATTTGAATTTCCTTTATCACAATATTTCCACAAAATCATAATATGTTGATTATCGATATCTAAAAGGTACGAAGTACCTAAACAAAGATTATAGAATAAAATATACTTCTCAATTATTGCGAATCAAGACTTTTTTCGTGTATTTTTTGCCTGATCAGATGTCCTACAAGTTAAAAAATTGCCCACCTTGAGTAGCATCTACTTGGTCAATAATGAGGTATGTTAACGCTTAAATAACATATTGAATCAATTAATTTTTTTCCTTGCACGTCACAAGCAAGATTGAGGTATGAGAGCAAAGTGGCGCCACCGTTATACGTGCTAATTCCCAATGTTTCCGATAATTCTTACATTTGAGAATGTTCGTAAGAGACATTTTTAGTCTTTTCTTTCACAGCTTTTATCCACATGCCAATTGCACTTGTTATGTGCAAGCCAATGTTTTTATTGATTCAACCTCAAGAGATCTGAAACGATAAAACCCTACGCCATTCGAGATTCTCACTTTAATATGATGCTCGAATTGCATTTTTTTGATTACTATTTTATACGCTTAACAAAGAAAATATTCATGTAATAATCAGCCAGTAATACGCATAATGAAAATAAAAAATGATATTATATTTCAAAATTTTTCTTCAATAATATCTAGTACTTAGCCCAGTGCGAAATGCCAGCGCCAAATAGAAGATAGTTTCCATTGTAAATTTTTTAAACACAGGAAGTCAAAACATCGAAAGTGCACTCAAATATATTGCGTATTCAAAAGCTTCGGTCTCTTGAGTTTATTCTAAAAAATAACAATTCACTTCATTTGACAATCGAAAAAATGATACAGCCCCTTGTCACACCATAAGAAATTTTGCCCTTAAATAATTTTACCACAACAATTCCCTAATTGAGATTTGCAAAAACCTTCCCTAACGCCATCCACATCTCTTTAATTGCTGTTCATAGAGCCTCGATATCCTTGCCATGCGCTGTGCTGCCTGTGAAAGCGCCGCAGAGGCATGCCCGCCACTACGCGCATAAGCACCATGTCCCATATGATAATTTAAATAAAGGCTATATGCATCATCAAATCTCACCCCATTGCGTTGAACACTTTGGCGATGGTACCAAGCAATAAAATCAGCAGAATCTGCAAAATTCGTACGCCATGCAAAAGATCTGCCCGTAGAGCGAAGATACATTGCCCATGTACTGTCAAGCGCTTGAGAATAACCATAAGCTGTCGATTGACGCTTCCATGGAATAAAACCAAGTAGTTTTTTACGTGGAGGACGTGCATTGTGACGAAAGCTCGATTCCATCTTAATAGTTGCAAGAATAATCGGCATAGGAATTCCGTAGCGCATTTCTGCTCTTTGAGACACCTTACCCCAATTATCAAAAAAACCATTTTTTTGTGCTAAAATAGCACAAGCATTGTTTGTGTGTGAGGGAGTGGTTGTTGCACATCCCTCTAGCAGAAACACCAGTGCCCCTAAAAACAAAAGGTGTCGCATATTCCTATTCCTCTCGTTTAAGAAATAAAACAAGATAGAGATACTAAAAAAGTATTACCAATCAATAAAGAACATGTTCTGACTTGTGATATTTAAGAAGCTTGCTTTGATTTATTCCTCATCAGCAAAACGCAATGTTTGCGACTGAGCCAATGTTGTCATTTTTGTTGGTTCAGAGTGATTCTCTTTTAATTCAACAGTTTCAATGCGATTTGCCCGTTTCATAATTTTGGAAGACGATATCAAAATTCCCTCTATATCTTCACCTGCTTTGTGAAAGTGCTTCTGTAGTGCGCGAACACGTATATCCATTCGTCCAAAATCTTCCATCAATTTTGCTACTTCTGATTGAATTAAATGCGCTTGTTCACGCATCCGTGCATCTTTCATAATGGTTTGTACCACTTGGACAGAGAGCATCAACAAAGATGGTGAAACAATAATCACATGAGCTCTATTGGATTTTTGTACCAATGCCTCAAAGTCTTCATAAATTGTTGCAAAAATCGATTCAGATGGCACAAAAAGGAAAGCAGTGTCATGGGTTTCTCCAGGAATCAAATATTTTTGTGCAATATCACGAATATGAACTTCCATATCGGTACGAAATTGGCGTTCTGCCTCTTGACGTTCTTGCGCTAATTCTGCCTTACGCATAGCATTCCACGCCTCCAGAGGGAATTTAGCATCAACAACAAGAGAAGGGGCTTTATTGGGCATATGAATGAGGCAATCTGGACGCTTTCCATTGGAAAGAACAGCTTGAAAAGCATAAGCATTTGTTGGTAAGGCATCGGCAATAATGGCTTCCATCCGCCCCTGACCAAAAGTACCACGTGTCTGCTTATTGCTTAAAATGGACTGCAACTGAACAACTTGTCCCGTAAGCGATTGAATATTATTTTGTGCTGCATCAATCACTGCTAAACGCTCTTGCAAACGATTCAAATTTTCATAAGTGGATTTGGTCTGTACCTGAAGTGTTTGACCTAAGCTTGTTGTCATCCCATTGAGTTGCTCACTGAGTGATTTATTCAATTCAGCCTGCCGTTGACCAAAAATTTCCGCCATCGTTTGCATTCGCCCTTGCATTTCAGCTTGTGTTTTCAGCAAGTTAGCCATCTGCATTTGTGCCTCGCGTGCGCGTTCAGCAATTTCATTTTCTAAAAATGCTTTTTTTCGATGAGAATGTATCAACATAAAAAATGCCAAACAGACAAGTAAAAATAAAAGCAAAAGCATTAGTTTAGAAAAAAACTCACCAGCGAGTATGGAAAAAAACGAATCAAACATAAATTGTAATATAACGCTCTTATTGTAAAAAAACGCAAGAATCCGTTATTCAATATTGACCAATAACAAACCATTGATTAATCTCTACTTATGCTAGTGAGATCTTTAGTTACTTTACCTGATCCGATTTTACGGGAAGTATCCAAACCTGTTGAGCAGGTCGATTCAGCTCTCCAAAAACTTACGGATGATATGTTGGAAACCATGTATAATGCTAAAGGCGTTGGTCTTGCTGCTATTCAAATTGGTATACCGCTACGTATGTTGGTTATAGATGTCTCTAGAAATTCTGAAGATGAGCAGAAAAAGCCATTTGTTATTATCAACCCTGAAATTTTATGGCTTTCAGATGAGCGTAATATTTACAAAGAAGGTTGTCTTTCTATTCCTGATTATTTTGCAGAGGTTGAGCGTCCTAAACGCCTTCGTGTTCGCTACCAAAACCGTGAAGGAAAACAAACAGAAATTGAAGCAGACGATCTCTTGGCAACTTGCTTGCAGCATGAAATTGATCATTTAGATGGGCGCCTTTTTATTGATTACATTTCAAAGATCAAACGCGATATGGTGATACGAAAATTTAAAAAACGCGCAAAAGAAAAAAACATGCAGGAAGCAGTTTTATAATGGCTTTACGATTAAGTTTTATGGGGACACCAGATTTTTCTGTTCCTATTTTACATGCTTTATTGGATGCAGGTCATGATGTTGTTGCTGTTTATAGTCAACCCCCTCGCCCAGCTGGGCGTCGAGGACTTAAATTAATCCCCTCAGCTGTTCACAACGTAGCAAAAGAAAAATCTATTCCTGTCTTCACGCCTCAAACACTCAAAACAATCGAACAACAGAAGCAATTTGCAGCACTTTCTATTGATGCTGCTATTGTGGTAGCTTATGGGCTCCTTTTACCCAAAGCTATTCTCGAAACGCCGCGTTTTGGTTGTTTTAATGCCCACGCTTCACTCTTACCACGTTGGCGTGGTGCTGCGCCTATTCAACGAGCAATTATGGCTGGTGATAAAGAAACAGGTATCATGATCATGAAAATGGATGAAGGACTTGATACAGGACCTATCGCTCTTTCTCGTTCCATTCCCATTACTAATAACACCACCACTGCTGAGCTTTTAAACAAACTTTCACATATTGGCGCAGAACTTATGGTAGAAACTTTATCAATTCTTGAAAAGGGACAACTGAAACTGACCCCACAATCAGAGGAAGGCGTCACCTATGCTGCCAAAATCAAAAAGGAAGAAACCCGCATTGATTGGACAAAGCCTGCAGAGTTTATTCATAGGCATATCCGTGCGCTCTCTCCTTCTCCTGGTTGCTGGTGCAACATGAATATTGGGGGACGAGAAGAACGTGTAAAAATTCTTGATAGTCGCTTAACAACAGGTCCTTCTCTTGAAATTGGACGGATAGAACCAGATTCTTTGATTGTCCATTGTGGACAAGGGCGGATAGAAATAACCTCTCTCCAAAGATCTGGCGGTAAAGTCCTTGAGAGCGCAACCTTTTTGCGAGGTGCTCACATTTCTGCTGTTTTTTAAGATGCCACGTTTTAAACTCACTCTTGAATATGATGGTTCAAATTATGCTGGTTGGCAGCGTCAAGCAAAACTTCACACTGTACAAGGAGCTCTTGAACAGGCAATCTTTTCCTTTAGTGGACAACAATTGACCATAACAACAGCAGGAAGAACCGATGCGGGCGTACACGCTACGGGACAAGTTGCGCATGTTGATTTCATAAAAAACTGGCATCCCCATACTGTACGTGATGCGCTCAATGCTCTTTTACGTAAACAAGGAGAAGCGATTTCAGTCTTAAACGTACAAAATGTCCCTGATGACTTTGATGCACGATTTTCTGCAACCAAACGCCATTATCTTTTTAAAATTCTTAATCGTCGCTCTCCACCAACCTTAAATGCCAAACGCGTGTGGTGGTTGCCAAAGCCTCTTAATGCTGAAGCCATGCATGAAGCTGCTCAAAAGCTTGTAGGAAAACATGATTTTACCACTTTCCGTTCAGCACATTGCCAAGCCAAAAGCCCTATTCGCACCCTTGAACGCCTCGATATTCAAAGAGAAGGTGAAGAAATTTTCCTTTATGCGCAAGCTCGTTCTTTTCTTCATCATCAAATCCGTTCATTCGCAGGAAGCCTCATGGAAGTGGGTATTGGACGTTGGACAGCTCAAGATCTCGAAGCAGCTCTTCATGCTAAAGATCGTAAACGTTGTGGTGTTGTTGCTCCTCCTTCAGGACTTTATTTAACCAAAGTAGAGTACTAATTATCCTTCAAGAATGAACGTCTTAAAAGTCGTTAAGGCAGTTTATAAAAAGAACGAATTTCTTCAAAAGCTTCTGCTGCTGTATTGACAAATTTCATATAATTAACATCAGTAGGAGAAATTGTACCTTGTTCAGACAGATACTCAAAATTGATAGCATTGCTCCAAAATTCTTTGCCAAACAATAAAATTGGTACCTGCTTCATACGCCCCGTCTGTACTAAAGTTAACGTCTCAAACAGTTCATCCAGAGTCCCAAATCCTCCAGGGAAAACAACTAATGCTTTCGCTCGTACTAAAAAGTGCATTTTGCGCATCCCCAAATAATGAAAATTGAAACACAAATACGGCGACACATACGAATTAGGCTCTTGCTCATGTGGTAAAATAATATTCAAGCCAATCGTTGGGGCACCAACATCACAAGCACCACGATTTCCCGCCTCCATGATTCCTGGTCCGCCCCCCGTAACAACCACAAATTCACGATATTCTGTCGTAGCAGAATAAAGTGAGCACAAACGCGCAAACTCTCTTGCTTCATCGTAATAATGTGACATAGCACGCAAATTTTTCTTTTGTATTTCATTTTTTGCAGCCCACGCTGCTTGCCCAGGTTCAGGAATACGCGCACCACCAAATAAAACAACTGTTGATTGAATATCATATTCTTTAAGGGTTATTTCCGGCTTTAAAAATTCAAGACCAATACGTTGTGAGCGCAGCTCTGGACGCATCATAAAATCTTGATCGATATACGCTAAACGATAAGTAGACGAACGCATTTGGGCTGAATTAGAGATTTTATGTATTTGCTGTAGAGCATCCTTCGTATGGAGAAGCGGTGTCCAGTTTTCTTGCTCTGCTTTTCTTTTTTCTTTACAGTTTTTTTTCATGCACCTGTCCTACTTCTTCATCGTTTTATTGACTGAACACTTTTCTTCGCGTAGTTCATAGAGGATAAATCTTGAAGCTTCAACTTGTTTAACGGAACTCTCGTCATGACCCATCTCACACAACTTGAAATGATTATCGAACAAGCCTTTGACGATCGCGATTCTATCGATACTACCACAAAAGGCGAAATCCGTGAGAGTGTCGAACATGCATTGAACCTTCTTGATAAAGGTGAAATCCGTGTTGCAGAGCAACAAAAAAATGGACAATGGCATGTTCATCAATGGTTGAAAAAAGCGGTTTTGCTCTCTTTTCGGCTTAATCCTATGCAAATTATTACTGGTGGAATCAATGGAACACATTGGTGGGATAAAGTTCCTTCAAAATTCTCTGGTTGGCAAGAGGAAGATTTTAAAAGTGCTGATTTCCGTTCCGTTCCTGGAGCCATTGTACGTCATTCTGCTTACATTGCACCCAACGTTATATTGATGCCATCCTTTGTCAATCTTGGTGCTTTTATCGATGAGGGCACAATGGTTGATACATGGACCACTGTTGGTTCTTGTGCACAAATTGGTAAACATGTCCATCTTTCTGGCGGTGTTGGTATTGGAGGTGTTTTGGAGCCACTGCAAGCAAATCCAACGATCATTGAAGATCATTGCTTTATCGGTGCTCGCTCTGAAATTGTTGAAGGCTGTATTATCCGTGAAGGTGCTGTTTTGGGAATGGGAGTCTTTATTGGAAAATCTACAAAGATTATTGATCGTACAACAGGTGAAATTTTTATCGGTGAAGTACCAGCCTATTCAGTGGTTGTACCAGGTTCTCTCCCTGGAAAACCTTTACCAAATGGTGAAGCAGGACCGAGCCTTTATTGTGCTGTTATCGTAAAACGCGTTGATCAAAAAACACGAGAAAAAACATCCATTAATGATCTTTTACGTTCTTAAACAGAAGATTAATTCATAATAATATTTCATCGTTTTTTTACTTGAATAATAACCTCGAATACAAGGATTCCCTCACTTCAAATTCTTTCATAGTGAATCAGTCACTATCATTCCCTTGCACATTACAAACGCAATTGGTGTGTGGGTAAGAAGCACTTTAAGAAAAGAGTAAAAATATCTTTAATGACTTCTCTTAAGTGATAAGGATTGTAATAATATTTTGAGCTGGAAAAGGGTATGATGGATACGCTTTACACCTTTATGACGCGTAAAGACGGTGATGCCAAATGGATTTTATATCATTCATAGTATATGTTACTTTATATTTTTCACAGCCCCCATTGTGAAATGGGGTTTGATGCATTGAATGATGATTCACTAAAAAAAGCACACCAATATGCACCATAAATGTATTTCATTTAAAGCATTCTGTTTTACGTGAGAAGCATGACACCATTACGCAATAAACAAAAATATGAAACACCGCGCAATTCTATTTAAAAGTGTTCTTTAAGCATCTGAACCAATCGACAAAAGCACAATCAATGAGAGAAAATACTCCTTTTTTCATTATTTATTCATTTTGAGCGCTTGAATAAATGCCGATTGTGGAATTTCTACTTTCCCAAATTGGCGCATCCGCTTTTTGCCTTCTTTTTGTTTTTCCAAAAGTTTGCGCTTACGCGTGACATCGCCCCCGTAACATTTCGCTGTTACATCTTTACGCAAAGCACGAATTGTTTCGCGCGCTATAACTTTACCACCAATAGCCGCTTGAACTGGAATCTGAAACATATGCTGGGGAATAAGATCTTTCAGTTTTTCACACATGGAACGCCCGCGCTTTTCTGCAATCGTGCGGTGCACAAGCATCGACAATGCATCAATAGACTCTCCATTTACCAAAATAGACATTTTAACTAAATCCCCCTCCGCATAATCGGTCATCTGATAATCAAAAGAAGCATAACCCTTTGAGATCGATTTTAGCCGATCATAAAAATCAAAAACAACTTCATTCAGTGGTAAATCATACGTTACCATAGCACGGGTTCCAACATAGGACAAACCAACCTGTACCCCCCGCCGCTCTTGGCATAGTTCTAAAATTGACCCAAGATAATTATCAGGAGTCATGATTGTCGCCCGAATCCATGGTTCTTCAATGGAAGAAATTTTAACCACATCAGGCATATCCGCTGGATTATGCAACTCTTTAACAGAACCATCATTCATATTCATGCGATAAACAACCGAAGGTGCTGTCGCGATTAAATCCAAATTAAACTCACGCTCTAATCGCTCTTGAATAATTTCAAGATGAAGAAGTCCCAAAAATCCACAGCGAAAACCAAAACCCAAAGCCGCAGATGTTTCCATTTCAAAAGAAAAACTCGCATCATTTAAGCGTAATTTGCCCATGGCTGCACGCAAATCATCAAAATCGGCAGCATCAATTGGAAAAAGACCACAAAAGACAACTGGTTGCGCCGGCTTAAAACCTGGCAAAGCATTTTCACAAGGACGACGCTCTTCAGTAATCGTATCCCCAACCCGTGTATCTGCTACCTCTTTGATAGAGGCAGTGATAAAACCAATCTCGCCTGGTCCTAACTCATCAACCTGTACCATTTTAGGTGTAAACACCCCAACGCGCTCAACTGGATATTTTGCTCCTGTACCCATCATACGAATGGTTTGGCCTTTTTTTAAAATACCATCTATCACCCGTACCAAAACAATGACACCAAGATATGCATCATACCAACTATCAACCAACATAGCTTTCAAGGGATTTGCAACATCGCCTGTGTGTGGAGGTGGTAATTGTGTAACAATTGCCTCCAAAACATCCGGAACACCTAAGCCTGTTTTTGCTGATATTTCTACTGCTTGAGATGTATCAATGCCTATCACATCTTCAATTTGTTCTTTAACACGCTCAGGTTCTGCTGCTGGAAGATCAACTTTATTGAGCACAACGACCAACTCATGGGAATTATCAATGGCTTGATAAACATTTGCTAACGTCTGCGCCTCTACACCTTGGCTTGCATCCACCACCAACAGAGAACCTTCACAAGCTGCCAATGAACGCGAAACCTCATAAGCAAAATCCACATGTCCAGGTGTATCCATGAGATTTAAAATATAGGTTTCACCACTCTTTGCCTTATAGTGTAAACGTACCGTTTGTGCTTTAATAGTAATTCCACGTTCACGCTCAATATCCATGGAATCGAGTACTTGTTCTTTCATCTCACGTGTATCAAGCCCACCTGTTATTTGAATCAAACGATCAGCTAAAGTGGATTTTCCGTGATCAATATGTGCCACGATGGAAAAATTACGAATATAATTACGATCTATTGTCATATAAGGCGATTTAGCAAAGAATAATACAAAACGCAAAGACCAATTATGCTCTGGCTTCTATCAAAAGAATATAAACTTAAAAAGCGTCTCAAAACACAACTTTTCATAATCTAAAAAATGAGGCTTTTATTTGCTAAATTGAATCCAAGGGTGCTAAAATAATCTTTCCACACCTTATTTGACGACTCATATACTGGATAAGCCAGTACCATCACACACCTTGCCAATATCCAATGTTGCGACGATCCTTTATACTTGAAAAAGTTTATAAGAGATATGCCTTTCTTTTACAGTTTTTACCCACATGGCCTACCCGTTTGTGACGTGTAAGAAAGTAGATTTGGATTGATTTAACATGAAAAAGATTTGAAGTGAGAAAATTTTACAGTATTCAGGATTCTAATTCAATGTGAATAATGCTATACTACCATTATAAATCAATATGTTATAACATTTATATGATGGGCATGTATATCACTTAAACTTGCAATAAAATTCGCAAGAAATGCTTTTTTATTTATACGCAATAATCTGCTTTTTTAGTAATCTTATATAAAACAACATGAATATCGAGGGAGCTTCTTCTCGATTTTTAAAAATTTAGAAATATGCTCTGTTGAATGATGTTTTTATGTACTGTTTATATAACTCCTTCCTCTCTCCACTAAAGATAAAAAACACCAATCCTCTTCGATTCTTTTCATTGGATAACGCATTGATTTATAATGACCGTTTATTGTTTTGCAATTTAAATGAAAACTCTGAATATCGCGAGCCCCTCTCATTTTAAATTTTCTCATAGTGAATCAATCAATTTTTTTGCTTCCCCATTATAAAACAGGGCTAGTATATGGATAAAAACGTTTAAGAAATGAGTAAAAATGCCTCTCTCTTTTTCAAATGCCAAAGGCTGTCGTAATATTGAGAACGGACAAAGAAAATGCTAGTGCCTTTTGTTTTAAGTAAAACGATGATGCTTTGTGGTTTTTATATACTTCACGCGGACCGTTAATGAATATGATGCATATTGAGAAAATTGTCTTTTTACAAAACGCGTTAATATACAACATTATAGGAGGCTGCTTTAGGCGTTCTATTTTACGTGAAAAGCGTGATCCCGTGAAGAACAAAAGGAATAATGTGCAATAATACATAATTTTCGTTATGCAAAAACATTACCGTGAGTGTTTTTGAAAGTTGTAAAGCCGAATTTAAAAATGATCGTAACGAGGGGCGTTAATTTTTACCTTTATATCACCTCATGCTTTGGTTCAATGAAGGTTGTTTTCCCGTTTCAGTAGTTAAGCAAACAGATAAATATTATTGCTCCAATTTGCTATACAAAAGCTGGAATAGCTTATAAAGCCTCCTTATCTTCATATTAAAAAAAGCTTCAAAAATGAAAACTCTACAAGCAAAAATTCTATGTAATAAAATCATACTAGAAAGGGTGCATAGCTAATCAATTTTTTTAATTGCTTTATTTTTTTTACGCCATTGTGAAGGTTGTAATTCAGCCACAATGATCCCAATCAGAATAAGCAAACCGCCCAATAAAGCTAAGGGAGATAAATGCTCTCCAGCCAAACGCCCAACAATACCAGCCCATACCGGTTCACCTGCGTAAATGAGTGTCGCACGCGTAGGGGAAATGGACTTTTGTGCCCAATTCATAGCTAATTGAATGATGGCACTCATTAATGCTAACCCTATACCAATATTAAACCACACCCACGAAAATTCAGGGATGCTTTCACCCATCAAAGGCATACAAGCAAATGAAAAAAAACCACTAAAAAATAACTGTATAATGGTCACACGCCGACTATCAACCTTATTGGCAAAAATTCCAATAAGTATGACTTCTCCAGCAATCGCTAAAGCACCTAACAAAGTCAAAATTTCGCCTTTTGAAAAATCAAAATTTCCCGGCTTTTGTCCTGAAATAAGTACAAGCCCGATAAAAGCGAAAACAATACCAACCCAACAAGCAAAACGGGGAGGTTTTTTAAAAACAATCCATTGCAAGATTGGAACCATAGGCACATAAAGCGCTGTAATAAAAGCTGACTGACTACTAATAATTGTTTGAAGTCCAGCTGCTTGAAAAGCATAACCAAAAAACATGGCTAAACCAATCGCCATCCCAGCGAAAACTTCATAAACAGTTATACCTTTTATAGAGCGCCAAAAAACTACCCCACATATAAGAGATGCAACAATAAAACGAAATCCAACAAAAAACAGAGGGCCGCTATAGCGTACCGCAATATGAATGACTAAAAATGTAATGCCCCACAATATTGTCGCGGTAAATATTGCCAATTCTGGCTTACTTAATAAAGGATATTTAAACTGTTTTATATTCGTCATGAAAAACTTTCTCTTCCAATTTTCCTTACAATTTATGAAACAATAAGCGTTCCAACTCCCTGTTCGGTAAACAGTTCTAGTAAAACAGAATGAGGAGTTTTACCATTTAAAATGACAACACCTTCCACACCGTTTTGAAGGGCTTTTATACAAGTCTCTACTTTTGGAATCATGCCTCCTGAAATCGTCCCATTTTTAATAAATTTTTCAGCTTCAGAAACAGTCAATTCTTTTAAAAGTTGACCCTGTTTATCCAAAACACCAGGAACATCAGTGAGAAATAAAAGGCGTTTAGCCTCTAATGCACCAGCAATAGCCCCAGCAAAAATATCAGCATTAATATTATAGGTTTTTCCATCGCGTCCCGGAGCCACAGGAGCAAGAACTGGTATCATTTCAGAACATGCTAAAAGATCTAGCAATGTGCGATCAACTTCAACAGGCTCACCAACAAATCCCAAATCTAAAACACGTTCAATATGCGAATCAGGATCAATGACAGTTTTATAAGCCTTTTCGGCAAAAACCATATTGCCATCCTTGCCGCATAACCCTATTGCCCATTCACCTTCAGCATTGATGAGAGCAACAATTTCTTTATTTATGGAACCAGCCAAAACCATTTCAACGACTTCAACGATCCGCTCGTCGGTTACCCGTAAACCATTTTCAAATCGTGATTCAATCCCCATTTTCATCAAAATTTCAGCAATTTGAGGTCCTCCACCATGAACAACAACAGGGTTAATCCCTGATTGCTTTAATAGAGCAATGTCACGCGCAAATGCTCGCCCCAAGGCAGGATCACCCATAGCATGACCGCCATATTTTACCACGACCGTTTCATTTTCATATTTTTGCATATAAGGTAAAGCAGACGATAAAAATGCTGCTTGTTTTTCCAAAACATCTACAGCACCGTTTTTAGCATCATCCATTAATAGAGCCTCCTCATCACTTTTTACCATCTCTAATGGAATTTAGGAAAAGTGAAAACAATAAAACAAAGCTTTACTCTATCTACCCTCTGAAAATCATCAATTTTCCTCTAAATTATGAAAAAAGAATAGCGAAATGAAATACAAAAACTTCCTTTAAAAATTGACTGCGAAAAATTAAACAAAATAGGTGTAAAAAAACGTCATTATTTTACGATCTTATATACAAAATTGAAAAGCCAACTTTTGAAGCTATGCTGTACATTCAACTCATTAGTTTATGCCTATGGATACTTAACAATGAATAGGAATATATACAACTATTGATTTTGTAAGATAAAAACAAAGTTTATTATAATAATAAAATTAACATATCACCAAGATAAGAAATCACTCAACCGCTTTATAGCTCATCTCAATAAATTATAACTTTGGTTTTAAAAATTTAACTTTTTCTCAATCATTAAATATGAGAAAATGTCAATTGAACGCTCCTTATGGAGAATTATAATAAGTTGATTTATAATAATAATTTATCTTTTTATATCATAAAATCGAAAAAATGCTTTGCAAAATTATCATATATTGTGACTTTATTGCGAATAGCTCTTCAGAAGCATCTTCGTAAAAGCATTTAATTGTTTAGATTACTCTCTTCGTAAGATTTTATAAAATTTCTCATTTTCATGATCTGTCATTAAGTTTTTCTTTCTGCATAGCAATACATGCTTGGATTATTCAATGTCTTTTAGAATTTTTAATTCTTTTAATGTTATTTTATGAAATAATTTTCTCTTTCCATATTACTAACAATTTCAACAATATATCGTGTTGTTTTTTAAATATATCGTGCCATTTTTTTGTTGTATTTATTTTTTCTTTTCGAAAGTAACTCCTCCTTTCTCCCCACCAAATTTTTATCATGCCGATAAATTCAACTAGGTGAATTCCATGAAATCTGTTTCTCCAAAAGAGAGATGCATCAAGCATCTCAAGACATATTTTGTTATGTCTTCTTTAGTATTCAACATGCATTATCCCATTTCATAATTTCTTTGTAACAAAATAAATCTGGTTATAGCGTTTTTTATTATCTGGAAGAAGTATTTTATGAACCAGAAATACAAAACAAAATCCGTAATCTAAAAGAAAATGAAGCTGGTATGAGGCATGTAAAAGCTATTCCGAATAAAATACCCCTTATTTGCCTTTTTAAAGAGAGATAGTAGTTAAGACTACCAAAATGCCAAAAATAAAATCGTTTATAAGAAGTTGATGCTTTATTTGAAAAAGATGGATTGTCTAACAGCTTATTTAGCATTTCTTGGTAAGCTACTACCTATTTTACAGTTTTAGTATAGGGATTTTGAGTAAAACAATAAATACAAAAATGCTGAATGCATAAAAGAAGTTATCATGCCACTGGAAACCAGTCACTCAATTGCATCCGTCTTATGGATAAGCCCTTTTAAAATATCATAGACACTCAAAAATAAGACTTATCCATAAAACTCGTGAAATGTAAAAAACTAACAGCGGCAGGCACTTACCCTAAATTAATCGTTTCTCTCTTTTCTTTTCAAGAAAAACATGCTTTTCAAAGATGATAAGACTATAGAAAGCTTAAATTAAAATAACTTTCCAAAAGTTTTTTCTAATCTATTCTGAAAACATTCATATATTTTAACCAGAAATATTTTCAAAAAATTCTTTCATACGTGAAAAAAAGCCATGTGATTGCGGTGAATTCTCATGATTTGAAAGTTTTTCAAATTTTTGCAATAGTTCACGTTGCTCTTGCGTTAATTTCTGTGGTGTCTCAATCGTGACATGGATGTAAAGGTCACCCCTTGCTTGCTGCCGACGCAACATGGGCATACCCTTGCCTTTAAGGCGGAATTGACGTCCATTTTGCGTTCCTTCTGGGATCTTAACACGCGCTTTAACACCATCAAGATCGGAAACTTCAAACTCTCCTCCTAAAGCAGCTGTTACCATTGAAATAGGAACACGACAGTGAAGATCTGCTCCTTCTCTCTGAAAAAACTCATGCGGTTTAACGGAAAGGAAAATATAAAGATCCCCATTGGGGCCACCACGAATACCAGCATCACCCTCACCAGAAAGGCGAATACGCGTTCCATCTTCAATACCAGCTGGAACATTCACGCTCAATGAACGTTTTTTCTCTATGCGTCGTGTCCCCTGACATTTGGGACATGGATCCGTAATAGTTTCACCACGTCCATGACATGAAGGACATGTTCGCTCAATAGAAAAGAAACCTTGTGCAGCACGCACACGACCAGATCCATGACATGTTCCACAAACTTGCGGCTTAGAGCCCTTTCTCGCTCCTGATCCCTCACAAGCATCGCATGTAACAGAATTGGGAATAGTAATTTCTGCAGTTTTTCCTGAAAATACCTCTTCTAAAGTCACTTCCATATTATAACTCAGATCTGCACCACGTTCGCGACCATCACTACGCTTACGGTGCGCACCTCCCATAATTTCGCCAAAAAAATCCTCAAAAATATCAGCAAATCCACCACCAGCAGCAAAACCTCCAAAGGGATTTGCTCCTCCTTGACTACCGCTATTTTCAAAAGCCGCATGACCAAATCGATCATAAGCAGCACGTTTTTGGGGATCTTTAAGGACTTCGTAGGCTTCGCCAATTTCTTTGAATTTTCGCTCTGCCTCTTTATCCCCCGCGTTGCGATCAGGATGATATTGCATTGCCAACTTACGAAAAGCAGATTTCAACTTTTTATCATCACAGTCGCGAGTCACGCCAAGAATTTCATAATAGTCAACCTTCATCATGTATTCCTGATAATTTTTCTGTCATCCATCTTTATGGATAATATTGCTTTTAATTTATATTTTTAGCAACAAAGTTGCAACTCTCTCAAATAATAAAGCCCAGCCTTATATTTCAAAGGCCGGGTTTATAAATTAATCAACACATATGCCGACACTATTTCTTCTTATCATTAACTTCTTCAAAATCAGCATCAACAACATCATCATTCTTTGCTTCTGTTTCAGTGTCAGCGCTCGCTGCTTGTGAAGCTTCATACATAGCCTGTCCAAGCTTCATACTAACTTCAGCTAATTTTTGCATCTTTGTTGTTACTTCTTCAGTATCACTGCCTTCAAGCGCAGATTTCAAATCAGATATTGCTGTTTCAATCTGTCCTTTTTCTTCAGCTGATACTTTATCGCCATATTCATTGAGTGACTTCTCAGTTGAATGAATAAGAGCTTCCGCTTGATTTCTGGCTTCAACACCTTCACGGCGTTTTTTATCCTCAGCTGCATGCTCTTCCGCATCCTGTACCATTTTTTCAATATCAGCATCACTTAAACCACCTGATGCCTGAATACGAATTTGATGTTCTTTGCCTGTTCCCTTGTCCTTGGCCGAAACATTAACAATACCATTCGCATCAATATCAAAAGTAACTTCAATTTGAGGTATACCACGCGGTGCTGGAGGAATACCAACAAGATCAAATTGAGCCAATAACTTATTATCACTCGCCATTTCCCGTTCACCTTGGAAAACACGAATAGTTACAGCACTCTGATTATCATCAGCTGTTGAAAAAACTTGCGATTTTTTCGTTGGGATAGTGGTATTGCGCTCAATGAGGCGTGTGAAAACCCCACCCAAGGTCTCAATACCCAAAGATAAAGGTGTTACATCTAGAAGCAACACGTCTTTGACATCACCTTGCAATACACCCCCTTGAATGGCAGCACCCATTGCAACAACTTCATCAGGATTAACGCCTTTGTGTGGATCCTTACCAAAGAAGCTTTGCACGACTTGCTGAATCTTGGGCATACGTGTCATACCACCCACTAAAACAACTTCGTCAATCTCACCAGCTTTTAATCCAGCATCTTTCAACGCAGCTTTACAAGGCTCAATGGTACGCTGCACTAAATCGTCAACCAGAGATTCAAATTTTGCCCGAGTCAATTTCATTGTTAAGTGCTTGGGACCTGATTGATCTGCCGTGATAAATGGTAAATTGATTTCTGTTTGTTGCGACGAAGAAAGCTCAATTTTTGCTTTTTCTGCCGCTTCTTTTAAGCGCTGTAAAGCGAGTTTATCATTTTTCAGATCAATTCCTTGCTCTTTTTTGAATTCATCTGCAAAATAACCAACCAAACGCATATCAAAGTCTTCCCCCCCTAAAAACGTATCTCCATTGGTTGATTTAACTTCAAAAACACCATCTCCAATTTCAAGTACTGAAATATCGAATGTACCACCACCAAGATCGTAAACAGCTATTGTTTTTCCGTCTTTTTTGTCCAAACCATAAGCTAAAGCAGCAGCAGTTGGCTCATTAATAATACGTAAAACTTCAAGTCCAGCAATTTTACCCGCATCTTTAGTCGCTTGACGTTGCGCATCATTAAAATAAGCAGGAACCGTAATAACGGCTTGTTCAACTTTTTCACCAAGATAAGATTCTGCTGTTTCCTTCATCTTTTGCAAAATCATAGCTGAAATTTGCGATGGAGAATATTTCTTACCCGCTTCTTCAACCCATGCATCACCATTGTCACCTTTAACAATTTTATAAGGCACAAGTGCTTTGTCTTTTTCAACCATAGGGTCATCAAAACGGCGCCCTATCAAACGTTTAACTGCAAAAACTGTCCCTTCAGGATTGGTCACTGCCTGCCGTTTAGCAGGCTGCCCAACAAGCCGCTCCCCCCCATCAGTAAAGGCAACAACGGAAGGTGTTGTTCGTGCTCCTTCTGAGTTTTCGATAACTTTTGCGTTTTTGCCATCCATGACAGCCACACAAGAGTTTGTTGTCCCTAAATCAATACCAATTACTTTTGCCATATTATAATCTCCATTCAGCAAGCTACCTCAACCTTCATAAAGCATCTTTTTAAGATAGCTCCTCATAACACCTAAAGCCCGTATATTGCTTCAAGCAACAATAAAATAATAATAAACTGCAAGTCGCAACAAGCCTTGCTGCCTCGTATATAAGAACAGGCTTTTATTGCTACAAGAGAATAATGAGAGAAACATCTCCAAAATAAAAAAATTATTTTAAAATAGGCGCTCTAATGACCCATAAATACCATATTTATGAGAGACTTGAGATCATAATATATTTTTCTTGCAATTCTCAACAAATATATCTTTCTATAATTGAAAAATATAAAGAGTGACTGCACTCTCGTTCTTGATCTTCTCATCATTAATAAAAGATACGCACGTAAAAGCTTTTTAAAAGGCAAATAATTTATATCACAAATATTACAAATTTTCCTTTGGCTAAAATAGTCATCATATCTAATGCTCATATCAGTAAAGGTATTATCTATCAATCTCTTTTCAAAAATTCTCCTTCTAACGGTCTCATTGTTTGCGGCTATTTGAAATCTGTGCTTTAAACTCACCTACAGCGTTTTTTCTTAACTGTATAATTTTGAACTTGAAAATATATAAAAATGCCTCTGTATAAACGCTTTAAAATGCCAAGAGCTGTCATAATATTAAAAATTGGTTAAAGTGGTTGATAATTGCTCTATATTATATCTTTATTAAGTAAAATAGCAGTGCATCATAGTTTTATACCATTTACAAATACTATTATGAGATGAATAGGGAAACTTGATAGGTGTGTTGTCATTGTAAACCTTACTGTCTTCCTTTAAAATCTAGGAATTCTATGATTTTTATTCTCATATTCAAATCAATTTCATTCTAGCATTTCTTTCTTTTATTTTAAATAAAAGCTCTGCTAAAATAAAAAAATATTCAAAGTGTGAATCTTATGACGGAGGGTAAATCAATGATGACATCTATTATTAAGAAAATAACAAATCTCATCTTTAAGAATATAAGACATACGCAATATCCATACAAAAAGGCTATCATAAATATCGTGTGTGCTCTTCTCTTTGCTGGTATAACCCTGCCAGCAGATGCTCAACAATATAAACTTGGCGACATAGAAATTCTCAATCCTTGGACACGCGAAACACCTAGAGGTATAAGAGTTGGTAGCGGTTATCTCTACATTATTAATCACAGTAATACCCCAGACCGTTTGGTTTCTATTTCCACAAACGGAGTAAAAACAACAGAGATACACTCTATGGCCGTCGTTAATGATATTATGAAAATGGAAAAAATGCACAATGGCATTGAAATTCCGGGAAATGGCGAAATCACGCTTAAGCCTGGTGGTGATCATATTATGTTTATGGGGCTTTCACAACCATTCAAGTTAGGGGATAAAATTAGCGCAAAATTGACATTTGAGAAAGCAGGAACGATAGATGTTGATTTCTCTGTAAACGCTATGCAAGCACCATCACCTTCTAAATCCTCTCCTGTTCACTAAGCTCCTTTTATTATAAATACACACTTATAAAATGAAGAAGCATGAATTTTTTTACGCTTCTTCATTTTTTGTTTAATGCCATCAGTAAAAAGTATCCCCTTTGATGAATTAACTATGGTCAATTTCAGGAATACGTAAAACTTGTCCAGGATAAATTTTATCGGGAGATTTTAGCATTGGTTTATTGGCTTCAAAAATAAATGTATTTTTATCACCTTGTCCTTTTCCATAGACGTCTTCAGCAATTTTCCAAAGATTATCACCAGATTTAACCTCATAAAAGCGAGAAGGTTTTCTAGGCGTTGTATCTATAACCTTTAATTGATCAACATCTACAGAAGAGATACCTTGTGAATTGCCAACAACCAGCAGTGCTTTTTCAAGTGTTTCCATGTCTGGAACTTCACCGCTTAAAATAGCTTTACCGTCTTCAACTTGAATATTTACTTTTTCTGTACCGAATTGAAAATGATCAAATGCTCTCTTAAAATCTTTTTCTTTTGGTTCATGGTCTCCAATACCTAACTTTTCCCCTACAGTTTTAATAAAATTAAAAAATCCCATTACGACCTCCTTTCGTGTAGCAGAAACAAATTTTTGTGCATATGTTGCCACATTCTTTTCTTTGCTCTTAAAACACATAGGCAGATTTTCTAAACTTCAATAATCAAAACTATACCTGTTCAATTATGGAACAAATACAATAATAAACTTTGTAATAAACTTTGATAAAAAAAGCCTTTATGAAAATTTTCTCTCAAACGAAGGGATCTTAATAGACGTAGAAACATTATAAATTATGGAAGCAAAACAAGATTTTACAGTAATGACAAAAGGTTTTTTTCTTCACTACAATTTGTATCATATTTGTTTTGCAAAAAAAATATGAACTCCCATATAAATAAGTGTGGATAATTTGCTACCACAGCAATAGAAAGGTCTAAGAAACCATGAAAGATACACCAACAATCACGCAAACGATTGTACTTGTTGATGATGATCGCAATATTTTGACGTCTTTATCTTTTGCGCTTGAGACAGAAGGATATCGGGTTGAAAGCTATACAGATGGAGCATCTGCACTCAAGGGTCTCACACTTCACCCTCCACACTTAGCTATTTTTGATATTAAAATGCCCCGAATGGATGGGATGGAACTCTTGCGTCGTTTGCGTCAAAAGTCTGATCTTCCAGTTATTTTTCTTACCTCTAAAGATGATGAAATTGATGAATTATTTGGTCTCAAAATGGGGGCTGATGATTTTATTACTAAACCTTTCTCCCAACGTCTTCTTATTGAACGCGTGAAAGCCATTTTGCGCCGTTCTAATGCACGTAACCAACCGCTTTCTACAGGAACTTCTTCCACCTCTTCTCTCAAACGTGGAGATCTTGTGATGGATCAAGAACGCCACACCTGTACATGGAAAGATAAACCTGTTATTTTAACTGTTACGGAATTTTTGATTCTGCAAACCTTAGCACAAAGACCAGGAGTTGTAAAAAGTCGTGATGCTTTAATGGATGCCGCCTATAGTGATCAAGTCTACGTAGATGATCGCACCATTGATAGTCACATTAAACGTCTGCGTAAAAAGTTTAAACAAGTGGATGATGATTTTGCAATGATTGAAACACTTTATGGTGTAGGTTATCGTTTCCACGAGGTGTAAAACTACTTTGTCGCAAAAATTTGAACGGCAATCAAATCGATGACAGACAATTCTCAACTGGAAGCTTTACAAAAAACAACCGTTAATGGTACATCTTCAACACCATTTCTTATGTTTGCTCGTTTGCATTTTCGAACACAACGTCTCTTTAGACAATTGCTTTTTTCCAGCCTCACACGTCGCATTGTTATATTAAACATTGCTGCTCTTGCCGTTTTAGTTACAGGCATTTTATACCTTAACCAATTTCGTGATGGTTTAATTGAAGCAAAAATTAAAAGTTTATGTACCCAAGGAAAAATTATTGCTGGGGCTATTGCTGCTTCTGCAACAGTAGATACAAATTCTATCCTCATTGACCCCCAAAAACTTTTAGAATTACAGACTGGTGAAAGCATTACACCCGCCCCTCAATCAACCGATTCTTGGGATTTCCCTATTAACCCTGAGCAAGTTGCCCCTCTTTTACGGCGTCTCATCACACCTAAAACGACAAGAGCACGTATCTATGATCGTGATGCTACTCTCCTTCTTGATTCGCGCGTTCTTTATTCTAGTGGAGAAGTTTTTAGTTATGATTTACCCCCACTTAAAACAGAACAAAACATGTGGGATCGCCTTACTTCATGGTATTCAAGCGCATTTTATGGCAAAGGTATTGCTCTTGACAGAGAACAAACCAAAATCAGTGGTATTGCTTATCCAGAAGTATACCGCGCATTAAACGGATCTCTTGCTACGGCTAAAAGACGCAACAGGCAAGGTCAATTAATTGTTTCTGTTGCCGTTCCTGTTCAACGCTATCGTGCAGTGGTTGGAGCTCTTCTTCTTTCAACCACTGGTTCCGATATTGATAACATTGTAAAAGGCGAAAGACTGGTTATCTTTAAAGTTTTTGCCGTTGTAGGCAGCGTACTTTTGGTTCTTTCTCTCTTTTTGGCCCATACGATTGCCCATCCACTAAGTAAATTATCTGCCTCGGCTAATCGAGTGCGTAATGGCAATAATCAGCGTGTAGAAATTCCTGATTTTTCAATGCGTGAAGATGAAATTGGTCACCTTTCAACTTCTATTCGTGATATGACCAATGCCCTTTATATGCGTATTGAAGCCATTGAACGCTTTGCTGCTGATGTAAGCCACGAATTAAAAAATCCTCTCACTTCTCTTCGCAGTGCTGTTGAAACGCTCCCTCTGGCTAAAAATGAGGAAGCACAAGAGAAATTGCTTGAAATTATCCAACATGATGTGCGCCGTCTTGATCGGTTGATTACAGATATTTCTGATGCATCACGGCTCGATGCAGAGCTTGCACGAGAAACCGCAGAGATTGTTGATATGACACCACTTTTGGAAAGTCTTGTTCATGCTGTTCAGGAAGTCTATCGTAATACGCAAACCATTGATATAAGCCTTAATATTGTCCCACGTCCTCATGGAAAAGCCTATCTTGTATTAGGGCATGAACTCCGTTTAGGGCAAGTGATTTCAAATCTTCTTGAAAATGCACGTTCTTTTATTCCTCGAAATCGTGGCAAAATTTGCATTACTATGAAAAGTCATGCTTCAACCCTTATTTTAACCATTGAAGATAATGGCCCAGGCATTCGTTCAGAAAATATTGAACGAATTTTTGAGCGTTTTTATACAGATCGACCAAACGAAGATGCTTTTGGACAAAACTCTGGACTTGGCCTTTCTATTAGTCGGCAAATCATCGAGGCTCATAACGGAACAATTACAGCCGAAAATATTATTGACCCGACACTTGGGAAGTGTAAAACTGGTGCACGTTTTACTATTATGCTTCCCCTCGCTAAATAAATCTTTTATCCAAAGTAAAAGACATGAAAACAAAATGTGAAATACTCCACGCAAATTGCCTTCAACTGGGCGGCAAGGGGCTGTTAATTATAGGTCCATCAGGATCAGGAAAATCAACCCTTACCCTTTCTTTGCTTGACCGCGCTGAGTGGTCAAAACGTGAAGCGAAGCTTATCAGTGATGATTATACAATGTTGCGTGCGGAAAATGGAAAGCTTCACGGATATACTCCTGATAATTTAGAGGGCGGTATCGAGATTCGTGGTGTTGGTCTTTATATGATAGAATTTGAAAAGCACACAACTATCGACTGCGTTATTTTTCTCGGTCCGGAATATGAACGTTTTTCCACAAATAAAACTTTTCAATTTGAAAATTTGCACATTCCTCTTTTAAAACTTCCCTCTCTTCGTGAAGCCGATTGTACAGCCATTTGTCAAGCTATTGAAGCATTTTTGTTTAGAAAAATATGGCAGAAATCTGTCTAATTTTTTTCTAAAGATAAAAAAATCACAATTTTTGCCTTTTTTTTGCAAATTTTTCTTGGCAGCAAGATAAAGCCTTGTACAATGTCTTTCCCACCAATATGGTTGGATCTTATTAGTTAACAGGAGTTTGCGTAAATGATTGGACTCGTGCTTGTAACGCACGGTGAGCTGGCTGTCGAATTTTTACATGCCGTGGAACATGTTGTTGGAGTACAAGAAAAGTTCGCAACAATATGCGTTTATCCCGATGACGATATAGATCAGCGCCGAGGTGATATTATAGCCGCAGTAACCGATACAGATACGGATCATGGCGTCATCATATTAACAGATGTGTTCGGTGGGACACCATCAAATATAGCTATTCCTGCTATTGAAAAAGGACGCGTTGAAATGATTGCGGGTGTTAATTTGCCCATGCTTATTAAACTGATTTCTATTCGCAAATGTCCTGATATTTCATTATCAGACGCGTTAAGAATAGCACAAGAAGCAGGGCGTAAATATATTAATGTACCAAGTATGACTTTATAGCGGATAATAAAATGCCCATGTTTTCCAAAGATACCCTCCCATGTATAAGTCGTCATTTCAATATCTGTAATAAACGTGGGTTGCATGCACGTGCTTCTGCAAAATTTGTACAAACTGTTGACAATTTTAATGTTACTGTTGAAGTTGAAAAGGATGGAAAAATCGTTGGTGGATCATCAATTATGGGACTTATGATGCTAGCGGCTTCATCTGGTTGCAACCTCACCATTCGTGTTTCAGGACCAGAAGCAACAGATGCTCTTAATGCTCTTGAAAAGCTCATCAATAACAACTTTGGAGAGGAAAGCTAGCGCTTTCTCATCATAAACAAGGATGATGATTCTTAGAAAATAGGAACTTTCCA
Organism: Bartonella sp. AU18XJBT; assembly: GCF_028618595.1. Lineage (GTDB taxonomy): Bacteria > Pseudomonadota > Alphaproteobacteria > Rhizobiales > Rhizobiaceae > Bartonella. Next base: position 131,937 of record NZ_JAQITE010000001.1, on the reverse strand, counting down.
TCATTATTTTGAATTTTAATTTCTCTTCCCGCTTTTATACCAGTATTCATATCCATTATGGATTGGCATAATTATCATAAATGTAAAAGCTTATAGTAATTTTGTTATGCTGGATTTTTTTTCTTCCTTTCCTAACATTATTTGACCAATTTGAATAGTTTTGCATGTTATAGCTATTACTCGACTTAATCGTATAATTAAATCTTTACAGAAAAGAGAACTCTTCATCTTGTATTAGAATATTCTTTATTTTAAGCTCAAGATAAATGTCAAAATAATTTAGCACATCAAAAATCTACCAGCTTTTTTTATTTTCTGCTAACTTTGTGGCCTTTATAATACACAAGGAATCTTCCATTGCACATCATTGTGATACAGATCATGAAAATGCAATTTCTATTCTTACCAATATCATAACCATTGTCTTAAAACAAATAAGCTTTGTACATTCATAATTATGGTAAGCATTTTTTAGACATTATTTTTCTATACTATTGCCTTATGTTCTTTGGTAGACAACTCACTCTCGTTATCTATCATTGTGCTTGGAGTAGCATCTTTTCATTGTAAAGAGGTAATATTGTGAGTCGTCTATTTAGTGCTCTTCAGATTCCTCAACAAACAACACAACAACTTGTGTCGTTGCAAAGTGGCTTACCAAATACGCAGTGGATTAATTCGCAAAATTTTCATGTCACCTTATCTTTTTTTGGCAAAGTTGAAAGTTCTACCGCAGATATACTTATGCACGCCTTTGACACAATAAAGCTCTCTCCTTTTATGCTACAAATAGATGGTTTTGATATTTTTGGTTCAGAAAATACTGCCCCCTCTCTTGTTATTCGCATTAAACCTTGTAAAGCTCTCAATCTTCTACACGAAAAGATGCAATCTATCCGTAGCCATTTAGGTCTAACACCTGATGAAAGAGAATTTACTCCACATATTACTATTGCGCGACTGCTTGATACTAAACCTGAAGACCTTGTTCCTTATCTGTTCTTTCGAAGGAATTTTTCATTTCCTCCTTTTGAGGTTGATCATTTTGTTTTATTTTCATCGCCATTTCCCTCAAGCGATGCCGTGTATGTTGTAAAAGGAAGTTGGGCGCTTCAAAAATAAAAGGGTGTTTGTAACACCCTTTAAAAACTCTTTGAGAAAAAAGACCCTATATATATGAAACTGCAGGGAATACTGCATTTTATGTTGGAGATTTATTATTGATGTGTTTTAAGCCGAATCAGTTTCAACAGAAGCTTCTTTTGCTCCTCCTTTAGCTACACCCACTATAGCTGGACGAAGCACCCTTTCCCCGATAATATAACCTGCCTGAACAACTTGTTGAACAGTGTTATCTGGAACATCGGCATTAGGAATTTCAAACATCGCTTGATGAAAATGAGGATCAAATTTTTGCCCCTCTGGATGGATTTTTTGCACCCCATGACGTTCTAATGCTGCCATCATGGCACGTTCAGTCATTTCAACGCCTTCTGCCAATGATTTCAAACCAGCATCACTTTCCCGTGCCCCTTCTGGAATAGCTTCCAAAGCACGATTGAGATTGTCAGAAACCGATAACATATCCCGTGCAAAATTAGCAATGGAGTAAGCCTTTGCATCCGCCACATCTCGCATAGTACGGCGTCGAAGATTTTCCATATCTGCAACAAGACGTAAAAGCTGATCTTTCAGTTCTTTATTTTCATCCTGCAAAGACGCTAAAAGATCACTAACCTCATTGCTTTCTGTTTCAACGTCTTCGTGTTCCTCTGTTTTATGTGTTTTTAAAAATTCATCGGCTGCCTGTTTAAGTGTATTACGATCAGCTGGATTTTTTAAATCACAATTTTCAAATGAAGCGTCAGTAAATTTGTTTTTTTCATCAGACATAAAAATTTTATTCCTTCATAAGATTCGTTATTCTCGATATCGAAATTCTATAGACAAAAATCAAGGGGTATCGATGTATATAATACAATGAGCTTTTATAGTACAAATACTTACCTGCATCGTTTTAACGCAATAACTGTGACACAAGTTGAGCTGTATAATCAACCATGGGCACAATCCTTGCATAATTAAGCCGTGTAGGACCAATAACGCCTAAAGCACCAATGACTCTTTGTTGTGAATCACGATAAGGTGCTACAACTAAAGAAGAACCAGAAAGTGAAAATAACTTATTTTCTGAACCAATAAAAATTCTAACCCCAGAACCTTCATCCGTTAAATCGAGAAGCTGTGCCATACTCTCGCGCGTTTCAAGATCATCGAACAAATGGCGTAACCGTTCTAAATCTTCTTCTGCTTTCACATCTTCAAGTAAATTGCTACGCCCGCGAACAATGAGGTGTATTTTATGATCAGCACCTTCTCCTCCCCAAAGAGCTAATCCCGTTTCAACAAGATGATGCGATAAATCATCAAGTGCAGCCCGTGTTTCTGCGCATAAGCGGGCAATTTCCCCTTTAGCTTCACTCAATGTACGCCCTTGGATATGGGCATTGAGAAAATTCGTTGCTTCCGTCAATTGTGCATGGGTAACCCCTTCTGGCAAATGAACAATACGATTTTCAACTTCACCTTGTTGAGTCACCAAAACGGCAAGAGCGTGCTCTCTATCAAGGCGCACAAATTCAATATGTTTCAATGTTCCTTCTTGTTTTGTTGCTAAAACAAGCCCTGCCCCACGTGAAAGATCTGAAAGAACTCGGCTTGCTTGAACAAGAAAATGTTCAACCGATTGTGCACGACCAGCCTCTTTGACTTGCATTTCAATATTTTCTCGCTCTTCGTTTGGCAAATCACCTGCTTCCATAAATGCATCAACAAAAAAGCGTAAACCTGATTGTGTCGGCATTCGACCCGCAGAAACATGTGGTGCATAAATTAAACCGAGATGTTCAAGATCACTCATCACATTGCGAATCGTCGCAGGTGATAATGTCTGTCGTAAAAGCCGCGAAAGATTGCGTGACCCCACAGGTTCACCATCATTAAGATAAGCTTCAACAATATGGCGAAAAATATCACGCGAACGTTCATCAAGATATTTTAGTTCATTATCAATAGTTTTGTGCTTCATCACAATTGTTTCACTACTTTTAAAATCCTCATCTCTTATATAAGTTTTGCCAAGGTTTGGTCAAATAGTCTAAAGTAGTATAAAAGCATATTATCCTATTAACCCGTAAAATGCTAGCTTCAGAGTGATGCTTGATAAATTACGCAGGAGGTATTTTTTGTTAGAGTGTGTGAGAAATATTTAAGATTAAGAGTTGATCTGTAAAGTGGTCTGCTGTAGGAACTTGCCAAGATAATTTGACCAAGAGAATATGGATTGTTCAAAAACCGCTGTAAATAGAAAATTTTACCCTTTAGAGCAAGCAAGAAATTGGAAATTTACCATAAATAATGCTATCATAAAAAAGACATGTCTTTCATACCTTTGCAAGGTTATCTTCATACAAGATAAAAAATTTTATTGGAATAAAATATCATAAAACGTGTAAAATAATCATATCATGTAAAATCTAGCAAAATATGTGTGTATGAGCATTTAAGCCGGTTTTTAGCACAAAAACAATTCCCCTTTCATTTTTGGAGAAATCTATATGAGAAGCATAGCAGATAAAAAACTTGTCATTGCTACACATAACACCGGCAAATTGCATGAAATCACTACTTTAATTAAGCCTTTCGGTTTAATAATACAATCAGCAAAAGAACTGGGCTTGCCAGAACCAAAAGAAACGGGAAAAACATTCGAAGAAAATGCTTATATTAAAGCTTTTTCAGCAGCAAAAAAAACAGGACTTCCTGCCCTTTCTGATGATTCAGGCTTAGAGGTAGATGTATTGGAGGGTGCACCAGGTATTTATACCGCTGATTGGGCAATTCAAGCCGATGGTACACGTAATTTTCCCAAAGCTATGGAAAAAATAGAAAATGAACTCCAAAAAGTCGGAGCGCGAGAAAAAAGCCAACGAAAATGTCGTTTTATATCCGTCGTTTGCATTGCATGGCCTGATGCTTATGCAGATTACTTCCGCGGATGCGTTGAAGGAACGTTCATTTGGCCTCCACGGGGAGACAAAGGCTTTGGTTTTGATCCTATTTTTTTACCAGATGGATATGAAAATACCTTTGGAGAAATGTCAACAGAGCAAAAACACAACTGGAAAAGTAATGATATTCCGCCTCTTTCACATCGCGCACGTGCTTTCAAACTTTTGGCAGAAAACCTTTTAGCATTCTCATGAATGAACCTTTTGGCATTTACATTCATTGGCCCTTTTGTGCAGCTAAATGTCCTTATTGTGACTTTAATTCGCATGTTCGCATCCATGGTGTTGATCAACCACGTTTTGTCACCGCCTTTAAGCGCGAAATAGAAACGCAATACCACAAAATAGGCCCACGCCATATTACAAGTATTTTTATTGGTGGAGGAACTCCTTCTCTTATGGAGCCGCAAACTGTCGATGCCCTATTGCAAGCACTTGCAAAAAAATGGGTAGTCGATGATAAAGTTGAAATTACATTAGAAGCTAATCCATCCAGTGTGGAAGCAGAGCGCTTTCGTGGATACCGTGCGGCAGGTATTAATCGTTTATCTCTAGGGATACAAGCGCTCAATGATAAAGCATTGCGCAAACTTGGCCGACTCCATAATGTAGAACAAGCTCTTTATGCCATTGCTTTAGCACGGAAAATTTTTCCACGTTTATCCTTTGATCTCATTTATGCCCGCCCCGAACAAACCCTTGAGCAATGGAAATCTGAACTTGTACAAGCAATTGATTTGGCAGCTGACCATCTTTCTCTTTATCAATTGACGATCGAAGAAGGAACTGCCTTTAAACGGCTTCATGACGCAGGAAGACTTATCCTTCCCCCATCAGAGCTAGCAGCAGATCTGTATCATCTTACCCAAGAAATAACGACATTGCATGGGCTTCCTGCCTATGAAATCTCAAACCACGCAATGCCCGGTGCTGAATCAGCACACAATCTTCTTTATTGGCGTTATCACCAATATGCAGGCTTTGGTCCAGGAGCACATGGACGTTTCATTGAGCACGCACCGAATCATTCCTCTTCCTGTTCAAAAACATTGTCATCACACCTTGAAAACCGCGAACGTTATGTCACAATAAATGAAAAGCATCCCGAACAGTGGCTTAATTTGGTAGAAACAACAGGACATGGCTGTATTGAAACGGAACTTTTAACCACTGAACAACAGGCAAATGAAATGCTCCTTATGGGATTACGCCTTTGCGAAGGCTTAGAACTTATACGTTATGAAACCTTAAGTCCTAAACGCATCCCAATGGAAAAACTGGTCGATTTACAACACCAAAAATTGGTAGAAATGGTAGATAACCAACGCTTAAAAGCAACAACCAAAGGACGTATTGTTCTTGATCACATCATCAGCCAACTCGCAAACTAAAGTTTTTATAACAGCATACTGTTTTAATCATAATCATCATTTTTCATAGCAAAGGTGAGATTAGAATATCGGAGATTCTCTCATTTCAAAACTATTTATAGTAAATTAGTTACCACCATTTGCTTACACCTTAAAAGTAGAAAAGCGTGTTGATAAAAGCTATAAAAAAGAAATAAAAATGCCTCTTATGAGCACTCTTAAGTGCTAAAAGCTATCGCAATATTTTGAGCTAGAAAGTGTATGGTGGTCTAACTTTTTTTTCATAAACGTAAAGATGGTGAAGCACTGTAGACTTTATACACTTCACGGTACACTATTCATAAGCACCGTAGTGGCACGAATGTGACAAACATTGAGGAAATTTCTTTAAAACAAGTATGTGAATGCATAATGCGATAATGTATGGTTCTTTATGAAATCGTGGCACCATTTCAAGAACCAGGGAAATAAGCATAAAACCATGTATCGATCTCTGATTATTTAAAAAGATATTGCTCTAGATAATTTTGAAAACCGTAAAACCGAATAAAAAAGGAGTGTAAAAAAGCACGCTGATTTTCACCTTTATACCTTTATCCTATTTTAGCATGTAAAAGCTGTTGTCGCAAAAAATACTGAACCAATATTTATTTAAGATACGCGGCTGTATGATTGGTGTTGATTTATAGGTAACAGCAACATCATGAGCTTTATTACACAAATAATGCACTCAAATGGCAAATATACCAGATATGAATCGAGATTGCTTTGTTAGCGAGCGAAACGATATTAATCCCATATGATCTTACTGTTATGCGTACATGCTTATAAGTGTCTGTACGCATCCTTTAAGGTATTTTATTAAAAAATTGAGAATAATACTAGGACAATCCTTAGCTAAAGAAGTCAACGTGATGCTACAAAAGAATTTCTGTGTATCTTTATCATAACTAATATTAAAGCTGATTAAATAAGCTCACCTTCTATCTCGTAATGATTTTGCAACGAAAGTTCTTGGGGACAAAAAAGCAAGGCAAAATATATGAAATAAAACAAACTTAAAACGCGTTTCCTATGGGCTTTACTCTAAGAGAGGCTAATTGAAACAAGAAGTACCTTTTATGAGAATGCAGAAACCATATTAAGACATGAACTGTGAATGAGCGCATTTATGTTGTACGAACTTTTTACAATAGCAGCATGTTTTTATGTGTCTTTATGGCTTCAACCTGTCATCACACAATGATGATATAATACTCATTGTTTTCCATATATGATTGCGTACTGACTTCCTTCCTACACTTGAAAGAACGAATATTTTTAATTCAATATAGTCTGTAAACAGTTCTGCTTCTTAAAGCAGGTCGCACTTGGCTTTCCAATTATGTAATTCACTTAAACTAAAGACTCTACAGGCAAGAATCCCAACTTAAGAATATTCATCACTTACTCTAAAACCGCTTAATATATTAAGTCTTACGTGTCTCATATCACCACACCTCAAATGGCAATGTCTTATGGCACGATAAGATAAAGGTATTTTTGAACCAGCACTCATTTCTTTATGCAAAAAAATCAATAATAAAACGCTCATAAATAGTCGTAAGAGCTTCCACTGCATCAAGAGCTACACACTCATCTACCATATGCATGGTTTGCCCTGGCAAGCCAAATTCAACTACTGGGCAATAATCCTTAATAAATCGCGCATCTGAAGTACCACCAGAAGTGGAACATTCTGGTATATTTCCTGTTACACTTTTAATAGCATTGGATAGAGTTTGAATGAGCTTATCATTTTTGGTCAAAAAAACATCTCCTAGGCTTGGAATCCATTCAAGCTGATAAGAGGGATATTGATAACCATTGTTTTTTGATTGCACCAAAGCAAGACGCTTTTCAATTTCCTGCATCAGTGTTTCTTTTGTCCAAAGATCATTGTAGCGTATATTAAAATGAACTGTTGTCTGCGCTGGGATAACATTGACCGCTAAATTACCGGTATCGATGCTTGTTAGCTCTAAATTACTAGGCTGAAAATTCTCTGTCCCTTTATCTAAAGCAGTTTGTGTCAATGCTTGAATAAGCTTACTTGCTAAAGGCAAGGGATTAGCAGCCCGCTCTGGAAAAGCAACATGACCTTGGCGACCTCTCACGGTAATAATACCAGAAATCGATCCGCGGCGACCAATTTTAATGACATCCCCAACAGTCTTTACACTTGTTGGTTCCCCTACAAGAGCCGCAGTCCATTTTTCGCCTTTTTTTTCTGCCCATTTGAGAAGTTTGACGGTACCATTAACAGCAGGTCCCTCTTCATCACCGGTAATCAAAAAACTTACCATTCCTTTAATGGGTCGTTTCTCAAGAACTCGCGCTAGCGCCGCAATAAAACAAGCGATTCCGCCCTTCATATCAACAGCACCCCGCCCATATAATTTCCCCTGATCTATGACAGCTTCAAAAGGTGAATAAGTCCAATCTTCCAATGCACCTGGTGGTACGACATCTGTATGGCCTGCAAACATAAGATGGGGTCCTTCATTTCCCATTTTTGCATAAAGATTTTCAACATTATCTGTATTTTTATCCGTAAAAATAGGACGCTCGACATGAAACCCCATTTTTTTCAAAAATTGTTCCAAAGTTGATAAAGCCCCTGCTTCATGAGGAGTAACAGAAGGACAACGGATAAGTCTCTTTAACAGCTGAAGTGGATCTGTAAGAACAGGCATAGGAGCCCTTCCCATTTTTTATAAGTTATCGTAACTTAAGATTATTACGCTGAATTACAAAAAGATAAAGCAAAAACATTGAAGACACTCAGCAAACCAAGCAGGGGAAAACAATCGTGCTGAGAGCTTCAATGGCTTCCTCATTATGCATGAGCAAGTACACACACAACAAAATACTCAATAAAAAGTTCCGTTAAATATTGCCTTCATTGGAAAGTTTTTTACACCTATAAATTATATGAATCAAAATTAATTGCTTGCAATCTATGAGCATTTTCCTTCAACCAAGCACGATACGTTTTACTACCAGGACATAGTTCTTCACAAAGAGCCCAAAATCTTGGACCGTGATTCATTTCAACAAGATGAGCAACCTCATGAGCAACAACATATTCCACAACTTCTTTTGGTGCCATAACAAGGCGCCAAGAAAAAGAAAGACGCTTATCTATTGAACAAGACCCCCAACGACTTCTCGTATCTTTATAACAAATTGATTTGACTTTACGCTCTACTTTATAGGCATAATGTGTCACCAAAGGTGTTATAATACGTGCTGCTTGTTTTTTCAAAACGTCAGCAATGCGTCTTGGGAGGTATTCTAATTGACCATAAACGATAATTTGAGGTTCTTGTTCTGCATCTCCTGCAATAATTTCCGTCACCCCACGCCCTTCTTTATGCCTTATAGTATGTGCAACACCCAATAAAGGAATCATTGCCCCTTCTTTGAGATAAGCATTTTCATGAGAGATTTGTACACGAGCAAGACGTGCCTCAATCCAAGATCGATGCTTTTCAATAAAACTTTGAATCGTACAGAGACTTATCGCTGGTGGTGTTGTTACACAAATCCTCTGTCCGCTCGCATCAATACGTAAGGTAAGACGGCGCGCGCACTTATTTTCCCGCACCTGTACAGGTACAGAGCGATCAGAAAAAATAAAATGCTGTTTAGAAATGCTCATACATTATATCTTCATCATCAATGAATTTGACCCTTCTCCCGCATTAATCCGGTCAATCAATGACCTCAATACCGTTTCGAGGCAATCCAAATCTTGCGGACGAGAAAAGCGATGATCAGCATCACGAACGAGTGACAATGTTACATCATGGAGAGGCAAATGATCAAGTAAAGTCATAGTATGCTGATAGGGTATCTCCACATCTTCCATCCCTTGTAGAATATGGATTGGACATCCAACATCTATACATCCCTTCATGACGCAGTTGTCTCTGCCATCTTCAATAAATACTCTTGTAAAGGGAACCGGCTCCGTATAACTAATCGCAGATCGTTCAATATGCTCTGTTTCTTCTAAAATTTTCCACCCCTTTCGACCCAACCCTGATTCTATCAATGTTTGTGTAAAATCAGGCGCTGGCGCAATCAAGACCATGCCAGCAAGCTTCTTATTTTTCTGTGCTAGCATCATAGCAAGCTTGAGCGCAATCCACCCGCCCATAGAGGTGCCAATCAAAATTTGTGGCCCCTCACAATAATTTTCAAAAACCGCTAAACTTTCTTTCACCCAGCGTGAAATCGTTCCTTGAAAAAAATCACCTCCCGATTCTCCATGTCCAGAGTAATCAAAACGTAAACAAGACAAATCATTCTTCTGAGCAAAACTATCAACCAACATCGCCTTATCCCCTGACATATCAGATAGATAGCCATGAAGCCACACCAAACCTGGAGATTGGCGCCTCTTGCGATAGCGTACTGCAAGTGGAGTGTTCTCAAACGAAAAAAACTGACAAGGAATATTTTGATCCATGATTCTGTAACCTCCATAAAACAATTTCTCTAAATTAAAGAGAAAAACTTTTATAATCTAAATCATTCCAAAAAGTAATAAATCAAATAATGAAAATAACACGAATTATAGTTGTTTTTAGGTGCATAATTGTATATTAAATTAACTGTAGTTGAATCAAAATTAAGGAGCATAAACCATTCGTAAACCGTTTAAAATGACACTTACCCCAAAAGACGGACCACGTTCAAATCAGGATATTCGCGTACCTCATGTTCAGCTTATCAATGATGAGGGACAACATCAGGGAATTGTTGCGATACAAGAAGCTCTTGCTATGGCTGCAGATGCGGGACTTGATTTGGTTGAAATTGTGCCAAATGCGGAGCCGCCCGTATGTAAAATCATCGATTTGGGCAAATTAAAATATCAAACCCAAAAAAAAGCTGCTGAAACGCGTAAGAAGCAAAAAGTCATCGAAATCAAAGAGATTAAGATGCGCCCAAATGTTGATGTCCATGATTATGGAGTCAAACTCAAGGCTGTTCATCGCTTTATTGATCATGGTGATAAAGTAAAGATTACTTTGCGTTTTCGTGGTCGTGAGATGGCTCACCAAGACCTTGGGTTAAAGCTTCTTCAGCGTGTGAAAGAAGATACAAGTGAAATTGCCAAAATCGAATTGGAGCCAAAGCTTGAAGGACGGCAAATGATGATGGTGATAGCACCTAAATAGTTTTGCATTGAAATAATATTTGCATGCAACTCGTCAACACGAGCGTATGATATTATTTAGAAGCACCACATAGAGTTTTTGTGGTGCTTTTAAGCTTTTATAAATGTGTATAAATCCTTTTAAGAGTTTAATAATGCTTTATCGATTTAAAGAAGAATTCGTTATTTTGCATATTAAATGAGAAAGCTTAAACATCGTAAGGTCTGCTTATTTCAAGCTCTCTTATCATGTAATGCAGCAGAATTGTTTGCTTATACATTACAAATGGAGACGATACATAAAAATTATTAAAAAAGCAGAAATATTTTTTGTGAGCTATTTCAAGTGTCAAAGGCTATCACAATATGGGAATTGGTAAATACAATGGTGAAACTCGCCGGTACTTTTATTGAACTAAAGATAATGATGAACAACGAATTTTCATTATACCTGTCACAGAAACTTTGCACTATATTCTTCACTCTCTACGTCGTGAAATTGATGTGATGAACCTTGAAAGAAAAGGTTATTTTTGTAAAAAAGATTAAGGGGCTTTTTAATTAAGAACGCTTCAATCTTGCATAAAACAGTAAGAAAATATAGAAGCACTGCATGGCCAAAAAACAACTTTCTTCTTTTGATAAACATCTTGTTATCCGCCTTTTGCGGGAAAATTTTCATAAACATGCGCGTTGGTACAGTGCAGCTATTATCTCAATGATCATCATTTCTTGCACAACTGCAACCAGTGCGTGGATTATGCGTGATGTTGTTAATTATATTGTTGATGCGCAGAATTTTGCTATGATCGTTTTGATTTCTAGCTTCATTGCTTTTATCTTTATTCTCAAAGGGATTGCAACTTTTGCCCAAACTTACTTTTTAAGCAAAGCAGGCAACAGTATCATTGCTGAACAACAACGCAAAATTTATGCGCGCCTTATGGAACAAGGTGTCTCCTTTTATCATAATAACACGTCATCTGATCTGCTTATTCGCGTAACCCATAATGCAACAGCCGTGCGTAATATCATTGATACGATTATCACAACTTTTGTACGTGATTTGCTCTCTGTTAGTGGTCTGTTGCTTGTCATGTTTATTCAAAACTTTGTGTTAATCTCCATTACTTTAATCGTAGGACCACTGGCTTTTTTAGGTGTTCGAATGGCTTTAAAACGCGTTCGCCGCCTTATGGAAAAAGAACTTCTTTCACTTGGTGAAATTATAAAAATCGTGCAGGAAACGGCTGTTGGTATTCGAGTCATCAAGGCTTTTTCACTAGAAGAAGTCATGAAAAAAAGGATGGACAAAGCCATTTGTGATGTTGAAAAACAAACAAACAATATTGCAACACTTGAAGCTATTACCAATCCGATTATGGAAACACTCACAGGTGTTGCCATTGCAGGTATTATCTGCTTTTCCGGTTACCTTGCAACCCAACGCGCAGGTGTTCAAGGTGAATTTATGTCCTTTATTGTTGCTTTACTTTTAGCTTATGAACCAGCAAAAAGACTCGCAAATGTCCGTGTTAAAATTGAATCTGGCTTGGTCAATATTCGTACGATGTTTGAAATACTCGATCGTCCCCTTACAGTTATAGAGCATAAAGAAGCTAAAGATCTGAATAAAACGCAAGGAGCTATTCGTTTCGAGCATGTTTCTTTTGCATATACTGATAACAAAATGGTATTGACAGACATCAATCTAGAAATAGAAGCCGGGAAAATGACCGCATTGGTGGGGCCGTCTGGTTCAGGAAAATCAACCCTTATCAATCTTATTATGCGCCTTTATGACCCCACAAAAGGACGCATATTGATTAATGATCAAGACATTCGCTACACAACTTTTCGTTCTCTGAGAAACCTAATGGCCTATGTAGGGCAAGATACTTTTCTGTTTCAAGGAACCGTTAAATATAATATTGGGCTTGGAAAAGAAGGCGCTCGTGATGATGAAATTATCGCAGCAGCAAAAGCAGCAAATGCTCATGACTTTATTATGAATTTGCCAAATGGTTATGATACACAGATAGGCGATAATGGTTGTAATCTTTCAGGGGGACAAAAACAACGACTCGCTATTGCTAGAGCAATGATTCACGATAGTGAAATTCTGATTCTTGATGAAGCAACAAGCGCGCTCGATTCACATACCGAAGCACAAATTAATGAAGCCATTCATCACCTTACCAAAGGACGCACAACGATCATTATTGCTCATCGCCTTTCAACGATTGCTCGTGCTCATAAAATTGTGGTCATACAAAATGGACAACTGATTGAACAAGGTACTCAAAAAGAATTGCTAGAAAAAGAACATGGGTTTTATAAAAAACTTCATAATATCCAGTTCAAAAAACATACCTCCTAATTTCTAGATCCTTAAATAAGACTTGAAATAAAAAATGGGTAGAAGCTAATGCTCCGTTTATAAAAAAGATTTGTTATCAAGAAAAAGTATTACTTCAACCAAGAATTGGCAGAGAATTTTATGGTTTATTGAAAATAAACTTCTTGAATTTAGATGAAAACTTTACTCACTATTTTGTTGAATACAATTGACTCTAACAATGAAACTTCAAAAATCCCTTTCCTTCCTCAAATAAGTGTTGAAACATTCATAAGTGTTGTGAATCCTAAAAGAGAGAGCATCAAGGTTTGAAAAAATTGCCACGGATTATGATGATGAATCTGAATTAATACAACCTTTATCTGTGTTTATCCCTACACTGACAATTGTTTTCTCCACACATCTTAAAGGACAAAGATTCTACCCAATCTGATTTGTAAACAATCCAGATTTTTATTGAGTTCGTTGCACTTGATAACAACTTATGTGATTCACTTATACAAGGCTTACCCTAAATATTCACCACGTGCTTTCAAAATACTTTGTCAAAACTTACATGCCTTATATTATCGCACCTCAAATGGCAGTCTTTTATGGTACAACAGGATAGGCTGACAATTATAAATTGTGCTGCAAATTATAGCTACACTCAGCATGAAAAAAACATTGAAAAAATAAGAGAGGATTTATTATAAAACTTTTTTACTGTTGTAGCTTGCTTTAAAGCAAGCTTTGCTGTTTTTTCTATATCTAGAAACTAACGTGATATTCCTCTTTCTTTTAAATGCCTAAATAGAAAAATATGATATATAACCCTGATAAATATTTTTACAAAAAATATCTTTTGGCATGCATATTAATACTTTGATTTATAATCATAATTTATTATATTATATCTTAAATAAAAGATAAGGTGTAATTTGTTCATTACAAATTTTCTTTATATTTATGATGAATTAATCAAAAGCACTTGGTGTACATCATAAGAGGAATATGCAAAAAAACTCTTAAGATAAGCAATAAAAATACCTCTACATTTTCAAATGAAAAGATTGTCGGCAACATGAGACGCTGGAAAATAGAATGATAATGCCGACTTATACCTTTAATAAATACTTATACCTTTATTAATAACGGTAATATGTATTTTATAGCATTCATAAGAAGTCCTTTATACCATTTCACAAGCAATCTTATGAAATAGGCTTAAGTGCACACTGAGAAATGTTTCTTTAAAACAAGCACATGAACTTGCAACACAATAGCGTTATATTTTGGAGTATTCTGTTTGGAGGGCTATTCGTTATATGAAAAAAATAAAAGCTATTCGATATGAAGAAAATCCATTTATTGAGGGAATGACTGTTCCTATAAAAAATCAACGAATACGATTATCAAGATTAGGACGTGACGATAATGTTTTAATCAATCAATCAACTGGTGAAATGCAAGGCACTCATGTAACGACTTTTCGACGAGTGGATTCGCAAGAGTTTATAAAACTATTCACAAATAATATTGCTCTAACTTTTGAATTAAAAACAGCAGGAATAAAAGCTTTTGGAGTACTAGTCTGGATGTTGCAGGAAAAAGGAATAAGCAAAGATCTAGTACCATTAGATAAACTAGCTTTAGACGACTTTCTCGAAACCAATAAAGAAAAAAATAGCACTTTCTCTTCCTACTTTCGCATGTGGTTTAACCGAACTAGAAAGCGCTCAAATCATCGCTAAACATTTACGACAAGGGTGGTACTTTATCAATCCTAACCTTATTTTCAATGGCGATAGAATTGCCTTTACAACCGTTATTCAACGAAGAAGAAACGAAAAAAAGGACGATAGTACCCTAGATATGTTTGATGATTCAAACGAGTAATGAGAGGCTACCGGCTCTCAAACTCTCCGTACACTCACCAAAATCATGATCTAAAAGCCGTGCTTTTGGGAACTAACAATCCTTGGTTCTTAGGGTCAAGGCAATCCCTTCGGGGCGCCTAACGGCGACCTTGACCCAGAACCTAACGGATTGTTTTTACGTTCCCGCACGGCTCCAGAATCATGATAAGAAGGAAGTGCTTTTTTCTGCTAGCCAGCATCAAAAAGGGCTTTAGCCACAAACGACTTTATGTAATAAAGTCTAGTGAGTTACACAATTTATGGTGGACCACCGGAGGTACCGCCTTGCGATGCCCCAAGTAAAACAGTTGAATAACAGATAGGGGCAGATATGGCGGTATATGCGATCATGCGGTTGTAAAAAGCTAGCAACAATGGACTGTGTGGCTGCTGCTCTGCAACACTGCTACCGTGAACGAGAAACACCAAATGCTGATAAGGATCAAACACAAAACAATGAACATCATGTATCCCAATCATCCAGTGAAGCAATGGGAAAAATGCGCAATTTACTACCAGAAAAACGACGTAAAAACGCTGTGCTAGCAGTTGAATACGTCATGACAGCTAGTCCAGATAGGTAATGTTTATTATTAAAAAATATGGCTTTAAATGCGTTTGACAATAAAATTGATTATCTTTATGGATTAACCGCTTGCCTCATGCTTTTGTTTATCACGTTCTTTAATGGAATCATGTCCTTCACGCAAAAACAGAATGTCATTGTGTTGCAAATTCAGATGCTTGTTTTAAAGAGACCTCCCTCAAAATCCTCCCCAAGCCCATTTCGCGATAACGTCCGTGAATTGTATAACGATAAATCCATTACCTCCTATCTTTAATCTTGTGGAGTAACAAGCCCGCACCATTCACGCTATTTTGCCAGCCCCTAATGTTGCGACAGCCTTAACTCTCGAAATGGTTCATAAGAGGCATTTTTAGTCATTTCTTAATAGTTTTATCCACACAGGATTCCCCGCTTGTAACATGCAAGGCGAATGGTTTTTGATTGATTCAACATAAGAAAGATTCGCAATGAGAGAATCATATGATATTCAAAGTTCTAATTCAAATTGAATAATGATAAATTATTTTTATAAATCAATATATTGCATACATTACATTCTTTAGGCAACAGCATGAGATGGGGTTGAGAACAAGGTAAGGTATTTCTCTACAATAAATATATAACAGCAAAATAACACACTGTCTTTTGTGAAGATTTTTCCCCTTTAGAGAATAGCATAAACAAAAATCAAGTATTTCAGATATATTTCTTTATGCCTCAAAAAAAGCTTCTTCTTTTGTAGGATTTCTAGTCTATGTCTCCTTCCTCAGATTTAGAAATGAGAGACAAAAAACGAAGAATTTGTTTTTTAAATTTAATCTTTAATAATCTCTTTCATAAAAGAGACCAATACTAGAATTTTGTTCATTTCCTATGGCACCTTTAGCTTTGAGATGACGCGAAATATCTAAATTAATTGTCCCTTTCGTCGTTCCATCAGACCCTGCTTCAAAGCCCAAATAAATATTATTGTGTATGTAGCGTCCAATACGTAAGCCTGTATTACCCTTCTCATTAACGATAACATCAAGATCATCAAGTCCAATTTTAGTTCGTAAAGTATTCAATAAAGATGTATTAGAAGCACCTGCAAGATCCGCCACTGCTGCTGCAAGTTGAGCAATCTGAAATGGTGATAATTCATTAAGAGAGCGATTAAAAATCAAACGCGCTAAAATCTCATCCTGAGGCAAATTTGGTTGTGAAGAAAAATTAATATCAAGATTATCAACCGTCCCACTTACCGTTACAGTGACGCGAATATCACCACTGTTATTGTTGGTTACAAAATAAACCGTAGGATTAAGATTACCGCTAAAACTCGCTTGCCCTTGATCAAAATTAAGACGTTGCGAAAGAATATCAAAACGTCCACGAATCATTCTAAATTCACCAACTGGATGCACATCATTCAATGGGCCTGCTAGATTAATGCGTCCTCCAAGTTCAGCATCTAAGCCTTTTCCGCGTACAAAAAATTGATTGCGTGCTGTAATACTCATATTTGATAACACGACAGATGAAGATTCTTGTGTAACTATACGGCTTTTGCTTTTGTTCGTTTTCTTAACATCAGCACGTTCAAGTGTTGTTTGAATCGATTTAGTTAAATTCTTATTTCTAATATCAAGAAACTTAGCACTTTTAAAATGATCAGGAACAAAAACTTCAGCTTTTTCAACGATGATATCACCACCAACAACAAGATCATTTAAAAAATGACCTTTCATTGTCATCTCACCTGACAATGTTGCCAGAATCATAGAACCATCATTATAATTGGCATTATCAAGATGAAATATCAAATCTGTCTCTAGACCATTAGAGATACGACCTGAAGCAGAAATTCTCCCCCCCTCAAACGAAGAAGCTGAAGCTTTCTCTATAAGGATATGATCACCATTCAATTTGCCTTCAAGCGTTATATTATTCAATCCTACATTTGTTTGTGAATCAAAAAAGCTACCGTCGCCTATAGAAATATTTCCTATCAATTGTGGCTTTGATAACGTTCCATTAAGAACTGTATCAATTCTTGCTGTACCCGTTATATGTGCACCACGCTTAGCTAATAAGAGATTAACAAAATCAAGAGGCATTATCCCTTTAACGTTTAATTTTGCCTCTGAACCATTAAGAGATACAGGCCCATGGACGGAAAGATCTAATCCTTTATCTCCAGTAGCTATCATATTTTCAATATGAAATGTCGATTTTTTATAAGAACCACGAGCATTTATATTGATTGACATTGGTCCTTTATGCGTCATAGCGGTTAAATTTTGACTAGAAAGCTCAAAATGAGCAGATGGATCCTTCATTATTCCACCAATATCAATTTTGCCTATCAGTGTCCCATCAAGCGCTTGTCCTGCAATAAAACCATTCGCCAAACGTGCAGATAAATTTTGCAAATTAATATGAAGATCAAGCGTATTTTTCTCTAGAGATACATGCCCCTGAGCTTCTGCTTGTACTCCTTCTCCTGTTAAATTTGCATTTAAAGTAAGATTTTGATCTACAGTGTTTCCCGTAGCAGAAAGAGAAAAAGGCATAATTTTTTTATCTTGAAAAGCAACGGTTGTCAGTCCCTCACCTTTTATATCGTACGTTATATCAGGTTTTTTTAAATGACCACGAATCATAACATGCCCTGTTACACTCCCTGCTGCTCCAAGATCGGCTTTCCACAGATTGACTAAAGTAGCAGGAAGCGCATTCATTGTAAGTTGCAAATTCAGGGTATCTTGAATATTCCCTGCTAAGATGATGTTGCCTCCATTTATTGCAATTCCTAATTCATTGATTGTCATTCCATCTTTATCAAAAGCAATTATGGATGGTTTCAGCAATGTTGCATGAAAAATGTGTTGTTTTAGATCCACAGTTTCAATTTGCACTTCTCGTTTTATACTGTCTGGAAGTTCCTCAACCATTAAACGACCAGAAAGCTGTGCATTGAGAGTATCATGCAACATCGCTTGGACAGTAAAAACCGTTTGTCCATTATTTCTATCGGCGTGAGCATTTAAACGATTGACCATTATCAAAGGTGTTTGAATATGTTCTGCATTGATAACTCCTTCAAACTGTGTCATGCCAAAAGGATCGAATATGTCAGCATCTATTGCCAATTTTTTTATTTTATTCTTGGAAAAATTCAAATGGCTAACATGCGCCTTCACATTGGTTTTTTGTCTGCCATTTTGTTCATCAAAAATAAAATCTCCTTTTACTTTTCCACTACCATCCTGCAAAAATAACGCTGAAAGTACGGAAATATCATCGGCATCAATATGCAACGCTCCTTTCAAAAACCCCCCAAGTTGTTGAGAAAGAGCACCCGTTATTTTTGCACTTCCCCCTCTAATATCGATATTTTCAAGTTTTCGAATTTTATGAGAATCTTTAAAAGAGGCCGATAAATGCAAAGGTTTCTTAGCAAAAATCCCTTCACCTTTTACCACCCCCGTTAAAGCAATAACTGGTGCTGTATTATCTATAAGTGCATCTATGTTAAATGTTGTGTTTTGAAGTTTCTTCCCTACGATTAATGCTTCAGCAATATGAGCACGTGTATTTAGTTTTATATGGCTATTGCGCCCTCTCGCCGTACTTTCAATCGTAAGCGCACCGCTTATCTTTGGATCTAATTTGGACAAATCAGATATTTCAGCAGATAGATCCATTTTAGCGCTTTCATCTGAAAAATAACCGTTAGCCTTTATGTTTGTATATTGATTTTTCAAATTAAAATGACGAAAAATGAAACCCTTCGTATTTCGAGTAGCACCACCTGAAAGAGTGATGTTTCCTTTGAATAAACGATCAAAAGACTGCACGCCTATTTTCATATCGTCAGCCATTCCTGATAATTGGAGATCAAAAATGCCACTCAATAAATTGATCGTTCCTTTGGCTTTAATATCTGCAATACCAGAAAGTGATTGTTTACTGAACACTTCCAAAGGAGTTAATGTTTGAGCTTTTAAACCGAGATCGCCTTTAAAAACAAAACCCTCCATTGTCCCTTTTAACCAAGAAGAAAAACCCTGAGCCGTAACACTCAGATCATGAATCAAAATTGGTTTATTCGAAACAATATCCGTATCTAAATGCACATGAACCGCTTGGCTTAAATTTTCTACTAACGCTCCCTTAATTTTTTTAACCCCTTGAAGCGTTCCTTTAACCTGAACACCAACATGACGAGAAGCTGCATTATCAAGATTTTCGCTTACTCCTCCCATATCAAAAATTGCATCGCGAATATAAATATTTTTATTGCTTAAATGACCTACAACCAACCGCCCATTCCAAGATTGTTGTCCTTCGCGACCATAGTCAATGTTCAAAGCAAGAGTATTCGCAGGTTTTGATACTTCTGATACAGGTAAATGAATAGACTCCTGTTCGTTATCAAGAGCCATTTTACCATCAACAAAAAGCCGCCGCAAAAATCCATCAGCGGTTATTTCAGCATTGGCTATAACATTCATTGCTTTGCTCTGAATAACCATCTGATCAAGGTGTGTCACACCTTCTTTTGTTCTTCTTGTCTTTGCTTTTAATGTTATATCAGATTCGAAGAGACTACGATATTGAGAAGGTATTAAAGGGCTCAGTGTTCCCTCTAGTTTCGTAGAAAAACTGTGTCCTTCTGGAACACTTGCAAGAATAACATTACCATCTAAAATAGAATGATGATCGGACTCTAAAGAAAGTTTGATAACCAAATCATCAAAAGTACCATCACCTTTCACGACGAGATTTAATGCTGGACGTTGTTCAATGTTAAAAATATTCGCCAAAATACCATTTTGTGGTTCGTTAGCAGAAATATCAATTTGAGCTGTACGATTACTATCAGATATCTTGGTGACAACAGAAAAAGAACCTGGTGCATCTAAACGATGCGCCGCTATATCGACATCAAAATTACCACTAGCCAAAGTGAGATTACCTTTTAATGACATATCAGCAGAAAAACCAAAAAGATTCTGTTCAAATGTCACATGTTGAGCTATAAGCGTATTGATAGAAAGAGCAAGCGGCAATTTTGGTAAAGAGAACTTGCCCGTCCCAAGGGAAGAAACAAAAGAAGAATTGCCTTGCGGTTTGCGTAAAAATGCGACCTGTTCTGCCGAAAGCTGGTTAATGTCCATCCGCCCTCTCAGCAACGCTAGACGATTCCAATCCATTTTAGCATTGGTAATTTTAAGCCAAACCCCTTTTTTATCACTGACAGTAATAGCATCAATTGATGTTTGAGAAGACAGTGTCCCTTGTATATTATGTAAACGAACTTGACGATTGGGCGTTGAAAGCTTTCGTTCAATTAAAGAAACAAACCATGAGCGATCATCTGTTTTCATTTCGCTAGAGGGAAGAGTATCTCCTCTTTGCGCAAAAACAAAACCACCCACCCCAAAAAACAAAAATACAAAGAAGAAAGCTGATAAATGTACACCTTTTTTCATTAAAATGCTTGCCCTATACCCACATAAAAACCAATGCGAGGATCACCCTTCTCTCTCTTTAAAGGAAAGGCTAAATCAACGCGTAAAGGACCAAGACCCGTCATATAACGACCTCCTATACCGGCTCCCCATTTAATTTTTTGAGAAAAATCAAAATTCGCCTTTTCCCCTACGGCACCTCCATCAAGAAAACCGACAAACCCTATTTTATCATTTAAAGAAACACGCAATTCTGCCGATCCCTCAACAACTGCCCGTCCACCAACAACCGCATCATTTTCTGTTTTGATACCAATATTACGGTAAGCATAACCACGAACAGAGCCCCCACCACCAGCAAAAAAAAGCGTATTCGCGGGGATTTGTGCTGTATCATTCCCAAGAATTGTACCAAGCTTTGCCCGCGTAGCAAAAACAAAACGATTCCCTTCATCCAACGCCCAATAAGAACGACCTTCTGCTGTTACTTTTGCAACAAAGTTGCTAAAACGCATCTCATAAAAAGGCTCAATGAAAACTTCACCATATAAACCTTTTGTTGCATTAAGCTTATTATTACGACTATCGTAAATCAAACCGCTAGGGAAACCTATTGTTGTAAAATTACGGCTCCCAAAATAAATATCACGTGAATAACCATTTGAAACTTCTACAGCAGCCTGTCCCGATAGATTACCATTGAAAATATGTGTAATCCCTAATCTTCCTTTGATGGCCTTTGTCGTATAATTTTCTAGAACATCTTGTTGTATTTTTAATTCTGATCTGAGATCTGTATCTGGCGTGAGTACACCAGGCTTTATAAACGTACCACCGAAAAGATAATCAAAATTTTTAAAATTATACGATTGCTTTTTATTGCTACCAACACCACTTATTTTTGTTTCAATTTTAAGAACCTCTGCATGACCAAAAAGATTGTTATGCATCCAATAAGCTTCAAAACCAGCACCATCTAATGTTGAATAGCTACCGCCTACACCAAAACGACGCGGTTTACGTTCTTGTACAACAAGTGAAAGCGGTAAACTGCCATCTAGATTAATGGTATCAGCCTCACGTATATTGATAGCACGAAAAACACCAAGGCGCGCAAGACGTTCATTTGCCTTCGCTAAGGCATCGGAATCGTATTTCTGACCTTGCTTCAATCCGGTCATCCATGCGATATAAGCTGAATCTACACGTGGTTTATTACTTATATTACGCACACTTAAAGGACCATAATGAGCCTTTTGTCCAAGATCAACAACAATCCGTCCTTCAACACGCAACGCAGCATGATCAGCCACGACCTCACTTTTCATAATTTTAGCTTTGGCATAACCTTGTTGACGCCATCCTTCTATCGCCCATTTTTCTGCTTTCAAAATGGTTTCAGATTTAGCAATAGCCCCAACTTTATAGCCCAATTCTTCAATTGTGGGCATTTTATGCGCTTTACGTTTTTCAAACGGAGCTACTTTATCAATATCTGCAATACTAAAAACATATTGTGGACCGGCATTAATTGTAATAACAATATTGGATTGTGCTGGAAGTTGAGTTACCGGACTTAAATCAGCGACTTCTAAGCCATTAATTTTAATACTAATAACACCACCGTAGCGTCCATCAGCATAAAGAGCAGAAAGAATTGCTCGATAATCTGAACGCGCCTTGGCTAGCAAACCAGAAGAACTGGCGGATGCTTTCTCTTTATCAGCAACAAGAGAAGAAACAGATTTAACTATTTTTATACCTTCTAATGGCGCGCCTGGCGGAGCAACAACATCAACTTTATAAAATCTCTCTGTACTTTTGGCATAATTTGAAGGAGAATTTGTTTTCTTTTGACCAAAAAAAGGTATGCCGAAAAAATCAAATGCAGCAAGTGGCTGTGGAAAAGCAAAAGCGAAACACAAGCCTATAAATACACAGCGCACAGTCCCTGATTTTAACAAAATTCTTGCCTGGTATACCATAAAATCAGATACCTTATAATACACTTTGCATCTACTACACTTTAAATAATATAAAAATGAGAAAGGTAAATATAATTACTTTGCACATTTTACACGTTTTATCACATCAAATAACATTCTGCGATACATAACGTCACCCTCCCCTTATATTTTCATAAAATTCTGCACTGTTGCATAACACGAACAGCCTCATTCTTTTTCCTTAACATATTTATTTAGCTTATTATAAACGTTTTATTGCGTTCCATACTATCATGGTTAAATTTGTACAAATGACTTTCCATGAGAACGCTAAAAAACTGCCTACGTATATAGATCTCTCTATAAAAAAAACCATAGAGATGCTTCTTGATTTTTATGCATAGATATGATTGTCTCTACAAAGTCTAAAGGGGGAAATAAACAAATGATCGCACGTGTTACAACTGTCGCTTTTCGCGGTCTAGAAGCAGTCCCTGTGGATGTACAGGTTATGATTTCATCTGGTAAAATAGGAATGGCTATTGTTGGATTAGCTGATAAAGCAGTTGCAGAAAGCCGTGAACGTGTACAAGCAGCCCTCCACGCTTGTGGACTTTCTATGCCTACTAAACGGATTACGATTAATCTTGCACCAGCTGATTTGCCTAAAGAGGGATCGCATTATGATTTGCCAATCGCCGTAGGCTTAATGCTTGCTATGGGAATCCTCCCTCCCGAAGTAGCACAAGACTATATCATTTTAGGAGAATTATCACTGGATGGTTCACTTACCGCTGTTAATGGTGTTTTACCAGCTGCCATGACAGCTTTATCACTCGATAAAGGACTGATTTGTCCTTTCCAATGTGGACCTGAAGCTGCTTGGGCAAATGCAGAAATAAATATTCTTGCCCCAGAGACTCTGCTCACTATAGTCAACCATTTCAAAGGAACCCAAATTCAAAAACGTCCACAACCGCGCCAATATACTATCGAAACTGAACTTCCAGATCTTTGCGAAATCAAAGGACAGAAAACAGCCAAACGTGCCTTAGAAGTTTGTGCTGCTGGACGCCATAACCTCTTGTTTGTAGGACCTCCTGGTGCTGGGAAATCTATGTTAGCGCAACGCTTACCTTCCATTTTGCCACCTCTTGATAGCCGTGAGCTTTTAGATGTCTCTCTGATTGCTTCTATTACAGGAGAAGCGGTTCATAATACCATTTCACTTCATTGCCCCTTTCGTTCCCCACATCATTCTGCTTCCATGGCCGCAATGATTGGTGGGGGACTTAAAGGACGACCGGGAGAGGTCTCCCTTGCCCATAATGGTGTGTTATTTCTTGATGAATTGCCTGAATTTTCTCCGCAGGTTCTTGATTCTCTTCGTCAACCCTTAGAAAGTGGGGAATCGGTTATCGCCCGCGCTAATCACCATATTAGCTATCCTGCTCGCTTCCAACTCATTGCCGCAATGAATCCTTGCCGTTGTGGTATGGCAGGCGAAAAAGACCATGTTTGCGCTAAAGGAATACGCTGCCAAATCGATTATCAGTCCCGTATTTCTGGTCCTCTGCTTGACCGAATTGATTTACGGATTGATGTCCCTGCTTTGACAGCTATGGACCTTATGCAACCAGAACAATCAGAAAAAAGCTGCGATGTTGCCAAACGCGTCGCACGATGCCGTACCATTCAAGCTAAACGTTTTGCAACAATGGGGTTTGATCATATTCGCACCAATGGCGATTGCCCTGCCAAAATTATAGAACAGATTGCCATTCCTGATAAAAGTGCGACCACACTCTTACGAGATGTGAGTGAAAAAATGCACCTCTCTGCACGCGCTTATCATCGCATTCTCAAAGTTGCACGCACAATTGCTGATCTTGACGAATCAGATAATCTTTCACGCTATCATCTCGCAGAAGCTATTTCCTATCGACTAGGCACAGAAAGATTAACAGCTCTTAATTAAAAAACTATTCATCAATAAAAACTTATTGGAAAATACCGCAAATAAAGTTCTGTAAGTTTACCATCCTCTTCTAGAGATTTCAGCGCATAATTGAGTATATCAACCAATTTTTCATTCTTTTTTGCAACAGCAAGCTGCATTCCTTGTCCCAATAACTGTGGCGCCATATATGCCCCCCCAACAAAATGACAGCAATCAACAGATTTTTGTTTTTTGAACCATAACGATAAAGCAAATCCATCATCAAAAATAAGGTCAATTTTACGCTCCTGTAATGCTTTATAGAGCTCTTCTCTCTTTTTAAATCCTTGCCATTTTGCTTTAGGAAAATAATGATGAAAGAGCTTTTCGTGAACACTTTTAGACAAAACACCACTTGTTAAATATACCAATTTATCGCTTATTGGCTCATCGATATTTAAAAGTCGAGAAGCAACAAATCGCGCTGGAAAGCGCAAATATGACTTTGTAAAAACAAGATCTTGCTGGGTTTTACTTGTTTCTTTTAAACCCGCAATAATGACTTCTGCACCACCACTTTTAACATGTTCCACAAGCTCTTTCCAAGGAATTACTTCTACTTCACAAAGCTTCTCTAGTTTTAATTTTGAGCAAATAGCGCGCAATAAATCGATATTATAACCTGCAAGATGCCCCGTTTGATCAAGGAAATTAAAAGGTGGAAAATCAAAAGTTGTTACAAAACGCAAACGAAGGATATCCGTTGTATCAGGTTGCACCAAATGTTCATGCGAATCAAAAAAAGAAGGCAACCTTTCAGCTTCTGCGTAAGAGGAAAATAGCCCCCCCCCTGCTACAAATAAAATACGAATAAAAATATTATATGGATTATTGAATAAAAAGTACCGTAAACGCGATTGAAGCTGTTTTACATATATAGATTTTTTTATTTTCAAAATCTCTCCCCCCATTTTTCAAAACTAAGATGCAACTCTTCTCAATTATTATCTAACGCACTTCACCAAAATATCTGGCGTTTAATAAATAAAATTCTTGCTATTTTTAAAAACTGTTAAAAAATTTAACAGTTTTCATATATTTTTTTGAAACCCATTGAAAATACTTAGATTTCTTATGTTAATTTTCCCAAATGAATATAAAAAGTAATTTTAGCGAAAGGCGATTTGATTTTTTAAATATAAGAAATAAGCTGTACATACTTTAGTGGCACGCTCCATTTTATCAAAATATCCCGCGTATCTTAAAATATTAAGATACCGATTTGTAATATTAATTTATTTATATTGAAAATATCAAAACTCTTTCTTTGTGTATCACAACCGGAGGGAGTATATAAGTACTATTAAAGAAAAGAATAAAAATGCCTCTCAAATGCCAAGGGTTTTCTCAACATTAAGGTTGCATCAACATTTAAGAGCTGAAAATAAAATGATGATACTGGTTTGTACCTTACTATCAAGATAAGACAATGGATTTTATAGCATTCACAAGGTACTTTATGCTATTCAAACGTCATAGAAAACAAGTCTGAGAACATTTGAAAGATGCTTCTTAAAAAGTGCGTAAATAAGTAGCACAATGGCATTTTGTTTTAAATGAGGACGTAACCTCCATTACAGAAATGAGAAAAAACGTAAACACTGTGTCATTACCTTATTATTTAAAAACATTGTCATGAACGTTTTCAAAGTTGTAAAGTTGAATAAAAGGATGACAATATATCAAGGAAGCGCTTAAATATTTATATCACCACCCTAAATAAACTGTATTTTTCTGTATAATACTACACTATCATTCTCTCCATTATATATCGACAGATATTGAATCTAAAGCTGATATACGATAAATATTTAATGTGGTTATTCCATAAATAACTGATCAGAACATTGAGCTTTAAAAAAAAGCGGATAAAATATTGTAAATTGAACACAGGAATGGACTAACTTATGAGTGATGAAATAACCTCACCAGAACAAAGCAATGACTATGATGCCGCTTCTATCAAAGTTCTCAAAGGTCTTGATGCTGTACGCAAACGTCCTGGTATGTATATTGGTGATACTGATGATGGATCGGGTTTACACCATATGGTCTATGAAGTTGTAGACAATGCTATCGATGAAGCTCTAGCCGGTCATGCTACTCTTGTAAACGTTACACTCCATGCTGATGGTTCTTGTTCTGTTCGTGATAATGGACGTGGAATTCCGACAGATATCCATCCAACAGAAGGTATTTCTGCAGCTGAAGTTATTATGACACAGCTTCATGCCGGCGGAAAGTTTGATCAAAACTCTTATAAAGTTTCAGGTGGATTACACGGTGTTGGTGTCTCTGTTGTGAATGCATTATCCGTTTGGCTTAAATTGCAAATCAGACGGAATGGTAAAATTCATGAAATATCTTTTACCCACGGGGTAGCTGATGCTCCATTAAAAGTTATTGGCGATTGCGATAGAGAAAGTGGAACAGAAATCAGATTTTTACCAAGTTCTGAAACTTTTACTATGGTTGAGTTTGATTTTGAGACTTTGGAACGCCGTTTACGGGAATTAGCCTTTCTAAATTCTGGGGTTTATATTCTTCTTGTTGACGAACGTCATGCTGATGTTAAATCAGTTGAATTGCATTATGAAGGTGGATTAACGGAGTTTGTCAAATATATTGACCAATCAAAAAAAGCTCTGCTTGATAACCCTATTTACATTGCAAGTGAAAAGGATGGTATGAGCGTTGATGTTGCCCTATGGTGGAACGATTCCTATCATGAGAAGGTCTTGTGTTTTACCAATAATATTCCTCAGCGTGACGGTGGAACTCATTTGATAGGTTTTAGAAGTGCCCTTACACGCCAAATTAATGGCTATGCTGAATCTTCAGGTATTGCTAAAAAAGAAAAAGTAAACTTAACCGGTGATGACTGCCGTGAAGGATTAACAGCTATTCTTTCTGTCAAAGTTCCTGATCCAAAATTTTCTTCACAAACAAAGGATAAGCTAGTCTCTTCTGAAGTGCGCCCTATTGTTGAAAATTTGGTCAATGAAGGTCTTTCAGTATGGCTGGAAGAACATCCTCATGAAGCAAAACTTCTCATTAGTAAAGTGGTAGAAGCTGCAACAGCACGTGAAGCAGCACGCAAAGCACGTGAACTCACAAGACGAAAAGGAGCGCTTGATATCACTTCTCTGCCAGGAAAGCTTGCCGATTGCCAAGAACGTGATCCTGCAAAATCAGAAATCTTTATTGTCGAGGGGGATTCGGCTGGTGGTTCAGCAAAAGGTGGGCGCTCACGTCAAAATCAAGCAATTTTACCCCTTCGTGGTAAAATCCTCAATGTTGAACGAGCACGTTTCGACCGCATGCTCTCATCTGATATGATTGGAACACTTATTACAGCTCTTGGAACGTCTATCGGTAAAGATGAATTTTCACCGGATAAATTACGTTATCATAAGATTATTATCATGACGGATGCGGACGTCGATGGAGCCCATATTCGTACTCTGCTGCTCACTTTCTTTTTTAGACAGATGCCCGAGTTGATTGAACGTGGACATCTTTATATTGCTCAGCCTCCTCTTTATAAAGTATCGCGTGGAAAATCTTCCCAATATATTAAAAATGAAGCAGCGTTTGAAGAATTCTTGATCGATACTGGATTAGAAGAAACAACGCTTGAGCTTTCAACAGGAGAAGTTCGTGCAGGGGCTGATTTGTATCAACTCGCTAAAGATGCTCGTATATTACGTCAGCTTTTAAATGGTCTTCATACCCGTTATGACCACAATATTGTTGAGCAAGCAGCCATTGTTGGTGCTTTTAACCATGAAGCCTTTACAACACAAGAAAAAGCGCAAAAAATAGCAGAGGCTGTCGCACACCGCCTTAACCTGATTTCTGATGATATGGAACAGGGTTGGAGTGGACAATATATAGAAGATGGAAGTTTATGTTTTGAGCGTATTTTGCGTGGCGTTAAAGATGTTATCACGCTTGATGTGGGACTTATAAATTCAACTGACGCACGCCAAATTGATCGCATTTCCCAAAATTTTATCGACATATACCACCCTCCTGTTCTTTTACGTCGCAAAGATAAAACAGAGCGTATTTTTGGGCCCGTTAGCCTTTTAGAGAGCATTTTTACAAACGGTAAAAAAGGTCTTACTCTTCAACGTTATAAAGGTCTTGGGGAAATGAATGCTGAACAGCTTTGGGAAACAACTCTTGATCCTAATGCACGTTCTCTTTTACAAGTAAAAATTAATGATGCAACCGATGCAGATTCACTCTTTTCTCGTCTCATGGGTGATGAAGTTGAACCTAGACGTATTTTTATTCAAGACAATGCCTTAAGCGTTGCCAATCTTGATATCTAAAGGTACTCTTCTGTTTTTAGCTGTGTAAATGTCGCAGTTTTATACGTTGTTTTTTCGTATTTGAGCATTTCCTCTCTATTTCATTTACGATAAAAGAAAAATAAGGAAGATCATACACATGGCAGTTGAAACAGAACGTGTAGGAACCAAGGGTGGCATGGAGCACTCTTTTGGTTTTACAAGAGTAGATGAAACACAAAAACAATCCATGGTAGATGGTGTGTTTCATTCTGTTGCTGAAAATTACGACAAGATGAATGATATCTTATCCTTAGGGCTACACCGTATGTGGAAAAATTCCATGATTGCTTGGCTTTCCCCACCAGCACTTTCTCATTGGAAAGTTCTTGATGTCGCTGGCGGTACAGGTGATATTGCTTTTCGTATTCTTAATGCTTCACGCCAAAAAGCCCATGCTACAGTGCTTGATATTAATGGCTCAATGCTCAGCGTTGGAAAAAAACGCGCACAAAAAAATGGTCTTGCCCCTCTGATTGATTTTGTTGAAGCCAATGCAGAAAATCTCCCCTTTGAAGATCAAAGCTTTGACGCTTACACTATTGCTTTTGGAATTCGCAATGTTCCTCATATTGATCAAGCTCTTAGAGAAGCTTTTCGTGTTTTAAAGCCCGGTGGACGTTTCTTATGTTTAGAATTTTCAAATGTCGAGATACCTTGGCTGGATAAAATTTATGATCTTTGGTCTTTCCATGCTATCCCTAAGCTGGGTCAATTTATTGCAAATGATGGCAATGCTTATCGTTATTTGGTTGAATCTATCCGAAAATTTCCTAAGCAAGATGATTTTGCCCATGTGATCAAGCATGCGGGGTTTTCGCGGGTATCGTACCGCAATTTCACCGGTGCGATTGCAGCGCTGCATTCAGGTTGGAAAATTTAAAAATGGTGCAAATTTCCCCTTACTTTCAATTGATGCGTGCAGGATGGATTTTAACACGTGAAGGTGTTTTAAATGCTCTTCCTCATGATGATCTTCAAGGATTTCCAGCACTATGTCATCGTATAGCGCGTGCATTAGCACGACGAAAAACGAAAAAAAAACAGCGATCTGAAAATATTTCGTATGCTATTAATAAGCTTGGACCCTCGTACATAAAACTTGGTCAATTTCTTGCCACAAGACCTGATATTGTTGGGCGTGATATTGCGGAAGATTTGTCACAACTACAAGATCGTGTCCAAACATTTTCTTGCACTGCCGCTATTGCTCAAATTGAAAGTTCTCTTGGTCGCTCTATTGATGATTTATTCGTAAATTTTTATCCGCCCATTGCCGCCGCTTCTATTGCTCAAGTTCATCCAGCTGAATACAATGATGAAACTGGTCATAAGAAAAAATGTGCTGTAAAAGTTATTCGTCCTAATATTAGAGCACGTTTTTCTAAAGATCTTAGAGGATTCTATCTTATTGCTCACTTACAAGAGCGCTATATTCCTGCCTCTCGAAGGCTTCGTCCTGTTAGTGTGGTGGATACTTTAGCACAAACAACACGCATTGAAATGGATTTACGTTTAGAAGCAGCAGCTATATCTGAAATGGCTGAAAATATTCAACACGATACAGGCTTTCGAGTTCCACGTATTGACTGGGAACGGACAGGACGTAATGTTCTTACAATGGAATGGATTGATGGTATCAGAATATCCGAAATTTCCAAACTCAAAGAAGCAGGATTTGATTTGCAGGCGCTTGCCATTACGCTTATTCAATCTTTTCTTCGTCATACATTGCGTGATGGTTTTTTTCACGCCGATATGCATCCTGGTAATTTATTTGTAGACTCGCAAGGATGTATTGTTGCTGTTGATCTAGGCATTACAGGAAGGCTTGGCAAAAAAGAAAAGCATTTCCTTGCTGAAATCCTTTATGGCTTTATTACCCGCGATTATCATCGGGTTGCACGCGCCCATTTTGAAGCAGGTTATGTTCCTTCACACCATAATATTGAAAGCTTTGCTCAAGCCAACCGCGCTATTGGCGAACCAATACATGGACAATCAGCACAAAGCATTTCCATGGCTAAATTGCTCACTTTATTGTTTGAAGTCACTGAATTATTTGACATGCAAACGCGACCTGAACTTTTATTGCTGCAAAAAACGATGGTTGTCGTGGAAGGTGTTGCCCGCACATTAGACCCAACTTTTAATATGTGGAAAGCTTCTGAACCTGTTGTCAAAGAATGGATTAGTAAAAATTTAGGGCCCGTAGGCGTTGCAAAAGACTTTAGTGAAGGAGCACAAGCTCTCCTTTCGCTGGCACGCAAAACACCACAATTGGTTCAAAATTTCCAACGGATAGAAGAAGATTTCAATCAAATGAGAAAAACAGGTTTTAATCTTTCTCCTGCCACCCTCAAACACCTTGCTGTCGAACAAAGTCGTAGAAACCGTTATGGTCGTTATAGCCTTTTCATCATTGCACTTTGTTGCGTTTGTCTCACTTTTTACTTTTTTCATCTTTTCTAATTTCCTTAATATGCTAAAAATATCAACAATGAAATCATTGCAATCATTTTATTTCTTGGAGGTATTTTATGGCCAGCATTACTATTCGTAACCTGTCTCCTGAAACCAAAGAAGCTTTGCGCATACGCGCAGCGCAAAATGGTATTTCTATGGAAGAAGAAGTCCGACGCCTTTTAAGCAATCCCACTCCTTTCACCGCACAACTCTCTCATACTCGTGCTGTTGAAGTGCAATCATTGAAATCAAAATCACTCCTTCTTATTATTGGAGGAAGTATTGCATCCTATAAAGCACTTGATTTAATTCGCCGTTTACAAGAACGTGGAGCACACTTAAAAGTTGTGATGACAAAAGCAGCGCAAAAATTTATTACGCCTTTAGCCGCTGAAGCTTTAAGCGGTGGTACTGTATATACTGATTTATTTTCACGCGAAGAAGAGCACGATATTGGACATATCCGATTAGCACGTAATGCTGACCTTATTATTTTAGCCCCTGCTACAGCCAATCGCATTGCAAAAATAGCCAATGGCATAGGAGATGATCTGGCTGATTGCATCCTTTTAGCGGCACGTTGTCCACTCTTAATTGCACCCGCTATGAATCCGTCCATGTGGGCGCATCCAGCTACTATTCGCAATGTTGCACAACTGCGCGCAGATGGCGTTCATATCATTGGACCAGAAATCGGAAATATGGCTGAACGTGACGAGATAGGATATGGGCGCATGAGCGAACCTTTAAACATTGTCGCTACCATAGAGACTCTGTTGAATGTGCATGAAAAACCTCTCTCTGACCGCCATTTCATCGTTACCTCTGGCCCTACCCATGAACCAATTGATCCGGTGCGTTATCTTGCTAATCGGTCTTCAGGTAAACAAGGTCATGCCATCGCAACCGCTCTTGCGCATTTGGGTGCAAAAGTAACACTTATTTGTGGACCTGTTAATCTTGCAGACCCACAAGAAGTAAAAACCATTCATGTTGAAACAGCACAACAGATGTTACAAGCCGTTCAAACCGCATTGCCTGCTGATGGCGCCATCTTCGTTGCCGCTGTTTGTGATTGGCGCAGTCAAACGCAGTCGTTACACAAAATTAAAAAGAATGCTCATAAAATACCACCATCCCTTCATATGGTCGAAAATCCTGACATTTTAGCAACAATTGGACACGCTCCAAACCGCCCCTCATTGGTCATTGGTTTTGCTGCTGAAACATGTGATATCATTGCCAATGCACAAAAAAAATGTGTTGAAAAAGGAGCTGATTTCATTCTTGCTAATGATATTTCTCTTCAACTAGATGGAACAAGTGTCATGGGTGCTGATACAAATCAAGTTTATCTCGTGAGTAAGGAAAAAATTGAACAATGGCCCCATATGAGTAAACAACACGTAGCGCAAAAATTAGCAAACATGATTGTATCATTTTTTTCTCCCCAAACACCTACTCCTCACGAGAAAAATATACCCCATTCCACATAATAACTCTTCAAATGCATTGATTAAAACACCTCATAAAATAAAACTGACAATAGTATCTATCTATCTCGATTATTATATAATATTTTGATTTATAATGATAATCTAGTGTTGTTCATATTAAATTAGAATCCCGCATATCGTAAGATTCTCTTATTCCCAATCTCTTTCATCATGAAACAATGAAAACCATTTTCTTGCACGTTGCAAACAAGGATAGCTGTATGAATACAAAATGTTTGAGAAAGAACTAAAAAACGCTTATAACGTACCGTCTCAAGGACCAAGGATTGTCGAGCAACACCGAGGATGATGGCGCCAGCGTGCCCTTTTATTAAGCGTCAAGATAGTGGGTGCCCTATAAGTGTTATATTATTCCCGAGAGCTTTCCCTTATACCATTAACAAGCGCTGTTGCGAAATGAGTATGACGAGCGTTGGGAAATGTTTTTTTTAAATCCTATCTCACCTAGCCTTCATAAAAGTAGGATCTATTGCACCACTGTCTCCCCTGCTTATAAAAAAACAAGCTATCGTTCACTTTGCCTACTATCAATTTTGAGAAAGCTCTTGCACTGAATAAAATTTATAAAAAGCATTTTCTTTCTTCAATGTTTTTATCCCCATATTGGTCCTGTTTATGATATGCAAATAAATGATTTTGATTGTTTCATGATGAGAGCAGCTAATGAGAAAATATGACAACTTTATTTGGAGCTCTTATTCACTGTGAAAAATAATGTATAAATCAATATATTATAACATCTCAATGCAATTCTAAGCATACCTCACACTAAAACTTATAAATCGCTCATAAAGAGTGTAGACAAAATTCATTGCACCACTGTCTATAAGTTTATGAAACTGAAGCCTTTATTATTTTCCTCAGTGATCAGTCTTTAAAATTAAATGTGCGTGTCCTCTCTCCAATATACCAAGACCCAAAAGACTAGTATTTGATCCATGATATCCTCACATTGTGATGTTTCATGAGAAGCATTTTTATTCCTTTATCGAAAGCTTTGTATCTATACATTGATCTCGCCTATAATGTTCAAGTAAATAACTTTTTGATGTTGAACAGAAGCTTTGAAATTAAAGAATATTTCTATATTTTGTTATTCAAGTTGAAAATGATCAATTCTCTTCATAAATTAGTGGTGTTATTATCTAAAAATTATTTGATACAGTGCACCACTTGTATGAAAAGTGCTTCAGTGAATTCTTACTTCGTTGCACTTATAGCTTTTA
This sequence comes from Bartonella sp. AU18XJBT, assembly GCF_028618595.1. Taxonomy (GTDB): domain Bacteria; phylum Pseudomonadota; class Alphaproteobacteria; order Rhizobiales; family Rhizobiaceae; genus Bartonella. Next base: position 97,492 of record NZ_JAQITE010000001.1, on the reverse strand, counting down.
AAATTTAAAATCTCATCATTTTTAATCATCAGTGGTGTCTCCCACTCTTTGCTTCTTCTCAAGAAACTTATCCTTCCATGGGATATGGGTGGTTAATCGCTTAAGCTTATTTTTTCCACTTCTATCATATTAATTATTCTGTTGCCCAAAATCAGAATATCTACGGATCTATTCCATTACTCCTATCCATTGAACTCAATATTGTTTTGAATAAAAGCGAGAGGCAAAAGCATGCCGTCAAATAGTAGAAAAGTACAGAGTATTAGGAATTGTGCAAAACAATTAGATAAACGAAGTTAGACAACTCTACTGAATAAATAGAAGTAAACAACTTTCCTCCCAAATAGTTCTTATTCCTTAATTTTTCACATATATCATACAAATGCACTAATCTACACTCTGTACAAAAATATTCAAAATTTCTTCTAAAACAGCTGCTCTTTAAATTCTTCTTGGTTTTTAAAAATCAAAATTTCTATTTATTCAAACTTTATTTTAAACAAAGAAGCCTTAGCCGTTTTTTATAATGTTCTTGAAAAGAAATCTTGTAATTAAAAAAAGAAAAAATTACACCCTACATTCTTTAAATATATTTCTTGTTTTTTTTGCTTCTTTCCCTAGTTTGTTAATCTATGATTTTTACTGCTGCTTATCGTGCTTTACAACGTCTTTTGACTTCGCAATATCGTATTATGATACTGAAAGCATTGGGGGTTACTTTTTTCATTCTCACCATTTTATGGTTATGTGCGCACCAACTTTTTGTGTCTTACTTTTGGCCCTGGATTGCTCAATTCCTTCCTGGACTCCCTAGTTGGGCGGGATGGATTGGGTTTAGCATGCTTATCATTTTTAATCTTGGTTTAGCTCTTTTGTTAGCTTTTTTAATTGCACCAATCGCAGCTATGATTGGTGGTTTTTTCATTGACTCTGCTGCTGAAATTATTGAAAAAGAGGATTATCCAAACGAGCCTATTGGACAAGCTTTATCGTTTCAGCGTTCTCTTATCATTTCCTTAAAATTCGTTATTTTAAGCCTTCTTGGTAATGGAATTGCTTTTATTTTATTCTTCATACCAGGTATTAATTTAATTGCTTTTTATGTTATTAATGGTTATTTGCTTGGTCATGAATATTTCTTGTTTGCTGCTTATCGTTTTCGAACAGAGCAAGATGCACGTGCTTTTTTACATACTCATTACACAACGGTTTTTGGTGCAGGGTTATTGATAGCGCTTTTTGTTTCAATTCCAATTCTTAATTTAGCAACACCGCTTTTTGCAGCCGCCTTTATGACATATTTACACAAAATGCTTTCCCAAAAGACCATGGCACGCATTACACAAAAATAATGTTCCTTGACTTTAAAGTTAATAAAACTTGCCAGCTAAATAAAGCATAATATAAAATTTTATGCTTTATCTTTTATTAAACTAATATATTGATTTATAATAATAATTATCGTTTCACAACATGAGTGAAAAAACTAAATATCATGAGGCTTTCTCATTTTAATCCTATTCATATTAGATCAAGTGAAATCGTTTGTTAATATGTCACAAACGGAGGTGGTGTGTGGATAAAAGTACTTTCAAAAAGGCGTGAAATATCTTTTATGAATCCTCTCAATGCAAACATTTTCGTCACATTAAAAACTGGAAAAGAGTATGATGGTATCGATTTGTACCTTCTATTTCAGTAAAAATGGAGAGCATAATGTATTTTATACCATTTATGGAGAGTGTATACTCTTCTGAGCACCATCATAAGAGAGTTTTGGGGATTATTGAAAAATGTCTGTGTAAAAAAAGCACATGAATGAGTAATATAATAGCATTTTTGAGGGTATTCTATTTTAATTGTGAAAAGCGCGCGCTTTAAAGAAACCTTTTGAAAAAAATCTTGCTCTGATATTAGCGTTTCGCTAATATGGTGTTATTATATCCTTGTCTTAAATGGGTTATTTTAACCTTGTTAATGCCTTATATTATAAGGTTTCTTTTCTTCAAAACTATTGACGAATGATTAATTGGATATTCATTTTTATTAAAAAATAAAGGATTTGTTAACCATCGCAAGGAGTGAATTTAAATACCAAAGTAAAAAATAAAAACATGTAAGTTCTTAAACTTACGACAAATTTGTTATAGGGTATACTCTTCATAGATATGATTGTTATGATATTGGAAAAATTAAAAATTAAAAAACAAGCTATACGTACACTGATAAAAGTATTAAATAGACTCCTTTGTTCCACCGGTAAAGCAAATGTGACTGCTTAGGTTCGTATTCTTTCAAATTATGCGAAAGATGTGTAATATTTAAAGGAAGGTTATAAAGATGAACTGGATTACAAATTATGTTCGTCCTAAAATTAACTCTATATTGGGGCGCCGTGAAATTCCAGAAAATCTGTGGATTAAAGATCCTACCAGTGGTGAAATGATCTTCCATAAAGATCTGGAAGCTAATCAATTTGTCGCTCCCAATTCTGGCCATCATATGCGTATCAGCGCTAAAAATCGTCTCATGCATTTTTTTGATGATGGTGTTTATACAACTCTTGAAAATCCAAAAGTTGTAACAGATCCTTTAAAATTTCGTGACGAAAAACGCTATATTGACCGGTTAAAAGATTATCGTTCTAAACTTGGTGTTGATGACAATATTTTAAGTGCACGTGGTACGATTGAAGGCTTACCAATTATTGCAACCGTTCAAGATTTCGCCTTTATGGGTGGATCACTTGGTATGGCTTCAGGAGAAGCTATTATCAAAGCTTTTGATACTGCCATTGCCGAAAGGCGTCCGCTGGTTCTTTTTTCTGCTTCTGGTGGCGCACGCATGCAAGAAGGAACCCTCTCGTTGATGCAAATGCCTCGTACAACTGTAGCGATTGAAATGTTGAAAGAAGCAAAACTTCCCTATATTGTTGTGCTGACTAATCCAACCACCGGTGGTGTTACTGCTTCTTACGCCATGCTTGGTGATATTCACATTGCCGAACCTGGCGCTATGATTGGTTTTGCTGGTCCACGTGTGATTCAACAAACTATACGTGAAACCCTACCAGAAGGCTTTCAAAGTAGTGAATATCTGCTCGAACATGGTATGATTGATATGGTTGTATCGCGTTTAGAAATGAAAACAACAATTGCACGTCTTTTACGCTTGATGATGAAACGCCCTGCTGTTTTTAACCCTTCCGATCCATCCCCAACAGACTCTCAAACATCGCTTTCTAGGACAAAAGCAGCTTAAGTTTATGCAACAAAGTCAAATACAAAGGGTGGTGGATGATTTACTAAAAAATTATCCGAAAAAATTTGATCTTTCTTTAGAGCGTATTGTTCACCTTTTAGAGCGTCTTGGTAATCCACATTTAAAACTTGCCCCTATTATTCACATCGCTGGAACAAATGGCAAAGGATCTGCCTCAGCAATTTGCCGTGCTCTTTTGGAAAGTGCAGGATACTGCGTTCATGTCTATAGCTCACCTCATCTCGTAAATTGGAATGAACGCTGCCGGATAGGTCAAAAAGGAGGTGGTCAACTTGTTACAGAAAACCAATTGGCTGAAACAATCAGTGAAATTATAAAAGTAAATCGTCAAGAGCCGATTACTATTTTTGAAATTTTTACAGCCGCTGCCTTTATGCTGTTTAGTATACATCCAGCTGATGTTGTCATTTTAGAAGTTGGGTTGGGAGGACGTTTTGATGCTACCAATGTCATTAACAAACCAGCTGTATCACTTATTATGCCCATTGATTATGATCATGAGATCTTTCTTGGAAATACAATTGCTCAAATCGCTTTTCAAAAGGGAGGAATTATCAAACCAAACGTTCCAGTAGTCATCGGGAAGCAAAATTATGAAGAAACTCTTGCTACTTTAATACCTCTTGCTAATAAAAATAAAGCACCTTATTCTCTATTTGATCAAGATTATCAAAGTTATAAAGAACATGGACGTATGGTTTTCCAAAACAATCAAGGTCTCATGGATCTTCCCCTTCCTAACCTTATTGGAGACCACCAAGTTGCCAATGCTAGCGCATCTCTTGAAGCAGTTTGTCAAGCGGGTTTTCAACTTTCAGAACAAACCATAAATGATGCTTTGAAAAATATCTATTGGCCCGCACGGATGCAACATCTTATCCAAGGACATTTGGTTGATCAACTGTCTCCTAATATTGATTTATGGTTAGACGGTGGTCACAATCCTGCCGCTGGAAAAGTTATTGCGGTAGAACTTGCACAATGGAGAAAAAAAACAGATCATCCCATTATTATGATTGCTGGCATGCTCAATACCAAAGATGCCGTCGGTTATTTTCGTTCCTTAGCAAACCTTGTCGATAAAATATATACGATACCGCTGATTAACAATAATGCCTGTATCTCTCCAATAAAATTAGCTGAATCAGCGCAAAAAGCAGGAATCTTTTCTACTCCACAAGCGCATCTACAAGATGCTTTGCATAAGATTAGAGCCGAATATAAAAAGGCTATTGTCCTTATTGGTGGTTCCCTTTATCTTGCGGGCGATATTTTGCGTGACAATAAAACACCTCCATGCTAGAAATCGATTATTTTGAAAGCTTTGAAAGATAGACTTTTTAATCATGCAACTTGATTGTGCACTTTATCAACATCCTAAACTTATTACTATTTTTGGCGGATCTGGTTTTGTAGGACGACATGTCGTTGAAACTTTGACTAAGCGGGGATATCGCGTTCGTATCGCTGTTCGTTGTCCACAAAAAGCTTATTACATGCTCCAAATAGGAGAAGTAGGACAAACCCAAATGCTTAAAACAGATATCAAGCATCGTGCCTCTGTTGCACGCGCGTTGCTTGGAGCTGATGCGGCAGTATTTTTACCTGGTAGCTTAAAACAAGCAAGTCAATCGAATTTTAAAAACACACAAATTGATGGTGTTTACAATGTTGCTGAATTAACAGCAGAAGCTGCTATTCCACTCATCTATATGTCAACACTTGTGGCTAACGAGAATGCTTCATGTCTTTATGCACGTGTTAAGTTTATGGGTGAACAAATTATTCATAACAAGCATCCTCAAGCAATTATTATCCGTCCATCCGTTATTTTTGGACCAGAGGATTGTTTCTTTAACACCTTAGCAGATTTGTCACGTTTTTTACCAATTATGCCTCTTTTTGGAGGTGGGCAAAGCAAATTGCAACCCGTGTATGTTGGTGACGTTGCTGAGTTTATCGCGCGCGCTTTAGATGGACAGGTTGCTTGGGGAAAAAATTATGATCTTGGCGGTCCCCAGATTATCACCTTCCAAAATACTCTTGAAAATATACTCAAAATTATTCACCGTAAAAAAACAATCCTATCCATGCCTCTTTCTGTTGGTCTATTGATTGGGGGAATTTTGGGAACTATTGGTAAATTGCCTTTTGTACCAACACTTGTAACAGCCAATCAGATACGTTTTTTGCAAATGGATAACATTGTTTCTAAAGAGGCTATAGAGAATGGATATACTCTAGAAGGTGTGGGAATTACCCCCAGAGCAATGGCTGCATTTTTGCCAAGTTATCTCTGGCGATTTCGTCCACATGGTCAATTTTCCCAAAACTTACTCGTCTAGAATAAATTCTTCCAAAACTGAGTTAATTATTTGATTTATAATTCATAGCTCGTTGTTAGCGGTTTTAAAATCAGAGCGTTCAATAGAGTAATGTTTTTGCATTTTAAATGTTCTATTCAGTGTCACAAAAAATTTTTAATTGTATGTCTATAATATTTTGATAAAAATCGTTGAAAACAGGAGAAAAGCACTTCTGATAAACTGTTTTTATCCAAGAGCAGATACAACATTGGAATCCTAAAGAACCGATTCTGAATTGCCTATTCATAAACATGATAACCTATGGCTTTGCATTATATTATTTTGCTAAAAAGCTTAGTCATGAGATTAAAGTAAGGTAATACTTCCTTTTTCAACAACTGCATAAGTGAGTAGAATACGAGTATATTACTTTCGATATTATCTCATTAAAAAATCGATATAAAAACTGTGAAGCAATGCACCATTTTTACTATTTAAAAGGTATTCTCTCTGGAGATTTTAAAAGCTTTAAAGTTACGTGAAAAGGATAGATTTTTGTTTATATAATAAGACTTATCATGAAGATCTTTTATTCTGTCAGTAACATCATTACTCAGATCTATAAATGTATATTTGTTGCACAAATTTATGGAGATTTTAAAAGCGCCTTTTCACATAAAGAAGTCCTCTTCTTGTCTTGCATTTTTTTTTAATTTCTCCTACCGTCTTGGAAAAACTTATTTTAAAGGAATGAAGAATGGCAGCTCAAGATTTTGTTGTCAAAGATATTGCACTTGCCGCTTATGGTCGTAAAGAACTTGATATTGCTGAAACTGAAATGCCTGGTTTGATGGCTTGTCGCAAGGAGTTTTCCTCTAATCAACCTTTGCGCGGAGCGCGTATTTCTGGCTCATTGCACATGACAATTCAAACAGCTGTTTTAATTGAAACATTAAAAGCAATTGGCGCCGATATACGGTGGAGCTCTAGCAATATTTTTTCTACGCAAGACCATGCAGCAGCAGCTATCGCCGCAACTGGTATTCCTGTATTCGCCGTTAAAGGTGAAACATTGGAAGAATATTGGACTTATATAGATGCAATTTTCCAATGGCCAGATGGTAATCCTTCTAATCTTATTTTAGATGATGGAGCTGACGCCACAAACTATATTTTAATGGGAAGTCGTGCAGAACAAAATAAAGATATCCTCTCGCATCCCAAAACAGAAGAAGAAGAAATTTTTTTCAAACAAATACAAAAGCGCCTAGATGCAACACCAGGATTTTTTACACGACAGCGTGCAGCAATAAAAGGTGTAAGCGAAGAAACCACAACAGGTGTAAACCGTCTTTATCAGTTACAAAAAGAAGGGCTTCTGCCTTTTCCTGCTATTAATGTCAATGATAGCGTCACTAAATCAAAGTTTGATAATAAATATGGATGTAAAGAATCATTGGTTGATGGTATTCGACGTGGAACAGACGTGATGATCGCTGGTAAAACTGCCATTGTCTGTGGTTATGGTGATGTGGGAAAAGGTTCAGCAGCATCTCTTTCTGGTGCTGGAGCTCGTGTTAAAGTAACAGAAATTGACCCTATTTGCGCTCTTCAAGCAGCTATGGATGGCTATGAAGTTGTTAATTTGGATGATGCTGCTTCCAGTGCTGATATTATCATCACGACAACAGGCAATAAAGATGTTGTTCGTTTAGACCATATGCGACAAGTAAAGGATATGTGTATTCTTGGAAATATTGGTCATTTTGATAACGAAATCCAAGTCACAGCTCTTAGAAATTTGCCATGGACGAATATTAAACCACAAGTTGATATGATCACCTTTCCCGATGGAAAACGCATCATTTTGCTCTCTGAAGGGCGTTTGTTAAACCTCGGTAATGCGACTGGGCATCCCTCTTTTGTCATGTCAGCTTCATTTACTAATCAAATTTTAGCGCAAATTGAACTTTTTACCCGTGCAGAACACTATACAAATGAAGTCACTGTTTTGCCTAAACATCTTGATGAAAAAGTTGCACGTCTACATCTTGATCGGTTAGGAATAAAATTAAGTGTTTTATCAGAAGAACAAGCCGCCTATATTGGAGTCACACCACAAGGACCTTATAAACCAAACCATTACCGTTACTAATACGTTTCCTTGGGTTAAAAAAGGGAAAGATGCCGTGCTCAGCTTTGGTGACTATAACCCCAAAGAAAAAGCTCAAAGAGTGATTCGAATCTATACGTATGTATTTTGCCTTTTTTTCTTTTTTTCTCCAACACGCGCTGTTGCTCAGTCATTGGAAAGTTATTTACCATTTTCTTTCACTTTGCCCAATGGTCCATGGCTGCTTTTAGCGCTGTGTGGAGGAATTTCTTGTGCTTCACTTCTCACGTGCATGGCTGTTATCATGCGTGCAAAAAAAACTGCACAGAAGCCTTTGAAGATACTTCAGGCAAATTTTTCTGAAAAACTTAAATATTATGAATGGCTTCTGGAAGAAACCGAGCAATTCCTTCTTATTTGGGAAAATCCAACAACCTTACCCCGTGTCGTTGGTGCTCTTTCTGCATTGCAAAAAATAGGAATCGATCAGAAAGATTTTCAGCGTTTTGAGCTCTGGGTTGAAGAAAATTCTCTGCGAGAACTTGATTATGCATTGACTCAACTACGTTGTCAATGTCACCCTTTTGATCTTTCTATCACCACCACAAACAATGTGCTGCTACAAGTTACAGGAGTCATCGCAGGAACAGTCGCTATTGCTCGTTTTCAAGATATCTCAAAACAACAGAGTGAAAATGCTCGTTTACAGAAAGATATCGCCCGTCTTCTTACTGAACTGAGAATGCAGCGTAATCTTCTTGATCTTATTCAAGAGCCTGTATGGATAAAAGATTGTAAAGGAAAAGTTTGTTTTATCAATCGCGCCTTTAGAGAAATGACAGACTTTCGTGAAGACAGTGATGAAGTGGGGGATCTTTTCAATGAAAATACACAACGCAAAACAGATGAAACAGAAACAATTTTTCAAGAACATGTTCACACAGTTATTGACGGAGAACGACATCGTTTTCATCTCACACGCATTACAACAGACGAAGGTATGGCAGCTTTTGCGCGTGATGACAGCGCATATGAAAATCTTGCTCATGAATTAAAATATGTCCTTCAAAGCCATTGTGAAACACTTGACCAAATTTCAACAGCTGTAGCCATTTTTGATACAAACCAAAAATTAAAATTCTGTAATCATGCTTTTAAAATTTTATGGCCGTTGGAGACTTCCTTTTTAGAAAGTGAACCAAGCCATACATTATTTCTTGAACGTCTACGTGAAAAAGGGCTCATTGCTGAACACCCCGATTGGCGCGCATGGAAAGAAGAACTTTTTAAAGCCTATCGACAAACAGAATCGAACCAACAAATTTGGAATCTTCCAGATGGGCGTACGGTGCGTGTTATCTCTAACCCTCATCCACAAGGAGGTGTCACTTGGCTTTACGAAAACCTTACAGAAAAAATTGATCTTGAACGCCGTTATAATACACTTATTAAAATACAAGGTGAAACACTTGATAAACTTTCCGAAGGCGTGGTTGTTTTTGGTACTGATGGACGCCTTCGTTTATCGAATCCTGCCTTGTCGAAATTGTGGTCGCTTCCTTATAATTTACTGGTAGAAGGGACCCATATTACACAGTTACAAAGCCATTGTTCAGCCTTAACCTTAGGACAAGAATGGGATCAATTTACCAAATTCATTACCGGTTTTGCTGAAAAACGTGAAACATATTCAGGTCGTATAGAGCTTAAAAATGATATGATTATTGACTATACTCTGGTCCCTCTTCCTGATGGACAAACGATGCTTACTTTTGTAAATGTTACGGATACTGTCCATGTTGCCCGTGCTCTTCAAGAAAGAAATGAAGCATTAGAAAGTGCTGATCGTTTGCGTAATGAATTTGTCCAACATGTTTCTTATGAGTTGCGTACACCTCTCACCAATATTATCGGATTTTCGGATATTTTACGTGATCAAATTTTTGGCTCTATCAATCAACGTCAACAAGAATATCTTGGGCACATTCATTCAGAAGCAGGAACTCTTTTAAATATTGTTAACGATATTCTTGATCTTGCTACTCTTGATGCAGGCATTATGGAGTTGGACATAAAATCGGTTAACATTGCCGATGCTATGATACAAGCAGTAGCACGTGTAGAAGATCGCCTTAATGGACGTCATATTACGCTTTTACAACAAATTTCTCCTTCCTTAAATTCTATTTCTGCTGATGAAAAACGCTTACATCAAATTTTTGTGAATGTACTGAGTAATGCACTTAATTTTGCAACGGAGGCAAGCACTATTGAATTTTGCGTCGATGAACAAGATGATAACATTGTCTTTAGCGTTCACAATGAAGGCTCTGATATTCCAGAAGATGTCCTTAATCGTATTTTTAAACGTTTTTCTTCTCATTCACACCATGGTGGGCGCGCAGGAGCGGGTCTTGGACTTTCCCTTGTGAAAAGTTTCGTTGAACTACACGGTGGACATGTTGAAATTCTTACCGGTTCTGGAAAAGGAACAACAGTTAAATGTTTTTTCCCACTTTCCAAAGGAGATAAGATTTTTTAATTTTAACCTTTATGATAACAAAAATTTTTCATCCATTTCATGGAACTTTTAATGAATTTTAGTTTTTTTCTTGAAAATGAAGAGGTAACAAAGCTTTTTGCACAAAATTTAGCTCTTTCTTTAAAGCCAGGAGATCTTGTAACGCTGCAAGGAGATCTTGGAACTGGAAAGTCAACCATTGCACGTACAATCATCCAAACGCTTGCGAACAATAACACTATGGATGTTCCAAGCCCTACTTTTACTCTTGTGCAAAGCTATCAACTTCCACAGTTTGAAATTATTCATGCTGATCTTTATCGCCTTTCTATGGCAGAAGAAATTGATGAATTAGGACTTCATGAAGCGCGTGAGAAAAATATTTTACTTGTTGAATGGCCAGAAAGAAGTACAGCTCTTTTAGAGCTCGCCACTTTTGCACTTACCTTACAATATCAAGCACATGGGCGTCATGTAACACTCAGATCAGCACAACATTCCGTTGAACGTTTGCAACAATCTTTTGCAATTCGCACATTTAAAAAAACATCGATATGAGCATCGACATCATCATTCTTTAATTGATAATACCTCAGTACGTACCTATGAAATTTGAGATGATGAATAACACAAAGAAGTCCCTCATAGAGGTATAAACCATGAAGATGAGACGAACTACTGGCTGTTTTATATAACAATGACATAAATTGCAAAGGACAGCCGTTAATTTATAGGAATTTATCAATTTATTTTAGAGAATGTTTTTTGCCTTTCATATTTTTGCTAAAGGCTTCGAAAAAAGTCTTTTGATTCTAGAGAATAGTGTAAAGGAATTTTAAATTGAAGTGGTAACCCTTAGAAGAGCATTATATAACCTGTAGTGAATTGTTTGCTTCTTTCTGCTTAAAAATTGTAAACTTCAGAAAGGTAATTTGCAAAGTTCTTGCTTAGTTCTTGCTTAAAATCCCTTTTATAATTGCTAAGTATTCCAAACAAAAATCTCCTTATTGCTAGATCGATATTGCCTTTTTATGTGTTGAAAGTACTATTTATCTCAATAGTCTTATCCAAGAAGAAAATATCGTTATGAAATTATCATTCACCCAACATTTTTGACGCGCATATAAGGAAGGAATTGCCTATATTCTTTATACAGAGCAATTTTTTTATAAAAAATGGGCAATTGAATCATGCATAAAAGTACGAATTCTTAAATTTACCTAACATTTTTATTTTATTGTCTTTTCATTACAATATATTGCAAAAAAAGAATGTTTTAAAAAAGTCAAAAGGAGAGACTAAAATTTCTCTCCTTTATCGTGCCCTATGCATGGCATTAACGAAGCCCATCTTTTATCCACTCAGAAAGACGTCCTTTAGAGGTAGCGCCAACCATATTCGATGAAATATTTCCATTTTTAAACATTAATAATGTAGGGATAGAACGTACTCCGTATTGGGTAGCCAGTTCCGGATTTTCATCAATATTTACCTTAGCAATTTTAACTTGATTTTGCATTTCCATTGAAATTTCATCCAAAATTGGAGCAATCATTTTGCAAGGGCCACACCATTCTGCCCAAAAATCAACCACAACAGGGATGGAAGAGGTTAGAACTTCACTTTCGAAATTGTCCTTATCAGCTTTTATACACGTCATTGATTTATCCTTTATATTCACTTTTTATAGATTGGTATGATAACAATTCATATCAAGTTATTGCAAAGATAAATTATTAAAGAACTTTTTTACACCAGAGATTGTGCATTGTGTTTGTTTAGACGATTTTATGAAAGTAAAAAATTATAAGGATTCTTTGAAGAAAAGGAGTAACTTATAAGGCAACTTCACCAAGAAATGCCTCGAGTTTTTCTGGAGGAAGTTTAAAAATTTTGGCTTTTTTACTGTAGATAAGCAGAGCTTGGATATCTTTATCGGGGTGAATAGCTTGCAACAATTTTCGGTAAAGAGCCATTTGCAACCAGTGATGGGAAGCAATAGCAGCTTCATTTTCTGGCGGGGTTCCTGTTTTAAAATCGGCAAAGATAATGCTATTTTGCGTGATGTAGAGACGGTCAATTTGACCCGAAATTGCGTGTTCTTTTCCACGAATTTTCACAATACCCATTAAAGAGACCTCAGCACGTGAATGCTCAGAGAAAAGGGGCTTGAGGTAAACATGATCTAATATTTTCCAAACATGGCGAAGAGCATCTTCTCTTTGGCTCTCATGCCAATGAGAGGCTTTGATATTGAGATAGTTGCGAGCATAATCTCGACGTTTTTGTAGGGGGCAATTGGGTAAATATTGTAACAATCGGTGAACGAGATTACCATATTCAATGGAAAAAGCTCTGTTAGTGTTTGTTGCTCCTAAAACAGGTGAGATGGTAAGCTGTTTTGGACTTGAGGGTAGTTCTGTATCAGCTTCAATGGAAAGGCTCGCGACTGAGGGTTTTAACGGTTTTGGTAGCACTGGCTCTTCTGGTACTTTATGGGAGAAAAAAGCAGGCAAAGGTGGTAAGGTTTGGCATTCAGCGCGGGAAGCTTCTTGATTCATGGAAGCAGAGAAAGGAGGTGTGATGCAAAAACGCCAAGCTGCAATATCTTCCGCAGAATCTTTTATAGCAAGAGCATGCGGTTCGAGGGCTTTTTTTACCAGTTGTAACCATGTATGAGATTGCGTTTTCTGGCCTTTATATCCACAAATAAACAAACGATCTTCAGCGCGCGTCATTCCTACATAAAGAAGGCGCCTATATTCTTCTTCTGCACGCTCTTTTAAATGTGAAATTGCTTGTTTAGAGAGTTTTGTATCAAACTTTTCATTGGGGCGCCAAATAAAGGCTTGTTTTCCGTTCCATTGTGCATTGTTTAAAGGAACTTTAAGCAAGTGAGGCGCATGCTGAGGATGCCAAATCGCACTACCAGGATCAACTAAAAACACAATAGCAGCCTCTAGTCCTTTTGCAGCATGAACAGTCATGATGCGAATTTCTTCATTATTTTGTTCAAATTCACGTTTAATTTCTGGTTCGCTTGCACTTAATGTTTCTAAAAAAGCTTGTAATCCTGGTAATCCTGTTTTTTGAATAGTGAGCGTATAATCCATAAAAGCATCGAGCACATCATTTGCTTCAGATCCTAAACGAGACAGAATTTTTTGTCTTCCCTTATCATTATTCAAAATATGGCTATAAAACTCGAAAACCGGTATTTTATCCACTAAAGCGCGATAATGGTTTAGCTTTTCAAAAGCATCTTTAAAAGATGCCTGCGATGATGCGTGCGTACATAAGCTTTGCCAAAGAGAGCCGGTGCGGTGTACGGCAAGCTGATAGAGTTCCTCTTCACTAAGAGCAAAAAGGGGGCTTTTTAAAACACAAGCAAGAGAAAGATCATCTTGTGGCTGCAAAACAAAACGTGCAAGCGCCATTAAATCACGGATACTAATATGTTTGGTAAGCTGTAAACGATCAGCCCCTGCTACGGGAATATTGCGGTGTTTAAAAGCACGGGAAAGAGCTGAGACAAATTGATCACGTTTACGAACCAAGATCATAATATCACTTGCCCGTATTAAGCGTCCTTTTGCTGGAAGCATTTCACCTTTTTGTAACCAGTTAGCAATAGTTTCAGCAATTTTTTCTGCTAAACGAACTTCTGGGGTATCTAAATGATCAACGCTTAAATGCCAATCATGAGGAAATTCACTCGTCTCTCTAGAAATTGCATCCCATATAACAACTTCACCGGGGCTATGAACACGAATAGCTTCATGCACCGTTTTTGTATTTTCTACCGAAAGTCCTTTATAGTTTTCTGGTGTTTCAAAAACAATATCAACGCTTTTAAGAACATCCGCTGTAGAGCGAAAAGAGTAATGCAGTTGTATTTTTTCAAATTGCTGATTGGTTTGCTGCACTTTTTTTTGAATGATTCGTCCATTTTCAGCAAAATTTTCTGGAGCTGCTCCTTGAAAAGAATAAATAGATTGCTTTTCATCTCCAACAGCAAAAAGAGTCCGTATATTTGTTCGTTGGCTATAACCTGAGAAAAACTCTTGTGCCAACAGTTGAATAATTTGCCATTGCTCAGGATTAGTATCTTGTGCTTCATCAAGTAGAATGTGATCAAGCCCACGATCAAGTTTATAATGCACCCATTGGCTTGCACCTTTACGCTGTAACAAATGAAGTGTACGCTCAATAAGATCATCAAAGTCTAAGAAGCCATTGGCCTTTTTTAGATTCGTATAGATTTTGAGATAAACAGCACATAACTGAAAAGCAGCCATATTGAGAGTAGCAACTTTTGCGCATTGATATTTCTCTAAAAGAATAGAAAGCTTGTTTTGTTTATCTTCAAGCATTTGTTGAATAAAAGGCCAAATTTCATCTGATTTTTTACGAGATAAATGTGAAAAATTACGCGGCTCACCTTTTGTTTTAAAATAAATATCAGAAATAATATTGAGAATATTTGTCTCATCATGCACCTTTTCTAATTGGGAAAGTTTTTCCACCATATCCTTGCAGCTTTGACTGCCATTGATTTCACAATGGTTAAAGGCATAAAGAGGAAGGCGCGCTGTCTGTTTAATTTGTTCCAATAAACATTGGTTTGTTTCATCAGGCGCTAAGTTAAAAAGCGCACGCAATTTTTCTTCTCCATTTTCAGATAGAAGAGAAGATAAAAAATCAGATAATTTATGTTGCTTTTCCGTTGCTTCATAGAGCAATTGGTTAAAAGTATGTTCGCTAATAACTGTAAATAACTGTTGCAAAGCAGGCTGTACATCACGACAGGCTAAAAGTTGGCGGCGGGATTCTTGTTGTAATTTTTTTCGACTGATATCATCGGGAAGTTCAAAATGCCCCGCAATATTGGCTTCTAACATAAATTGATGCAAGAGAGATTCACAAAAAGCGTGAATCGTTTGGATTTTTAAGCCACCAGGCGTTTCGAGAGCACGCGCAAAGAGTTGTCGTGCATAAGTTAGTTTTTGCGCATTAACAGTTTTTTTTTCAAACCGTGTTAAGGTTTCTCGCAGCTGTGCATCATCGAGTTCATTCCAACTAGAAAGCGTGCGAAAAATTCGTGATTGCATAACAGCAGCAGCAGCTCTGGTATAAGTAAGGCATAAAATACGTGCTGGAGGCGTACCGTTTAATAACAAACGGATAACACGTTCACTTAAAACGTGAGTTTTTCCAGATCCAGCATTTGCAGAAACCCACACGTTTTTTTGGGGATGTGTTGCCGTTGCTTGTGCATCAAGAGCGGCTTCAGGAATAGAAAAAAACGTCATGATTACTCTTCTTTATGAAAACCACTTGACCATTCCCACAACCGAGCCAAATGGTCGTAGTCACCTTCATATCGTTTTGACATAGGAACAGCATGTGAGAGATAGCCTTGTTGTGGATTTTGATAATAAGTTATGAGTGCGATAAGATTTTCCCATGCATTTTCACCAAGATTAACAGCAGTTAGGTAAGTTTTGCCGTCTTTTTTCTTTAAAAGAATTGATTGGGATTTAATTTCACCTTTTTTGTTAAGAGGAATGTAAAATAAATTTGAGGGAGTAAAATCTTGAAAATCTGGGAATCCCCCTTGCATGAGTAAAGCTGTTTCTAAAGCCAATTGCGGAAATAATAATTCACGAACTTGTTTTGATGAAGGAGGGGTACCGGTTTTGAAATCTAGAATTTCAACCGTTTTATCTGGCAAAACATCAAGACGATCAGCACGTCCTGAAAGGGTTACCCCTGTTGTTCCTATAGGGACTTTTTGTGATACCACTTCCGAATATCGCTCTCGCAGTCCTAAACTTTGTTCCCATTGAATAAGGCGCGGAGCAAGATTTTCAAAACTATTCCACCAAATTACTTCAATATCGGGTGGAAAATTGAATTTATCAAACTCTTTGCGTCCAATAGCAAGCAGTACATTGAGTGCATTTGCAGCATTTGGATTTTTTATTTGTGTACAAAAAGCCGCAAGAATAGCATGATAAAGTGTTCCACGTTCTGAAGCGCTAGGATCATGAATAAGTTCTTTAAGTGGTTTGAGCCGTAAAATTTTTTTAGCATAAATAGCATAAGGATCATACCGCAATGTTTTTATTTCAGTGACCGAAAAATGACGCGGACGTATATCAAGAGGTGGAGCAGGACAAGGACGTTCCACCTCAGAAGTTATGCTTGTATGATCAAGCATCTTTGCCCAATGGCGTAGTATTTCACCTCGTTCACGGATTTGTTCCCAAACCTGTTTTCCTACAACTGTTTCCATGCGTTGTAGCCAACGTGAAGGAATGGAAGGCGTATGATTAACGCGCAGTGCGCGACTCATCACTACTTTATCCATTCCCATCGCCCATTGAAAGTCATGCGCGGAAAGGCCAATACGCTGCTCTGGTGGTTCCAGAGTTAACATCATTTTCATCGGTCGCGATAAAAAAGCATCATTTCGGGTTGATATCGGCCATGACCCTTCATTAAGACCGCCGATAACCACTGTATCAACCGTTTGCAAACGTGATTCCAAAGTACCCCAGATGAATAAACGTGGATGTCCTCCAGGCGAGGGTGTGACGGAACGGGTTGCTATTATGGCAGAAAACATAGCGGGCCATTCACAAAGATGAAATGTTAATCCGGATTGATCACTGACCAATTCACGTAAAAATTTTGATAGGGCTTGTCCTGCTTCGTGTTGATAAAGATGAGCAAGAGAATTATCCTCATTGCGCCCAAAATTTTCAAAAACCTCAACCGTTGCTATCGCAGCTTCGTTGATGGTGCATTCTTTCTCTTGTTTCATGAGAGAGGCTAAAGGTTCAACAGCTTTCTTCAAAAGATGACACAGGAGACGTGCTTCTTCACATTTCTGCTGATCAAGAGCGTTGATTTCAGAACTATTATGAAAGTGCGTTTCAATCCATTTTTCAAGAAATTGATCACATTCGCAAAGATTGATGCGCCCTGTATTCCCTCGAAGAATAAAAAGTTCAAAATTTTCTGCCATTTCCCGTAAACGATGACGGTTTTGTTGGAGTGTTGTCAGTGGATGCTTAAGAAGAGAAAGAAAAGCAATGGGATCATTAGGTTGTAACACATTTTCTAAGATAAGTCGTAAGAGCGTTACAGGCAATGTTTGTGCAAGTGGTATTCCGCCTGAATCATTTGCTTCAATTCCAAATCGCTGTAATTCCGCAGCAACACGGCGGGCTAAGTTACGATCATTGGTAATAAGGGCTGCGGTTTTTTGGGGTTCTTCAATAGCTTTGCGTAAAGCAACAGCGATAGCGAGAGCCTCTTCACGTTCGTTGATAGCTTCAATAAATGACCAATCTGCACAAAGACTTTCATAATCATCACGAACAATTTGTATCCATTTGTCTGTCGTAGAAGCTGGTCGGAGTGCTTCTGATAAAAGCGCCATTCGTCTTTTCTTTGTTATACTTTGTTGGCCAATTTCGCAAACATGATCGCGTTGACAGTCCATGAGAGTTAGAAGTTTTTTTAAATGATATTGAGGATGGCTAAAAACATTTTCTGCATGATCAAAAAAATCACAAACTGTTTTTTCTTCATTGCTTGTGCTAAGTGCATTCCATTGATCTTCATCCATATGAAGATCAAGACCAGGAAAAACAACAGCCCCTTTTGGCAAAGAAGCGATAACTTTTAAAAGATGAGAAACTGCAGGCATAGAACCTGACACACCAGCTGCAATGACCAGTTTATCAGGCAGCATGCGTCGTAAAGTCTCTGCATGCATTGTGAGTGCTTGATTACGCCATTCCGCGGGATTACTTCGTTGTCTTTCTGTCAAGATTTTTGGCCAATTTTGCGTAACAATAGTCAAGAAATCGAGCGTTATTTGCCACCATTCAGCGATCATATCAGGTGCAATATTTTTAAGTTTTGACCAGTCTGCTCCTTCTGTTTCAATTTCGTCCATCAAGTGTGCTAAATCTTGCGCAAGCCAAATCGCATCAGCACTATGAGCCGGAATAAGTACATCTTCTGTGCCAAACATGGCACGCAGATGCGCAGGCAAATTTTCACGCCATGGACGGATAAGGCGCGCTAAAAGTAAAAGACGTTCGCTTTCTCCAAGAGGTGGATCGAGAGTGCTGGTATGATTTTCAACAAAAAGGAAACTGTCTTCATCTACATCTCCTAGAGCACGAATGGTTGGCAAAAATGTTGATTGTGTATCACTTCTTTCAACAAAGGCTAAACGCAAAGCGCGAGCAGCACGACGTGTTGGAACATAAATAAGGCTATCGGCAAGGGCAGTTTGAATATCTCCACTGGAAGCGAAATTATCAATAAGGCTACCAGAAAGTAGTGCATCAACAAAGTGAGGCAAAAAAGCAGTTCCCGGAGAAATAGAAAAGACACGCGGTTTATAGGTCATATGATCTCATATTTGGGATAACAAATTTCAGCTTATTGATTATTTGTATAATCTTGACTGTATACAATATTTATACAATGAAAAACTGAAAAGCTATATTTATACAGCAGATTTTTTAGCTTAATTTTAAAAAATATTGAAGTAAATTATATGTCTTAAGTCATCGCGAAAAAATATGTAAAATTTTTTTGATATTTTTCAACGTAGAATTGGCTACAATTTATTCTCTAACTCAAATAGGTAATATAAAAATAAATATTCAAGTTTTAAAAGGCGTTAGGGGCACCAATGCATTATAACCATTTGGATATAATAAATAAATTTACCGTATTCTTTATACAGTGCAATCTGAAAATATCCTTTACATACTCAACTATTTTCAGAGAAAAATAGATATCATGATATTGCAAAATTTAAAAAATCAGTTTCATAAATAATATTTTCGAAGCTCATAGCTCATAAAAAGCTTGGAAAAAAATAATATGTCCACCTTTAACAGCGAAAATAGATTACTTTTATGGAGAGAGTTTTGCAAAAGTTTATCGTGCAAGCCTCTATCTTGCTAGGATCACATCCCTGATGAAAAATAGAATGCCCAAAAATATCATTATGTTGCAATTTTATATATTTGTTTTTAAAGAGACATCTTTCATTGTACTTGAGCCTACCTCGTAATGTCGTCCCGTAAATAATATAAATGAATAGTATAATGTAACTTCCGTGAATGGGATAAGATACGTCACACACCACCATCATCACTTTTTTACCCTCATCCAATATTTTGAAAGCTCTTGGCTATAGAGAAGGTTTATAAGAGGCTTTGTATTTCTTGCTTCAAGTGTTTTTACGCACATACCAATCCTACTTATGACGTGAAAACAAATGATTTTGATTGTTTCAATATGAAAAACGATAAATTATCATTATAAATCAAATTATTGTAGAAAATATTTTTCTTCATTTTAAGAGCGTACTTGATAATCTTTAAAAGCAGAAAATTTTATTTTAGGAGCTCTTTCTGCCTCATAATTCAATGAAAAATGGTTCTCCGCTAAAAAAACTGGATCACCTTCTAAATCATACGCAATAGCAGAGCGGTGATTGCTGAGAAACTTTTGCAACTCATCTTTGCTCTGTGCTGAAATCCAACGGCATAAATTAAAGCGCGCTGATTCAAAACTTACCGGCAGAGAATATTCCACCTTAAGTCGTTCCGTTAAAACGTCAATTTGCAAGGCACCAATAACACCAATGAGAGAAGGCGACCCATCATCAGGAATAAACAATTGTACAACCCCTTCTTCAGCCATTTGTTGCAAAGCTTCTTTGAGCTTTTTTGCTTTCATTGGATCGCCCAAACAAACACGACGCAAAATCTCTGGTGCAAAATTTGGTACTCCCTTAAAGAGGATATCTTCTCCTTCAGTCAAAGTATCGCCAATACGCAATGTTCCATGATTAGGAATCCCTACAATATCACCGGCATAAGCTTGATCAGCAATTTGGCGTGAACGAGCAAAGAAAAATTGTGGAGCCGAAAGTGTCATTGGTTTTCCTGTTCGAACTAACTTTGTTTTCATACCACGTTCAAGTGTTCCCGAACATACCCGAAAAAATGCAATACGATCACGATGATTAGGATCCATATTCGCTTGAATTTTAAAAACAAATCCCGTCATTTTAGGTTCCATGGCTATGACATTGCGCTGATCTGCACTTTGATCACGAGGACTTTGACCAAAATCAATAAGCGCATTGATCAAATCACGGACACCAAAATTTCGCAAAGCTGAACCAAAATAAACCGGAGTCATATGACCTTCACGGAAAGCTTGAAGATCAAAATTCTTGCAAACACTTTGAGAAAGTTCTACCCCTTCAATAAAAGTTGAATGTTGATATTCAGGGAGTAAATGGACAACCTCTCTGGGATTTGAAACCATCCGCTGTGTTATCTCATCATCTTTTTGACGAAAACGATTATGATGAAGGTCATAGGTACCAACAAAATCTTTACCCGTTCCAATTGGCCATGTTATAGGTGCGGTATCAAGAGCAAGCTTTTCTTCAATTTCATCTAAAAGCTCTAAAGGATCACGTGCCTCACGATCCATTTTATTGATAAACGTAACAATAGGAATATCCCGCATCCGACATACTTCAAACAATTTTAATGTTCTTGGCTCAATCCCGCGTGCCCCATCCAATACCATGACAGCACTATCAACAGCTGTGAGAGTGCGATACGTATCATCCGCAAAGTCCTCATGTCCTGGAGTATCTAGAAGATTAAAAATATGATTTTCATATTCAAACGTCATCACCGAAGTCACAACGGAAATACCACGATCACGCTCAATATTCATCCAATCAGAACGGGTTTGAATACGATCTTTTTTAGCTTTTACTTCTCCTGCAAGTTGAATAGCACCACCAAACAATAAAAGCTTTTCTGTCAATGTTGTTTTTCCCGCATCTGGGTGAGCGATAATTGCAAATGTACGGCGTCGCTTTACTTCTTGCACTCTCTTTTCCATTATTCCTCCGTCGGCCGTGCAAGCGCTTCAGCAATTAGTGCACGCATTTCATCAATCCCATAAAGCGCTATAAATGATCCCCATCGTGGACCTCGCTCTTGTCCCAGAAGGACTTCATACAGCATTTGAAAAAAAACATTGGAAACACCAGGTCCACCTTCAGGGCTTTTTTTGCTATGATCTTGATAGCGTTCCGTTAACCGTGCAACATCAAGAAGCATATTTTGTAACATGTTGCCATCAATAGTTTCAGGTAAATTAGCTAGTTTTTCATCAATTTGTGCTAATGTTGCTCGTTCGCTATCATCAGGGAGCCGGAATTTTTTGTTTGGTTTAACAAAAACATCAAAATATTTAATGGCAAACTTCACCAATTGATCAAGTTCTGGATAAGTTTGTGCATTTGCTCCTTTAGCGTAACGAGAAATAAAACCCCAAAGAACTTCTGCATTCTCCGCATTTGAAGCACTTACCAAATTTAGGAGCATCGCAAAGGATACAGGCAAATCAACCTGCGGCGGACAACCACTATGAATATGCCATACAGGGTTATTCAACCGCTCTTTCCATTCTTGACGACCATAGGCTGAAAGATGCGCATAGTATTCATCCACAGCTTTGGGAATAACATCAAAATAAAGCCTTTTTGCTGTTTTCGGTTTTGAAAACATATAAAGCCCTAAACTCTCTGTTGGGGCATAAGTAAGCCATTCATCAATGGTTAAGCCATTTCCTTTGGATTTGGAAATTTTCTGCCCTTTCTCATCTAAAAAGAGCTCATAGTTGAATCCTTCTGGGGGATTTCCACCTAATACTTTACAAATTTTAGAAGAAAGATTTGTGGAATCGATAAGGTCTTTTCCCGCCATTTCATAATCAATGCCAAGCGCTGTCCAACGCATTGCCCAATCTACCTTCCACTGACACTTAACCTTGCCCCCTGTAACCTCTGTTTCTATGGTTTCTCCTGTTTCTGGCTCAATATAAGTGACTGTACCTTTTTCAACATTACGCGCAATCATCGGTACCTGTAATACGTTTCCAGAAAAAGGAGAAATCGGTAGAAAGAGTGAATAGGTCGCTTGCCGTTCTTCACCTAATGTTGGTAAAATAATTGCCATAACCTTGTCATAACAGGCAAGAATTTTCAAAAGCGTTTCATCAAAACGACCGGAACTATAATAATCCGTAGCACTTGCAAATTCATAATCAAAACCAAAACGATCAAGAAAAGCCCGTAACCGCACATTATTCGCTGCCCCAAAAGAAGGATAATCATCTCCAAAAGGGTCGGGTACACGGCTCAACGGTTGACCAAGATAATGTTCCATCCTTTCGCGATCAGGCACATTTTCAGGAACCTTGCGCAAACCATCCATATCATCAGAAAAACAAAGTAATTTTGTTTTTACTTTATTCTCCGTAAGAATATGAAATGCATGGCGTACCATAGTTGTACGTGCAACTTCCCCAAAAGTTCCAATATGCGGTAAACCAGAAGGTCCATAACCTGTTTCAAATATCACACTGTCTGGATAACCCGTCTTTTCATACCGTTTGATAATCTTACGTGCTTCTTCAAATGGCCAAGTTCTCGATTGAGAAGCTGCATCTTTTAATTCAGGCGTAAGGCTGAGGGTATCACACTGATCACGCATCATTATTTATCCTAAAAATTACACTCTTTCAAAATAGGGTGTATGGTTCTTGAATTTATTCGTCAATAATAGCAAGAAAAAAGATGAAAATTTCTTTATACTCTTAAGTCACAATACAAAAACTGCCTTCGCTATAAACATATTTTATTCTGATAAAATCAAAAACATTCAACATTATAAAGCAAAATTGACTTGTTTTGATTATTGAAGCCTTCATTGCTATTATCATCATGGGTTTTGCTTATTATATTTATTAGCACAAAAGATAAGCTTCCAATATTGAATGAAAGAATGGTAAAAACCAACAGATAAAATGCTTAAGTTAGGCATTTCATACAAAAGCATTAATCCACTCTACACTTGTCACCGTAATTTTCTATTTCTTTTCTTTATCACTTTGATGACGCATTGCTAATGTACGCAAACGTAGAGCATTTAATTTAATAAAACCAGTTGCATCTCTTTGATCATAAGTGCCTTGATCATCCTCGAAAGTTACCAACTCATTCGAATAAAGTGATTTTTTACTTTGGCGTCCTTCAACAATCACGTTTCCTTTATAGAGTTTTAACGTGACTTCACCTTCAACATGTTCTTGAGATAAATCAATGGCTGCCTGCAACATCTTACGTTCCGGCGAAAACCAAAATCCATAATAAATGAGTTCTGCATAACGTGGCATCAATTCATCTTTTAAATGAGCTGCACCACGATCTAGCGTTAAAGATTCTATAGCTCTGTGAGCCGTTAAAAGAATGGTCCCTCCTGGGGTTTCATAAATACCCCGCGACTTCATACCCACAAAGCGATTTTCCACCAAATCTAACCGACCAATACCATTATCGCGCCCATAATGATTTAATTCTGCAAGTAAAGTTGCAGGAGATAAATTTTTTCCATTGATTGAAACAGCATCACCTTTTTTAAAGCCAAGAGTGATTCTGGTTGCTTGATCTGGAGCATCTTCCACCGAAAGAGTACGCATATGGACATATTCAGGAGCAGGAAGTGCTGGATCTTCTAAAATCTTTCCTTCTGATGAAGAATGCAATAAATTTGCATCCACTGAAAAAGGCGCTTCGCCTTGCTTATCCTTTTCTACAGGAATTTGATGTGTACGAGCAAATTCAAACAGATCTGTCCGACTCTTAAAATCCCAATCACGCCATGGAGCAATAATCTTTATATCAGGATTAAGAGCATAAGCGGAAAGCTCAAAGCGTACCTGATCATTGCCTTTGCCCGTTGCCCCATGAGCAATTGCATCTGCTCCTGTTTCCTTAGCAATTTCAATAAGCCGTTTTGAAATAAGTGGGCGTGCAATTGATGTTCCTAAAAGATAAGTCGCCTCATAAACGGTATTGGCTCGAAACATCGGAAACACAAAATCACGCACAAATTCTTCGCGCAAATCCTCAATGTAGATTTCTTTAACACCTAGCATTTCAGCTTTACGACGAGCAAATTCTAGCTCTTCCCCCTGCCCCAAATCCGCTGTAAAAGTTACAACTTCAACGCCTAGCGTACTTTGCAACCATTTGAGAATAATTGACGTATCCAATCCCCCTGAATAAGCCAAAACAACTTTTCTAATATTTTGCCACTTTTTCATTTTAACGTTCTATATGAGCTGCTTTTTATATTTCTATCCAGAAATCAAAACAATACAAGAAATATAAAAATAAATTCTCTTTAAGCAACATCAAAAAGACGCAAAAAGCGTAAATAAAAACGCTTTAGAGTGTAAATAATGAATACTGCTTAAAAATAAAAGGAGATTTACGTGTCATTTCTACCGGAGTGGTCTATTGTTGTACAATTTGCTTTAGCATCATTGATTTTAGCACTTATTCCAGGACCAGATATGATGCTTTCTGTAGGACGAACCATTACACAAAGCAAAAAAGCTGGAATTATGTGCGCCTTGGGAAGTGCAACAGGGTTTGCTATTCAGGTTACCGCTGTAGCACTTGGCTTATCAGCACTTATTTTTGCTGCGCCACACACTTTTATTCTTTTAAAAATTGCCGGCGCCTTTTATCTTTTATGGTTTTCCTTTCAAGCGTTACGGAGAAATCCGACATCTTCCTTTGAACAGACATCTTCTAAATCTCAAAGCGCTAAACGTAACTATCTTGCTGGTATTGGAATCAATCTTCTAAATCCTAAAGTTATACTCTTTAACGCAACATTCTTACCACAATTTATCAACGCGGATGATCCTATGGCAACACAAAAGCTACTCTTTTTAGGACTCTCTTATATTCCTATTTCTTTTCCTATTACAATTTCTGTCGTTTTTACAGCGCATAAACTTACCAAAATTCTCAAGAAAAATCCTCTTTATATTCGCTTTCTCGACTGGCTTATTGCTGGTACTTTTACCAGCTTTGCCCTTCATCTTCTTATCGTTACAAAACATTGATTTATAAGTGTAGTGTATCGCTTTTAATTTAAATAAAAAAACGAATATTATAAGATTTTTTCATTTCAAACCTGTTTATGTTGAATAAAACAATACCTTTCCTTTATACATCACAAGCGAAGCTGAAGTTTTCGTATGAATAAAACTATCTAAGAAAAAAATAAAAATACCTCTTATGAACTATCTCAAGTGCCAAAAGCTGTTACAACATTAGGAGCTGAAAAATAGAATGGTAGTACCAATTTAAACCTTTATTAAATGTAAAGGTGAGGTAATATCATAATTCCATAGATTCCTTTGTTTTATACTCTTCACAAGCCTTATCATGAAATGGGGAGTGCATTAGAGAATACTTTTTTAAAAACATGTCAATAGACAACACAATGGTATTTATATTTTAGAAACTCCGTTTTGTGTGTGAGGTGTAATCTTGTTAAAGAACGTAACAAACAAAAAAGTGAGGCAAGGCCAATCTCCACTTTTTAAAGGATATTACCGTGAATGCTTTTAAAAGTCATAAAACCGAATTAAAGGGTATGATAATAAGGTGTAAATTAATTACAATCCTTAAACTTCATATTCCCTTTAAATTAGGCTTCCTTCTTATTTCAGAGATTATGCAAACAGATTATAGGCAATATCTTACTCCATTTAGCATATAAAAGCTGAAACTGTTCGTCTCGCACTTATCCATCTTAATTTCTGTCTCACACATGCTATTATATGCTGATTTACTGAAAAAAGCATAGGCTTTAATATCGCAGAAAGTTGCATTAACTAATGACCAACGGCATTTTCAAGTCGCAAACGTTCAGATTTCCGTAAACGCTCTGAAGCTGATTTAAGTTGTCCACATGCCGCTAAAATATCGCGTCCACGCGGTATCCGAATAGGAGAAGCATAGCCCGCTTGATTAACAACATCAGCAAAACGCTCGATTTGCTCCCAATCAGAACACTGATAATTGCTCCCTGGCCACGGATTAAAAGGGATTAAATTGATCTTAGCAGGAATCCCTTTCAATAACTGAATCAATCTCTTAGCATCATCTAAACTATCATTGATATCTTTCAGCATAACATATTCAAAAGTGATTCGTTTTGCATTGGAAAGACCAGGATAATTACGGCAAGCCTCCATAAGTAAAGCAAGCGGATATTTTTTATTAATGGGAACAAGCATATCCCTTAATGTATCGTGTACTGCGTGGAGTGAAATCGCCAACATAACACCAACTTCTTCTCCGGTTCGGATAATTCCAGGAACAACCCCACTGGTTGAAAGCGTAATCCGACGTTTTGATAAAGAAAGCCCATCACCATCAGAAGCAATCAATAAAGCTTTTTTAACAGCTTCAAAATTATAAAGAGGTTCTCCCATCCCCATCATAACAATATTGGTAATTTTGCGACCTTCAATGGGAACTATTGCCCCATCAGGGGTATTTTTATCAGGAAAATCACCCAAACAATCACGTGCAACCAATAATTGTGCCAAAATTTCTTCCGCAGTCAGATTGCGAACAAGCATCTGCGTTCCCGTATGGCAAAAAGAGCAAGTTAATGTACACCCTACTTGCGATGAAAGACATAAAGTACCACGTCCTTCTTCAGGGATATAAACCGTTTCAATTTCAACAGGCTTTCCAGCTCCACGTGCAGGAAAACGTAAGAGCCATTTACGCGTACCATCTTTTGATATTTGTTCTCCAACAATTTCTGGGCGCGCAATGGAGAAATGACACTTAAGTATCTCTTGCATTGCTTTAGAAATATTCAGCATCTCATCAAAATTTGAAACACCACGCACATAAAGCCAATGCCAAAGCTGACGCACACGCATACGCGTTTGATACTCTGGTACACCAACTGTCTTTAAAGCTTGCACCATCTCATCTTGCGACAAACCAATTAAAGAGAGCTTAGAACTCTCCTTCACGAACACATTATCTGTTTCTCGCGCAAAACATGAACCAACTGGTCTAAGGTCATAGGAAATGGCCATTGCTTTCCAATTCACATCACTATTTTAGAAATTATCGAAACCTTAATGGCACTTTTGAGCTGCATTTAATGCAGCAGTGACCCCTTTTAAGGAATAAGTATAAGTGGTATGCGTTCCTCGTTTTGATATCGCTTTCACTGTCATATTGCTTCCAGTACGCATAGCAGAAACAAGCTGCTTTTCTAGCTCTGACGACGCCAACCAAGCTGAGGAATCTTTCGTGAAAAAATCAAAATCCTTACCTCCAATGGTCACTGTCACTCTCGACCCTTCTTGAAGGGTATAACCAGCCATAAACTGCGGTTCAAACGAAATAGGTGAATGAGAACGCTTGGTAACCAAGAAAAAATTATCACCATGATTAACTGTCGTTGGAAGAGCCTTCAAAGGTACCGATAACACATAGCAAATCGTATTTTTGGGCGATTTATAAGAATAAGCTCCCCACGCTTCAAATTGATTTAAACGACTCGGCGTTTGCGCACATGCCGCTCCCGCTGTAACAAGAACCATTACAGATGCAGCAATAACAGTCTTTTCAAACATCTTCATTTAGCTCACTTCTTTAGTCTCTAACAAGATTCTCTTCATTGGAAAAATTCAACAAAAAACCCTCAATATTTATGTGTTATTGTCCTAATTCCTTCAATAATCGAAATATTTTCACACTAATGAGAATAGACTTCTACGTTTCATTGTGACCTTTTAATCGTTACCAAAATATAAACTTCTTATTCAATAATCACATTAAAAAATAACATCTTCATTTCACGCTACTCATTTCATTTTTGTATAAAAAACGATTTTCTAAGCTATAGAACTTCAAACGAAATGAAAATATATCATCACTCTGTTAAGAAATAAACCATACTCTTTATATCACAAGCAATCTGATGCAAAATTTTGAAAATACACCCCGTACTCCCCCCCCAAAAAAAGCTTCATCGCCTTGTGAATATCACTTCTCGACCTTATGCATTCAATACATTTATGTTTGCAAAATATTCCACCTTTCATCCATTATAGTGCATTCATACTTCGTATTCAATATCGTCCCGATAACACTTTTTCTCAATCTTCAAAATATCTTTCAAAAATAATATAATATTATCAAGATATTAATAATAAAACATAAAGAATTCAGATTCTATCTCAATAATCACATACAATTTTGTTTCTTTTGATCTTATTTCCCTATATATTTCATCTCAAATTGTTAATTTCTAAACTGATTTCAGTAGCTTATAATATCTTAATCATATTATTTTAATGTATTAGACAATATTTTTCTTTCTATTATAAAAAGCTTCTTAAAAATTCTTTTGGAAAGTTTCCTTCTCTTGTTTCTTAGTAATTTATAAACAAAAATATAAAACTTTCTTCTATAGAAGTTCTAACTTTACTGTTTTCTAAACAACATTTTAATCAATTAAAGGCACTTGAATAAATCTTCCTGTGCACAAAAACTCTTTCACCCAATCTAAAGATATAATTTTCATTCTTACTGTACAAAATTGTTTTTTAGTATGAGCTCTATACAACAGCTGACATCTAAATCATACCTATTAAAATAATTGATATCTCCCATTTTGAAGAAGCAAACCGGCACCATCACACTATTTCCAGCTTCTAATATTGCTACAGCCCTTGGCTCTTGAGACGGTTCATAAGAGGCATTTTTACTCCTTGTCTTATACAGTTTTATCCACACGCTAATTCCGTTTATAACGTGCAAGAAAATGATTTTTATTGATTCAATATAAACAAATTTGGAATGAGAGAAGCTTACAATATTCAGATCTCTCATCCAACATGAAAAATAGTGATTTATATTTAAAATCAATACACTGATACATACAGGATACAATATCCCCTATTGTCTACTTGTACCTTAATAATATTATCCCTAAATATTCAAATTTAAATTATAAAAAAATTCAATGCACAAATAAACTTTCCTATTGATTTCTTCTCCAACCTCAAAGAGCGAAGACTCTTAATCCAACTTGGTGTATAAAAAGTTTGGATTCTTGTTGAGCCGGTTCCTCTTGCCTTCCCACTCATGTGATTCACTTAACTAAAGGATCTATAGACAAGTCCTACTCAAGAATATTTACTACGTACTCTAAAAGCACTTAAATATACTAAGAAGACTTACAGGATTTATCTCACCACACCTCAAATGATAGCTTTTTACAGTATAACAGGATAAAAGAATCCACAAACATAATAATTAGATGCTTTAATATACGAGAACAAGAAAGGACAAGTCCTTCGTTTTTGTTGCTTATTCTTTAACAAGAAAGTTCACTTAGAAATTATTTTTTAAATCTCATGACATAATCTTTTATCATTAGTCTTAAGATGCAAATTAT
This sequence comes from Bartonella sp. AU18XJBT, assembly GCF_028618595.1. Classification (GTDB taxonomy): domain Bacteria; phylum Pseudomonadota; class Alphaproteobacteria; order Rhizobiales; family Rhizobiaceae; genus Bartonella. The sequence continues at coordinate 67,837 of NZ_JAQITE010000001.1, read as the reverse complement.
ATTATTTCCCACGTTCTATGGTGCATACCTCGCAATTTATACACTCAATAATACCTTTTAAGCTGCATTTGATTCTGAAGTTTGAATCAATAAAGCATAAAGCGCATTGGCATTATGCGTATTGCGCAACTTTTGCACAACATCAGCATGACGCAAAACACGTGCAATCTGTGATAAAGCTTTTAAGTGATCTGCACCAGCATTTTCAGGTGCCAAAAGGAGAAAAACAAGATCTATAGGTTCGTCATCGAGAGCTTCAAAATCAACAGGACTTTCAAGACGTGCAAATATACCAATAATCCGATTAATATTAGGTAATTTCCCATGAGGAATCGCAATACCACCACCCAAACCCGTTGAACCAAGCTTCTCGCGTTGCAAAACAACATCAAAAATTACATGCTCACTAAGACCTGTCAGCTTAGAAGCCTTTTCTGCTAAAATTTGTAGAACTTGTTTTTTCGAATTAGCCTTAAGAGCCGGAATGATCGCTTCCGGTGCTATTAACTCACTCAAATTCATACTTTAATTTTCCTCTTACACGCTCAAATGCTCATAAATAAACCTATAAACGGTATAGACATTTAATGTTTTTCACTTTTCGCAACATCGCATGTGTTTTATTTTTCAATTCATAGCAGGTGATAACTCAATACATGTCATATCACTTTTAACAGAATAATAAATAGTATTTAGCTCCTCATTAACGGCATGAGAAAACGAAGAAATGAAGTTGTTCATAAAGTTAATTTCCTTACGACTCTAGAAAAGGTCATTATTCATAAATTTATTAAACTTGTCATAAGGGTTGATGTATAATTCGCCATCAGAGTTTTTCTTTCTTTAAAAATGATCCCTTAAATTAAGATGAAAAGCGTACTGCGCAAAATGGACCTTTACTTTGAAAATTACTGTATAGCTTGAATATCGCCTTATAACAAGAATATAAAGGTTTTTAGAGATTTAATGATTACTTTAAAAATTTGTAAATTTAGCCTGATATCTGTAGCTGAGCTCCTATTTTTAAATAGGCCATATAAAACAATAAAATACGACAACTCACATTGAATAACCGGTGCTCCCATCAAAATACCTAAAACAGCATCATCGATATATTATTTGATTCGACAGAGAAAAATATGATAAACATCTCTTACCTTTCAATAATACACGCATTTATTGCGAGCTTCGTTTATCACTCATTATCAAGTTAATCTAGTGATATCTTTTCTATGATACAATCATGAGTAAGCTAAACTTATAAAACAAAAAACTAACCCTTTAATGATGAATCCTTTTTCACCACTCAATAAAAACATTCTAAGGTTATAGTCATAAAAGAAGTTTTGGCATAAATAAGGAGATTTTCAGTAATAATGTTTGGTTAAACTTAAATGGAAAATCCTGAAAGCTGTAAAATCAAAGGGAAAACTGATTTCCCAAATAAATCCTGCGTACATCAACGTTGTTGATAATATCATTAGGACAGCCGTGAACTAACACCTGCCCTGTATTAATAATATAAGCGCGATCGACAAGCCCTAATGTCTCGCGTACATTATGATCCGTTATTAAAACACCAATGCCACGCCTAGTTAGATGACGAATAAGCTGTTGAATATCGAAAATAGCGATAGGATCAATTCCCGCAAATGGTTCATCAAGTAACATAAAATGTGGACGAGAAGCTAAAGCGCGCGCAATTTCAAGTCGCCGACGTTCACCTCCAGATAACGAAAGTGCAGACATTTTACGTAAATGATCAATTTTAAATTCATGTAAAAGGCTATCTAACTCTTCACGCTGTTTAAGGCGATCTTTTTCAACAACCTCTAAAACAGCTTTAATGTTATTTTCTACTGAAAGACCACGAAAAATAGAAGCCTCCTGTGGAAGATATCCAATACCTAAACGCGCACGTCGATACATCGGAAGATGCGTAATATCGAATCCATCAATTTTAATAGATCCTCCATCAGATTTTATGAGCCCCGTAACCATATAAAAACAAGTTGTTTTACCTGCCCCATTGGGCCCTAAAACGCCAACTGCTTCTCCCGTACGAATGCCAAAAGAAACACCATTAACAGTTCGTCTTCCTCGATAAACTTTAATCAAATTACTGGCAATCAAGGTCCCCTTTAAAGGATTTTTTGAAGCTTCACTTTCAAGATTATACCTATCGGTCTGTTTTTTTCTTTTGATTCCAAACATGAAATCTTAATGGCCATTCTTTTGATTTTGTTTTAAAATAATAGAAACACGACCTTTTTTCTTAGGCGTCTCACAACCTTCTAAAAAAGCCTTTCCGCTTTCCATATTTGCCGTTAGTTTGCATCCCGTTGCCACATTGTCACCATCAGTTAACACAACATGATTCCCTGTCAAACTCATCATTTTTGACTTTCCATCAAAAACGCCTTTATCACCCGTAGCAATTTGCGTAGCAATTTTTATATAAACTTTTCCTAAAGCTTCCATTTTTTGTATACCCGACGAACCAAATAAAGAAACAGATGATGCCTTTGTATCTTCCTTGTTTTTATCAATTTCTTTATATGCTTTATCGTAGTAAACAACTAATTTCGCCGTTCTTAAAAGACGTTCACCTTGCACCACTGAAACATCACCCTTAAAAAGCGCTATCCCTTCTTTATCACGTATTTCCAAAGAATCTGCATGCAGTTCTACCGGTTCTTTGTCGCTTGATAGACTTATTCCAAAATGGGCCACTTCAGCATATCCTAGAACTGCTCCTCCTCCTAACATTCCCATGCTAAAAGCCAATATCACACCTATCCATCTTTTGTATGATTTCATTATTTCAATTCTTCTGTTTGTATATACACGTACTTCTCTTTATAAATATCCTTTAAAGATTTCGTATTGATGCGCGTCATTGCTTTTGAAACACTAGATGCACACCACCATGGAAATACATGTTTTTTCCTTTTTCTCGAATTTGTAAGGCGTTTGCGGCAAGATGCAAACCGGCTTGCTGAATATTAACACGTTGATCTGTTTTTAATTGTCCCTCGGATAAGTTAATACTCGCTGACATAAATTGTGCCATCATCCCATCATTCGTCGTAATGGTGAATGGCTTGTCCAACTGTAAAAAACCATTAATGTTATCGTAAACCCCTCCTTGTGCTGCGAGAAAAACCTGTCTTTGTTGGCCCATAGATGCTTTAGCTGTAATGTTTTGCAATCCAATCATTCCAGCGTGTGTATGGTCTTGAAATGCCTTTTCTGCTTTAAGCCAATAAGGTTCATGAGCACGCGTATACCCTTCTAATTTTGGATTGAGCATCGTCAAATTCATCACGCCACTTTCTCCATTATTCAAAGGCATAGAATCAGAAGTAACAGGAACCAAGAAAAACGTAAACCAGCAAAAAACCAGCGCTGAAATCAACGCTAAGAGAGGTAAAAAAATTTTTAATACGCTAATGCGACGCGAATGACGGGATGCTTTTTTTAAAACATCTCCAAAAGATGATTGCGTTGAAAAGGCTTTATAATGATTATGTACGGACATACTCTCCTAATCTCTTAAATACTCCGCATTTTTAATCTGTATAACCTTTATAGAAGGTATTTTCAAATTTTGTTTCTTGCAATTTGCTTTTTCTTGGTTTTATTTTGCTTTTATCCGTTTATATATTGTAATATGCATGGTATGCACAATTACAAAAATTTTTTGTGTGAAAGTGAGGCTATTGTGGTAAAATCAGAGCTTGTGCAAATTATTGCTCGTCATAACCCGCATCTTTTTCAACGGGATGTGGAGAATATTGTAAACGCTATTTTTGAGGAAATTTCAACAGCACTTGCAAACGGAAATCGCGTTGAACTTCGTGGATTTGGAGCTTTTTCTGTAAAAAGCCGTTCAGCCCGTAATGGACGTAATCCACGAACAGGTGAAGCCGTTTCTGTTGAAGAAAAGTGGATTCCTTTTTTTAAAACTGGCAAGGATTTACGCGACCGTCTTAATCAGTGAGAAACTTATGATAATTAAACGTATTCTTCTAACAAGTATCGGTGTGATTCTCGCAGCGTTTTTGATTGTTTTTATCGTGGCTAATCGTCAAATGGTTCCGTTAACCCTTGATCCTTTTCGAGCAGATTCTGAAAGTTTTACTTATCATGCTCCCCTCTTTGTATGGCTCTTTATTTTCTTTGGTTTTGGTATTTTATTAGGAAATCTGATCAGTTGGTTTTCCTATCACAAATACAAAAAAGCTCTCAAAAAAAGTAATGCCGAGATCGAGAAATTGAAAACATCTATCACAAATCTGGTGTAATGGTATTTTAATGAAATCTTTTCTCTCTGTATTTTATATTCAGTACAGAGTTAAAAGTGCTCTTTTTCTTTTTTTATACATATTTTAATTGACTTTAGCTTTTTTGCACTTTTACGAAACACTTAAGAGCTTTATAATACATCTTCATACCTCATATACCGTGATACAAAACATGCTTGCACAATGCTTTCAATCCTCCCATAACAATAGATATCCGCAGGAAAAGTTGCCCCTTATTTTAGAAACAGGTATAAGTGAAAACTATTCTCTCATTGATTCTGGTCATGGACAAAAATTAGAACGTTATGGAGCTTACCGCATTATTCGACCAGAAGGTCAAGCACTATGGAAACCCGCTTTATCACGAAAACAATGGGCTGATGTTGATGCTATTTTCACAGGAAACCGTGATGAAGAAGGGGTTGGTCGTTGGCATTTTCCTAAAAAGCCACTTGATGAAACATGGACTCTTGCTTGGAATGGATTGTCTTTTCTAGGCCGTTTTACTTCCTTTCGGCATGTGGGGGTTTTTCCTGAACAAGATGCCCATTGGCGCTCTATGGAAGAACAAATTGTTAAAGCCGAACGTCCTATAAAATTGTTGAATCTTTTTGGCTATACAGGTATCGCCTCTTTGATTGGGGCACGAGCGGGTGCGAATGTTACCCATGTTGATGCTTCTAAAAAAGCCATCGCGTGGGCAAAAGCTAATCAAGAAAAAGCAGAATTACCAGATCATTCTATTCGCTGGATTTGCGATGATGCTATGAAATTTGTCGAGCGTGAACTGCGTCGTAAGAAAAGCTATGATATGATTCTTCTTGATCCCCCCGCTTATGGGCGTGGACCCCATGGTGAAATTTGGCAACTGTTTGATCATTTACCCGCTATGATCACAAATTGTCGTAAACTTCTCTCTGATAAACCGCTCTCTGTTGTCCTTACAGCTTATTCTATTCGTGCTTCCTTCTTTGCACTTCATGCTTTAATGCGTGATGCATTTGTAAATCTTGGTGGTACAGTCGAATCAGGAGAACTCATTTTGCGTGAAGAAGTTGCAGGACGTGCTCTTTCTACTTCTCTTTTTAGCCGTTGGATTGCTTGAATATGTGTAGACCCAAAACTGGCAGAGTGAAAGAAATTACCTCTCTTAGCAACCCCATCATAAAAGATCTTAAAGCACTTAGCCAAAAGAAAAATCGTAATAGAGAAGGTCTTTTCATGGCAGAGGGATTGAAATTGGTCATTGATGCTCTCGATCTCGGCTGGACAATACAGACGCTTATTTTTTCTAAAAGTAAAATTGGTAATGCTGCTATCGAAAATACTGCTGCACGTGCTGTAGCCAACGGTGGTTTTGTTATTAAAGCCTCACAAAAGGTTATGGAATCACTTACCCGACGCGATAATCCACAAACAGTTATTGGTATTTTCAAGCAAAAATGGCACTCTTTTGAAATGATAAAAGGACAGATCAAAGATGTTTACATCGCGCTTGATCGTGTACGTGATCCTGGAAATCTTGGTACCATTATTCGAACCGCTGATGCTGTAGGTGCTAAAGGTGTTATTTTAATTGGCGAAACAACAGACCCTTTCTCGCCTGAAACGGTCCGTGCAACCATGGGGTCTATTTTCTCTGTACCACTTTATCGTCTTGATGAAAGCGCCTTTTTAAACTGGTCTGCTCACTTTAAAGGTATGATCGTTGGAACACATCTCAAAGGGTCTCAAGATTATCGCACACTTGATTTCAAAAATGGCCCTATTATCCTTTTAATGGGGAATGAAAAACAGGGATTATCAGATCTTCTTACAAATCGGTGTGATAAACTTACGCGTATTCCACAAAGCGGACGTGCAGACTCGCTTAATTTAGCTGTAGCAACAGCTGTTATGCTTTATGAAATCCGTCGCCCCTATTTAATACTGGAACCATGTGAGAAAAAATATGATTCGTAAATCACTCCCTTTTCTTCTCTTGGGCTTGGCTTTGACAGTAGTACTTGATCAAGTTGTCAAATACTGGGTTATGCACAATGTGCCCTTAGGAACAGAAATTTCGCTTATTCCTTTTCTTTCCCTTTATCATGTGCGTAATTCTGGCATTGCATTTTCGTTTTTTTCTTCCTTTTCTCACTTGGGAATCATTGCCATTACGATGATCGTGATTATCTTCCTTCTATGGTTATGGAAAAATACTGAATACAATAAGCCTTTAATGCGCTTTGGCCTTATTCTTATTATTGGAGGAGCAATCGGCAATCTCATTGATCGTATTCGCTTTCATCATGTCACTGATTATATACTTTTTCATATTGATGATATTTTTTATTTTGCTATTTTCAACCTTGCAGATAGTTTTATCACTCTCGGTGTTATTGCAATCCTTATTGAAGAATTGCGTACTTGGATGAAAGCAAAACGTCATTCCAAGAGTACATCTTCTCATTGATATACTCATTGCCTTAGAAAACAGAGATTATTGACCATCACAAGTATGATTACACATTGATTTTTCTTAATCAGTTCTTGTTGCTCGTTATTTCACGTGTTTCTCTTCATGGAACTATAAGATCTTTCTTTCTTTTCAACCTTACATTCTACACTTAGTTAGTACAAAAGAAATGAACTCAAATAGAAATCAATATTTTTTATCCATGTGTCCTACATCATAATTTTTGAGGAAATATTTCACAGCATTTAAAGTTCTGTTTATTTGATTAGGACAATTGTTTTTCGCATGTTTCTTTAGTTTTTACAGGTATTGTTTTTTTACAGAGCCTTTCTTAAGTGCTTCGTTTAAAAGCTCTCCTTTTTTATTTTATATCTTGTTTAATAAAAAACATTTTTTCAACTATTTTCAATGGTCTCTTGTTAAAGCAAAATATTGATTATAAATATAAATTACCTTTTTTCATATTTAATAAAAGCCCTTAATAGCCTAAATCGCTTTTATTTGGAATCTGTTCATGTTTAATCCATGAAAACCATGTCTCTTGCAAGACACAAGAAAGTCAATAATATTAATTGATTCAAATAAGCAGATTTGCAACCAGAGAATCTTACGGTATTCGGAGTATCATTTAGCATTCAAAAAAGACAATTTATCATTATATATCAATATGTTATATAAAATCTAATTCAATAGCTCTTCTAACCATACAAAACAGATGCAATAATCTGAGGCTGAAAAATAGTGCAATGATACTTGCCGCTTTTCTTATAAGCGTAAAGATAGTGGATATTTTATAAATATTGTATTACATAATTCCCGTGAATAATAGAAAATTTTTAAGTATAGTCTTTTTATCTTGCAAAAATATGGCGAAAAATGGAAATATTTTTTATTAAAATGAACTATTTCCTTAAAAATTTGTAAGGTTCCTTGCTTATATAAATCTCTTGTAATTTTTAAATAAATCTCCATAATAAGAGCAGATATGCTGGAATTCTGTCAGTGATTCTTGAGGGTTTTTGTATTTGCCCAATTAAGGTTTATACTAAGTTTATCTGTGTAATGACAGAGATACTTTTAAAGCCCTATACCTGACGGAACATATGCTAAAGGATTTTATATTATGGCTAATTTTAAAGATTTACGTTCGGCACCTGCTTCTCATGCCGATGCATCAATTGATCAGGGATTACGCGACTATATGTTGGGTGTCTATAATACAATGGCCATTGGTTTGCTTATTACAGCTGCTGCCGCTTATGCAATTGTATCATTAGCAACGACAACAGATATGAGCCAAGCAGCAGCTCAAATCAATAGCAGTGTTTATCTAACACCATTTGGAGTAACATTTTATACATCGCCATTTTCTTATATTGTTATGTTTGCACCACTCATAGCAGTTTTATTCCTCAGTTTTAGAATTAATACATTGAGCACAAATGCTGCTCGTAGTCTCTTTTTTGGTTATGCTGCTCTGGTTGGTCTTTCACTGTCTTCAATTGTTTTGCGCTATACGACAGAAAGTGTTGTGCAAACCTTTGTCATTTCCGCCGCAACTTTTGGAGCTCTTTCACTCTATGGATACACAACAAAGCGTGATCTCACAGCAATCGGTTCATTCTTATTCATCGGATTGATCGGCTTGCTGCTTTCCATGATTGTGAACATTTTTCTTGGATCAAGCGCTTTGCAATTTGCTATCTCTGTGATTGGTGTTTTTATCTTTGCTGGTTTGACAGCTTACGATACCCAGAGTATTAAGTTGATGTATTACGAAGGAGATGAAAGCGACACCAGAGGACGTAAAGTTATTATGGGCGCGTTGAATCTTTATCTTGATTTCATCAATATGTTTGTTTTCTTGCTACAGTTTCTTGGCTCAAACCGTGATTGATTGCAAAAATCATAACTTAATTAAAGAACCTTGTTTCTAAAAGAGACAAGGTTCTTTTGTTTTTAGTGTAAGTTTTTACCCTTGGCCTCTTAGAGACTATTCTTTTCGCAAAATGACAAAAATACCTTATAAGCAAAAATTTCCTTGGTTTACCGGTTTTATCCAACAAAAACTTCATAACTCCCTTTTAAATGCAATTCACAGCCGCTCTCATCATCAATCAAACATCATCAATCAAAATAGTAATTACGATCTGACCGTTGCTTCCTATAATGTACATAAATGTGTAGGTGTTGATAAAATTTTTAATCCCACAAGAATTGTCCGTGTTATTACTGAATTACAAGTTGATATCCTTGCTCTTCAAGAAGCAGATAAACGTTTTGGAGAACGTATCGGTTTGATTAATCTTCAGCTATTAAAAGCTGAAACCGGTTTGATTCCTGTACCTCTTAATACTATGTCACCTCATGGCCATGGTTGGCATGGGAATGCTCTCTTTTTGCGAAAGGGATATGTACGTGATACTTTACAAATCACTCTTCCTAGTATTGAACCACGTGGGGCCGTAGTTGTAGAGTTGGAAATGGCAGCAGGCCCTATTCGTATTATTGCGGCTCATTTTGGCTTATTACGTTACTCCCGTAAACAACAAACAAAAATGCTCCTTGAAATTTTTCAAAAACGCTCTCTTATGCCTACACTCCTCATAGGAGATTTTAATGAATGGCGGATGGGAAAAGGTTCATCTTTGAATCATTTTTCTCCCTATTTTGATAGCACTTTTGAAGTTGTACCAAGCTTTCCCTCTCGCTTTCCTTTGTTAGCCCTTGATAGAGTTTTTTCTTTTCCCCACCAATTGGTAACAAGTATTGAAAATCATCAATCACCGCTTGCACGCATTGCTTCAGATCATTTACCTATCAAAGCCTATCTTAATCTTTCCAACGCAATCAACATTCTTAAAAATAAATAAAAAATTAATGTGCTTCATCCCAATTTTGAGCCGTCATGACTTTTACTTCAAGCGGTACAGATAAAGATAAAACCGGCATTGTAGCATTTTCCATAACATTTTTAACAACAGCCATGGTTTTTTTATTTTCTTCTTCTGGTACTTCAAAAATCAGTTCATCATGCACTTGCAGTAACATTTTTGCTGATAGTTTTTCTTCTTTTAAAGCACCTTCCATATGTATCATAGCGCGGCGAATAATATCGGCCGCAGAACCTTGAATTGGAGCATTGATAGCTGCTCGCTCATTAAGAGAACGAATTTTTACATTCTTTGCTTTTATTTCTGGATAATGGATACGACGTCCAAAAATTGTTTCTACATAACCATTTTCACGTGCAAAGATTTTGGTCTTCTCCATATAATCTTTAATTCCTGGAAATCTTTCAAAATACAGTTGAATATAACGACCTGATTCTTGGCGTGAAATTCCCAATTGATTGGCTAATCCAAAAGCTGAAATACCATAAATAATACCAAAATTAATCGCTTTTGCACGCCGTCGTATATCTGAATGCATTCCCTCTATCGCAACACCAAACATTTGTGATGCCGTTATAGCGTGAATATCATGCCCTTTAGAAAAAGCTTCTTTTAATGCTTTTATATCCGCAATGTGTGCAAGAATGCGCAATTCAATCTGACTATAATCAGCAGAAAGTAATACATGTCCTTTGGGAGCAATAAAAGCTGTTCGAATTTTACGTCCTTCAGCAGTTCGCACTGGAATATTTTGCAAATTTGGCTCTGATGATGATAACCGCCCTGTTGATGTTATTGCCAAAGAATAATTCGTGTGAACTCGCCCTGTTTTTGGAAAAATATAAGAAGGCAAGGCGTCTGTATAGGTAGATTTTAACTTTGTAAGTTGACGCCACTCAATAATTTTACGCGGTAAAATATGACCTTCAGCAGCTAACTCTTCTAAGGTCTGTGCAGAAGTTGACCATTGTCCACCCTTGGTTTTAGCGCCTCCAGGCAATCCCATTTTACCAAAAAGGATATCCCCTAATTGCTTTGGCGAAGCAAGATTAAACTTTTCATCAGCTTGTTTATAAATTTCCTCTTCTAGAATCAAAGCAGCTTGTGCCAATTCTCCTGAAAGACGCAATAAAATTTGCCGATCAATAAGAATTCCACGTTCTTCCATTCTTGCAAGAACTTCTACAAGGGGGCGATCAAGACGCTCATAAATTTTTGTCATTCCACGAGCAACAAGTTGCGGTTTCAATACTTGCCAAAGACGTAGCGTTATATCAGCATCTTCCGCCGCATAAAGGGTTGCTTGTTTTAGATCTACTTGTGCAAAAGAAGTAATTTTTTTTCCGTTATGCGTTAAATCCTTATAGACAATTGGTTTATGCTCAAGCCAACGTTCAGACAAATCATCCATATTATGGGTTAACGTTCCAGCATCAAAAGCATATGATAAAAGCATGGTGTCATCAAAAGAGCTTATCATAATGTCGTATTTCTTCATCACCAACCAATCATATTTTATATTATGACCAATTTTTAATACCGCTGAATCTTCTAATATCGGTTTTAAAAGTGCTAAAGCTTTTTGGGTCTCAATCTGCGAGACAATGCGCCCGCCCCTCAAAAGGTCCTCTTCTTCTTCATCAAAATGTTCAAAAGGTATATAAGCTGCTTTTTCTGGCTGTAATGCGAGTGAAAAACCAACAAGCTTTGCTTGCATCGGATCAATAGATGTTGTTTTGATATCAAATGCAAAAAAACCCTGCTCTTGTGCTTGTGATAACCACTCTTTTAAAACTTCCTCCTCAAGAATTGTTGTATAAGCATCTCTTGTAATTTTTTGAGTCAGTGCTTGATCTTTACGTTTTTGTGCAAAAACTTGTGGAGAATTTTCAGAAAAATTGTGAAGAGATGTGCGCTCAATATTCTTGATATCAGAATCATGCCCATGGCTCAGTTTTTCCCATTCAACAACTATATCAAGTGCATCAATAACAGCTGCATCGCATGATGTTGCCTCTGCCACGCGACGCGTTAATGTTGAAAATTCCATCGCTTTCAAAAAAGCAATTAAACGTGGACCATCCTGTGGCTCCAAAACAAAATCATCTAAATCATTATCTATAGGAACATCTGTTTTAAGCCTAACAAGTTCACGAGAAATTTTAACTTGTTCTCTATAAGCCTGAATGTTTTCACGTCGTTTTGTTTGTTTAATTTCTTTTACGTTTTGCAATAAAAGATCAAGAGAATCAAACTGATCTAACAACTGAGCTGCAGTTTTTGGACCAATGCCTGGAATACCCGGTACATTATCTGTTGAATCTCCAATTAATGCTTGTAAATCAATCATTTTTTCAGGCGCAACACCCCACTTTTCTACAACTTCTGAGATACCTATATGCTTGTCTTTCATTCCATCATACAAAGATACATGCGTATTTACGAGTTGCATAAGATCCTTATCAGAAGAAATAATGGTTGTTTTTGCCCCAACCTTTGTTGCCAATTTTGCATAGGTAGCAATTAAATCATCCGCTTCAAAGCCTTCCTTTTCAATACAAGGCAAATTAAAAGCCTTCGTTGCTTGGCGTATTAGCGCGAATTGAGGAATTAGATCTTCAGGAGGTTCAGCGCGATTCGCTTTATATTCAGGATAAATTTGTTTCCGAAAAGTATCAGATGAATAATCAAAAATAACAGCAAAATGTGTTGGAACAACACCAGTCGCTGTATTACGAGCATCACAAAGTAATTTCCATAGCATATTACAAAAACCAGCTACTGCTCCTACAGGAAGTCCATCCTTTTTACGTTTTAAAGGCGGCAAAGCATAATAAGCACGAAAAACATAGCCTGATCCGTCAACCAAAAAAAGATGATCTGTTGCTTTCATGACAATTCTATTTCTCCATTTCAGCTAAAAAACAAATTACCTGTATATATTTTTTTCACTTTTATTTTTATTTTTTCATTTTGCCTCTAAAAAGCCATTTTTTCTTTTCATAAGACATAAAGTCGTTGCACTTTATATTAAGTACCTAGAGCTTTTCTTTGCTGTTACAGGATTAATAGCTTTCATTTTGCTCCTCCTATGATGGCTGAGGTACAATGTAGCGACGAGGTCGTTGTGGTGTTCCCCTCCCCACAACGACCGTTTTTTTTGACATCCATATTCTTTAATTTAAAGAGTGATTTTGTTAGAGAAAAAATGATGTTATTCATGAATTTTGAAGTTATTCCACAGAGCTTTTTCACCCATATTGTCGATAAAATCAGCGTGCAACCTTTTTTCTTGCGGACTCAATCTTGAAGGTAAAACCTGTGGGCGAATTTTAACTGCATAAGATGTATCTTTATCATTCTGGATATGTTCATCAAGACCCTTTCTGTTGTCAAAACCCAATACACCTTGCTTTCCACCGATCAGTTCAATATAAACATCGGCTAAAATCTCTGCATCAAGCAAAGCACCATGAAGAACACGATGGCTGTTATCAATTCCAAAACGTTTGCATAAAATATCAAGAGAATTAGGACCCATAGGAAATTTACGTCGTGCCATAGCCAGTGTATCAAGAATATTATCAACACTGATAAGCGGTTTGTTGACGCGTTTTAATTCTGCGTTAATAAAACCAATATCAAAGCTCGCATTATGTGCAATCATTGTCGCGCCTTTGATAAATTCCAAAAATTCATCAACAATATCACTAAAACTTTTCTCGTTTTTTAGGCGTTCATTGGTTAATCCGTGAATTGCTACAACTTCATCAGGAATAATAACGCCTTCAGGGTTTAAATAAACATGAAATTGGCGCCCCGTAAGATAACGATCAACCATTTCTACACAACCAATTTCGATTATGCGATCTTTTTCTTTATCTAAACCTGTTGTTTCTGTATCAAAAATAATTTCCCGCATAACTTCAATTCTTTAGTTTTTTTATCACATCAAAAACCTGTTGACGTGTATTCTCTAAATTTTTACCTGTATAAATAACAAAATCAGCACGTTCTCGTTTTTTTTCATCTGGCATTTGTTGAGAATTGATAAAGGCAAATTTTTTCTCATTCATACCTTTGCGAATCATTACACGTTCTTTTTGTATTTCTGATGGAGCAGAAACAACAATAACGCTATCCACACGACTTTCACCATTTTTTTCAAACAGAAGTGGAATATCAAGAATAACTAATTTTTCCCCTTGTTTACGTGCTATATTAATAAATTCCCTTTCTTTTTCTTGCACCAAAGGATGAATTATTTTTTCTAATGTTTGTAATTTTTCCTTATCATCAATCAAAATTTCAGAAAGTTTCAAACGGTTAACTTCACCGTTTTCAACAACACCAGGAAAAATACGCTCTATAAATGACAAAGCTGGCTCACTTTTGTAAAGTTGTTGTACTGCTTCATCAGCACTAAAAACAGAAATACCCGCTTGCTTAAAAAAATCAGCAACTGTTGATTTTCCCATAGCAATTGATCCCGTTAATCCTATGATCTTCATTCTTTCTTTTCACTCATATCCTCTAAAATGGCTGTCCGTAAAGCTTTTGTTACCTGTGGCCTTATTCCAAACCACTGTTCAAACCCTATAACAGCCTGATGTAGAAGCATTCCAAGCCCATCAACTGTCTTGAGATCACAAGCCTTTGCCTGTTGTAAAAAAGGAGTTATCAATGGTGTATAAATAATATCTGTTACTAACGCCGTTTTTTTTGCTTTATGAAAATCACAAAAAAAAGAAGCACTTTTTTCTTCTGGATTTTTTATGCCAATAGATGTTGTATTAACAATCAAGTCAGCTTGATGAAGTATTTCATGGATTTTATGCCAATCGTAAACTTTAATTGATTTTCCAAAATGCTGAGCTAAATTATCAGCGCGTTGTTTTGTACGGTTAATTAAATAAATCTGTTCGAATCCGCGTTTTTTTAAGGCATATATGATAGCGCGTGCGGCACCACCTGCTCCAAAAACAAGAGCTGTTTCCCCCCCCCAATCAGATGCAAAATCATCAAGATTAGCACTAAAACCATAGGCATCGCTATTCGTGGCACAAAGCTTATCTCCTTCATACCAAAGTGTATTAACAGCACCAATCATTGTTGCTTTCTCATCTTTATAATCTGCTAAACGAAAAGCTTCCTGTTTATAAGGCAAAGTAACATTTCCTCCACAAAAGCCTATTTTTTGTAAAGACGCAATAAAATGACTGAATTCTTCAGATGTTACTTCTTGTGCAATATATTCTCCTTGTAAACCATATTGCTTAAGCCAAAAATTGTGAATTTTTGGCGATTTTGAATGATGAATTGGATAACCAACAACAAAAGCACGTGGATAATTTGTTTTTTTTATTGTTAAGTCAGTCATCAATAATTCCTAAATGACGCAGTTTTACGAGTAGAGGCAGCAAAGGTAAACCAACAATGGTAAAAAAATCTCCTTCAATTTTTTCAAAGAGATGAATTCCTTCCCCTTCAATTTGATATACTCCCACGCTGTTTAGAACATCTTTTCCTACGCGTGCTAAATAACGTTCAATAAATTCTGACGAAAGAAAACGGACGGACATATGTGCACTAAAAGCTTCAACCCAAATTTTTTGACCATTTTTAAATAAAGCTACTGCACTATGAAGAGAATGGGTTTTTCCTGATAACTTACATAAACGTTGATGTACTTCCTTAATATTTGTTGCTTTATGAAAAACTTTACCTTCCAAATCAAGCACTTGATCACAACCAATAACGAAAGCATCAGGAAAACGATCTGAAACATTTTTTGCTTTTGCGCTCGCAAGAAAACAGCTGAGTTCTTTAGGTGTTTTTTCTTTTGCTTTTTTTTCTACTTCTCTTTCATCAAAAGAAGCCCCTTCAATGAAAAAATTTAAACCTGCTTTTTTTAATAATTTTGCACGATAAAAACTAAGAGATGCTAATATTAATGTATCTGCATTCATAATAATTTTCTCTCATTTTCCTTCACGAAATCGTGATAAAAGTTCAAATATTGCAGCAGCAGTTTCTTCAATAGAGCGTCTTGTGACATCAATAATAGGCCAACCAAAACGTTCGCAAATGCGTTTTGCATAGATTAACTCTTCAGCTATGTTGATACGATTTGTATAACTATCAAGAGCAAAACCTTCTCCCAAATCTCTATTTTGGCGAATATGTGAAATTCTTTCAGCTGAAGCAATTAAACCAATAATTAAAGAATTTTTTGCCTCTAAAAGGGATTCTGGCAAATCAATATTAGGAATAAGAGGAACATTAGCCGTTTTTATTCCGCGATTTGCTAAATAGATACTTGTTGGCGTTTTAGAGGTTCTTGAAATTCCAACAAGGATCACATCTGCTTCGAATAAGCTACTGGAAGACTGTCCATCATCATGTTCTATTGTAAAATCCAATGCCTCAATACGGCGAAAATAATCTGCATTAAGATCATGTTGTGCGCTCGCACGTAAATGTGTTGGCATTCCAAGGTAAGACTGAAAAGCATTTAAAACAGGGTGCAATATATCAACACAGAAAACTTTTATTTTTTTACACCTTTTTTGAAGGAGAAGTTTAAGTTCTTCATCAATTATTGTGTAAAGAACAATACCTGGCTCTTGTTGTATTTCATCAAGAGCTTTTTGTAACTGTGTTTTATTACGAATCATAGGATAAATATGCTCTATTGCCTGACTCATTGCATACTGTGATGCTACAGCTCTTCCAACAGAGATTAATGTTTCTCCCGTTGCATCAGAAAGCATGTGTAAATGAAAGAACTTTTTTTCTTTTGTCACAAAAATTTTAACTCCTTGTTAAGATATGTGTATATATCCTTGTCGTTTTTTATAAAACTAAAATTTAGGAAAAATTCTCCGTTTTTATGCACAAATAAAATGCTTGTGATAAATTAATTCCTTTTATAAAAAAGAGGGGATAATATCTTTAAGATAGTGTTATTTTTATTCTTTTTTTAGTTCCTTTTGTGGATAAAATTGAGGATAAATAATAATCCACACTAAACACAGTTATAAATAAGAAGAATCTCTCTTTTAATATAAATTTATTAATATAAATTTCTGTAAAAAATACTTTTGAATAGTCTTTGATTAATGCTATAACTTTAATTCATATTTTTGTTATAAAATAATTAAACGCTATTTGTATTTTTATATTTTAAAAAGTTTTTCATATAATTACTCACATATTACAGGAATAAATTTCATATAAATGGTACTTGCAGATTGAAAAAATTGAGTGTAGAATGTTTTTTTCTTAAGAATATTTCATTCATAAATTTCCATAATATTTAAGATAATCTTCTCCTAATTACAAAGAGCATATTTCATGCAAAAAATGAAACTACAAGAGCTTAAAAGCAAAAATCCGGTTGAACTTGTTTCTTTTGCTGAAACATTAGAAGTTGAAAATGCCTCCCTTATGCGCAAACAAGAATTAATGTTTGCTATTTTGAAAAAACTTGCTCTACAAGATGTAGAAATCATAGGAGAGGGTGTTGTTGAAGTTTTACAAGACGGATTTGGATTTTTGAGATCTGCTGATGCTAATTATCTTCCAGGTCCGGATGATATTTATCTTTCACCTGCACAAATACAGTCGTTTTCTTTAAAAACAGGTGATACAATTGAAGGTCTTATACGCAGTCCAAAAGAGGGAGAACGTTATTTTGCTCTCCTTAAAATTAATACAATTAATTTTGAAAAACCTGAAAAGATTCGTTATAAAATTCATTTTGATAATCTTACACCTCTTTATTCAAATGAGCGTTTTCAAATGGAAATACAAGATCCTACAGAGAAAGATATGTCATCACGCGTGATTGATTTAATATCTCCGTTGGGAAAAGGACAAAGAGGGTTAATTGTAGCTCCTCCTCGGACGGGAAAAACAGTTTTACTTCAAAATATTGCTCATTCTATTACCACTAATCATCCGGAATGTTATCTCATTGTTCTTTTAATAGATGAACGACCAGAAGAAGTTACTGATATGCAGCGTTCAGTAAAAGGAGAAGTGGTTTCTTCTACTTTTGATGAGCCTGCAATACGTCACGTACAAGTGGCAGAAATGGTCATTGAAAAAGCTAAACGTCTCGTTGAATATGGGCGTGATGTTGTTATTCTTCTTGATTCTATTACACGTCTTGGACGTGCATATAATACAGTTGTTCCTTCTTCGGGTAAAGTTTTAACAGGTGGTGTGGATGCAAATGCTCTCCAGCG
Source organism: Bartonella sp. AU18XJBT (assembly GCF_028618595.1). Classification (GTDB taxonomy): domain Bacteria; phylum Pseudomonadota; class Alphaproteobacteria; order Rhizobiales; family Rhizobiaceae; genus Bartonella. The sequence goes on along the minus strand of NZ_JAQITE010000001.1, from coordinate 49,926 downwards.
TCCAAAACGTTTTTTTGGTGCAGCACGTAATATTGAAGAAGGCGGATCTTTAACCATTATTGCAACGGCTTTGATTGATACAGGCAGCCGTATGGATGAGGTTATTTTTGAAGAATTTAAAGGAACTGGTAATTCAGAAATTGTTCTTGATAGAAAAGTTGCTGATAAGCGTATTTTCCCCGCTATGGATATTTTAAAGTCAGGAACGCGTAAGGAAGAACTTCTGGTAGAACGACAAGATTTGCATAAAATTTTTGTTCTTCGTCGTATTTTAGCATCTATGAATGTAACAGATGCAATTGAGTTTTTGATTGATAAATTAAAGCAAACAAAAAACAATAGTGAATTTTTTGATTCAATGAATACGTAGAGTCTTAAAGTTTTTATTAGGATAAAACCTGTGGATACAATCTTTGCTGTTTCGAGTGGATTGTTACCTTCAGGGGTTGCAGTCATTCGGCTTTCTGGTCCTCATGTTGTGGATATAGTTAAAACGCTTTGTGGTCGTTTACCTAAAGCACGTTTTATGCATTATGGAAATCTTACTGCTCGTGATGGCAGTTTTTTAGATTCTGCTTTAACTGTTTTTTTTCCTGCTCCTCACAGTTTTACGGGGGAAGATTGTGCAGAATTCCATTTACATGGAGGAAAAGCAGTTGTTAATCGTTTTTTAGATGAATTGTCGACGTTTTCTGGATGTCGTATTGCAGAGGCAGGTGAATTTTCACGTCGTGCTTTTATAGAAGGAAAATTAGATCTTGTTCAAGCAGAAGGTCTTGCTGATTTAATAGAGGCAGAAACAGAAAGCCAACGGCGTTTAGCTGTTATGGGTACAAGTGGACATTTAACGACGCTTTATCGTGATTGGCGTCATAAGCTTATGAAGGCGCGTGCTTTTATTGAGGCAGAACTTGATTTTGTTGATGAAGCAGATATTCCAAACGCAATATCTGATAAAATTTGGAAAGATGTTGAGGATCTTTGTGCTTCTCTTCGAGAATATATTATTGAAGGAGAGCGTGCGAGTATTTTACGTGATGGATTAAAAATTGTTATTGCTGGTGCTCCAAATTCTGGAAAATCAAGCATTATGAATCGTCTTTCAGGAAAATCTGTTGCTATTGTGACGGAAGAAGAAGGAACAACTCGTGATGCTTTAGAAATGAGAATTATTCTTGGTGGTTTACCTATTTTTTTAACGGATACTGCTGGTTTTAGAAAAACAGAAAATAAAATAGAACAAATGGGAATAGAAATTGCTAAACAGCATATTAGGGAAGCTGATTTGGTTATTCTGGTTTATGATATAGGAAATCCTAAGCAGGTTGATTTACCAGAAACATCGGCTGAAATATGGTGTGTTGGCAATAAGCTTGATCTTTATGAAAAAAATGATCAGCATTGGTCTATACAATTTTCCGCATTAACTGGTTTAAATTTTGATTATTTTATCAAAGAACTTGAATCATTTTGTCATCATCGTGCTTCTGAAATTGGAAATATTGTTCCGGCGCGTAAAAGACAACTTCAATTATTAAAGGAGGCTGTTAAAGAGATTGAATTTTCTCTTAATTATCATTCTCTTGATCTCAGTTTACGTGCAGAACATCTCCGTTGTGCAAGTGATTTTCTTGGAAGAATTACAGGAGATATTGATGTTGAAGATTTACTCGATATTATTTTTTCAGAGTTTTGTGTTGGTAAATAATGATTCACGTGAAACATTGATTATTTCATAGACAGATTATAAAGATTATGTAATTTATATACTGTTTCACGTGAAACCTTAGAATATTTTCTACGGAATGAATAAAATGCAATCATATGATGTTGTTATTGTTGGCGGTGGTCATGCTGGCTGTGAAGCTGCTTCATCTTCAGCGCGTGTAGGAGCTAAAACGGCGCTTATTACACATAAAATATCAGCACTGGGAACAATGTCGTGTAATCCTGCTATTGGTGGTCTTGGAAAAGGGCATCTAGTTCGTGAAATAGATGCGTTGGATGGTCTCATGGGAAGAGCAGCAGATGCTGCTGGAATTCAGTTTAGATTACTTAATAGACGTAAAGGACCGGCAGTAAGAGGACCACGGACACAGGCGGATCGACGACTTTATAAAAAAGCAATTCAAGAATTATTAAAAGAACAAGAAAATCTTACTCTTATTGAGGATGAAGTTATTGATCTGGTCGTTAAAAATAATTGTGTATCAGGTGTTATTTTAAAAAAACAAGGAACAATTTTATCTGGAGCTGTTGTTTTAACAACAGGGACATTTTTAAATGGTTTTATTCATATTGGTGATAAAACATGGGCTGCTGGACGGATGGGAGATCAGTCAAGTGTGCAACTTGCTAAACGTTTAAAAAATTATAATATAAAACTTGGTCGATTAAAAACAGGAACTCCTGCTCGCTTGAGTAAAAAAACAATTGCTTGGGATCATCTTCCAAAACAACAAGCAGATGAAAATCCCATTCCCTTTTCTCTTTTAACAGAGAAAATTGAACAACAACAAATTGAATGTGCAATAACACGTACAAATGAGAAAACACATCAAATTATTCGCGAGAATATTTATCGTTCTGCTTTATATTCTGGAAATATTGAAGGGTTAGGACCACGTTATTGTCCTTCTATTGAAGATAAAATTGTTAAATTTGGAGAACGTGATGGACATCAGATCTTTCTTGAACCAGAAGGATTAAATGATGATACTGTTTATCCAAATGGTCTTTCTACTTCTCTTCCTGAAGATGTGCAAATTTCTCTATTGAAAACCATTGAAGGATTGGAAAATGCTATAGTTTTACAACCTGGTTATGCTATTGAATATGATTTTGTTAATCCACAACAATTAACGAGAAGCTTAGAATTATGCTCTTTACCTGGTTTGTTCTTAGCAGGCCAAATTAATGGTACAACAGGATATGAGGAAGCAGCAGCACAAGGACTTTTAGCTGGATTAAATGCGGCACGTAAAGTAGGTAAATTAGATGAAATATTTATAAGTCGTTCTACTGCTTATATTGGTGTTATGGTTGATGATTTGGTTTCACGTGGTGTTTGTGAACCTTATAGGATGTTTACATCACGTGCTGAATTTCGTTTATCTTTACGATCTGATAATGCTGATGCGCGTTTAACACCTTTGGCAAAAAAATGGGGTATTGTTAGTAAAATACGTTGGGAATGTTATCAGAAAAAACAACAACAGCTTGATCAAGCACGATCAATATGTCAAAATCTTTTTTTAACACCTAATGAAGCTTCTGCTCATGGATTACACGTTAATCATGATGGAATTCGACGTTCGGCCTATGATTTTCTTGCTTATCCTCATATGACTTTAGAGCGTCTTTCAGATTTTTGGTCACAATTACGAACAATTAATTCTAAAACAGCAGAATCTTTAGAAATTGAAGCACAATATGCGGTTTATTTAGATAAACAAGCACAAGATATTGCCTCTCTTCAGAGAGATGAGCGTTTAGAAATTCCTTCTTCTCTTGATATTCAGGCAATTTCAGGTCTTTCAAATGAACTTAAATCAAAAATTAAAGAAGTGTCGCCGCGTTCAATTGCTGATGCACAAAAAATTGATGGTATGACACCCGCCGCGTTATCGCTTATTATTACATATATTCAACGTCAACGACGTGAAAAGGCTAAAATAGCTTAATGGATTTTTCTACAGAAAAAAAATATCAACAATTATTAAATATTGTTCCTTTTGTTTCACGTGAAACGATGGAAAATTTAATTCAGTTTGAGTCTTTAATACTTCAATGGAATGCGCATATTAATTTGATATCTGCTACAACAATACCAGATCTATGGACACGGCATATTCTAGATTCAGCACAAATTTTTCCTTTGTATTCTCATTCTTTACATTGGTGTGATTTAGGATCAGGAGGAGGTTTTCCTGCAATTGTGATTGCTATCTTTTTAAAAGAAAAAAGAGCAGGACATATTAATCTTGTTGAAAGCAATGGAAAAAAAGTTGCTTTTTTGAGAACAGTCATTGCTCAACTTAATCTTCCAGCAACAGTTTATCACGCTAGAATTGAAGATGTATATCAAAAAATTCCCATATCTGATATTATAACGGCACGGGGATTAGCGCCGCTCAATACTCTTTTACAACTTATTTTTCCGTTATTAACAGAAAAAACAATCGCTCTTTTGCAAAAAGGTCGGGATTACGATACAGAAATAAAAAATGCCTCTGCCAATTGGCGCTTTGATCTGTTAAAACATAAAAGTAAAGTTGATGAAAATTCTGTTATTTTAGAAATTTCTCATATTAGATCATATAGAGGGTAGAGCAAAATGAGCGAAACACGAATTATCGCTATTGCAAACCAAAAGGGTGGAGTCGGAAAAACAACCACAGCAATTAATCTTGCAACAGCTTTAGCGGCTATTGGTGAAAATGTCCTGATTATGGATGTTGATCCACAAGGTAATGCTAGTACAGGTTTAGGGATTGATCGTAATAACCGTCCTTTGTCTTCTTATGATGTTTTGGTTTCAGGCGTTTCAATTACACAGGCAGCTTTAAAAACAGCAGTACCCAATCTTTATATAGTTCCCTCTACACTTGATCTTTTGGGTGTGGAAATGGAAATTTCTTCATCACAAGATCGCATACAACGCTTACGTAAGGCTCTCTATGATGATCCGGAAATGGAAAAAAAATTCAATTATATTTTAATTGATTGTCCTCCCTCCCTTAATCTTTTAACACTTAATGCTATGGGAGCAGCAGATTCTGTTTTAGTGCCTATGCAGTGTGAATTTTTAGCACTTGAAGGTTTAAGTCAATTACTTGAAACAGTAAAACAAGTGCGATCCGTACTTAATCCATCTTTAGAAATTCAAGGTATTGTTCTAACAATGTATGATGGACGTAATAATCTTTCAAATCAAGTTGTTGAAGATGTACGTTCTTTTATGGGAGATAAAGTTTATCGTACTGTTATTCCACGAAATGTAAGAGTATCAGAAGCGCCTTCTTTTGGAAAACCTGTATTGCTTTATGATCTCAAATGTGCTGGGAGCCAAGCTTATTTGCGTCTAGCATCAGAAATGATTCAACGTGAAAAACAAGCACGTGCTGCTGCTTAAAAATGTAAAAAAATTATAAGAAAACTCAAAGAGCAAAATTATGAATGATGATCAATCAAAAAAAAGACTGGGTCGTGGATTAGCGGCATTAATTGGGGATATCAGTTTAAACAATGATCTTACACGTTCATCAAATACTGACAAATTTATAGAGTCCAATATAGTTTCTCCTGTTTCTGAACGATTTGTTCCACTTGAATCTATTTCATGCAATCCACATAATCCGCGACGCCATTTTACTGATTCAGAACTTGATAATTTAGCACAATCAATTCGTCAGCACGGTGTTGTCCAACCTGTTATTGTAAGACCTTTAAAAGATTATCCTCATCAGTTTGAATTGATAGCTGGTGAACGTCGTTGGCGTGCTGCCCAGCGAGCCAATTTAAATAAATTACCGGTTATTGTTCGAGATGTAGATGATAAAACTGCTTTGGAATTGGCTATTATTGAAAATGTTCAGCGTGCAGATCTTAATCCTATAGAAGAAGCAAAGGGATATGATATGCTCCTAAATGAACATGATTATACACAAGTAGATTTAGCACAAGTTATTGGAAAAAGTCGTAGTCATGTTGCAAATACGCTTCGTCTGTTAAAACTTCCAGAAAAAGTACAACAATTCTTAATTGATGGACAACTCTCTGCAGGTCATGCACGTTGTCTTATAACCGTTGATGATCCACAAAATTTAGCTGAGAAAATTATTAGTGAAGGGCTTTCAGTACGTCAAACAGAAATACTTGCATATGAGAAAGCTAATCCTAAAGCTAAAAAGCGTACCAATACGGAAAAAGATACTGAAACAAAATCTTTAGAAAAATTACTTGCAGATGTGATAGGAATGAAAGTTATTATTCGACATGGTAAGAAAGGTGGCGATTTAAAAATACATTACTCTTCATTAGAACAATTAGATGAAATTTGTCGGCGTTTACAAAGTTAATCAATTGTTCTAAAATGATTTTTTTAACAGTTATCTTTTAAAATTTTGATTATTCTATACATATGCTCTTTAGCAAATTCTATATTGCTTGAAGGCAAAACGTCTTTTTCATAAGTAGATTTTTCCTCATCAGTAAGTACATACAATGTAGCTTGAAGAGCTAGGTGAGCAACAACAAAATCTTTCGGTGTGAGATTATTTTCTTGTAAAATATTCACAAGTTTTGGTTTACTAGAAATATAAGTAGCATAATTTTCAATACTAGAGTGGATAATAGAATCATAAGTGATAAGATCATTTTTTGTTTCTGGAAGTAAATTTTTACATTCTTTTTCGATTTTTTCCAGCTTTAAAAGAAGATCTTCTGTTAAGGGATAATTTGCAATGAAAGGTGGTATAAAAGAAGGATCATCTATTTCTTGTTTATTTTCTTGAGCGTATGATGCAAAAGGAAAAATGAAGAAAAAAACACACTAAAAATTTAAACATGACTAAAAATTATCCTTTCTTTTTTGAATTTCAATAAAGATTTTTTCGTCGGTTATTCGTTATTTGTAGAAAAACGCTGTGATTTTTTGATGCACTGACTTCTTTATTAGATTAGTGGGATGATATTTTCTAATGTTTGATAACTGATTAGTTGCTCAAAATGAGTTTTTCACAGCTATCTAAAAGAATTGTTGCTTTGTAAAAATGCTTTTTAACAAATTCAATATTGTTTAAAAAGATAGTATTTTTCTCAGTAGAATATTCCTGTTCAGGTACAAATGTAAGAAGCGTTGATATTTCTTTAAGAGCTAAGGTTCCAGCAGCAAAATCTTTTGGTTTGAGATTATTTTCTTGTAAAATATTTACAAATTTTGGTTTACTAGAAATATAAGTAGCATAGTTTTCAATACTAGAGTGGATAATAGAATCATAAGTGATAAGATCATTTTTTGTTTCTGGAAGTAAATTTTTACATTCTTTTTCGATTTTTTCCAGCTTTAAAAGAAAATCTTCTGTTAAGGGATAATTTGCAATGAGAGGTGATATAAGAGAAGAATTATCTGTTTCCTTTTCTTCTGCCATTGTTAGTTGAATATGTATCACGAAAAGAAAAAAGAGAAACAAACGTAATACGAACTTAAGCATGGTTAAAATTTATCCTTTCTTTTTCGAATTTCAGCAAAAACTTCTTCATCTGTAGCATTGGTCATTGAGAGGTTCTCTCTGATTGCAGGATTATCCCAACGAAGAAAGGGATTTGTTGTTTTTTCTTGTCCTAAAGTGACAGGTAAAGCCATAGCATTTCCTGCACGCAATAAAAAAACTTCCTCTATTCTTTGGTGGAGCTTTTTATTATGTGGATCAATTGTTAGCGCAAAAAAAGCATTGTTTTTTGTATACTCATGTCCACAATAGAGAAGTGTTTCATCAGGAAGTTCACGAAGTTTTTTTAAAGAATTTAACATTTGTGCAGCTGTTCCTTCGAAAAGACGTCCACAGCCAAGTGAAAAAAGTGTATCTCCAGCAAAAAGTACACCTCTCTCGGGAAGATAATAAGATAATGCGCCTAAAGTATGACCAGGTGTTGAAAGAGCTAAAAGCGGGTGCGTGCCAAAGAAAAGATTTTCATCAGGTTGAAGTGTTTGATCAAGATGATTAATCTTCTCTTTCTCTGCTTCTGGTCCAATAACGACAGCCTTATAAACCTGTTTTAATTCTTCTAGTGCTTCTACATGATCGTGATGATGATGAGTTACAAAAATAGTCTGAAGTGTCCAGTTACGACGTTTTAAGGCGTTATGAATTGCTTCACTTTCAGGAGCATCTATTGCAGCTGTCATACCGCTTTTTTCATCATGAATGAGTACACCGAAATTATCTTCTCGACAAATAAACTGTTCAATCAACATATTTTTTCTCCCGAACAGTGTTTGGCGATGAATCTATAAAATAATCGGTAGTGGTGATTTTTTTTAAGAATCAGATTTGTCCTCTTCTGTAAAAAGTCCTTTTGAATGTTTCATAATGATAGGCATTTGGGTAAACATGAAAAGGACTGTTATAGGCATGACGCCAAATACTTTGAAATTTGTCCAGAAATTATCGCTAAAATTACGCCAAATTATTTCATTCAAAAGGGCAAGAAAAACGAAAAAGAATGCCCAACGATAGGTAAGTTTTTGCCAACCTAAATCATCAAGTTTTAAGGTAGAATCAAGAGCATAACGTAAAAGTGGTTTTTTAAAAAACATCCCACCAAAAAGTATAAAAGCAAATAAGCTATTAATGATTGTTGGTTTCATTTTGATGAAAGTATCATTATGAAGCCAGAGAGTTAGAAAGCCAAAAACTAAAACAAATATTCCTGAAATAAGAGGCATAATAGGAATTTGTCTTGCAAGGATCCATGATAAGCTTAGAGAAATAATAATCGCTATCATAAAAATAGCTGTTGCAGGGAAAATAGGTTTACTAAAATTTTGAAAAAATCCAATGTTTTTTATCAACCATTCGCCTTTATAATTGGCAAAAAAGAAGGCAACCAATGGACCCATTTCTAAAAAAAACTTAAATGTTGGTGAGAGAGGGGCTTTCATATTGTTATTCATATTTTTTTCAGAATTATTGCGTGAATTAGAGTTAGATAAAGGCTGTTTCATGTATGTTTTCCTGCGATAGTTTCGGCAAAGTCAGAAGCAGAAAAAGGTTGAAGGTCTTCAATATCTTCTCCTATACCGATAAAATAAACGGGTAATTTATATTTTGCTGCGATAGCGACAAGAATTCCTCCTCGTGCGGTTCCATCCAGCTTTGTCATGACTAAACCATTAACACCAGCAATCTCACGGAAAATCTCCACTTGGTTAAGTGCATTTTGTCCGGTAGTTGCGTCGAGCGTTTGAAGGATTGTATGGGGTGCTTGGGGTGTGTGTTTTTTTAAAACACGAATAATTTTTGCCAACTCATCCATCAATTCAGATCTATTTTGTAAACGCCCTGCTGTATCAATAATTAAGACATCACTGTTTGCTTTTTTTGCTTTTTCATAAGCATCAAAGGCTAAGCTGGCGGCGTCTGCCCCCAATTTTGTCGAAATAACAGGAGAATCAGTACGTTTACCCCAAATATGTAGTTGCTCAATAGCTGCGGCTCTGAAAGTATCACCAGCTGCCAGCATAACCTTTAATCCCCCTGCTGTTAATTTTGCTGCAAGTTTTCCGATTGTTGTTGTTTTTCCAGTGCCATTTACACCTACCAGCAAAATAACATGAGGTTTATGGCTGAGATCAAGTTCTAATGGTATCGCAACAGGTTCCAGAACTTTTTTGACCTCGTCAGCTACAATAGTATGAATATCATCTGGCGAGAGGTCTTTTCCGTAACGACTGGAAGCTAAAGCATTTGTGATGCGTGTTGCTGTCTCTACCCCAAGATCAGCTTGGATAAGAATATCTTCGAGCTCTTGCAATGTATCTTCATCAAGTTTTCTTTTAACAAAGAGATCGCTAATTGATCCGCTTAGGCGCTGTGAAGAAAGGGACAGACCTTTTTTAAGGCGCCCAAACCACGCTATCTTTTTTTGTTCAACAGAAGGCTCAGATAAAATTCCTTCATTCTTTTTTTCACGGATGTTGTCTGTGACAATAATTTTACCAGAAAAGGGAATTTTATCAGAATGGGATTCTAGAAATGGAGATTTTTCATCATATTTTGTAAGTGTTGACTCTTGATTTTTTGTTTGTTCTTCTTTTTCTGTGTCTATAGAGATTTGGTTATTTTTTGTCCTTTCATTTTTGTCTTTATTCTCTTCTATTATATCGCTTTTATCAGGAATAGAAATCTGTTGTTCCATTTCCTGCTCTTGAGATTTGTTAAAAGAGAATATTTTTTTTATAAAAGATTTAGCCATAAGAATTTTCCTGCTCAAGCAGCGTTTAATTTTGGAAGGATAGCAATCAGTTTATCGCCGTCATGATCAACGATAAGGGCTTGAACAATTGTTCCTGCTTTTGCACCTTTAACTTGTACAAGAGTATAATCTTCTGTTCGTCCGATTTCATCTTTTTCAACGAGAATTGTTTGTAGGCTGTTTTGTAAATGAGTAAGATGCTTTTGGTAAGCTTCCTCACCTGCTTTACGTAATTTTTCAGCACGCATCTTAACTATTTTGCGGTTGATTTGTGGCATACGTGCGGCAGGTGTTCCTTCTCTGGGACTAAAGGGGAAGACATGGAGATGGGTTAAATTACAATCTTTGATTAAAACAAGACTGTTTTGAAACATCTCTTCTGTTTCTGTAGGAAAACCAGCAATTAAGTCAGCACCATAAACCATAGTAGGACGTTTGGCACGCAATTCTTGGCAAAATTGAATGGCATGTTCGCGTAAGTGTCGCCGTTTCATCCGTTTTAAAATCATATTATCACCTGCTTGCAAAGATAAATGCAAATGGGGCATAATCCTTGTTTCATAAGCTAAAAGATTGATGAGTTCTTCGTCTGCTTCAATAGAGTCAATAGATGAGAGGCGTAATCGCGCTAAGTCAGGGATATGATGCAAAATTGCTGAAGTTAATTTTCCTAGAGTAGCTTTTCCAGGAAGATCGTGGCCATAACTTGTAAGGTCAACACCTGTAAGGACCACTTCTTGGATACCGTCATCTATCAGCTTTTTAATTTGTTCTATGACAGCGCCCATGGGAACTGAACGAGATGGTCCTCGTCCATAAGGAATAATGCAAAATGTACAGCGATGATCACATCCGTTTTGTACCTGTACAAAAGCGCGGGTGCGCTCTTGCATTGCACTGACCATATGTGGAGCAATTTTTTGTACTTCCATAATGTCATTGATACGCACCTTTTCAGAATGGTTAATACCAAAATCAGGAAGTTGACGATAAGAATGGGCGTGAAGTTTATCTTCGTTTCCTAAAACGAGATCCACTTCTGTCATTGAGGCAAAATTTTGTGTTTCTGTTTGGGCTGCACACCCTGTTACAATGATACGCGCATGAGGATTTTCACGTCGTGCTTTGCGGATAGCTTGTTTTGCTTGTCGTACGGCTTCGGCAGTGACAGCACAGGTATTAAAGATAATAGCACCATTTTCAAGCTGATCTAACCCTGAAGAAGTACTTTCTTTGCGAATGATTTCCGATTCGTAACTATTAAGTCGACAACCAAAAGTTACAATTTCTATAGCCATCAGGGGTGATCCTTTTTGTAGCACCCTGTTAAAGGGCTTAAAAAACCACTAAATTGATATTTTATTGGTCCTGTCATAATAACGTGATCGTCTTCTCGGTAAAAAATATTAAGCGTTCCCTTTGGTAAGTTTACATCAACATGGCGTTGTGTAAGACCACGACGATAAGCAGCCACTACACTTGCACAAGCAGCACTCCCACATGCTTGTGTTAATCCTGCTCCTCGCTCCCATGTACGTAAATTTAGACTTTTCTTTGACGTTATGCAAGCAATGGAAATATTGCACCGTTCTGGAAACAGGGGATCATGTTCAAGTTTTGTCCCATATTTTTCTAATGGAATATGTTGAATATCATTTTCAATAAAAAAGATAGCATGGAGATTTCCAACGGATATGAGACAAGCATCTTTTAGGGGACCAGCCGTAATTTCTACGTGATTGGTATCAACTATTTCACGTGAAACAGGCATCTCTTTTGCATTGAAATTTGGGCATCCCATATCAACAGAAATGAGATTATCGGTTTGGTATTTCCCTTCAATAATTCCAGTGGGAGTTTCTAAACGAAATTTTTCACCAAAATCGTGATCTTTAAGCCATGCAATGACACAGCGGGTACCATTGCCACAAGCTTTAGCCATTGATCCGTCGGTATTCCATATTTCGACCCGGAAGTCGGCTTTTTTCTGGGTCGGTGTGTGGATAGCCATGATTTGATCAAAATGCATTTCAGGATCTGCTGACAAAGCAAGGATTGCTTGTGGTGTAAGAGCATGAGTGCTTTCACGCATATCAACAACAATAATTTGATTTCCAAGACCGTCCATTTTGCTAAATGGCGTTTTCATGAAACTTCTCTATTTCTAATGATTACTTATAAAGGGATATATGGCTGAAAATCTTATAAATTTCTAGTGTTTAATAAATATAAAATCAGGTACATAAATTATTTCTTTTAAAATAAGCGATTTTAACCTGTTTTTTTTAATTTGTTAATTTATCTTTGTAACTATAACAAATATTCACTTAATTTTTTTGTGAACTTATTTATTGTCGTGGGAGAGAGTACAGATATGTCGTTTTCAAAAATTTCGTTTTTCGTTACACTATCAACTGTAATGCTTTTAGGGGGATGTTCAACAACACGGTTTGACGGTAATGACGGTAGTAACGCATTAGAAGTTTTTTATCCATCTCAACAAATAACAATATTGGAAGCGTCTGATCTGTCGTCTAATTCTTCGTCAATATCTGAAGATGCAAACGCTTCGATGTATGAAAAAGGAGATTCTCAGAGCGATGGGCGAATGGCTAGTCTCGAATTGCCAAGTAATGCTACTGATTTATTTCCTGCAAGTATTGCTGGCGTATGGAATCTTTCTATGGGAGGAAAAGTTTGCCGGATTGCAACTCCACAAACAAAGTTTGGACAAGGGTACCGTGCTGGTCCTTTACACTGTCCAGGAATTGCTTCCCAAGTGAGATCGTGGGCTGTTAAAGGAAAAAGATTATATTTTTATAATAACTCTGGACGTGTTATCTTTGTCCTTTATTCTTCAAATGTTGATCGTTTTGAGGGACGTACACTTGATGATCATCCCGTTGTTTTAAGCCGTTAAATTATTTTTGATCGTTTATGAAAACTAAGCTAGACAGACAGATTAGTGAAAAGACTTTGTATTTTTCATTGAGAACGGTTTGAAAAAGGTTTTTTGGATGATTCTCGTTTCAACACGTTATAAGGAGCTTGTCTCTAAAGGAGAGGTTTGTTTTGATCCCGCTCAATTAGCTATAACAGAATATTTTGATCATTTATTAAAAAAAATAGCAGAACAAAACATCTCTCGTCCTTGGAGTTGGATATTTTGCTCTTTCTTTAATAGAATATTTAAAAGGAAAAAACAAAGTATTTCTTGTGTTGTAAAACAAGGGGATGAACAAGGTTCTTTTCAGGGATTGTATATTTATGGTGAAGTAGGGCGGGGCAAAACCATGCTGATGGATTTATTCTTTTCTTGTTTGCCTAAAGGTCATAAAAAGCGTGCCCATTTTAATGATTTTATGGCTGATGTGCATGAGCGTATTAATTTTTATCGTCAAGCATCTGGGAGTAAAAAATTTAAACAAGATAATCCTATTTTAGCCGTTGCTGAAGATCTTGCACGAGAAGCAAAGGTACTTTGTTTTGATGAGTTTAGTGTAACAGATATTGCTGATGCTATGGTATTGGGGCGGCTTATTTCTGCTTTGTTTGATAAAGGAGTTTTCTTTATTGCGACTTCAAATGTGGCGCCGGATAACCTTTATTGTAATGGTTTAAATCGTGAACTCTTTTTGCCTTTTATTCAAGTTTTGAAAGCATATGTTCGTGTTGTTAATCTTGATGCAAAAACAGATTATCGCCTTGAAAAATCAAATCTACAGCCTGTGTATGTAGCACCTTTAGGGAAAAAAGCAGATGAATGCATGGATCAAGCATGGGCACTTGTATTGCAAGGACATAAGGAGATATCTGATGAGCTTTCTATAAAAGGGCGCCTTATTCCTATTCCGCGCGTTGGTGCAGGATGTGCACGCTTTGATTATAGAGATTTATGTGCAAAGCCTTTGGCAGCGGCTGAGTATTTGGTATTAGGGGAGCGTTATCATACGATTTTTATTGATAATGTACCGGTTATGGATGATACATGTCGCAATGAAACAAAACGGTTTATTTTGCTTATAGATATTCTTTATGAGCGCCACATACGGTTATTTATGTCGGCAGCGGCAGAGGTGGGGGACTTGTATAAAGGGCATGCGCAGATTACGGAAACATTTGAATTTCAAAGAACACAGTCACGTCTTTTTGAAATGCAAAGTCACGATTATTTACAACTTTGGGAAGAACATTTTCTTTTGAAGAAGAAGCATTGATTATACTTTTACCTTTACGTAAACTGTAAAAACAATAACTCTTTGAAATTAAAGAAATGTAATAATTCTGTTGTATTTTTTTTTAATTCACTTTATCGATACATCGTGATAATTTTCTAATAGTTGTTTCAGCGGAGGGTTGTTGTTTCTGTAAGGAGAAAAATTTGTAAATTTCATTTCTTTACTCCTTTTTATGACATTGTTTGAATATGGTTGAAGTCAAAAATATTCAGTATAGGGACGCTGATGGGTGTGCGCTGAATTATCTAAAAGTTAGGAAAAAATAAAATGGCACGAAAAAAAATAGCTCTCATTGGTTCAGGTATGATTGGTGGTACTTTAGCACATATTATTGGGCTTAAAGAACTTGGTGATGTTGTTTTATTTGATATTGCGGAAGGTGTGCCACAAGGTAAGGCTCTAGATATCGCCGAATCTTCACCTGTTGACGGTTTTGATATTAGTCTAAAAGGTGCTAATGCTTATGAAGCAATTGAAGGCGCTGATGTTGTTATTGTAACAGCAGGTGTTGCGCGAAAACCTGGTATGAGCCGTGATGAACTTTTGGGCATTAATTTAAAGGTTATGGAACAAGTTGGCGCTGGAATTAAAAAATACGCTTCTTCAGCGTTTGTTATTTGTATTACTAATCCCCTTGATGCAATGGTGTGGGCATTACAGAAATTTTCAGGTCTTCCTACTCATAAAGTGGTTGGTATGGCCGGTGTTCTTGATTCAGCACGTTTTCGTTATTTCTTATCTGAGGAATTTAAGGTTTCTGTTAAAGATGTGACAGCGTTTGTTTTAGGGGGCCATGGTGATTCAATGGTTCCTCTCATGCGTTATTCAACGGTTGGTGGTATTTCTTTGCCTGATCTTGTAAAGATGGGCTGGACAACACAGGAAAAAATTGATCAAATTATCCAGCGTACCCGTGATGGTGGTGCAGAAATTGTTGGTTTGTTAAAAACAGGTTCTGCCTATTACGCACCAGCAGCTTCTGCTGTTTCTATGGCTGAGGCCTATCTAAAGGACACTAAGCGTGTTGTGCCTGTTGCAGCTTATCTTTCAGGAGAATATGGAGTTAATGATACCTACGTTGGTGTTCCTGTTGTACTTGGTGCAGGTGGTGTTGAACGAGTCATTGAAATTGATCTTGATAAAGAAGAAAGAAGTGCTTTTGATCATTCAGTAAATGCGGTTAAAAAGCTTTGTGAAGCTTGTATTGCTCTTGTGCCTAGTCTCAAGTAAATTGAACAAGATTTAATTCATTAAAATAAGTATTTAGAATATTAAAACTTTATGATTAATAATGATCCATAAAAGAAAAGGACAAATGCATGAATATCCATGAGTATCAGGCCAAACGTCTGCTTCATGAATATGGAGCACCAATTGCAAATGGTGTTGCTGTTTATTCTGTAGAGCAAGCTGAAAAATGGGCGGAAAAATTGCCCGGACCTCTTTATGTGGTTAAAAGTCAGATACACGCTGGTGGCCGTGGTAAGGGTAAGTTTAAAGAACTTGGTCCTGATGCAAAGGGTGGTGTTCGGCTTGCACAATCTGTTGAAGAAGTTGTTGCAAATGTTCAAGAAATGCTTGGAAAAACTTTGGTAACCAAACAAACAGGTCAAGAAGGTAAGCAGGTCAATCGCCTTTATATTGAAGACGGTGCCGATATTGAACGGGAGCTTTATCTTTCGCTTTTGGTTGATCGTAGTGTTGGTCGAATTGCTTTTGTTGTTTCAACAGAAGGTGGAATGGATATTGAAACGGTTGCTGAAGAGACACCAGAAAAAATATTCACGCTTCCCATTGATGTTGTAGAGGGTGTTACTTCTGCTGATTGTGCAAGACTTTGTGATGCGTTGAAACTACAAAGTAGTACGCGAGAAGATGGTGAAAAGCTTTTTCCGATTCTCTATAAGGTATTTTGCGAAAAAGATATGAGCCTTTTAGAAATCAATCCGCTTATTGTGATGAAAGATGGTCGTTTACGTGTTCTTGATGCAAAAGTTTCTTTTGATAATAATGCTCTATTTCGTCATCCAGATATTTTAGAGTTGCGTGATCTTTCAGAAGAAGATCCAAAGGAAATAGAAGCGTCAAAGCATGATCTTGCTTATGTTGCTCTTGAGGGTACGATTGGTTGCATGGTTAATGGTGCAGGTCTTGCTATGGCAACGATGGATATCATTAAGCTTTATGGAGCTGAGCCTGCAAATTTTCTTGATGTTGGTGGTGGAGCTTCAAAAGAAAAAGTGACAGCTGCTTTTAAAATTATTACGGCCGATCCAAATGTTAAGGGCATTTTGGTTAACATTTTTGGTGGTATTATGCGTTGCGATGTCATTGCTGAAGGTGTAGTTGCTGCTGTTCGTGATGTTGGTTTAAAGGTTCCCTTGGTTGTTCGTCTTGAAGGCACTAATGTTGAGCAAGGTAAAGCAATTATCAATGACAGTGGTTTGAATGTCATTCCTGCTGATGATTTAGATGATGCTGCCCAAAAAATTGTTGCAGCCGTGAAGGGAGCTTAAGCTATGTCGATTCTTGTGAATAAAGAGACAAAAGTTCTAGTTCAAGGGCTTACAGGAAAAACAGGAACATTTCATACAGAACAGGCGCTTGCTTATCATGGTACGCAAATGGTTGGGGGTGTTAATCCTAAAAAGGGTGGAGAAACATGGGAAGGTTCAAAAGGCGAAGCTCTTCCTATCTTTGCTAATGTTGCAGAAGCAAAAGAAAAAACAGGTGCAGATGCTTCCGTTATTTATGTTCCTCCTGCAGGAGCTGCGGCAGCTATTATAGAGGCTATTGAAGCTGAAGTTCGTTTAATTATCTGTATTACGGAAGGTATTCCCGTTATGGATATGGTTAAAGTGAAGGCGCGATTAGAAAATTCAAAGTCTCGTCTTATTGGACCTAATTGTCCCGGTATTCTTACACCAAATGAATGTAAAATTGGTATTATGCCTGGTTCTATTTTTAGAAAAGGTTCTGTTGGGGTTGTTTCGAGGTCGGGAACTTTAACTTATGAAGCCGTTTTTCAAACGAGTCAGGAAGGTCTCGGGCAAACAACCGCGATAGGGATTGGTGGAGATCCTGTTAAGGGCACTGAATTTATTGATGTGTTGGAAATGTTTTTAGCGGATGATGAAACTCAGTCTATTGTTATGATTGGGGAGATTGGTGGTTCTGCTGAAGAAGAAGCAGCACAGTTTCTGAAAGATGAAGCAAGAAAAGGTCGTAAAAAACCAGTTGTTGGCTTTATTGCTGGCCGTACAGCTCCTCCAGGACGTACAATGGGACATGCTGGTGCTGTTATTTCTGGTGGTAAAGGTGGAGCAGAAGATAAAATTGCGGCAATGGAATCAGCAGGGATTCAAGTGTCTCCTTCACCATCACAGATAGGTAAGACTTTGATGTCAGTTTTGAAAGGCTAAAAGAAAATTTCACCTGAATAAGAAAAAGTTCTTAGATTCAGGTGAAAAAACTTGAGTATAAGAAGGTAAAACTTTTTTGAATGTTTGATCATTGCTTGTTTTGTAAGCATTTAAAGGTCGAAAAGAGATATAAGGAGACGGAATAGATGTTCCGGAGAGGTATATGGCAAGGCAGGACGAAATAAATAGCCTTTTTGCACAGACATCATTTCTTTATGGTGGCAATGCGGATTATATAGATCAACTTTATGCTCAATATGAAAAAGATCCTACCAGTGTTGATTCACAGTGGCGTGCTTTTTTTGAAGGACTTCATGATAATAAAGAAGATGTTCTCAGAAATGCTGAAGGGGCAACATGGCAAAGTGATCATTGGCCAGTAAAGGCAAATGGAGAATTGGTTTCTGCTCTTGATGGTGATTGGTCTTCTCTTGAAAAATATCTTGGTGATAAATTAAAGGAAAAAGCAATAACAGGTGCTGCACAAAAGGGAAAAACTTCCAGTGAGCAAGATATTATTCGTGCAACACGTGATTCCGTTCATGCAATTATGATGATTCGTGCGTTTCGAGCACGGGGGCATCTTCGGGCAAAGCTTGACCCTCTTCAATTGGCCGAAAAACAAGAAGATTATAAGGAACTTTCTCCAGAAGCTTATGGTTTTACTCCAGCTGATTACGAGCGTCCCATTTTTATTGATAATGTTTTAGGGTTGGAATATGCAACTATTCCACAAATGCTTGAAATTCTCAACCTTACTTATTGTTCAACAATCGGTGTGGAATATATGCATGTTTCTGATCCGGTTCAGAAAGCATGGCTTCAAGAACGCATTGAAGGAAGAGATAAAAGAATTTCTTTCACACAACAAGACAAGAAAGCTATCCTGAAAAAACTTATTCAAGCAGAAGGATTCGAGCAGTTTTTAGACACTAAATATAAAGGTACAAAGCGTTTTGGACTCGATGGTGGTGAGGCGCTGATTCCCGCTCTTGAACAGATTATCAAATGTGGTAGTGCTTTAGGGGTTAGGGAAGTTATTTTAGGAATGGCACATCGTGGTCGTTTAAATGTTCTTTCACAAGTTCTTGCTAAGCCGCATAGGGCTATCTTTCATGAATTCAAAGGAGGATCTTATAAGCCTGATGATGTGGAGGGATCCGGTGATGTCAAATATCATTTGGGAACTACCGCTGATCTGGACTTTGATGGTAAAAAAGTTCATTTATCGCTGTTGGCCAATCCATCTCATCTTGAGATTGTTGATCCGGTTGTTATGGGAAAAGCACGTGCTAAACAAGATCAACTTATGGGGCCTGCGCATACTGATTTACTCTCATTAAGTGAGCGTTCAAAAGTGATGCCATTGCTTATTCATGGTGATGCTGCTTTTGCAGGACAAGGTGTTATCCAAGAGACTTTTGGTCTTTCCGGTCTTAAAGGTTATCGTGTTGCAGGCTCACTTCATGTTATTATCAATAACCAGATTGGTTTTACAACATCTCCACGGTTTTCACGTTCTTCGCCTTATCCATCAGATGTTGCAAAAATGATTGATGCACCAATTTTCCATGTGAATGGTGATGATCCTGAGGCAGTTGTTTTTGTTGCCAAAATAGCAACAGAATTTCGCCAAATTTTCCATAAACCAGTGGTTATTGATATGTTTTGTTATCGCCGTTATGGGCATAATGAAGGTGATGAACCTTCCTTTACGCAGCCGCTTATGTATAAGGCAATTCGTAATCATAAAACAACACTTCAGCTTTACAGTGACCAATTGGTAGCAGAAGGGGTGATTTCTTTAGAAGATATTGAGCAACAAAAAAAATTATGGCGCGATAAGCTTGAAGGTGAATTTGAAGCAAGTGCTTCTTATAAGCCTAATAAGGCTGATTGGCTTGATGGAAGCTGGACGGGACTCAAAGCTTTTAGTAGTTCTGATGAGCAGCATTCTAGAACAACCGGTGTTGAATTAAAAATTTTAAAGGAAATTGGTCAGAAAATTGTCGAAATTCCGGCAGATTTTCACGTTCACAAAACCATTCAACGTTTTTTAAATAATCGTGCTAAAATTTTTGAAACCGGTGAAGGTGTTGACTGGGCAACCGCTGAAGCTTTGGCTTTTGGTTCACTTTGTTTGGAAGGAGCACCGGTTCGTCTTTCCGGTGAAGATGTTGAACGGGGAACTTTTTCACAACGTCATTCCGTTCTTTATGACCAAGAAAATGAGGTGCGTTATATTCCTTTGAATCATTTACAAAAGGGGCAAGCGCTTTATGAAGTTGTTAATTCTATGCTTTCTGAAGAAGCTGTTCTTGGTTTTGAATATGGATATTCTCTTGCTGAACCACGAGGATTAACGCTTTGGGAAGCACAATTTGGTGATTTCTCTAATGGTGCACAGGTCATTTTTGATCAATTTATTTCATCTGCAGAGCGTAAGTGGCTTCGTATGTCTGGTCTTGTGTGTTTATTGCCTCATGGTTTTGAAGGGCAAGGGCCAGAGCATTCTTCTGCACGTTTAGAACGGTTTCTTCAACTTTGTGCGGAAGATAATATGCAGGTTGCTAATTGTACAACCCCTGCAAATTATTTTCATATTTTGCGGCGACAAATTAAGCGTGATTTTCGTAAGCCATTGATCTTGATGACACCGAAATCACTTTTGCGTCATAAGCGAGCTGTTTCACTTCTCAATGAAATGGGGCCAGAAACAAGTTTCTGTCGTGTATTGCTTGATGATGCAGAATGTCTCAAAGATTCTGTCATTAAGTTGCAGAAAGATAATAAAATTCGCCGTGTCGTTCTTTGTACTGGTAAGGTTTATTACGACCTTTATGAAGAACGTGAAAAAAAGGGTATTGATGATGTTTATCTCCTTCGTGTTGAACAGCTTTATCCTTTTCCTGCAAAAGTTTTGGTGAATGTGTTGTCGCGCTTTTTGCAGGCGGAAGTTTTTTGGTGCCAAGAGGAACCAAAAAATATGGGGGCTTGGTCATTTATTGAGCCTTATTTGGAATGGGTTTTGACGCATATTAATGCGCAATATTCACGTGCTCGTTATGCAGGACGTCCTGCGAGTGCGTCACCGGCCTCTGGGTTAATGGTGAAACACCTTGAACAACTGGCTGCGTTTCTTAAAGACGCGTTAGGTTCTTAATTTATTACTACTCTGATGTATGGAAAAATATTATGACTACTGAAATTCGTGTTCCTACTTTGGGCGAATCGGTTACCGAAGCAACGGTTGGCAAATGGTTTAAAAAACTTGGCGAAGCTGTCGCTATGGATGAGCCTTTGGTTGAATTAGAAACTGATAAGGTAACCGTTGAAGTTCCTTCTCCTATTGCAGGGATATTATCTGAAATCATTGTAAAAGAAGGCGATACGGTTGAAGTAAAGGCTCTTTTAGGAGTGGTGGAAGCTGGAGAAGCTGGTGTCTCCCAATCATCTTCACCTTCTGCTACACTTGTTCCAGTGGCTTCATCTGAATCGGAGAAGTCTGCTTCGAGCAGTGCAATGCCTCCTTCTCCTTCAGCAGCAAAATTGATGGCTGAAAATAATGTTACAAAAAGCGATATTTCAGGTTCTGGAAAACGTGGACAAATTCTTAAAGAAGATGTTCTTGGTGGATTAAAACAAAGTACAAATGCCCCTACACCCTCTTCTTCTGCGACAAGTTCTTCGGCAACTCCTGTCCAAGAAACACGTGAAGAGCGGGTTCGCATGACTAAATTGCGTCAAACAATTGCTCGCCGTCTTAAAGATGCACAAAATGTAGCAGCAATGTTAACCACATTTAATGAGGTTGATATGTCAGCTGTGATGGATTTGCGTAAGCGTTATAAGGATCTTTTTGAAAAGAAACATGGTGTTAAACTTGGTTTTATGGGTTTTTTTACCAAGGCTGTTTGTCATGCATTAAAAGAACTTCCTGCTGTTAATGCCGAGATTGATGGGACAGATATTGTTTACAAAAACTATGTCAATGTTGGAATTGCTGTTGGAACGGATAAAGGGCTTGTTGTTCCAGTCGTGCGAGATGCAGATCAAATGTCATTGGCAGAGATTGAAAAAGAAATTGGGCGTTTGGGGCGCCTTGCGCGTGATGGAAAATTAGCCGTTTCTGATATGCAGGGCGGGACTTTTACCATTACCAATGGTGGTGTGTATGGATCGTTGATGTCAACACCGATTTTGAATGCACCACAATCTGGTATTTTGGGAATGCATGCGATTAAAGAGCGAGCAATGGTTGTTGAGGGCCAAGTTGTGATCCGCCCCATGATGTATTTAGCGCTTTCTTATGATCACCGTATTGTGGATGGGCAAGAAGCTGTAACTTTCCTTGTACGTGTTAAGGAAAGCTTAGAGGATCCGGAACGCCTTGTTCTTGATTTGTAAAATACAGTTTTCAGGATGAAAGGAGAAACGGATGTCTTATGATGTGGCTGTGATCGGAGCAGGTCCAGGTGGTTATGTAGCAGCAATAAAGGCGGCACAACTAGGACTTAAAGTAGCGATTATTGAAAAGCGTACAACATTAGGAGGAACATGTCTCAACGTTGGTTGTATTCCTTCTAAAGCGTTGTTGCATGCTTCAGAAGTGTTTTCTGAAACCCAGCATGGTTTTGAAACGCTTGGTATTTCTATTGGTAAATCTAAGCTTAATCTTGAACAAATGATGGTTCATAAGAAAGCTGTGGTGACAGCCAATACAAGTGGTGTTTCTTTTTTGATGAAAAAAAATAAAGTTGATACTTTTTTTGGGACAGCCAAAATTTTGAGTGCGGGTCATGTGGAAGTTGTTGCCAGAGATGGTAATAAACAAACAATTGAAACAAAAAATATTATTATTGCTACCGGTTCAGAAAGTTCAGGCATTCCAGGGGTGAATGTTGAAATTGATGAAAAGACTATTGTTTCTTCTACGGGAGCTCTTTCACTTGAAAAAGTACCAGCGCATATGATTGTAGTAGGTGCTGGTGTCATTGGTTCAGAACTTGGATCAGTTTGGAGCCGTTTAGGTGCTAAGGTGACCATTATTGAGTATCTTAATAAAGTTTTGGGCTCAATGGATGGTGAAGTTTCACGGCAATTTCAGAAATTAATGGAAAAACAGGGAATAGAATATAAGACGGGAACAAAAGTAACAGCTATTACACAATCTGGCTCAACTGCTCAGGTGACTTTTGAAGCCGTCAAAGGTGGTGCAGCTGAAACTTTAGAGGCTGATGTTGTGCTTATTGCTACTGGACGTTCTCCGTATACGGAGGGGCTTGGCTTACAAGAGGCTGGTGTTCAGTTAGATGAACGCGGATTTATTGCAATTGATGCCCATTGGCAGACGAATGTTCCAGGAATTTATGCGATTGGTGATGTCGTTAAAGGGCCAATGTTAGCGCATAAAGCAGAGGAAGAAGGCGTTGCGGTGGCAGAAATTTTGGCAGGTCAAAAAGGGCATGTTAATTTTGATGTTATTCCTAGTGTTGTTTATACACAACCGGAAATTGCGAGTGTAGGAAGAACAGAAGAAGAGCTAAAAACTGCTGGTATTGAATATAATGTTGGCAAGTTTCCTTTTATGGCCAATGGTCGTGCACGTGCAATGCAAAAGAGTGATGGGTTCGTTAAAATCCTTTCTGATAAAAAAACAGATCGGGTATTAGGGGGGCATATTCTTGGGTTTGGTGCTGGTGAAATGATCCATGAAATTGCAATTTTGATGGAATTTGGTGGTTCATCAGAAGATCTGGGACGTTGTTGCCATGCGCATCCTACCTTATCAGAAGCCGTGCGTGAGGCAGCTTTGGCAACATTTGCTAAACCACTTCATATTTAAAAAGCTTTTAGAAAGTACATTTTAAAAGGTTCTGGGAGCAGAAAATATTTGTGAAGCATGCAACAATATTTTAAAACTTTAAAAAGGAATATAACCAATTGTATTGAAGTGTTCCATTTGTTGTATGCTTTTCGATAATTATTGTTTTAGAGCTCTGTTGTACAGTTTTGATTGATTATCCTATTGTGCACGATTGTTTAGAGCGGTGGTGTTTGGTTTATGTAAAGTTTTATATATGGGGTAGTTTTTATACTGTTATAAAGTATTTAAGATAGGATTCTGAGTTTATTTGCGTGCTTTGTTTTAAGAAAACATCTCTCAAAATGCACAAATCCACTTCACGATGGTGTTCGTGAATGGTATCGCTGTAAAGTTCCTCTTGAAATATATAAATTCATTCAAACTGTTATAAGATCTATTGTGCACTATCATCTTTCTGTTTAGTAAAAGTACACGCTGACATTATAATACACTTTTCAGTTCTCAATATTGCTAAAGCTCTTTGTTATTTGAGAGTTTTCATAATAGAAATTTTTATTCTTTTCTTTTAACATTTTACCTTACACGCTCGCTTTTTTTGTGATGTGCAGACAAAAGATTTTAATTGCTTCAATGTTAGAGAGTTTGTGATTAAGAGAATCTTACAGTATTCAGCATTATGAATCAAGTTGAAAATGATGTTTTATTGTTATAAATCAACATGTTATATATGATGATGAATCATATAAAGAGGGAAGCCAAGAGGAGTTTGCTCAAAGAACTTGAATTGTTTAATGATTGGTGTGGGTTAAGGATCTTTGTCATTTAAGATGAAGAGGGCAGGGATTGTATATTCTACAAAATACCGCTCTTCTTTAAAAGAGCGGTATTTTTATTATCTTTGTTTATGACACTATCTTTTTGATGATAATGACAAGTGATGCAGTGTGATTAAATTAGTTTTTTCTTTTCTGTTTTTCTTGATCAAAGATGATATGTTTCTTCTTTGAGGTTGTTAAGAAATCGCAATGTTGCCAAAATATAACGAATAGCTAAATTTTTTTTGAAAACCATAATTACATGAGAATATTAAATTTGTTTTCAGTAGGCAGTTTTCTGATAACTTAAAAAATCAAGCATATGCTTTCTATAGGTATTAAAATTCTAATTTTTTATCCTCTTGTTGTTCTCTTATAAAAGTGGGAAGCCCCATATGATCAAGATATTTAAGGAAAGGGCGGGGTGGTAATTCCTCTACATTGACCATAGTTTTAACATCCCATTCACCTGTGGCAATGAGAAGGGCTGCTGCGGCGGCTGGTACACCGGCTGTATAAGAAATACCCTGTGCTCCGGTTTCATTAAAAGCTTGTTTGTGATCGGCTATATTATAGATAAAAATTTCTCCCGAGTGTCCATCTTTTTCGCCTTTAATAAGATCTCCGATACAGGTTTTTCCTGTGTAGTCTGGGGCGAGAGAAGAAGGGTCGGGTAAGACGGCTTTCACGACTTTCAAGGGCACGACTTCTTGACCTTCTGCCGTTTTAATTGGTTGTTCGGATAAGAGTCCGAGGTTTTTTAGAACTGTAAAAACAGTGATATAACGATCACTAAATCCCATCCAGAAACGGACATTCTCTACATCAAGATTTTTGGAAAGTGAATGAATTTCATCATGTCCTGTCATATAAGCTTTTTGTTTTCCAACAACAGGAAGATCCCATTCATGGCTGACTTCAAACATTTTATTGGAAGTCCATTTTTTATTTTGCCATGACCAGACTTGTCCTGTAAATTCACGGAAGTTAATTTCTGGATCAAAGTTTGTAGCAAACCAACGCCCATGATTTCCGGCATTAATATCAATAATATCAATATCTGTGATTTTATCAAAATAATCATCGCGCGCTAATGCTGCATAAGCATTCACTACACCTGGGTCAAAACCTGCTCCTAAAATAGCGGTTATACCAGCTTTTTCACATTCTTGACGCCGAGGCCATTCATAATTGCCATACCAAGGAGGTGTTTCACAAATTTTCAATGGGTCTTCATGAATCGCTGTGTCGATATAAGCGCATTTAGTTTCAATACAAGCTGAAAGAACAGACATATTAAGAAAGGCAGAACCAACATTAATGACAATTTCACATTTAGTCTTTTGGATGAGCTTTATAGTTTCTTCTACATTCATGGCATTGAGCGAATGGCTTTTGAGAATCCCCTGTTCTTTCATTGTGTTTTTTTCTTTAATAGAAGCAATGATGGCTTCACATTTTTTGAGTGTTCGTGAAGCAATATGAATTTCACCAAAAATATCGTTGTTTTGAGCACATTTGTGTGCAACAACTTGTGCAACACCTCCAGCACCAATAATGAGAATATTTTTTTTCATTGTAGGTTTATCTCCTTTTTAATACTGTTGTATGACGTTTTTATGGTTGATCTTTATGAAAGGCTTTCCTGATAGTCGTTATAGCTAAATTGGCGTTGAAGTGTTAATGTACCATCGCACTCTTTGAGAACAATAGCAGGCATTGTAACGCCATTAAACCAGTTTTTCTTGACCATTGTATAACCTGCTGCATCCTGAAAAGACAGTCTATCGCCTATTTTGAGAGGTTTTTGAAATTGAAATGTTCCAAAAACATCGCCGGCAAGACAAGATTTTCCACAAATCATAATTTCGTGTGGTCCTTGATTGGGTTCTAATTTGGCATTTTCACGATAAATGAGAAGATCAAGCATATGAGCTTCAATGGAGCTATCGACGATGGCTAGATTCTTTTCATTATACAATGTGTCAAGAACGCTGACTTCTAATGTGGTGCTTTTGGTAATAGCAGCTTCTCCTGGTTCTAGAAAAAGAGTAACACCATGAGTTTTAGAAAATTGTTTTAAGCGTTTTGCGAAAGCTTCTAGAGGATAATTTTCAGCCGTAAAATGGATACCACCGCCAAGGCTTATCCAGTCAACCGCAGCGAAAAGTTCTGCAAATTTTTCTTCCATATACCCAAGCATTTGGTTAAAAAGATTAAAATCAGCATTTTCACAATTATTATGGATCATTAGTCCATTTATGAGGGGTAGAACTTCTTTAATAGCGCTTTGATTGGTTTCTCCTAAGCGGCTAAAAGGGCGAGAGGGGTTGGCAAGATCAAAATTGGATGCGCTGATTCCTGGATTTAACCTCAAGCCTCTTTGAATGGTTTTTGTTGCATCAGAAAAGCGTTGAAGCTGTTGGATTGAGTTAAAGATAATTTTGTCTGTATAGCCACAGGCTTCATCAATTTCATGATCGGCCCAAGCCACTGAATAAGCATGGGTTTCTTTACCAAATTTTTCTCTTCCTAAACGCAGTTCATAAAGGGATGATGATGTGGTTCCATCCATGAATTCAGACATTAAATCAAAAACACTCCATGTGGCAAAACATTTTAAAGCAAGTAAAATTTTAGCTCCGGACATTTCCCGTAAACGAGAAATTGTTTGCATGTTTTTGATGAGTTTCGATTTGTCTATAAGATAATAGGGGGTTTTTATCATCATTTATTCATTCTTTTTTGAAGGATCTTATTACCAAGATCAACGTTTAGTACAAAGAGTAACAGAATGTCTCAAGAAAAAAGAATCTTAAGAAAAGAATCTGTTTCTGTCTAGCAAGAGAAAGGCTTTCTGTAATTACTGTTGTTTATTATGTTGAGTTTTTTGCTATGAGTATGAAAAAAAAATTATGTTACGCTTTAGCTTTTGTATTGGTTAGCAGTTTTTTCATTATAACAACCACTCTTGTTAATTGGGGGCAAAATAGGAGTGATGCTAAAGCCAAACTGGTTGCACAGACTTCTGTCCAAGATGGTTCGGTGCCTTTGATTTTTACGGGGCGTAGAGAAATTAATGGTTTTAAAGGTTATCGTCATTATCGGCGTGGTTATCGTAAATACAGTGATAATTGGTGGTATCCTGAAATGGCATTTGTTACATCACCGCACTTAAGCACAAAAGGCCCATCATTAAAAGTTGTATCAAATGCTAAAAAAGTATTTTTAACGTCTTCTTCGGAAAAATTAGAAAAAAAAGAGCCATGGATGCTTAAACAACATATTGAATCTTGCCGTGCGCGTTATCGCTCTTATAATAAAATTGATAATAGTTTTCAGCCTTTTCATGGGGGGCGTAAGCAGTGTTTATCACGCTTTTTTAAAGGATAGAAAATAAATAAAATTTTAATTACTTCTTGTCGTGGGCGTTATTGTTCTTACAATAAAGAGAAAATTGTGTGGTGCGCAATATTTTCATGCAAGCGTTGTTTTTTTTAAAAAAATTAAATGCTTTTAAGTTTTATTAAATCTTATTATCATTAAGTGTGGAATGGGGGGTGAGAAAATAAGTTTTTGTTTTGTCGATGACAAAATATTAAGGCAAAATGGAGTTTAAAGAATGACAACACGGGAAGCAATGTTGGTATTGCTCGTTTTGCTTCCCTTTGGTGGAAGTGCTATCATAGGATTTTTTCGTTCGACAGCAAAAAATAATGAAGCGTGGTTTGCTGGGATTGTTGCACTTTTCTGTCTTATTTTTACAATAATGCTTTATCCGGAAGTTCGCGGAAACCACGTAGTGCGTTTAGATATTTCTTGGCTGCCAGAATGGGGGAGTGATTTGATTCTCCGTATAGATGGTTTGTCATGGCTTTTTTGCTTGCTCATTACAGGGATTGGGTTACTTGTTGTCATTTATTCACGCTATTACATGGATCCGGCGGATTCTGTACCGCGTTTTTTTTCCTTTTTTTTGGCCTTTATGGGATCAATGATAGGAATAGTTTTATCAGGTAATCTCGTCTTTTTGGTTGTTTTCTGGGAACTCACCAGTATTTTTTCTTTTTTGTTGATCGGCTATTGGTACCATAATGCAAGTGCGCGTGAGGGTGCGCGTATGGCTCTAACGATCACAGGTTTTGGTGGTTTTGCCCTTTTTATTGGGGTTTTATTGATTGGGTATATTGTTGGCAGTTTTGATTTGGATAAGGTGCTTCAGTCTGGAGATATGATCCGGTCAAGTTCTCTTTATAGTCCTATCCTTATTTGTATTTTATTAGGGGGATTAACAAAAAGTGCGCAGTTTCCCTTTCATTTTTGGCTACCCAACGCGATGGCTGCTCCAACACCAGTATCGTCTTATTTACATTCAGCAACAATGGTAAAAGCAGGGTTGTTTTTACTTGTTCGTTTATGGCCAGTACTCTCTGGGACAGAATCTTGGTTTTGGCTGGTTGGTTTTTCAGGACTCTCAACATTGCTACTTGGTGCCTATTTTTCCATGTTTCAGCAAGATTTGAAAGGGTTGCTTGCTTACTCAACCATTAGTCATCTTGGATTAATTACAACGCTTTTAAGCCTTGGTAGTCCACTTGCATGTGTTGCAGCGATCTTTCATATGGCCAATCATGCTACTTTTAAAGCTTCTTTATTTATGGCTGCTGGCATTATTGATCACGAGACAGGAACACGTGATATGCGTAAATTGTCTGGGCTTTATCGTTCTATGCCTATTACAGCAACTCTCGCTTTAGTTGCAAGTGCAGCGATGGCTGGAGTTCCTTTGTTGAATGGTTTTTTATCGAAAGAAATGTTTTTTGCTGAAGCTGTTGAAACGCATATGGAATCATGGCTCGATTGGATTGCACCTTATGTAGCAACGCTGGCTAGTTTGTTTAGTGTAACTTATTCTATACGCTTTATTCATGGTGTTTTTTTAGGACCAAAACCTGTCAATTTACCCAAAATTCCCCATGAACCACCGCATTTTATGCGTTTACCAATGGAGCTTTTGGTGTTTATTTGTTTAGCAGTTGGTATTTTTCCTAATTTAACAATAGGACCTATTTTAGATAATGCGGTCGTATCTGTTTTAGGACCAATGACAATCCCTTATAGTTTAGCTGTTTGGCATGGGTTTAATACTCCATTAGTGATGAGTTTTGTTGCGTTATTAGGAGGCGGATTGCTTTATGCTGTCGGGCATCGTTATTTTTTATCCTGTGATGATGGGGCGCCTTTTTTTCGTCACTTGAATGGACCGCGTATTTTTGAACGCATTCTCGTGATTATTTCTTGGAAATGGGCACGTGCGGTGGAATCTGTTTTGTCAACACGCCGTTTGCAGATACAGTTGCATTGGATTTTTTGGGTGTGTTTTGCATTTGTTGGTCTTTTACTTTGGTGCGATGGGTTCATTCCAGTGGGGGCGTTACCACTTTTTCCAGTTGATATTCCTTTTCTCGCTCTTTGGTTAGTTGGCGGATTATGTGCGCTTTTAGTTGCTTGGCAAGCAAAGTTTCAT
The DNA here is from genome assembly GCF_028618595.1 of Bartonella sp. AU18XJBT. Taxonomy (GTDB): domain Bacteria; phylum Pseudomonadota; class Alphaproteobacteria; order Rhizobiales; family Rhizobiaceae; genus Bartonella. The sequence continues at coordinate 20,119 of NZ_JAQITE010000001.1, read as the reverse complement.
CGTCTTGCATCACTCATGTTATCGGGGGGAGCTGGTTTGATGACTTGTGCAACCTTTTTATGGCTTTCTGCTCCTGATTTAGCAATAACACAATTAGTTGTTGAGGTTGTTACAGTCGTCTTATTATTGCTTGGTTTACGGTGGTTGCCTAAACGCTTGCATAATCCTACTCCAACGCCTGTTCATTTTTTCGTGCGCTTGCGTCGTATCCGTGATTTTATCATAGCTCTTGTGGGAGGTGCTGGTGTAGCATGGCTCTCTTTTGCAGTGATGACACGTCCTCAAGGTACAACGATTTCTGATTTTTTTCTCACCAAGGCTTACTCTGATGCTGGTGGTCGCAATGTTGTGAATGTGTTGTTGGTTGATTTCCGTGGTTTTGATACCATGGGAGAAATTGTGGTTTTGGGTGTTGTTTCCCTTACAGTTTTTGCCCTCTTACGACGTTTTCGTCCTGCGCCTGAAAGTATTGATGCGCCTTTTCAACAACGTATTCAGAAAGCTTTTGATATAGCACAGCCTAATCGAAATGTAGGGGATACGGTGTTGAATTATCTCACTGTTCCTGCTGTCATTATGGGTTGGTTCTTTCCGGTTATTATCGCTTTTGCGGTTTATTTATTCATGCGAGGTCATGATCTGCCAGGAGGCGGATTTGTCGGTGGTATTACTTTGGCGATAGGATTTATTTTACAATATCTTGCACGCGATATTCGGTGGGTAGAAACGCATTTGAGAGTTTTACCTTTGCGTTGGATAGGCTTTGGCTTATTGTTGTCAGTCGTAACGGGGATGGGCTCTTGGTTTTTTGGATATCCTTTTTTAACCTCCTTTTTTCGATATATTCATCTTCCGTTAATTGGAAAAGTTCCCATGGCATCTGCTTTTTTGTTTGATTTTGGTGTGCTTTCTCTTGTGTTAGGGGCAACTGTTCTCATTTTAATTGCACTTGCACACCAGTCAATTCGGAGTTACCGAATCGGTAAGAAACCTGTTTTGAAAGAGAAGGAAAATTAATGGAAATTGTTCTTTCTTTAGGTATTGGTATTCTTGTTGGATCAGGAATTTGGCTTATTTTACGTCCAAGAACTTTTCAGATTATTCTTGGTTTGTCTCTACTTTCTTATGGTGTGAATCTTTTTATGTTTTCAATGAGTAGACCGCGTAGTAATGCTGCCCCAATTGTTGATCCTAACACTGTTATTAATCCAGCTAATTATGTCGATCCTCTCCCACAAGCTTTGGTTTTAACTGCGATTGTGATTGGTTTTGCAACAACAGCTTTATTTTTAGTTATTCTTCTGGTTTCACGCGGTTTAACAGGTTCTGATCACGTTGATGGACGTGAGGTGCAATAATGGAAGTAGGGGTGCATCATCTCCTTATTTTGCCTATTCTTTTGCCGTTAATCACTGGAGCACTTCTTCTTTTTTATGATGAACGTCGTGCAAAATTTAAATCATTCATCAGTCTTTCTTCTGCGGGACTGTTGGTTGTTACTGCCATTTTATTGGTTATGCGTACTCTTGAGATAGCACCGGCTTGCGATGTTTATCGACTTGGCAATTGGCCTTCTTCCTTCGGAATTGTTTTAGTCCTTGATCGCTTAAGCGCTATGATGCTTTTACTTTCCAGCTTGTTGGTGATTAGCGTGTTGGTTTTTGCGCGGGCTCATTGGTACAAAGCTGGTTCTCATTTTCAGTCACTGATGCAATTTTTTATGGTGGGGATAAATGGCGCTTTTTTGACCGGCGATTTATTTAATTTATTTGTGTTTTTTGAAGTTATGTTAACGGCTTCTTATGGGCTTGCTTTGCATGGTTCTGGTCAGACGCGTGTGCGCGCAGGGTTGCATTATGTCGTGGTTAATCTTGTTGCTTCATTATTTTTTTTAGTTGGTATAGCGCTCATTTATGGAGTCGTTGGTACTCTTAATATGGCCGATTTGGCTGTTAAAATAAAATATATATCTTCCACAGATGTTGTTTTGTTCGAAATAGGTGTTGCACTTTTAGGTATTGCTTTTTTGCTTAAGGCGGGTATGTGGCCGCTTAATTTTTGGTTGGTGCCAACTTACAGTGCAGCAGCAGCGCCAGTTGGAGCTTCTTTTGCACTTTTGAGCAAGGTTGGTATTTATGTTATTTTACGTTTAACGCTGCTATGGTTTGGTCCTGAAAGTGTGTATTTTAGCCATTTTGGTCATACGGTTTTGTTTTATGGTGGGCTTGCCACTATGATTGTTGGTTTTATTGGGGTATTAGCAAGTCAAGTTTTGGTGCGTTTGGCAGCTTATAGCGTCCTTGTCTCTTCTGGTACGTTGTTGGCTGCGATCGGGATCGGCAATGCAGCACTGACAGCAGGCGCACTTTTTTATATTGTTTCCTCAACTTTAGCACTGGGAGCCTTTTTTCTTTTGGTAGAGTTGGTTGAGCGCTGTCAAGATGTGGCTGCTAATGTTCTTGCTGTTACAATGGAGGTGTATGGTGACGATGAAGAGGAGGAAGAGGATGAAGTTGGTACCTATTTTCCAGTAACCCTAGCAATTCTTGGAGCGTGTTTTGGTATCTGTGCCATTTTGATTGTTGGGTTGCCACCTTTTTCTGGTTTTGTTGCTAAACTTATGATGTTCATGGCAATTTTAAACCACAGTAGAGAGGATTTTTCTGCCTCTCTTCCGGTTTACCAAGATTGGCTTTTTGTTGTTTTTGTCACTCTCTCTGGTTTTGCGGCTTTGATTGCATTGACACGAACGGGGATTCGAACTTTTTGGGTTTCTCTTGAAGTCCGCGTTCCCCGTGTGCAGGTGATAGAATTTGCACCTATTGCCGTTCTCCTTGCTTTGTGTTTTCTTATAACAATTGTAGCCGGTCCTGTTAGTCATTATATGTCTGAAACAGCTAAGTCTTTGTATGAACCTCAAAATTATATTGAGGGCGTTTTAACGGATTTTTCTCTCGAAAATAGGGAGATGAATAAGTGAATCGTTTTTGTCCTTCCCCCTTTTTCAGTGGTGTTATTGTCCTTATGTGGCTTATTTTAAATGGTTTTAGTTTAGGGCAATTGCTTTTAGGGATTTTAACCGCTTTGTTTTGTGGTTGGATGATATGGCTTCTGGAGCCAGAGAAAGCTGTTATTAAAAGCTGGAGTGCGGTTTTTCGTCTGGGTTTTCGAGTATTTATAGATTCTATATTCTCAAATGTTTCGGTTGCTTGGTTTGTTTTAACAAAGAGGTCTCGAGAGCAGAAATCTGGTTTTATTGTAGTACCTCTTCTGCTTCATAATCGCACTGCTTTGGCTATTTTAGCATGCATCCTTTCGGTAACTCCTGGAACGGCTTGGGTTGCCTATAATAGTAAAAAAGGTGAACTTTTGCTTCATGTCTTAAATTTAAAAAATGGATATGATTACAAACAGTTGATCAAACAACGGTACGAGCAATTGCTTTTGGAGATTTTTTAATGAGTATGGTGATTCTTTATTGGGGGCTTTTCTTTTCACAGTTTTTTTTAAGTTTAGCGGTGATTTTCGCGCTGTTTCGGTTGATTGGTGGTCCGCGGGCGCAGGATAGGATTGTTGGTTTGGATGCTCTTTATATAACCACTATTCTTTTATTTCTTACATTCGATATCCGTTCAGGAACAACCATTTATTTCGTAGCAGCTCTCATTATTGGGTTGTTGGGTCCTGTCTCGAGTATTGCTTTGGCGAAATTTCTCATGCGAGGGGAGATTATTGAATGAAAGATGATGTATCGCTTGTAGTTGCTATTGCTATCACAGTTTTCTTAATATTAGGGTCTGGACTGACTCTGATCGCAACAATAGGTTTGGTGCGTTTTTCCAGTTTTTATGAGCGTTTGCATATGCTTTCAGTATGTACGAGTTGGGGTGTTGGTAGCATTCTTATTTCTTCATTTCTTTATTCAATATTTGTGGACCATTATTTTGTTTTTCATGAAGTGTTGCTGATGTTTTTTTTGTTTTTAACAGCACCGGTAGCTTCTATGTTGCTCTCACATACAGCAGCTTATCGACATCATTCAGAAGAACAGTCAGAAAAACCGCTGGCTCTTTTATCACACCAGACGGAGGAAAAGTTACCCACGTCAGAAGGAACATCAAGCGATGAGAGCCAGCGCGGTTCTTGAAATGTAAGAACCTTCCTTATTCTGTGCTTTTTTCTTCTACACAGTGGATGGGCTTTTCTTCTTTTGGATCATTAATAAGATCGTAAAATATGGCTTCATTTTTAGTTATCCACCAAATGTATTGACCACCTACATATTTTCCTCCAGAAGCGGCAATTACATTAGAACCAATGATGCGCTTACCGTTCCATTTTAAATCAACAAGCGCAATATTGCCAGCATTATGATAAGTTGCCTCAACATGCTCTTTGCTTGTTCCCATAACGCATTGATAGGAGACGGTCTCTGTTGTTGGTTCTGGATCATCTGGTACTTCAATGACTAAAGAACTTGCTAATGCATTAATTGAACCTAGGAGGAACACACTTAAAGTAATGAAAAATTGTTTAGTAAAAGAAATTTTTTTCATAATATTTCCCGTGTTATTTAAAATAATAATGTTGACTCATCTTTACAGAGGATAGGTTTTTTTTCTTCTGGATCCTGAGCAAGGTCATAAAGCATGACTTCTTTGTTCTTCTCCCACCAGATATACTGAGCTCCTGCAAATTTTGCTCCTGTCGCCGCGATGACATTAGCAGCAATGACACGATCACCGTTCCATTTGAAATCAACCAACGAAATATTGTCAGCATTAAGATAGACTGCCTCAACGCGCTCTTTACCTGTTCCAGTATCACACTGGTAGGTAATGGTCTCTGTTTTTGGCTCTGGATTGTCTGGTACTTCAATGATTAAAGAACCAGCTAAGCTATTGTTTGAGCTGAAGAGTGATAAACTTAAAGCGGTGAAAAATCCTAAAATATGTAAAGTTTTTTTCATGATGCTTCCCTATATTCCTATATTGCGCACAAAGAATAATTTGATTGATACGATGGTGTCTACGGCAGGATTCGAACCTGCGACCCCAGGATTCATACCACTTCGATTTTCACCGCCAGCTTTTCACGGCTGTTTGTGGTCTGGACTGTCTCTTCACCTTGAAGCTTTTGCTCTTTAGGTGCTGCCCGTTCAGTCTCTACACCTTTCTCTCATTTGAAGAGAGACTTGGCTCGGGATTGGCATATAGTCTCCCATGAAGCTTTCCCCGAATTTGAGCAGATTCACTTTGAGGATTTCTCCTCAAAATGCCCAATTTCTTTAGGAATCCTGTGCTCTATCCTACTGAGCTACGCAGACATCATCATACTTATTCCTTTAATAGAAGTATAAAAACGAATCAATTATATTCAATATGAATTAACGAATTTCTGCTAATTTTTGTTCCAGAAAAGTCAAAACTGCTTCTGAAGAGACATTTTTTGCAATAAATGATTGGCCAAGTCCGCGTGTTAAGATGAAGGTCAAATTGTTTTTTGAGACTTTTTTATCTTGGGCAATGAGAGTCATTAAAGTTTCAGCATCTGGTAAGTTCCCTGGGATATCCTTTAATTGTGTAGGCAATCCTATAGATTTGAAGTGCGCTTCAATGCGTTGTGTAAGTGCGGGGCTTATTAAATTTAGTTGAGCAGAAAATTGATGTGCTAGAATCATTCCAATTGATACAGCTTCACCATGAATTAAACGTTTTGAGTCATAAGCGGTTGCTGTTTCAAGCATGTGTCCGAATGTATGGCCGAGATTTAAGAGTGCGCGTTCTCCTGTTTCGTGTTCGTCACGTGCTACAATGGCGGCTTTAAATTGGCATGAGCGAACAATGGCCTCTGTTCGCATAGGGCCATTAGAAAAGACTTCTTGTCCATTTTTTTCAAGCCATTCAAAAAAATCAGGCTGGTTAATGAGTCCATATTTGACCATTTCCGCGTAACCAGCACGAAATTCGCGCAGTGATAGGGTATCAAGGACACAGGTGTCAGCAATAACGCATTGCGGTTGAAAAAAAGCACCAATAAGATTTTTGCCATATTGGCTGTTGATGGCTGTTTTTCCACCGACAGAGGAATCAATTTGTGCAAGAAGCGTTGTGGGCATTTGAATGAAGTTCATACCACGGCGGATTATACTTGCAGCAAATCCTGCTAAATCGCCAATGACACCACCGCCAAAAGCAATAACACAGTCGCCTCTTTCTAAACGCGCGGCAAGAATTTGATCGATGACAACTTGCAGGGTTGAAAATGATTTTGATTGTTCTCCTGCTTCTACAATAATAGGGACAGTATGAATGTTATTTTTTGTTAACTCTGCTTGTAGTATCTCCAAATGAAGGGACGCAACATTTGTATCTGTAACAAGTGCCAAGCGCGTTGGATGAGGATCTTTTTTGTTAAGAGCATTTTTAATCTGTGAAGCAGATTGTGCAATTAGACCCGGACCAATGATGATATCGTAACAGCGTTTGTCCAGTTTAACGGTGACTGTTTTAATTTGCATGCTGGTTATCCCTATTGTTAATTTCTGTGTATAGGTAGTGCTGTACAGATCGTATAACATTTTGTGCTACGGTATGACGGCTTTCTTTATGACTGTTAATTGTTACGTTTGCCTTTTCATAGATAGGATAACGCTGTTCCATGAGTTTTTGCATGGTTTCTTTAGGATTGGCTGTTTGAAGCAGGGGGCGTGTTGGGTGCTTTGAGACACGTTGCATGAGGATATCAAGATCGACCTTTAGCCATATGGATATACCATTTTTGTGAATGGCTTTTCGGATATTTTCATTTATGTAGGCACCACCACCTGTTGCTAAAACAAGGGGATTTTTTTTCATGAGGTTTAGAATAACACGCTGTTCAAGAGCACGAAATTCGGATTCACCATAAATTTCAAAGAGTTCAGTGATTGTCATTTGTGCAGCTTTTTCAATTTCTTGGTCAGAATCATAAAAGGGTAAACGAAGCATGGTGGCGACGCGTTTTCCGATCACTGATTTGCCTGCCCCCATAAGACCAACAAGGACAAGTGCTCTTTTATCAAGGGACGATAAGAGCTGATTCTTTATCTGTGTTATGGGAACGCGTTTTGGTCGATTGCTTTTCATAACTTTATTTCGGCATTTATCCATCTTAAAGTCAATTCCTGTTAATCTTTGTGAGGCATAATACAAGATAGAATATTTTTGGGTAGGTTATTGTCTTATGCCAACATTGACCAGATTTTTGATGATTCTTTTCATTTTGCTTTCTGTTCTTTTCGTTATAATGGGTGCTCTTGTGGTTTGGGTTGAACCAGTAAGTGTGGATATGTACATTGATGTTCCCTTGGATTCATGGAATCTTTCTACGGAAGCGAATCAATGAAATGAAAAGTGGTGCTGTGATAGATCATTTTCTTGAAATGATGAGTGCGGAGAGAGGGGCTTCACCTCATACGCTTGCGGCTTATCAGCATGATTTGCAGTGGGCACAAGACGAATTGTCTTCACACTCTGTTTCGCTTTTTTCAGCACAAAAAGAAGATTTAATCGCTCTTTTGTCGCTTATGCATACTTTTGGTTTTGCGGCATCTTCGCAAGCACGCCGTTTATCGACTTTGCGTCAGTTTTATCAATTTCTTTATGCTGAAGGGTTGAGAGCAGATGATCCTTCTCATGATATTGATGCACCTCGTCAGGGGCGTCCTTTGCCCAAAATCATGAGTGAAGATGCAGTGATAAAATTGCTTGATTTGGCACAGTTGGAGGTTAATCAAGCAGATTATGGGTCTAAAGAGTATTTCCGCTCACTGCGTCTTCAGCTATTGATTGAAATGCTGTATGCAACAGGGTTACGCATCAGTGAATTGGTGAGTTTGCCGGTTCAGTCTGTTCGAAGGAAGGAGTATAGCGTTTTGGTTCGTGGTAAGGGCAAAAAAGAACGAATGGTGCTTTTATCAAAAAAAGCATGCCAAGTTCTTTCACAGTGGTTAAACTTGCGTGATCAGGGAAAGGATGCCGCAAGTCCTTATCTTTTTCCTGCGCATTCCGAGACAGGATATATTGCTCGTCAAGTCGTTGCGCGGGAGTTGAAAAATCTCGCTAGAAGAGCAGGGATAGAAAGTGATAGCTTTTCTCCCCATGTGTTACGTCATGCTTTTGCTAGTCATCTTTTGCAAAATGGTGCTGATTTGCGTGCAGTTCAACATTTGTTAGGTCACTCTGATATTTCTACTACTCAGATTTATACCCACGTGTTGGAAGAGGGACTTTATCGTTTAGTCAATGAGCATCATCCACTTGCCGATGAGCAAAAGGATCGTTAAAGAAAATGTGATATTTTTGAAAAAGACTTTATAAAGCAAATTATAAGTGTATAAGTGACACTGAATGAGTTGGCACAAATGTATAATTATCTTGATTTTGAAAAACCAGTTGCTGATCTTGATGGGAAAATTCTTGAATTAAAAAAAATTTCTCAGGAAAAAGGCAGTCTTGATATGAGCGATGAGATTGCTCGTCTTGAAGCGCGATCTCAAACAGCGTTGCGCGATATTTATAAAAAATTATCGCCGTGGCAAAAAACACAAGTCGCTCGTCATCCTGATCGTCCCCATTTTATGGACTATTCTAAACGCCTATTGAGTGATGTTACGCCTTTGGCCGGAGATCGCAAGTTTGCTGAAGATGAGGCTATTCAAGCAGGATTTGCACGCTTTAAAGGTGAGGCCGTTGCTTATATCGGTCAGGAGAAAGGTCACGATACGCAAACACGTTTGCGCTATAATTTTGGTTCTGCACGTCCAGAAGGCTATCGTAAAGCTGTACGTATTATGGAAATGGCTGACCGCTTTGGTTTGCCTCTCCTCACTTTTATTGATACAGCAGGTGCTTATCCTGGGGTAAGCGCTGAAGAACGTGGGCAAGCGGAAGCAATTGCTCAATCAACAGCTGCAACTTTGCGCCTAAAAGTTCCTGTGGTTTCCGTTGTTATTGGAGAAGGCGGTTCTGGAGGGGCGATAGCAATCGCGGCTGCCAACAAAGTTTATATGTTGGAGCACGCAATTTACTCTGTTATTTCTCCAGAAGGAGCAGCTTCTATCTTATGGCGTGATCCAGCTCGTGCAAAAGATGCTGCAATGAATATGCGTATTACCGCTCAAGATTTGTATCGCTTAAAGATTATTGATGGCATTATTTCGGAACCTTTAGGGGGAGCGCATCGTGGCAAAGAGATTGTCATTGATGCAACGGGTGATGTTATTTCAGAGGCTTTAAAAGCTATGGCTGGAAAAGATGGTGAAGCTCTTAAACAAGAGCGAAGGGAAAAATATCTTCAAATTGGTCGATCTCTAACATAGGTTATTTTTTGTGAGGGGTGTTGGATTGGAGTTTTATTCGATGACATTTAGCAGATTCCTCGCTGTGTGTGTGTTGGTTGTAATGGGAATATTGACGGCATGTGAAGGAAGATTACCAGCTTCTATTCGTGCTAAGGTTGAGCAGCCGTTGCCGCAAGAAATCCAGAATAGAATGGCTTTGTACGATATTGATCCTTATGCACCAATTGTAATGCGATTTTTCAAGGAAGAAAATCTTGCTGAAGTTTGGAAGCAATCTCGTTCAGGGACTTTTATCTTGGTTGCTCGCTATGGCATTTGCAAATGGTCTGGTAAGCTTGGACCTAAATATAAAGAAGGGGATCTTCAGACACCAGAGGGTTTTTATACTATTAGCGCAAACCAAATGAATCCTTATTCAAAATACTATCTTTCTTTTAATATAGGATTTCCTAACCTTTATGATCAGGAAAATGGTCGTACAGGAAGCAATCTTATGGTGCATGGTTCTTGCTTTTCCGCAGGTTGTTATTCTATGAGTGATAAGAACATGGCTCAGATTTATGCGTTTGCACGGGATGCTTTTAAAGGAGGACAAAGAGAGTTTCAGTTGCAGGCTTTTCCTTTCCGCATGACCGAGGATAATATGTCACGTCATAGCAAAGATCCTCACTATCAATTCTGGGTTATGCTTAAGAAAGGTTATGATTTTTTTGAAAAAAATCGTCAACCTCCAACTGTTGAAGTTTATGGAAAACGTTACGTTTTTAATCGCGATATTGATAAAACTTCAGTTTCTTTAATACAGTGAGTGTTATTGTATCCTGCTGTGCCGTAAACACGATCACTTATAAATGGCGATACAGGATATGCAAAAACTTTACGCATAAGGTGTTTAAGTGAGTAGTCCATCTTTTAAAGCGCAGATTTTTTTCATAGAGCCTTATGTGAGTAAATCAGATGAAGTGAGAAACCAAGAGGAATTTTCTCAAAGAAGTTGGATTGTTTGCACATCAGTACTGGTGCCAATCTTCGTTTTTAGTGAAGAGTAAGTTAACATAAAATGTACCTCTCTTTTTATTTCTTTCAAAGAGTTTTATTCTTTCATGCTGTAAAATATTATCTTGTCGCTGTTATATAAGATACATTCACATATTTTAAAATGCGATATTGCCTCTGTCTGATTTTGGTTTTTTGCCTCAACAGGGATTTTGATTTCAATTAGCTGGAGTAAATCATAGAGTTGAGCAGACTATTTTAGAGCCAAGAATTTGTCCAATCTGTTTGTGAAATAAGTCACATGAAGTGGTTTGCAGATGAAGCACATTTAGAGAGAAAACAATTTGATTACAGGTTGATGGATATTAAAATTTTACCATAACAATTTGATTTGTAATAATTTATCATTTTACAATTTGAATTGAGGGACTCAATATCATCAGATTCTTTTATCTTAAAATCTGTTTATGATGAATTAATCGAAACCATTTTTTGTACGCCATAAAATTGGATTGGTATGTGAATAAAACTCTTAAAGAAAGGAATACAGATAGTTTTCATGAGTACTCTAAAGTACCAAGTTTTCCAAAATATTTTTAACTTGAAAAAATATGAGGCTACCAGCTTGCACATTTATAAAGTAAAGATGAGGAATGGGGCTCATATATTTCATGGAGAATTTTGTATTATATTATTTATGGGTAGCGTCTTGAAATAGGGATGATGCGTATTGAGAGACGGTGTTTTTAAACGAATGCGTGAATTCGTGATACAATGATGTTCTATTTTGTGTGAGGGCGATTATTTTACAAATAAAGGTAATATGTTAGCGCTGGAGTGTTTTACTACGTGGTTATTTTGCGTCATGCGGTTTTGTAAGAAAGCTAAAAAGTTTCAATTGTGGTAGTCTATGGGAATTTTGCCGTCCAGTGAAAAGGTACGAATAATTTTATGGGAGGCATTATGGTGTGGAAAGCATTGTTAAAAATATGTATTTTCTTATTTTTTATTCCATTATGTGAATAAACTTGAATAAGAATATTTATGAAAGGTTTTATAAAATTATAACATATTGATTTATAATGCTATTTTAGCGTTGTTCGACTTGAATTAGAATTCTGAATATCGTAGGATTCTCTCATTTCAAAGCTGTTCTATGTTGAATCAATTAGAATTATTTGCTTGTACATTACGAGCGAGGATAGCTGTGTGGGTGAAACGGTGCAAGAAAAGACTAATATGCTTTTTACGTACCGTCTCAAGTGCCAAGAGCTTTTTGTTTCAACATTGGGAATTAGCAAAGTGTGTGATGGTGCCGGTTTACTCCTTTAAAAGCATAAAGATGGTGGTGCCAATGAATTTAATGTTGTATCATTGAAGGGGAGAAAAAATTAAAATTTCATTCCTGGAATGACTAGAGGATTTTCTAAGAGAGCTGTTTTGTCTGCAGTATCTATTGCTGGTTTATTAAAAAAAGCATTGAGGAGCTTTTGTATTGCTTCTTTTTCAACACCATCGGCAATGATGACAAAACGTGTTTGTTTTATTCCTTTTGTCCATGCTGGTAATCTTATGGGAGCATGAAAAAATGTTTGTACGCCATGTAATACAAGTGGGCGACAAGGGTCATCACGCAATGCGATAATTGCTTTAATACGTAATAGTTTTGTACCATAACGCTCTTGTAGGATATCTAAAAAAGCTTCAATTGTGGCGTAATCAACAGGACCCTCACAGTTGAGTGAAAAGGTACGAATGGTTTTATGAGGAGTATGATCATGTGGGGTGGTCGTAAGATTTTGTTTAAGTTTTGTATTTTCTACTTTTTCATCCCAGAATGTGTTATTTATTAACATATTTGCATAGAAACCTTCAGAATGGGCGTCAATGATTTGTGCTGTAGGATTCATTGTTTTAAGTGTGTTAAGGAGTGTATCTGAAAGCGTTTGTGGATCTCTAAGATCTGTTTTGGTGAAAATAATTTTATCAGCAAATATTAATTGTTTATATATTTCAGGATAGCGCTCACATATGGAAAGTGTGCTTAATGTATCAAATGTTACAAGGACAGCATTTATGGACAATGTTTGAATAAATAACGGGTGGCTTAAAAGTATTTGTAAAATAGGGGCGGGATCAGCCATCCCTGTGGTTTCAATGATAATATGATGGAGTTGTTTGATCTGTCCTGTCTGAACGCGATTTATTAAATCAATTAATGTATCGATGAGATCACTACGTAAATTGCAGCATAAGCAACCATTGGCAAGCTCAATAATTCCTTCTGTCGTTTTTTCAACTAGAAGGTGATCAATACTGATTTCGCCGAATTCATTGATAATAACAGCACATTCTGTTAAAAGAGGGTCTTGTAGCATACGGTTAAGCAAAGTTGTTTTGCCAGAGCCTAAAAAACCAGTAATAAGCGTGAGAGGGATGCGCTTTATTTTCATATTAATCATCAACCGTAGTTTTGTTTAAAAAAACATATCTCAGTACGTCTCACCAATTTATAATGGTATCCGCGAGGGATATAATGGTCAATCTCCTATAATCCATTGTATTACTATCTTTACGCTTATAAGGTTAAGTGCACGTGGGTATATCATACACTTTTTAGCGTCAATGTTATGATAATTCTTGGTTCTTGAAAGGACTTATAGGAAGAATTTTTATTCTTTGTTTTAATTATTTTATCTACATGTTCATCCACCTTGTGGCGCGCAAGAGACTGGTGTTTATTGATTCAACAAATACAGATTTGAAATGAGAGAATCTTACATACTTGTGGTGCTGACATAAGGTACAAAATAATTAATTTATCATTATAAATCAAAGCATTATAATTAATTGTAGATTATGATTTATGGCTTTTTATAGAATGGTTTGCGTGCCTTTTATACGGAATATAGGGTTTTCTTAGTGGTTTTACTGTTATTTTAGGTGTTTGTGGCGTATGAATGAGGTGTACTGATAAAGGATGAGAAAAAGAAGGTGGAGCAGTGATAAAAGGTGAGGTGAGAATAATATTTCCTTGATCATCATATGAATTTGCATGCATTTTTATGGCTTCAGGTGTGCATGTTTGTTGCCTCATATTGTTGGCTTGTGTTATGTTTCTCCCATAGGGTTTTAATGTTGCTAGTGTTAATTGGGGGCTTCCTTGATGCAAAAATCCTGTTTCAAGAAGTTGTGCAGCTTTTTCTTCTCTTTCACTTATGTTGTTAGCACCCAGAATGACAGCAATAATTGTACGTTTATTGCGGGTGGCTGAGGCAACAAGATTAAAACCAGAGGCACAAATAAAGCCTGTTTTCATTCCGTCTATTCCATAAAAACGGCCAATGAGGTTGTTTGAGTTATGCTGGATTTTTCGATTATTACCAAAATCAATGGCTGGAATAGAAAAATAATGAGCATATTGTGGAAATTCTCGACGTATCTGAACAGCTAAGAGAGCAATATCGCGTGCTGTGGAGTAGTTTTGAGGGTCTGGCAAACCACTTGCGTTCGCAAAATGGGTGCCAAACATGCCTAAACGTTTAGCTTCGCTATTCATTTTACGTACAAAATCTTTCTGTGAGCCTGCAACGGCTTCACTCATGGCAATGGCCAAATCATTGGTTGATTTAACCATGGTGATACTTAAAGCTGTATCAAGTGTGAGTACAGAACCAGCTTTATAGCCTGAACGATATGAGGGAGCTTTTGCGGCGTATTCGCTAATGGTGATATGTTTGTTTGGTGAAATTTCTCCTCGGCTCATGGCACGAAAAATAACATAAGCGGTCATTAACTTTGTCAAGGAAGCAGGATACCAACGCTCAAAAGCTTGATTATGTTTTAAGATATGCCCCGTTGTAACATCAACAGAAATAAAAGGCTGTGCTTGAGCAACAGCGCTGGATAAAATCAAAATGAAAGAAAAAAATAAATTATAGAAGAGACGTTGCATTAATTTAAATCTAGTTCCCTCTTATTCGTTATTTAGAATTGTTTTAATGTAGCACACAAAGCTTTTAAGTCTAGGTTAGGAAGGAAAGATGGTTAATTACTGTATCCGTTGTGTCTCGGAGATAAAAACCAATACTCATCTTTAATTTTCCCCTTGAATTTGGTTTGATGACTTAAGTATCTCAAGAAATACTTTTTAAATAATGAAGATTGTACAAGATTTCAGATATTTGGGGGGATTTATGTTTCTCAGGAAGGAATGAATCGGCATAATCATACATTTTTCTTGACCTCCTGTGAGGATAGCTCTGGGCACTTGAGATTGAGACGGTTCGTAAAAAAAATTTTAATCTTTTCTTGTATCATTTTATTCACTCGAGGTATCCCCGCTTGTAATGTGCAAGCAAATGATTCTAATTGATTCAACATCAAATAGATTTGAAATGAGAGAATCTTACGGTATTCAGGATTCCCATTCAAGTTGAATGGCTATAAAATATCATTGTAAATCAATGTGATGTATGTTTTTTAAATGATTTTAAAGAGAGAAGGAATTATTTCTCAAAAAAAAATTCACACATTGATCATTTCTTGTAATGTACATGTGTTTTATAATTTTGAATTAGAAAGTTTGAAGTATCTTTCTTATATTTTTTTTCCATATGCTGCATTCAATATACAAAGTGATACGTTATTCTGACCAATTAGTGCATTGTTTCATGATGATTTAGTTTTTGAAGTTTCTGAACAGCGTATGGTGGCATAGGGGGAGGGGTAGGATCTTGAGCTGCTAAGAGAAGCAGTTCATCACACGCTTTTTCAGTTTTTTGGACAAGTTGATCTAGAAAATCATGTTTGCTTAAACCAGCCTCTATCGGGGGAAGAATACGGACACGAATTGTTCCGGGATAGCGGCGAAAATTATTGCGTGGCCAATATAAACCCGCATTGTGTGCAATAGGCACAACTTGAAGCCCTAATTCATGATAGAGCGCGACAATTCCTGACTTATAATCTGGTTCTTGACCGGGTTGTCGGCGTGTTCCTTCGGGAAAAATTAAGATTTGGCGCCCTTGTTTTACTTTCTCTTTTGCTTTTTGTATAATCATTTTTAAGGACTTGATAGGCGTTGTGCGGTTAATGGGGATAATTTGTGTTTTTGCCATATACCAGCCAAACAATGGAATCCACATCAATTCACGTTTTAAAATGAGAGTGGGATCATCTAAATAGGGAACAAGACTGAAAGTTTCCCAAGCCGATTGATGCTTTGGAGCAATGATATAGGCGCCTTTGGGAAGATTTTCTAAACCCTCAATTTCATAACTTGTACCTGCGATGTATTTTTGCAAAAAGAGTGTAACGCGCGCCCATGTTTTAGGGACAATCCATGCCTTTTTGCGGGGCATTAAAAAATAAACGGGAGCGTAAAGAATCATTTGTATGAAAGTCGTTGTATAAAAAGCGAACGTAAAAAGAATAGAACGAAGGATAAGCACTACATTTTCCATTTTATATCTATAAGAAGACTTCGTATATAATATAATTCACATGAGAAAACATCTTCTTTATGTTTTTTCAAGCATCTATTTTTTCGGTAACTCATTTTCCGATATTTAAAAACAGAAGGAACGAGGTTGATGGAATTACAAAAAGATAAACTTTTTATTCCACGGATTTTATCTATTGCGGGAACAGATCCTTCTGGTGGCGCTGGAATGCAGGCGGATTTGAAGGTTTTTTCAGCTATGAAAACTTATGGTATGAGTGTGGTTACAGCTGTTGTTGCACAAAATACTCAGGGTGTGCGTTCTTTTCAGGCATTAGATGCTTCTTTTGTGGCAGATCAAATTGATTCTGTTTTTGAGGATATCCATGTTGATGCCGTTAAAATTGGTATGGTTGCAAATGCTCAGATTGCACAGGTTATTGCAGAACGTCTTACTTATCATAAAGCGCGTTCCATTGTTTTTGATCCGGTTATGGTTGCAAAAAGTGCTGATGTTCTTTTAAAGTCTGATGCAATTGAAATTATGCGTGATGTTCTTGTGCCGATGTCAACTTTGATCACGCCAAATTTGCCTGAAGCTGCACTGTTATTGGGAGGTGAAGTGCAATGGTCTTTAGAGACTATGTATCAATATGCTCCACGATTCTTGGCGCTAGGGTGTCATGCAGTTCTGTTAAAAGGGGGACATTTGAATACGCTTACCAAGAATAGTACAGAAAATTACGATTATTCTAGTCCAGATCTTTATTGTGATCGTGAAAACCTTATTATACTTGAAGCTTCTCGTCTTTCAACCACTCATGATCACGGGACAGGGTGTACCATTTCTGCCGCTATTGCAGCTTTGTTACCTACCCAACCTTTGGATTGCGCTGTTAAACAAGCAAAAGATTATTTGCATGGCGCTTTAACTGCCTCAAATGCTTTAAAAGTAGGGAAAGGGCGAGGGCCGCTTCATCATTTTTACGCATTATGGAAAGATTAATACAATAATTGATTGTGAAAAATCTTCACTCTATGAATTTGTTTCGTTATTACATGCTACTTTGGACTTATGACTGATAAATGTTAGCGCATTGTAGCTTAACAGTTATTTTGTATTAAGAAGGATGAGAAAAAAATGTTATAATCTATTTCTTTTATATATTTTTTACGATTAATCTATCCTGTTTCAGAGGCAATTTTGAGTATAAAAAGGAGAGAAAGGAATTGTAAATCAGGATTTGATAGCAAAAAGGATAGAAGGAAAGACCTTTTACAAAGTGATATTGAAGCTGGCTGATCCCACTATATTTGCTGTTTCTTACATTGGTAGCAAAACAGGATGAGCCAAAATCGTTATCAAAATTATTGAATATATCTAACATTTACAGAGTTTTTGTCGGCATGGGTAGGGTTTTCTAAATGGTAATTGATACGTCCTGATGGAGTTATCAATGATCTTTTAGGTGATGAGGTGAATTTTTTCGGATATTACAACGTCATTATCTTCTTTTTATGGAACTGCTTTATGGAATTATTGGCGTTTCAGATGAGCACTCATGAGGAGTTTCAACATTTAATGCAGCAAGATCTAGAAACTTTTACGGATTTAGAGCGGGTTTTAAGGTTTTTATATTTATAGTGACTTAGTTCTAGCGAGAAGGTAGTCGATTGCACAATCGGAGTTTCAATAGACCTGTAGCGTGTGGTTTAATCTTTTCAAACTTGAATTTTTATTCTGTCATTTAACGGATTTCATTATTAAGTATTTAAACTGATCTGATTTTATTGTGTGCTATGACTGTTCAACACCTTATTTTACGTTGATTGAAGTTATGTTCCTCATGTAAAATAGTATGCTTCAAGGAGAATGCACTTATATTGTTAATTCACATGTTTATTTTAAGGTGTGTCACATCCATTTTATAATAACGTCCGTGAATGTTCTAAAACCTCTATGAAGTGTATAAAGCCATTATGCTTTCATTTTTACCTTTTTAAGGTGAAAGGGGTGTCCCCTATATTATTTTTAGCTCCCAATGTTGCGATAAGTTTTGGTATTTTAGAGCATTCATAAGAAGAACTTTAATTCATTTCTTCAAGTGAATTTTATTGATACGTCAATTCCGCTCGTGATGTGTAAGCAGATGATTGTGAGTGATTTAATATATAGAGATTTGAAATGAGATAATCCTATGATATTTGAGACGCTTGCTCAATATGAATAATGATAAATTATCTTTATAAATCAAATTATTGATTTATTTTTGTGTTGAAGATTATTCTGGATAAGAATTTGTTCAAGAAAGAGGTTTATAAAAGGATGTTCACGCTGTTTGCACAAGTACAAGGGAAAATTTCTTTTGTCATTTCAAATAATGTGTCAGAATTCTCAAAAACTTAATTTATTCTAAATAGTAGGTGAAAACAGTTTATTTCGTGTAAAAATAATACAATTAGCGTGAGAGATTCCTTATCATCAACTGTGATATAAAAAAACAATATACATAAAGGATTTTTAAAGGACCTTTAAAAGGGTTTTTAAGCTCCTTTGGTTATTGTATAAAGCGAAGATTTTTTCTATTAATTGACTAACAGACTAACCATCTAACAAACTATGATATAATTGTAGTTTTAAATATTTGCTTTTTCGAGTTTTTTATAATTATCAGTAACAGACAGTAAATTATCAATCATATCAAATAAAATTTTCACTTGTTCAACTTAGATCTGTGATAGATATCTTTTTTAAGACAATGATCCTGAAAATTATAAAAGTAAGAAAATTTGAGTGCGTCATTTGAAATAATTATATTTGTAATAACTGATTTTAGCTTTTCACTATCAGTATTAAAGGGGATTGGATAAACTTTTTTGGTTGTATAGATTGGTTTTCTGTATTTGAGTTTTGCTGAAAATAATAAGTTCGTTTATCGATGAAAAGAATTCATTGCTCAATGATTATGTGTTTATTGGAATAAACTTTGAATTCACCAAAGTTTATAAAACCCAATTTTTTATAAATGCCAATTCCCTCGTGAGAGGCTTGCATACCAATAACATGACATTTCTTTCTTTTTAAATGTTCAATAGCAATTTTTGTCATTAATGTCCCAACACCTCTTTTCTGAAAATCTGGATTGGTGACAATATCATACACTCCACCAACACCATCTGCTTTCATACAAAAACATATTGCTACAGGACTATTGTTTATATAACCAACGAACATCTCTACATCAGAGTCTTTTTTATAACAACGGCCTATTGTTTCATAAAATATAACCGCTTCTTCATCAAAAGGCTCGAATACTGATGCCATAACATTTCCGTAATCTCTAAAATCTTGAAGTGATTCAACTTCCTTGATTTTGAAGTTATCCGGCATAGAAGTAACATGTGAGTCTATATTTTGTGCTAAAGCTGCCATTCCTACCTCTGTTTCAACATGCTCTAAACCCATAGATAAGAGAATTTCATCAACTTTATAATGAGACGAATGCGGTCCAACCCACCAAGCTAAAGGCAGTTTTTGCGCATTAAAGGAATCGATTATAGATTTTGCTTGGTCTACAGGTATAGTTTCTTGTAAATTTTTAGCAGAGACAATATTGAATGTGTCTGAAGCAAATGTTGAATTAACAGAAGATACTCCATTTGGAAAATCAACAACCTTCATTTTAGGGCATAATTTCGGTAAAAAACGTACTTTTGAGCAAAAATTATTCTCTAATGATAAGTCAATTTTTGATTTGTTTAACATTTGTTTTTCTTGTCATTGTTCATCATTTTAAATTGATCTTTTAATACTGGGGCTGTAAAAAAATCCGTCAGCTCAAAAGTAACACCAAATTCTTTTAAAAAGGCAGCAAAAGATCCGCCGCCAATACTGAAAAATTATTCTCGGGATGGTAAGAAATAAAGTTATTGTTGCCAAGCAACGTCATGAACCAATGGGAATTGTCCATCTCGCTTTTCAAGCTTATTTTACACGGCTTTAACGACCTAATAGACAACGGTAACTTTTCAGAAAAATCCATCTAGGTTAAAAATTGTTATCTTATGATCTAAGCCCCCCAATCCAATAGATGCTTCACAAGAAATTACGAATCTTAGAAAAACTTTGAGAAAAAATAAATTGGCACAAAACCGAGTGGAAAAATATACAAAACCCGCTGGCAAGCTACATACATACAGCTACAATAACTGTAGTTTGACAGTAGGTTTTATACTAAGTGGGAAGAGGTTGGATTAGGTAGGAATACGTGGTAATTTGTTGTTTTTATGGTTATTTTTTAGCATTAAATGCGGGTTTTGTCAAAATAGATTTTGAC